>JBBRAG010000013.1:0-89112 GCA_038206945.1 Bacteroidia bacterium | reverse complement strand
GCCAAACCATTGCAAGCTGCCATAGCCTCAGCATCTGCATTTATTACAGGTGGTATTCTGCCTGTTTTGGTTTCGTTTTTTGCACCCCTGCATAACATCATCTTTTTTCAATATGGCTGTGCAATTATTTTCCTGGCATTTTCAGGCTCGGTTGCAGCAAAGGCTGGTGGTTCATCTGTTGGAAAATCAATTATGCGCATTTGCTTTTGGGGCACATTTGCTATGCTTGCGTCTGCATTAGTAGGGTATTTTTTTGAGGTGAATGTTAAGTAAATTAATAGCGTCATATCTAAAAATTCTTTTTATATATTTCTTTTAATCTTTCTCCAAAAGCATCAAAGCCAAAGTTATTTATAACTTCGTTTCGAATAGCACTTGCATCATAATTAGTAAACGTATCGATTAGCTGTTGAATTGCTGCAGCCAAAGCATCTACATCATCGGGTGACACTAATAAGCCATTGCTCTTGTTTACGAACTCTTTGGGTGCAGTTTGATTGCCCACCACAACCGGTAAGCCACAAGATAAGGCTTCTGCAATTATTAAACCAAAACTCTCGTGCCTACTGGGGAAAACAAAAAAATCAGCTAGTTGCATTTCATAGGCAATAGCGGGTTTTGAAAGCAATCCTTTTAAGACAATTTTGTTTTTTAAACATGAATTTTGTGCAATAAAATTTTTTATTGGAAGAAGATCTTCGCCATCACCCACAATAGTAAGTTTGTATAATAGATTGTTATTTACAATTTTCTCAAAGGCTTGCAAGGTTCTTAAACCTCCTTTAAAATTATCTAGCCTGCCTACAAATAAAATATTGTTTGTTTTAGCAGAATTTGTTTTAAGTTTAAATAGATCAGTATCAACCGGATTATGCGTAACAATAATTTTATTTACATGAATGCTACTGTCTAAAATTTCCTGTTTTAAATGATGACTTACTGTTAATACTATATTGCATTTTTGCATAATAAAACGAGTCCAGCGCAGTTTCCAAAAGTTTTCGGAAGTCATGGAGAAAGGCCCCTGATGCTCTGTTATAATAAAAGGTATTTTTAATTTCTTTGATAACAGCCAACTTAAAGTCCCGCTTAAAATACTTCCATGTGAGTGGATTATTTCGGCATCTTTAAATTGCTTGCCAATTATGTATCCTTTTATAAACCAAATTAGATAGGCTAAAGGTTTTAATAAACCCGGTATTTTTTTAGATGATACGCAATAACGGTAAACGGTTGCTGTATCTGTATTTTCAATATATAAACCTTGTTTACCAACTAAGCGTAAAAATAATACATTGATATTGCAATAGGTTTGTACTGCTTTTAAATAATCTAAAATAAAAATGCCTTGTACATCTCCATCAAACTTTGGAAAAAGATCGGGAATGACTAAAACATTTATTTTCTTTTCTTTGTTCAAGTTTATTCTTTCTTTCTAAAGAGATACGTATAATCACATCCGAATGATTGGTTTTTAGGATTTACAGCGTCGCCAAAAAAATTATGTGTCATACTATATTTTTTATCATTACTAAACAAGTTAGAAAAGCCCAAGAAAGATTGGTTGTAACGATATGATTTTACAAAATCCAAATTATTTTTTTTTAATGTATTCTCTAAAAAAGAAGCCGACACTTTGTTAAGTTTATACAATTGCCTACGGACTAAGTTTTTTAAGCCTAGATAAGTACGAATAAGGTAGCTGTAAAAATGTGATGAATCTGTATTTTGAATGACAAGCAAGCCACCAGGTTTTAATAAATTGGAAAGTTTGTTTAATAACTTTTCAGGCGAGTTAACATGTGCTAACAAACCTAAACATATAATTAAATCATAAGAATTATTTTGCAAATCGAGCTCAAAAAAATCTGCGTTAATTGTTTCTGTTTTATTTAAGTTTTTTTCAGGAATATTGCTTTTAGCAATCTGCAACATATTAGCAGAAATATCTACCAAGCTAAGTTTAACTGCACGATCTAACAATGGAATAGACATAGCACCGGTACCACATGGAATATCAAGTATGTTAGTAAAATATAATTCATCGGTAAAAGCTGCTACGGTTTCTTTACGTATCTGCAGGTTATAATCGTATGTAAGATAAAGCGCTGTATTTTCAAAAAGCTCCTTTACCACTTTACTTTTGTCCTTCATCTCTCTTTTGAAAATTATTCTCTTTTACCAATTAATTTAATAGGGTTGCCTGCATAAATGCCATACTCTTCGGTAACGGTTTTTCTTGTCACTACCGAGTTAGATCCAATAAAAACACCATTAGCAATTTTAGCTCCCATCAACACAACGCACCCAGCCGAAACACCAGCATCTTCTCCAATTTCAATAGCTTCTGCAACACCATCTTGTTGGCGGTAATATACATCTTTTGCAAATTTATGATTGCCATCCCGCACACTAACATTCTCTGCAAGTGCGGCCCACTTTTTTAGAGTGATTTCTTTATTGCAACTAATTAAAATATTTTGATGAAACAAGACATAGTCTTCTAAAATAATTTTTCCTTCTTTAGAAATTTCAAAGGTGTTGTTTCTTCCCAGATCCACGTAATCTCCAATAGTAATATTTTTGTTTGGAAAGCCTTTAAAATATGGGAATGAAGAACATTTTAAACCTTTACCTACTTTACAACCGTGTAACACAAGATAAATTTTTAGTAACCTACCTTTCCAACGGGAGGATACGTTACGAAATACAGCCTCTATGTATATTATTAGATTAATCATTTTCTTCTTCCCAAATTTATCATTTTTTTTAGGAATGTTTTTGTATAACATTTAATAGATCTCCAAATTATTTTTTTATGATGCCCGGTTTGGTGAACTTTCATAATTTTATAACCTTCTATATTACTAGCACAAGAGCCACTCATTCCGCCCAATCTGAAGCAAGTAAGCGTTTTTGCAATGTAAGAAAATTTAAAGTTTTGTTTTAAGCAACGTAATAAAAAATCATAATCAGCAGAGATTTTATATTGCGTATCAAATATACCTGCTTTATTATATACCGATTTACTCACAAAACAAGTCGGATGAAAAATAGTCGGCATTTCATTCATTTTTGTAATATCAGGTTTTGCAACAGAAATAAAATCTCCATTTTCGGTTACATATTCCATATCTCCATAGTAAATATCAGCGTGATTTATTTTATCAGAATCAACAATGGTTGAAACAGTATTGGGTAAATAAAAATCATCGGCATTAATTATCCCTATTAATTCTCCTTTTGCAAGAGAAACTCCTTTATTCATCGCAAAATATATTCCGCCATCGCGTTCGCTTTGCCAATAATCAATTTTCTTTTCGTAACGTTTAACAATTTCAAGCGTATTATCAGTAGAGCCTCCATCAACGATAATGTATTCTATATTTTTATAAGACTGATTAAGTACGCTGTTTATAGTTTGTTCAATATGTTTGGCACCGTTATACACAACAGTAATAATGCTTACCAATGGCAAATTATGTTGAGATATTTTATGTATACCTATACCGCCTTTATTCATGGTGAACTTTGCTTTCTATTCGCTTATAAACCTTGCCAATAATCTGCGACCAGACAAAATTCTTACGCGAATGATTTAATATATCTTTATAAAGTAAGCCAATCTTAACGTCATCAGCTATTAATTTTTGAAACACAGATGAAAGTGCTACATCATCATCGTTTTTAAGGATTACACCATATTTACCATTATTAGAAATATCTTTCATACTCATTACTCCTTCTGTACCAATAATGTAATTTCCAAAGTATAAAGCCTCACTTATAGCATGGCAAAAAGATTCTTTACGCGAAATAATGCAAAATATTTTTGCACGGTTATACCACCCATATAACTCAACGCGATTAGAAATGCTGCCGGTAAAAATTACTTGCTCTTTTAACGAAGGAAACTCTACTATTATTTTTTCAAAATAAGTTTTAAAACTTTCATTAACCGGCCCTACAAAAACCATCTTCCAGTTTTTAATGTTTGTCTTTGTAAGTGCACGAATAATCATTTCATGATTTTTTATTTCCTCGCCAACACGACCAACGGTAAGAATAATATTTTCTTTTTCCTGAAAGCTTTTATGTTTTGTTAGAAATGCATCTTTCAAGAAAATATCATTTACACCAACTGGTAAATAAATAATTTTATCTGCTATCGCAGGAAATTTTTGTTTTACTAAGTTCGTACCTTCTTGATTTTCCATAGAAATAAGATCTACTTTTTTAAGGAAGTTACTTTCTAAAATTTTAAGTATCGCATTTTTAATCTTATTAGTAGAGTGAGAAATAAGTGTATCCCGTGCAAATGTTTCATTATATCCATCTAGTTTTAAATATAAAAATCCATTTGGATTAAGCATTTTATAGAGAATGCCGTATGCAAAAGAAAACTTTGAAAAAATGTATAAATTAAGCACATCTATATGCTTTGCGTTTTTATAAATATACTTTAAAACGCTACGTTCCAAAAAATTAATACGTCCTGTATTTTCAATAAACTCTATTTTTAATCCTTTAACCTCTGTTTCAATATTTTTGTAATAGGCGCTATTTTTATAGGTTACAATAGAAGAGTTGTATCCATATTTTTTATGTAAAAAATAAGGTATTTGTCCTAAATCTTTTGTAAGATGAACATCTTCGCAGATAGGAAATAAGGTTACAAATCTCTTCATCTTTAATATTCTATTAAGAATTGATTTATTTTAAATAAACGTAAAAGTTTCCTTTCTACATTTCTAAGCTTCATTTTTATTTTATTACGATTAAGTGTTCCACCATAAGAACCTGAAATACCAGTTATGATTGGATTTGAATAAAATAGCTTTACTTGCTTCTCTAGTTTTTTTGACTGTATTTTTTTGTAAATAACTTTCTCAATATAAATGCCATTGCTATCATCTACCTGTTTGTACAAACCTTTTAAATAATTAGTATAAAAATTAACGTTAACATAAAAAACATTGGTTTGTGTTACTTTATGTTTCTTATGGCTATCAGCAACTAAGCCTTCGCAACTAAAACTAACAAGTTCTTTTAAATTGAAAACCTTGTATCTTCCGGTGATTTTTATGAACGAAGTATAGTTATTTTTTAGCGCATCAATAACTTGATCTAACATTTCAAATTCTTGATAACCTTTGCCTTGGCTAAACTTATCTGAGACGGGAAATTTAAATAAAGTAATATGTCTATTTAAAAATAGTTTTTGAAATTTAGTATCTGTAGAAAAATCAAAAGAAGAATTTTCTAAAAAGAACAGGTCATCTTCTTTAAAAATATCAGCGTAAAACTGTAATGAAGCATAATATTCATCCCGTCTATATTTAGCATTGCTATGTGTCACAAAATTACTATTAGGTACAATAGTTCCGGTAATTAACAAAGCTCTTTTTTGTTTTACTTCCCCCATATCCCTTTGGCTTTGTTATTAATAATTTTTGCATATTGTATAGGATGCATCAACACCTGAGGCAATACGCAAATACATGTTCCAATTATTACTCCTGTACTTCCCATATTTAAATATTTAGCTAAGAAAATGCAAAGAGGAATATTAATGATAATCATAGCAAAAGAGTGGTACAAGCTTAATCTTATTTTGCCTACGCCACTTAAAAAATTTCCAAAAATGCTTGTCCATGTAGAAATCAGAACCCACGCGCCCATAGACACCGATAGCCTAAAAGGAATTTTAATTTCACCACCTAACCATATTTTGTAAAAGAAATCTGCGCAAAAAATCATGGCAATAACGGCAAATACCAACAGTATCCAAAAGAAAGAAAGTTTTTTGGTAATGCGTTTTATCCATGCAAAATCGTGTTTATGATACGCATCGGTATAGGCAGTCCAAAAGGGCGTAGTGATGATGGCAAAGCCCATAGTAATTAAACTAAAATATTTAAAAGCAATATTATATGGTGTTACTTCTTTAGGTCCATAGAGCTGATCAATAATAAAACTATCTGTAGAAAAAAGAATAAGGGCGGCAAACTGCATGATAAAAAATAAAAACCCAATACCCATTAAATCTTTTGCACTGTTAAAATTTACATACTTAAAGGAAGGTATTAGATGCTTATAATCTTTACTAAAAAACCAAAGTGTGGCAATTAAAGGTGCAATAATATTAGCTATGCTAATGCCAACGCTTAGCCATAATAAAGATCCATGTGTAGTTTTAGTAAGAACAAAAACAATAATTAAAGAAAGTATGCTGGCAAAGGTATTAATACCTCCGCTAATAGCAGAGCGTTGATCTGCTTTTAGTATCATCGATATTAACTTGATAACAAATTGTAAACTAAAAAAACTAAATACAATAAATATAAGTTTATTTATTTCAATGCTCATTTCAGGTGGGGTATTTAATATGGCTGTCCAATTAATAAACGGAAACACAAAGATAAATGTGGCATAAATAACAATTGTGATGATACTTAACACCGCATACGAAGTGCTAATATAAGTTCTGGCAAGTTCCTTATCATCTTTGGCTAATGCCTCTGCCAACTTATTACGTAAACCATTCCCTATGCCAATATCAAAGAAAGTAAACCAACCTATTACGGAGGTTAAGGTAAGCCAAATGCCATATTTAGTCGGATTTAAATAATTAAGAGCTAAAGGAATTAGTAAAAAACTTACCACAATACTTACACATTTAATAGCCATTGAAGTTAGTATGTTTTTTTTTGTTTTAATGCTTCGTTCGTGCCCCATCGTAAAAAAAGTTTTCAAATGAAACGAATTCTTTTTACCAACGCACACATGATTTATAAAATAATCGAACGATCTTTTAAAATCAAATTCTTTAGAAGCAAGCAGGCAATTAGTTGCAAACGAATTGTAATTATTTTCAATGACATGAATAGCCTGTTCTATTTTAGAAGGAATGACTTCATCGATCAAAACACCGACATTAAAATCTTTTACACTCTTTAAACCAATAATATCAATACCAATTACCGGAACGCCTGCAGCGTAATAATTAAAAAGTTTACCCGCAGGAGAAGAAAAATAATTAAAGCTTTCTTTGGCAAGAGCTAAATCGTAACCAGTAATACCTATGTAGAATTGTGATACGTATTCAATAATTTTTACTTGCTCTACGTAATTAAAATCGAAAATTAATTTGCCTGAGTTTATTATGGTACCGTATTTTTCATTTAGCCAGTTATAATATTTATCATTTTTAATTCCTTTTAAAGTAAGCGTGTAACTTTCATCTAAATATTTTATGCACTCTATAAACTGTTCTAAGCCATACCCAAACTCAATATTACCCATATAGAGAAGGCGTTTATTTTTTTTCTTACCAAGAACTATAGGTTGTGAATCTAAAATGGGCGCATTCTGAATGTAAAATATTTTTATTGCAGGGTCATCTCCAACCATAAACTCTTTGCGTTCTTTACTTTGTATGATCAGATTATCGACTCCTAAGTGCCTGCTAATCTTATAATAAATATCCTTTTCAGTTTCCAGTGAAAAATAAACCGTGTGGAAAAAAAATAATTTGGTAACTACATAACCAGACGAGTCTATTGCAATAACAGTATCATAATGTTTATCAAACAGTTTAATGAATAAAAGTGTGAAAAATAATCGTAAAACTTTATAAAATTTATACCCTATTGTTTTACGCCAAAAGTAAGCTGCAAACTTACTAATTTTAATACTATAGTAATTTTCTACCAGATTATCGTTTTTAAATTTTGCATTATCCACGTAAACTAATTTTGTATTGAATTGTTCGTTACAACAACGATATAAGTTTAGAACGGAAGGAGAATACTGCAACCATTCATCAGGAAATACAATTAATATCGCTTTTTCTTTTTTCACTATTTCGTTATGAATTTATCTATATCCTGAATTATCATTTGCGTGCGTTCATCAACCCCTTTTTTATTAAGGTGATAATACGAATTAAAAAAATATTCTGAAGAAAATTTGTATCGTTCTGGTTTTACAAAAAACGAAATATTGTTTGCCGTAAGCGAATCATTGATCATATAAATTGCACTTACCTGATTATTAAAAGACTGATCCTGTATTACGGGGGGAAGTATACATACCGTGGCTCCTTTAGATATTACATACTTCTTAAACTCTTTTATAAAAGAAACAACTTCAATATTTAATTTTTCTTTTCCCGTATTTATTTTTGCAGGCAAATAATTTTGATTAGGTAATGCCCAGTGAATATATGCGTCGCCAAACTCATTAAAAGATCTCCTGTCGTAAATATTAACTTCTGTAGCTTGTGTTTGTTTTCGAAATAATGTGGGAATGTAATTTTTAATTTTCTTTGCTGAATAGGTTGGGATATATTTTAAAAGATGTTGCCATTGTTTTGCATCAACCAGTTTTCTACCTTGAGGTTCAATATCAAACAAAACAGCAATCAATTCCATTTCTCCATAAAAATTATCTGTATAAAAATTCTCATATTCAGGTATTAAAACAATTATATCGCCCTTGTTAATATATTGCTTCGCATCCTTTACGATAAACTCTAAACCAATACCAGCGTGCAGACCCATGTTAATTACAGACCTGTTATATTTCTCCATTATTTTTTTGCTGTCTAAGCCAAAGCTTACGTTAGATCCACCAACAAAAATAATTTTTTCTGTTTTAATTTTTTTTAATACCTCATGCTTATCTATTAACGCGGCCAATATACTTGTTCTTGAAACAACATCAGGAATAAAAAATAGAGAAAACAAAAGAACTCCTATAGTTAAAAGCAATAAAACAAGTATTTTATTTAAAAATTTCTTCACCTTTAAAATTGAAAATAGATAAACGCTTGATTTTGTTTAAAAAATGCCAGACAAGTTGTTATCATTAGTAAATAAATACTCCACCTAAAATAAATCGGCATTTGTTTAGGCTGAAAGAAAGAAATATTTCTTTTGCGTATCCATTCAATACTGAATAAAATAAGAATAAGCGGCAAAGCCATTGCCATGCCATGTTGAACAGGATATGTAAATAAGGATCTTGAAGATAATATACTTAAATATTGAAAGGCTTGTGCAATATTTTGAGAACGGAAAAACACCCAGGTTAGCGTAATTAAAAAAAAAGTAAATAAAATTTTGACTGAATCGAAAATAAAATTTGATGATCGTTCTTTTTTATTTTTTGAAAATATAATGGTTGGAATAATAAACAATCCGTTTAAAAGTCCCCATACAATAAATGTCCAATTAGCGCCATGCCAGAAGCCACTTAATACAAAAACAATTAGTGTGTTTAAAATAACCTTGCCTAATGTACCGCAACTACCACCTAAAGGTATATATACATAATCTCTAAACCAGGTTGAAAGAGAGATATGCCATTTACGCCAAAACTCAGCTACGTTTTTTGAGAAGTAGGGATATGAAAAATTCGTCATTAATGAGAAACCAAATAAGTGAGCAGTTCCAATTGCAATACTTGAATAACCTGAAAAATCACAGTAAATCTGTACTGCGAAATAGATAGCACCAAGTAATAAGGTACTGCCGGGAAGCAGTTGATAGCTGGCAAATATCTGGTCTACATAAACAGATAAGGTATCGGCAATGACTATTTTTTTAAAAAGTCCACACAAAATTTGCTGCATACCCTGTTTAGCTTCTTCATAATTAAATTGACGTTTATTTTCAAATTGCGGTAATAAATTAACAGCTCGTTCAATAGGGCCTGCTACTAATTGTGGAAAGAAGCTAATGAAGGAGGCAAACAAAATAAAATCTGTAGTAGGTTTTAATTTCTTTAAATAAATATCTGCTGTATAACTTAACGATTGAAAGGTATAAAAACTGATTCCTACCGGCAAAATAATTTTTATAACTGTAATAGATGGATGATAACCCAACTTTTCAGAGGCAGCAATAAAATTATCGATAAAGAAATTAAAGTATTTAAAGAAACCAAGAAAACCCAAGTTTACCAGACAGCTTAACCCAAATATTAATTTTCTTTTTTTGGCATCTTCTATGTTGCCAAGTTGAACTCCTACCCAAAAATCAAGCGTCGTGCTAAAAGCAATTAGTAAAAGAAAACGCCAATCCCACCAACCGTAAAATATATAGCTTACTATTAAAAGAAATAAATTTTGCCACTTTACCTGCTTGTTAAACACAAACCAGTAAAGTAAAAAAACAATGGGTAAAAATATGGCATACTCAAACGAATTAAATAACATAATGTATCTTTTGCTGGTATATATTATAATTATTTATTCCAAACACCGGTAGCTTTATTATTGACGATCTTAAAATATTGAATAGGCATTAAAATAACATCCGGAATTAAAGAAATGCAAGAAGCAGCGATAATAGCCGACACGCCCCAGCTTGTATATTTAGCAAGTAAAATACATAAAGGTATGTTTATGATAGCTGTAAATATAGAAACATAAAAACCTACTCTTAATTTACCAACTCCATTAATAAAATTACCAAATATCTGGTTCCAGGCAGCTAGCAATACATAAATAGCCATCCACGCGGTTAAGCCGGTAGATATTTTTATTTCCTTGCCTATCCAAAGTTCGTATGCATAAGGAGAGATCAATATCATAGGTATAACACCTACAACCATCAAAAGCCACACACGCATCATTTTGCCGGTAATTCGCTTTATCCAATCCATATCTTTTTGGGCATAAGATTCGGTATAAGCACTCCACAACGGCGCAGAAATTATGGTAAAAGCAAGTGTTACAGGTGCAAAGTATTTCAGGGCAATATTGTAAGGCGTAACTTCTGCCGCGCCAAACATTCTCGAAATAATAATATTATCAGTGGCTACAACAATTAACGCAGTAGATTGAAAAAGAAAAAATATAAAACCGACATTCATTAATTTCTTGGCCGAACTAAAATCTACATATTTAAAAGAGGGGGCAAAATCTTTGTAATAGGTACGATAAAACCAAATACTAGCCGTAAGTGGAACTAATACATTTATTATACCAATAGTTGCTGCCAAATAAATTAAAGAGCCTGTGGTAGTTTTAGTAAGGATAAAAATAACCATTAATGATAAAACACTGCATATAGTATTTAAGCCCCCTGTTACAGCCGTTTTTTGATCTGCCAGTAATACAGAACTGATTAATTTTACTATGAGTTGCAGACAAAAAGAACCAAAAATAATGATGGTAACCTTACTTAGAACTAAAGCTTTTTCAGGACTAACATTTAAAATTTCTGCCCAGTTTAAATACCTGTTAATGAATAGAAACACCATACACGCAAAACCCATTATAAGAGAAAGTATGGCGTAAGCTGTACTTAAATAAACCCGGGCAGCTTTTTTATCTCCTGCGGCTATTGATTCGGCAAACTTATTTCGCAAGCCGTTTCCAAGGCCAATATCCAACAAGCCAAACCAGCTTATAATGCTATACAACGTAAGCCAAATACCGTAATTTACAGGAGTTAAATAATTTATAGTAAGTGGAACTAAAACAAAACTGGTAAGTACACTTATGCTTTTTATAATTACAGAAGCAAGAATATTTTTTTTAGCTTTTATGCTACGGCTGTGTCCGGCTGTAAAATAAGTTCTTACATTAAATTTTTTAATTTTATAAATAAGATCCGTCACTTCTACTTTCTTCTTAAAATTTCTGATTACGATTTTTTTGAAAACAAACGCTGAATTCTGCCTTTTTTCACATCGCTTTCTTCTCCATACCCACCATAACCTCCGTAACCATAACCGTACCCATAGCCGTATCCATAACCACCTGAAGAAATTTTTACGGCGTTAAAAACAATACCTATGTTTTTAATTTTACCCTCTTCATATAATTTATTTATAAACTGTAAATGCTGACTGCGTGTTACATTTTGTCGTACCACATACATATTAACGTGCGAATATTTAGACAATACAAGCCCATCTGTTACGAGTCCTATAGGTGGGGTATCTACAACAACGTAATCATATTTTTCACTTAAATATGCAAATAGCTTATCCATCTTTTCTTTTAATAAAAGCTCCGAAGGATTAGGAGGTATAGGTCCTGAAAAAATAATATCCAAATAAGGTAATGCATCTGCCTGCTGAATAATCTCATCAATAGTAGACGTGCCGGCTAAGTAATTACTCATTCCTTTATCGTGTTTTAGTTGAATGCCTTCTACCAATTTTGGCTTGCGCATATCCAAACAAACCAATACCGTCTTTTTCTCAGATAAAGCAAATATACCTGCTAAATTATACGAGCAAAAGGTTTTACCTTCTCCACTTATAGAGGATGTTACCAATATTACATTTTGCTTCTTAGCTTCATTACTTTCATCTAAAAAATAATTTATATTGGTTCGCACGGTTCTGAAAGATTCTAAAAAAACAGCGCTTGGTTTTTTTTCAGAGAATAAACTATTGTTATTATCATTAAACCCAACAATGCCCATTATAGGTATTTTTGTATGGCTTTCTAACACTTCCTTATCCGTAATTTTATCGTTCAGCATTTCTACTATAAAAATTAAAAGCGCCGGCAATAATAAGCCTACCACAAAAGCAATGGCATACGATTTACTTCTAACCGGTTTAATAGGGCTATAAGACGGTACAGCTTTATCTATAATCCAATTATCAGAAACAGTTGATGCCAGAAGGATAGCGGTCTCAGATCGTTTTTGCAAAAGATAAACATACAAACCTTCTTTAATAGTAAACTGACGCTTAATGCCAATTAATTCTATTTCAGTTTTAGGCATGCTTCTAATTTTTCCCTCTATCTTACTTAATTGATCTTTCACTTCATCCTGAGAGATGGTATAACTTTTTCTTATGCCGGCAAGCGTTTCCAATATCGCACTTTTTATGCGTTTAATTTGGAGATCTAAATTTTCTACCAAGGGGCTAGTTACTTTATTATCATATTGCCTCCTATCTCTTTCATTTTCTAATTCGCTTAAATTAGAAATAAGTTTTATCAGCAATGGGTCGTTAATGCCTATACTGGTGGGAGCAATATCATTTACCTTTTTATTTTCTTTAATATAATTGCTTAAGTAATCTACAAAACTAAGTTGTATTTTATTTTCAGATGCTTTTTCATCATAATCTTTTACCTGATCTAAAAACAATTTAGATTCCGCATCAATATCAATAATGCCTTTATTATTTTTAAAATCAAGCATGTTGTTTTCTATCTGCTTTAATTCTTCAGCTATCTGCTGAATTTGAGAATCAATAAACTTTAAAGAATTACTGGCCAGTAAATTCTTCTGTTCAATGCTGTTTTGTATATATACCTCAGTAAGTTTATTTAAAAAATCGGCACATTGTTCGGGTACTGCGTCTATGGCCGTAAGCTGTAAGATTGATGATCCAGATGCAGCTACTTCTACTGCCAAAGTAGCCGCATAATAATTGGCAACATTCTCTATGGGGTTAAAAAATACCTTAAAACTTTTCTTATCGTACCCTGGGTCGTTAAACTGCTCTGCGTTAAATATCTTCCGTTTAACAACTTTAAATACTCCAAGTTCATTATTTATTAATTGGCCAAATTTATATTGCCGGTGTATTTTATGATTATCCTTATTCTTTAAAAAATAATTGAGTTCAAACTTTTCGCTATCTATTATTAAAATAGCCAGTTCATAAAAACTGGCCGCATCTGTTAGCGTATCTGCGTTTATTTTAAAAGGACATTGGGTATATAATTCGGTAGATTTAATTTTGCCTTTTAAAATATAGGTCTCTCCAAGCTCCAACTGTTTAACGGCTTTAGAAATAAGCGAGTTAGATTTTAATATCTGTATCTCATTCTCCAAATTACGGTTTCGCTTATAATCATTAAGTTCCTTTAAAATATTTTCGCCACCTGCGTTCTCATCCTTAATAATTATACGGCAAGATGATCGGTACAAAGGCGTAGCGTACCAGTTATAATAACGAGCCGCTGCCAACGCTATAACTAACGATATCACAAATAAATACCAGTATTTTAAATACTTAAGCAGAAAACGCTTCACATTAAAATTTCGCTGTTCTATCTCAAGGCCCTGTTGCTGCGGACTATTGCTCATTATTCTTCTTCATAATTAACGTTTATAAAGATATAGAAAAAACTTGTATTTAGAGGTTTACAATTTGGGCGTTACGGCTCTTCGTCATTACCTACAAAGTCAAACAATTCCATAAGCCGTCGGGCTGCCAGCCGTAAAGCTTTTTAAGGTTACTTAAAAAGGCTTTCTAGCCGCATCCCTAACGCAAATAAAAAAAATTATTTTAACTTGTCAGCACCTCACCTAATCCTGAAATAATTTTGTTTCATAAATTAAAGCAACTTACTTTTTCTCAGTAGCTTCCTTCGCATAACTAAGTTGCAAAATTTTACTTGTCCTTGTTCTTACAGCTTTACAAAGCGCTGCATCTTTAGATAAAGATTGCCCATAAGCCGGCATCATTTCTTTCAGTTTAGCTTGCCATTGCGGCGAGTCGACCTTTTCTTTAAAACAACGTTTTAAAAGATCAAGCATAATACTTACAGATGTAGAAGCGCCCGGCGATGCGCCCAGCAAAGCCGCCATAGATCCATCTGCCGAGTTTACTATTTCTGTACCAAATTCTAACACACCTCCGCCATGGTGGTCATGGTCTTTTTTAATTACTTGCACACGCTGTCCAGCTTCCTGTAATTTCCAATCTTCCAATTTAGCAGTTGGTATAAATTTACGCAGCTCATTTAACCGGTCTTCCGGCGTTAAGCGTACCTGCTCAATTAAATATTTGGTAAGTGGTATGTTATGCAAGCCAACCGATATCATAGGCAAAATATTATCTACCTGTAACGAGTGTGGTAAATCCATTAACGAACCATGTTTTAAAAATTTGGTAGAAAAACTGGCAAACGGTCCAAACAACAAGGCTTTTTTTCCGTTAATAAAACGCGTATCTAAATGTGGTACCGACATAGGTGGTGCGCCCACATCTGCTTTACCATAAACTTTAGCAGCGTGTTTTTCTATCACTGCTTCGTTGTTGCAAATTAACCACTGCCCTCCTACCGGAAAACCTCCAAAACCATTAGCTTCGGGTATGTGTGTTTTTTCTAGCAAAGGTAAAGAGCCGCCGCCCGCGCCTATAAACACAAATTTAGTTTCAACTGTTTTTTTTGTATGTTCTTTAGTATCTTTTATTTCAATTTCCCAATGGCCGTCTTTTCTTCTCTCTATAAAATTCACCTCGCTGTTTAAATAAAGATCTACACACTCTAACGATTGCAGGTGTTTAAAAAGCATGCGTGTTAAAGCGCCAAAATTTACATCTGTACCTGCCTCCATGCGGGTGGCAGCTGCTTTTTGTTGCGGATCCCTTAACTCCATTATTAACGGCATCCACTTTTTTAGCTGCTCTCTTTCTTCCGAAAAAATCATGCCTTTAAACAACGGATTTTGTTGCAATGCCTCATAACGCTTCTTTAAATACGCTACGTTTTCTCCATCCCACACAAAGCTCATGTGCGGTATAGAATTAATGAATTCATGGGGTTTTTGTATGTATCCTTTTTCAATTAAGTAAGACCAAAATTGTTTGGATGTTTCAAAAGATTCGGCAATTTTAAAAGCCTTGCTTGCATCAATTGTTCCGTCGGCAAGTTCAGGTGTATAATTCAATTCGCAAAAAGCAGAGTGACCTGTTCCTGCGTTGTTCCATGCGTCTGAACTTTCGCCGGCAACGACATCTAACCTTTCATATATTTCAATTTTTAAAGAAGGATGCAACTCTTTAAGCATCACGCCCAAAGTAGCGCTCATTATACCCGCACCGATTAATATAACATCCGGGTGCGAAGTTGGTTCGTGGTGTTTGTGAAACAAATTAGAGATATGAAACATAATTTAGTTTTTAAAATTTCGTTTGATAAACAAATCTACTATTTTAGATTAAAAATTATTAGTCAATAAATTAAATTATATTAAAAGGAAGCGATTGTTTACGTAGCAGGATTTTTCTCGGAATACTTTTTTAATAATTTACCCGATTGCTGTTGAATTTGCTTTCGCATAAAAGCTGTCCAGCCTAATAAATAACCTTTTAAGCCCAGTGCTTGTTTAGACCATTTATAAAGGTCAAAATTATCGGTATGTTTAATAATCTTTCCATCAGCAAATTCAAACTCGGCAGAAATGATATTAATAACTTTTCTACCGGTTTGGCTAAAGATATACTCTGCCACCCAGTTGGCGCTACCTGTTTTTTCGTTTGCAGTAACGTTATTAAACGTAATTTTTATGTTTCCTTTGCTTCTGCTAATAAGCATCCGCCACATATTCTTTGCGTCCTCTTTCTTTAAAATTCCAAAGGCAGGATCCTTAAATTGTATATCTGTATGGTAACAATTTACCATGGCTTCTGTGTCTCTCTTTGTAAAAGCTTTATAGAAACTTGTTATAAGTTCAGAGTTTGTCATCCTCAATAAAATATTAGTAAAAGTTCTTACCTTCTGTCGCCATTTTTTTCAGCAACACATTTGGGCGGTAACGGTCATCGCCATAATCAGCGTGTAATGTTTTTAGTTGCTGATATATTTTTTCGATTCCAATTTCATCAGCCCATTTTAATAAGCCTTTAGGGTAGTTTACACCTTTAGTCATGGCAAGATCTATATCTTCTTTGCTACCTATATTCATATATAGTGCATCAGCCGCTTCATTTATAAGCATCGAAATTATTCGTATAAAAATCTCATTACCTAAGAATTCATCCTTTTTTGGCTGAGGCATTTCTGTAAGCGAATAATCATAAAAACCTTTGTTAGATTTTCTCCCAAAAAAACCGGCTTCTACCAAACGTTTCTGACAAAGATTAGGGCGGTAACGAGGATCATAATAAAATTGTTTCCAAACAGTTTCTGTAACGGTATAATTTACATCATGTCCGATTAGATCAGTCAGTTCAAAAGGACCCATCTTAAAACCGCCAATTTCTTTCATAGCCCAATCAATAGTTGGTATATCAGCCATGCCTTCTTCGTACATTTTCATGGCTTCGCTGTAAAACGGACGAGCAATTCTGTTTACAATAAAGCCCGGAGTATCTTTACACAACACCGGTAATTTGCGCCAACTCTCAATTAATTTTTTTGCAGCTTCTGTAATGTTTGTATCGGTTGCAATGCCCGGAATAATTTCTACCAAAGGCATTAATGGCGCAGGGTTAAAAAAGTGTATTCCTAAAACCTGCGTTGAATTTGTGCAAGCCGCAGCAATGGATGTAACCGATAAAGAAGATGTATTAGTTGCCAGTACGCAATTACCTGCTGTAATTTTTTCAAGTTGAGAAAATACCTGTTTTTTTATATCAAGATTTTCTACAATGGCTTCAATTATTACATTACATGATTTTAAGTTTTCAATGCTTTCTGTAAAAGAAATTAAAGAAGTTACTTCATCACTTTTTTGTTGCGTAATTTTTTGTTTCTCAACTAATTTAGAAAATGTGTTTGCTAAACTTTGTTTTGCTTTTTGTAAAGAGGCCGCATTGTTATCATACAAATATACTGTATGACCACTCATAGCAGCTACTTGCGCAATGCCGCTGCCCATAGCTCCTGAGCCAACAACACCAATGATTGAATCTTTATTTAATTGCATTTTTTTGTAGGATGTATTTGTACGCTGTACATTGTACAACATACAGCTTATAATTTTAAACAGTCATAATTTCCTTTTCTTTATACTCTAAATGTTTATCGCATTTAGCGGCAAAACCATCCGTAAGCAATTGTATTTTTGCTTCAGCATCTTTCGCTTCATCTTCAGGAATTGGAGTTTTTCCGCCTTTTAATTTTTTAATTTCTTCCATCGCATCTTTACGCGCCCCGCGAATACCAACTTTAGCATCTTCTGCTTCTTGTTTCGCTTTTTTCACTAAATCTCTACGGCGCTCTTCGGTAAGTGGTGGTATAGCAATACGAATAATGATACCATCATTTTGTGGATTAAACCCAAGGTTAGCCGCTTGTATAGCTTTTTCAATGGGGCCTAACATACTTTTTTCCCAAGGTTGGATAATCAACGTACGCGCATCTTGCGTATTTACATTGGCTGTTTGATTGATGGGCATTCTGGTGCCATGGTAATCAACCGAAACATTATCTAATATAGCAGGGTTTGCTTTACCTGCACGTATTTTAGTAAGTTCTAACTCTAAGTGTGTAATGCTTTTTTCCATTAAGGCTTCGGCATTATCATAAACTGTTTTAACTTCTGGGCTCATAGCTTAAAAATTGTTTCCGCAAAAATAATGTTTTTTAGTTAGGATGGTATTTAATCTTAGATTTAGCTGTTTTTAGTTTCAGTTAATTTTTGGGCGTTACGGCTTATTTATGCATTCTTTTTTATTGTTTAAAATGGAATGCTTAAAATACTTGAAAAATCTTTTCAGCCGTCGGGCTGCCTACAGTAAAGCTTTTATCAATTACAATAAAAGGCTTTCTTGTCGCATCCCTAACGCAAATTTATCTAAGCTCTAAGTTCAGCTAATTTTTGAGCGTATTCGTTTTTTATCTCTGCAATAATTTCTTCGCAGGGTTTAATATCATGTATCAACTCCACCGATTTTCCTGCACACCAAAGTCTTTGGTAATTATTTGGCAAAACAGATTCTTCTAGCTTTTTCATTCCTCTAACCTGTACCAGCATTTTAAACCATTTTTTTGTTTGCGAGTTAGTACTCATTAAACGTTCAAACCAATTTTGTGTATAACCTATTTTTTTGGCCGCAGGCGTATCAATTATGGTACATGGCGTACCAGATAATTTAGTAGTCATTACAATATCATCCATGTGTGCATTTACAATAGCTTCTTTATATGATTGAGCTACCGAAGCTTCTTTACAAGCAATAAATCTTGTGCCAATAGATACACCTTCTGCGCCAATAATTTGCACCGAAAGTAATCCTGCGCCATTGGTAATGCCTCCTGCCGCAATAATTGGTTTATCCGAAAATGCCGCTTTTAAAGCCGGCACTAAAACCTGTAACGGGTTAGGCCCTGCATGTCCGCCAGCCCCTTGTCCAACCGCAATAAAGCCATCACAATTAAGATCATAGCATTTTTTAGCATGTTCTATATTAGTAACATCACAAAAAACTTTAGCGCCATACCTGTGTGCAGCTTCTATCACCTCCTTCGGACTACCCAAAGAAGTTATATAGAACGGCACTTTATTATTCACACAAATTTTTAAATGTTTTATATATAATGGGTTTGCTTTTTGCACAATTAAATTAACTCCGTAATTACCGGTAATAGGTTGGGTTTTAAAAGTAGTTAATGATCTTAAAATTACCTCTAATTCTCCCTCTTTGCGGTAATTTAATGTGGGGAACGTTGCCATAATACCTGCCTGCATCCCGGCTTTTATCATGGCTTCGTTACTTACCAAAAACATGGGGGCCATAATAATAGGAAACTCAATTTTTAAGAGTTCGGTAATTTTTTTTCCAAAAATCATTCTAAAATATTTTGTGTTTTACAAATATATATTATTTTTATGCACGCATAATACATTTTAATATGAATGAAAATTTTAGACTTTTCGATTTACTAGAAAATTTAAAGCAAATGCCTTTAAAAGTAGATGCTTTGGCCGCAAAAGAAAATGGCGAGTGGCATACATACAGCACACAAGAATTTATTGATACCGCAAATTATTTAAGTTACTCTTTTATTGACTTGGGAATAACTGCCGGAGATAAAATAGGCTTGATATCCAACAACCGCCCGGAATGGAATTTTGTTGATTTTGCCTGCCTGCAAACTGGCGCTATTAATACGCCACTTTACCCAACCATTAGCGATAATGATTTGAAATTTGTTATAAAAGATGCACAGGTACAATACTTTTTTGTATCGAACGAAGAAATGTTCCGCAAAGTTAAATCAGCCTGCGAAGGTTCTTCGGTTAAAGAAATTTTTACCTTTTCAAAGGTTGAAGGCGTACGCTCTATTCAAGACTTAATTACCATTGGAAAAAGTAATCCTCAAAAAGAAAAATTAGATGCTATTAAAGCGTCTATAGATCCTTATAAATTAGCTACTATCATTTATACTTCAGGAACAACAGGCAATCCTAAAGGCGTAATGCTTTCCCACCACAATTTTATCAGTAATATTATCGGCACACAAAATTTATGCCCATTTAAAAAAGAGTGGCGCGCTTTGAGTTTTCTTCCATTGAATCACGTTTACGAACGTATGTTGTCGTACTTATATATTAGTCAGGGTATGTCTATTTATTATGCCGAAAACATGGATACTATTGCGGCAAACTTAAAAGAGATAAAACCACAAATATTTGTTACTGTTCCTCGTTTATTAGAAAAAGTGTACGAAAAAATTGTAGCAACAGGCTCTAATTTAACCGGTGTAAAAAAAAGATTTTTCTTTTGGGCTTTAGATTTGGGATTACGTTACGAGCAGCATCGTGCTAACGGCTGGTGGTATGAGTTTCAGTTAAGCATGGCCAACAAACTTATCTTTAATAAATGGAGAGAAGCTTTGGGTGGGAATATTGTGGCCATTGCTTCTGGCGGATCGGCTTTGCAACCTCGCTTGGCAAGAGTTTTTCACGCGGCAAAAATTAAAGTATTAGAAGGTTATGGGTTGACAGAAACATCGCCGGTAATATCTGTAAATACCTATAACGAAAACGACACTAAAATAGGAACTGTTGGGCCAATTATAAGTAACGTAAAAGTAAAAATTGCTGAAGACGGCGAGATTTGCATAAAAGGGCCGAACGTAATGTTGGGTTATCATAATCATCCTGATTTAACCGCAGAAGCTATTGATGCAGATGGTTGGTTTCACACCGGTGATATTGGTATTATTGAAGACGGCAAATTTTTAAAAATTACCGATCGTAAAAAAGAAATATTTAAAACATCGGGCGGCAAATACATTACACCTCAGTTTATGGAAAACAAACTGAAAGAAAGTCGTTTTATAGAACAGGCTATGGTTATTGGCGAGAATGAGAAATTCCCTGCAGCCTTTATTATACCCGCGTTTTCCTTTTTAAAAGAATGGTGCGTTAAACACAATATAACTTATACTTCCAATGAAGAAATGGTTAAAAATAAAAACGTTACTGAGCGTTTAATGAAAGAGGTTGAGCAAACCAATAGCGAATTGGCTAATTACGAAAAAATTAAAAAAATTGCCGTTTTGCCAATCGATTGGAGTATAGAACGAGGCGAAATGACACCTAAACTTTCTCTCAAAAGAAAAGTAATTATGGCGGCTAATAAAGCAGCTTACACATCTATTTATGAGGATAATAACGGACTACGTTAAATTTTAGTAAATATTATGCATGCATAATAATATTTTAATATATTTGTATTAGTGATATCAAAAAAACATACCGAAACAATAGATTCTAAACTGAAATCGGCCTGGCAAACAGTTAGCAGAATGTATAATACAGAAGCAAGTTTACATGATGCAACTATTGCAATGGCGCACTTTCTTTTATATGTTGATAGTCACGAAGGTTCCTTCGCATCTGATATTGCGCCGCAATTAGGTATGGAAAGCACCTCTTTATCTCGCATTATTTTATCGTTAGAAGAAAAAAAATTAATTATCCGTAAAAGCGATAAGATTGATAAACGAAAAATATTGATCACACTTACAAAAAAAGGAATTGAACAAAAAGAATTAGCTAAAAATACGGTTAGAAATTTTAATCATTTGGTAGAAATTAAAATCGGACAAAAAAAAATAGCGGATTTTTTTAAAACCATTGATGAAATAACTGAATTAGCAGAAGAACGAAATAAATTATTAAAGAAATAATGTAGGTTGTACATTGTATCTTGTTCCAGTTTGGATACAACATACAAATTACATCATACAAAATAACAAACTAATAAAATATAATAAAACATGAAACGCATGATTCAGAAAGTTGCCGTACTTGGTTCGGGGGTTATGGGAAGCCGTATCGCTTGCCACTTTGCAAACATTGGCTGCGAAGTGCTATTGCTTGATATCGTACCTAAAGAACTTAACGATGCTGAAAAAGCAAAGGGTTTAACCTTAGAAAGTAAAGCAGTTAGAAATCGTATTGTAAACAACGATTTTCAATTCGCTTTAAAATCAAATCCGTCGCCAATTTATAAGAAAGAATTTGCATCACGCATCACAACGGGAAACTTTGATGATGATATGCAAAAAATTTCTACTTGCGATTGGGTGATTGAAGTTGTAATTGAAAATCTCGACATTAAAAAAAGAGTTTTCGAAAGCGTAGAAAAATTTCGTAAGCCCGGAACGCTTATTACATCTAACACTTCGGGTATTCCTATTCATTTAATGGCCGAAGGCAGAAGCGATGATTTTAAAGCAAATTTCTGTGGTTCGCATTTCTTTAATCCTCCGCGTTATTTAAAATTATTAGAAATTATACCTACACCTTATACAAAACAAGAAGTAGTTGATTTCTTAATGGAATATGGCGAAAACAACCTTGGTAAAACTACTGTTTTATGTAAAGATACGCCGGCGTTTATTGCAAACCGCGTGGGTGTTTTTGGTATTATGGCGCTACTTCATCTAGTAGAAAAAATGGACTTAACGGTTGAGGAAGTTGATAAATTAACGGGCCCTGTTTTAGGTCGTCCAAAATCGGCAACGTTCCGTACCGGAGATGTAGTTGGCTTGGATACTTTGGTACACGTGGCTAACGGCTTGGTACAAAATTGTCCGAATGATGAAGCGAAAGATTTATTTGTATTGCCATCTTATCTTCAAAAGATGGTTGACAATAAATGGTTGGGAGATAAAACCGGACAAGGATTCTATAAAAAAGTAAAAGGTGCTGATGGAAAATCTGAAATACAAGCTTTAGATTTAAAAACACTTGAATACAAACCTTCTCAAAAAGTAAAATTTGCGACTTTAGAATTAACTAAACCAATTGATAATTTAAAAGAACGCGTTAAAGTTTTAGTTGCCGGAAAAGATAAAGCCGGAGAATTTTACAGAGCGACTTTTGCAGGTTTATTTCAATACGTTACTAATCGTATTCCTGAAATTGCCGACGAATTATATAAAATTGATGATGCTTTAAAAGCCGGTTTCGGTTGGGATTTAGGTCCTTATGAATATTGGGATGCCATTGGTGTGCAAGGTTTCATTGCCACAATGGAATCATTAAACAATAAACCTGCTGCGTGGGTTTATGATATGCTTAAAGCAGGTAACAACACGTTCTATAAAATAGAAAATGGGGTTAGAAAATATTACGACATTCCCACAAAATCTTACAAAACAATTCCTGGTACAGAGAATTTAATTATTTTGGATAACATCCGCGAAAGCAAAACTGTTTGGAAAAATAGTGGTGTTACGCTTACCGATATGGGTGATGGGATTTTAAATGTAGAATTCCATACGAAGATGAATACCATTGGTGGCGAAGTTTTAGCGGGTATTAATAAAGCGATTGATATTGCCGAAAAAGATTATAAAGGTTTAGTCATTAGTAACGAAGGAGCTAATTTTTCTGCCGGTGCAAACGTTGGTATGATATTTATGATGGCTGCCGAACAGAACTTCGATGAATTAAGTATGGCGGTTAAATTATTCCAAAATACTACTATGCGTATTCGTTACTCATCTATTCCAGTAGTAGCTGCGCCACACAACTTAACGTTAGGTGGTGGTTGCGAAATTTGTTTGCATGCCGATAAAGTTGTTGCGCACGCTGAAACCTATATTGGTTTAGTTGAATTTGGTGTAGGGCTTATTCCGGGCGGTGGCGGAACAAAAGAGTTTGCTGTTCGTTTAAGCGATTCATTGCACGAAGGTGATGTTGAAACAAATGCATTCCGCGATAAATTTTTAACTATAGGTCAGGCAAAAGTAGCTACCTCAGCTTACGAAGCATTTGATATGGGTATTTTAAGAAAAGGAACTGACAGAGTGATTGTATCTCGCAGCCGCCAATTAAGCGAAGCGAAAGCAGAATGTTTACGTATGGCAAATAGCGGCTATACAAAACCAACTCCGCGTAAAGATATTCGTGTGTTAGGTAATGAAATTTTAGGATTGGTTTATGTTGGTGCAAATTCTATGCGTAGCGGAAATTACATAAGCGACCACGATCAATTAATCTCAGAAAAATTAGGTTTTGTGTTAGCCGGTGGAAATTTATCTCAACCAACACTTGTTTCAGAACAATACTTACTTGATTTAGAAAGAGAAACATTCTTACAACTTTGCACTGAACGTAAAACATTAGAACGCTTGCAAAGCATTGTTAACGGAGGAAAAATATTGAGGAATTAAATTGTATGGTGTACGTTGTATTTTGTAGTAAGTCTATTGCTTTACAAAATATATAAAACGATAAAAATGAACAAGTTTAAAGAACTAAAAATATGGCAGGATACTATCGACTTAGCTGTCGATGTGTACAAGCTGACTAAATTATTTCCCGCAGAAGAAAAGTTTGGGTTGGTTAGTCAGATGAACAGATGTGTGATTTCAATTTCATCAAACATTGCCGAAGGTGCAGGTAGAAATAATGAAAAAGAATCCAGGCAATTTTTAGGAATTGCTTTAGGTACAGCTTGTGAATTGAATCGCAACTTATAGTAAGTAATAAATTAAATCTTATATCAGAAGAAGAATTAAAAAAACAGACAGACAAATTATTGCACACACAAAACATGATCAATAAATTAATTAAATCATTATAATAGTAATAACACGTTATGCGCATTGTACAACATACAATGTACATAATACAAATAAAATAAAATGATCGCATATATTGTAGCAGGTTTTAGAAGTGCCGTAGGAAAAGCTTCTCGCGGGGTATTTCGTTTTCATCGTCCGGATGATTTAGCCGCAGAAGTTATTCAACATTTAATGGCTTCAGTTCCTCAAGTTGATAAAGATAAAATTGACGATGTATTAGTTGGTAATGCAATGCCAGAGGCAGAACAAGGCTTAAACGTTGCGCGTCTAATTTCGTTATTGGCTTTGGGTACTGATAAAGTTCCGGGCGTAACCGTTAATCGTTATTGCGCATCGGGTTTAGAAACTATTGCCATGGCGAGTGCAAAAATTCATGCCGGTATGGCCGATTGCATTATTGCAGGTGGTACAGAAAGTATGAGTTTGATACCTATGGGTGGATGGAGAGTTCTTCCGAATCCAAAAATTGCAAAAGAACATGCCGATTGGTATTGGAATATGGGCTTAACAGCAGAAGAAGTTGCTAAAGTTTATAAAGTATCTCGTGAAGATCAGGATGTATTTAGTTATAACTCGCACCAAAAAGCAATTGCTGCAATTAAAGCAGGCAAGTTTAAAGATGAAATTGTTCCTGTGAAAATTACCGAAACATTTTTAGATGAAAAAGATAAACGTAAAACCCGCGATTATTTAGCAGATACAGATGAAGGTCCTCGTGGTGATACATCGGTTGAAGCATTAGCAAAACTAAAACCTGTTTTTGCAAACGGTGGAAGTGTTACAGCAGGTAACTCATCGCAGACAAGTGATGGTGCTGCGTTTGTAATGGTGGTGAGCGAAAAATTTATGAAAGAAAATAAATTAACGCCCATTGCACGTATGGTTTCTCACGCTGCGGCAGGTGTTCCTCCTCGCATTATGGGTATTGGGCCAATTGCCGCTATTCCAAAAGCTATTGAAAAAGCAGGTTTAAAATTAAATGATATCGATTTATTTGAATTGAACGAAGCATTTGCTTCTCAATCATTAGCGGTTGTAAGAGAGTTAAACATCAACCCCGAAATTGTAAACGTAAACGGTGGTGCTATCGCTTTAGGTCATCCACTTGGTTGCACAGGCGCAAAACTTTCTGTTCAATTATTTAGTGAACTACGCCGAAGAAATAAAAAATACGGTGTAGTAACTATGTGTGTTGGTACCGGACAAGGGGCAGCAGGTGTATTTGAATTATTGTAAGTAAGTAGAAAGTATCAAGTAGTAAGTATGATTAGATGAATAATTTTAAAGAATTAAATATTTGGAAAGATGCTATGTTAATTGCAAAAAATGTTTTTGTAGTTACTAAACAATTTCCTTCAGATGAAAGATTTGGGCTTATTTCTCAAATCAATCGCTGTGTTATTTCTATTCCATCTAATATTGCAGAGGGTTGCGGAAGAAACTCAAAAAAAGAATTTCATCATTTCTTAGCTATCGCGCTTGGTTCAAGTTATGAGTTAGAAACTCAACATATGTTATCTCAATCTTTTGGATATATCAGTGTTGAAAAATTAAATAAATTACAACAAGAAATAAATAAAAATCAAAAAATGATCGTCAAGTTAATGGAATCTGTCTTGAAACAATCTTGATACCAAATACCTACGACTTGATACAAAAAAACTAAAAAATAATATATGGAATCAACATCAAACCAAACAAAAGGCGGCGAGTTTATTATTAAAGAAACAAACGCACAAGATATTTTTATTCCGGAACAATGGACGGAAGAACAATTAATGATGAAAAAAACTTGCCAAGATTTTGTTGCGCAAGAAGTATCTCCATATTTAGATAGAATTGATAATCAGGAAGAAGGTCTTGTTCCGTCTATTATGGAAAAAGCCGGAGCACTTGGTATTCTTGGTATTTCGGTGCCCGAAGATTTAGGTGGTTTAGGTTTTGATTTTGTAACGTCTATGCTTACTACCGAAGTTATTGGTGGTGCGCATTCGGTAGCTGTTGCACTTTCTGCACATACAGGTATTGGTACCTTGCCAATTTTATATTATGGTAACGAAACTCAAAAAAAGAAATACATTCCAAAATTAGCTACCGGCGAGTGGAAAGCTTGTTATTGTTTAACGGAGCCAAGTAGTGGTTCGGATGCGAACAGCGGAAAAACACACGCTAAACTTTCGGTTGATGGAAAACATTATATTTTAAACGGACAAAAAATGTGGATCACTAATGGTGGTTTCGCTGATATTTTTACCGTGTTTGCAAAAATTGATGATGATAAAAACTTATCTGCTTTCATTGTAGAAAAATCTTTTGGTGGAATATCGTTAAACCCTGAAGAACATAAAATGGGTATTAAAGGAAGTTCTACTCGTCAGGTTTTCTTTAACGATTGTAAAGTTCCGGTTGAAAATCTTTTATCTGAAAGAGAAAACGGATTTAAAATTGCGGTAAACATTTTAAATATTGGTCGTATTAAATTAGCTGCGGCTGCTATTGGTGCATCTAAACAAGTTATTACAAAATCTATTGAATACGCAAACGAACGCAACCAATTTGGTCGCCCTATTTCAAAATACGGAGCTATTCGTTATAAATTAGCTGAACAAGCTATTAGAACATTTGCTTGCGAAAGTGCTGCTTATCGCGCTTCTCAAAATATTGAAGATGCTATCCACGCATTAATTGCAGACGGTATGGAAGAAGCAAAAGCTAAACTAAAAGGTATTGAGCAATTTGCTGTTGAGTGCGCTATTTTAAAAGTACACGGTTCTGAAGTATTAGATTATGTGGTGGATGAAGGTGTTCAAATTTATGGTGGAATGGGCTATAGCGCAGAAGCTCCCATGGATAGAGCTTATCGTGATGCACGTATCAATCGTATTTTTGAAGGTACAAACGAAATCAATCGTATGTTAATTATCGACATGGTTTTAAAACGTGCTATGAAAGGCGAACTTGATTTAATGGGGCCTGCACAAAAAGTGGCTTCAGAGTTAATGGGTATTCCTGAAATGAACGAACCGGATGAAACATTATTTGTTTACGAAAAACAATTAATTGTTAATTACAAAAAAGCAATCTTAATGGTTGCCGGTGCAGCGGTTCAAAAACTAATGACCACACTAAGCAAAGAGCAAGAAATTATTATGAACATTGCCGATATGGCCATTGAAACGTATGTGGCTGAATCTGTTTTATTACGTGTAGAAAAATTAGTGAGCATGCGTGGCGAAGAAGTTTGCAAAGAGCAATTAGCCATGATGCGTGTTTACATAAACGATGCTTGCGATAAAATTGGCATTTTTGGTAAAGAAGCTTTAAACAGTTTTGCTGAAGGTGATGAATTGCGCATGATGTTGATGGGCTTGAAACGCTTTACAAAACAACAATCATTTAATGCAAAAGCGGCTCGTCAAATTGTAGCTGAAAAATTAATTGCAGAAAATAAATATTGTTTTTAATTTATTGTCAGAAAAAGCATAAAAATGTCGAAGCCATTCCAAACTTGTTTCGGAATTTCATGAGATGCTGAAACAAGTTCAGCATGACAACTTAATTTCATTTAGAGCGCAGTCGAGAAATCTACAACAGAAGAATAAAAGAGGGGTATGGAAAATACATTTGTATATAAAGGTAAAGTAATGTGGAGTCAGGTAGATGCTAATATGCACCTGCGCCACAGTGCTTATGCAGATTTTGCAGCACAAGCACGCTTAGAGATTTTAAGCTCTTTAGGCTTTGATGCTAATTTATTAGAAGAGTTGCATATAGGACCAATTTTATTTCGCGAAGAATTAATTTACATGCGCGAAGTTCGCCCAAGTGATACTATTAAAATTACTTGCACATTAACTAAATGCAGAAAAGATGGCTCACGTTGGTCGTTTAAGCAAGAAATATTTAGAGGCGATGGCGTGCAAGCCGCATTAATTAATGTTGACGGTGCTTGGATTGATACCATTAAAAGAAAATTAGTGGGCTTACCGGAAGAATGGACAAGAAAATTTTTAGACATTCCTAAAAGTGCCGATTTTATTTTAGAGGAAATTCCGGTAAAGAAAACAGAAACTATAATTGTAAATGAAAATATGACACCACTAGAAGAAAAATTTGAAGAAGCTAAAAAACGCGTTTTAGACTTAACGGCAAAGCCATCTAACGATGAAATGTTAGAACTTTACGCACTTAACAAACAAGCTACTATTGGCGATATCAACGCTGAAAAACCTGCTATGTTTGATTTTGTGGCCGCAGCTAAATTCAATGCGTGGACTACCAAAAAAGGTATAAGCAAAGAAGAAGCTCAACAAAAGTATATTGATTTTGTAGATGGCTTATTTCAAAAAGCATAATGGATAAATTGAACGCACTGGTAGAAAAAGCTAAGCACTCTGCATTTTATATGTGGGTGCTAAACTATATGTTGCTGCGTACGGTGCCGTTTAATAAATCGCACAAAATAAAAATACTGCGCATAGAAAATGATGAGTTAACTATAGGCGCGGCAAATAAAAGATTCAATCAAAATCATATAAAAGGTGTGCACGCTTGCCTGCTGGCTACGCTTTGCGAATACGCCTCGGGTTTGAGTTTGCTTTTACATCTTTCTCCAAAAGAATATAGAATTATTTTAAAAACCATACACATCACTTACCACTATCAGGCTAAGACAGATGTGTTAGTAAAATTTAAGATTTCTTCAGCCGAAAAACAGAATATTGTAAGTTCTTTACAAAAAGAAGAAGCTATCTTTAAGGAGTTTATGGTTGATGTGTATGACCAAAGTAATAACCATATTTGCACAGGATTAATTAACTGGCAAATTAAAGCCTGGACTAACGTAAAAATGAAAATTAATTAAAATAATAATATGAAAAAGTTAATCGCAATTTTTGTTGCCATTTTATTAAGTCTAAATACCTTTGCACAAGTTAATGCAGATGCTGTTTTGGGCACATGGCTTACCGGCAGCGGAAAAGGAAAAGTTTTAATTTATAAAGACGGAAATAAATACAACGGAAAAATTGTTTGGTTAAAAGAACCTACTTATCCGGATGGAAAACCAAAAGTAGATAAAAACAATTCCGATAAAACAAAACAAACAACTCCAATAATGGGTTTAAATATGCTAAAAGATTTTACCTTTGATGAAGATAAATGGAATGGCGGAACTATCTACGATCCTGAAAATGGGAAAACATATAGCTGCAAAATTTCATTTAGAGACGGCAAATTAGATGTACGCGGTTACGTTGGCATTTCATTAATTGGCAGAACAGATACTTGGTTTAAAGTCCCCGATGTTAAAGAGAAACTATAAAAGAAATAAGAATAAAGAACCAACAAGTATGATTAAAAAATTAGCAGCTATTTCACTTTTATCATTACCAGTGTTGCTTAACGCACAAGGCTTTCAGGTAAATTTACAAGGACAGGTACAACAAGGCATGGCAGGCGCAGGCACAGGTTTATTACAAGATGGGGCTGCTGTATTTTTTAATCCAGGTGCTATCTCTTTTCTTAAAGAAAACAGCATAAGCGCTGGTGTTACCACAACCATTGCACACGGAGAATATTTAGACGCAGCAACTTCAACTGTTTCAAGAACAAACTCGCCGGTAAGTACACCTTTTACAGGTTATGCGGTTTTAGGTTCTAAAAAAGAAACAAGTTATTTTTCTAGAATAAAATTTGGGATGGCCGTTTATACACCTTTTGGCAGCATAGCTAAGTGGGAAGATGGGTGGATAGGTCGTGCCACATTAACTTCGCTGAAATTGCAATCTATCTTTTATCAACCCACGGTTAGTTGGAAAATATCTGATAAATTAGGTATTGGTGTTGGCTTAGTATACGGAACCGGGGACGTAGAATTAAAAAAAGATATTCCTACAGCTAATTCTTCCTCTAATTATGGAGGTGCAGATTTAACAGGTAAGGCGCATGGCTGGGGATTTAACGCCGGTGTCTATTTCAAACAGAATGAAAAACTTTCTATCGGATTAACATATCGATCTCAGGTAAATATGAATCTTAATAATGGTATGGCAACTATTACCGTTCCATCTTCGTTGTCTTCAAATCTTCCATCAGGGCCTTTTTCTTCGCATATTCCTTTACCACAGATACTTACTTTGGGTATTGGCTATAATATAAACACACGTTTAACGTTAGCACTAGATATAAATTATATCGGCTGGAAAGCATACGATACACTGGCATTTGATTATAAAAATAATACGGCAACTTTTCCGGATACTAAATTGCCAAGAGATTACAAAAACACATTTGCGTTTCGATTAGGCGCACAATATAAAATAACTGAAAAATTTACTGCAAGAGTAGGCGTGGCTTTATCCTTAACACCAATAAAAGCCGGTTATGTAACACCCGAAGTACCCGATGCCAACAAGGTTAATTTAACAGCAGGCTTAGGTTACAAAGTTTGCAACAAATTTAGAATTGATGTCTCTTACACATTTGAAAATTTAAAGCGCACAGATTATAATACAGCCACTCAAATGAATGGAACCTATAAAACTTATTTATCTGCACCGGGGTTATCTTTGACTTATAAATTTTAATTCGTAAATTAGTATGAAAAACATTTTATATAAATCAGCATTTATAGCTTCTTCATTAGGCGTAATGCTATCTTGTAAACCAAATTTGAAAACACCTGCGGCAGATAAAGGAAATATTGATGCATCACGTTATGTGGCAGTAGGTAATTCTATTACCTCAGGTTTTGCAGATGGCGCTTTATATTATGACGGGCAATTAGTTTCTTATCCTAACCTGATAGCACAGCAATTTAAATTAGTAGGTGGTGGAGAGTTTAAACAACCATTATTAGACCCTCATTCAATAGGTGTGGGTATTAGCGATAGTGCAGGAACTACCGTTTTTGTTGCCCCCTTTAAATTAGGCAATTCTACCGATTGCTTGGGTGCTACATCTTTAGCTCCTATACCTTCTGCCCCACATGGCGATGCTACTGCTTTTGCTTCCATTGCCTCTCAAGGTCCTTTTAATAATATGGGTGTACCAGGTGCACGCGCAGTAGATGTAGCTGTTACAGGTTATGGAAATCAAAGTAACGGTGCCGGTAATTACAATCCTTTCTTTGCCCGTATGGCTTCAAACCCAGCTGCATCTATGTTATCAGATGCTATGCGTATAAACCCAACTTTCTTTTCACTATTTATTGGAAATAATGACGTTTTACTATATGCTTCCAATAGTGGTGCGCCCGGATATTCTATTACAACACAGGCAGATTTTGAAGCAAGTATTAGCACTATTGTAGATACCTTAACCAGAAATGGGGCAAAAGGGGTAATAGGCAATATACCTGATATAACAGCTTTACCATTTTTTACAACTATACCATGGAATGGTTTGACCTTAACACGTCAAGGGCAAGTAGATTCACTTAATGGTTACTGGGCAGATTTTTCTACTACCCCTCCAACGCCTTTGTATAATTTTAAATTAGGCAATAATGGTTTTCTTATTACAGATATGAATGTGCCTTTTACACACAAACGTTTAATTACTGAAGGAGAATTTATTTTATTAAGCGTGCCTTTAAACGCAATAAAATGCCAAAATTTAGGAAGCCTTACCGCTATTCCTGATCGTTATGTTTTAACCGCGGATGAAATTATCAAAGTACAAACAGCTATTAGTGGTTATAATATGGCAATTAAAAATATTGCGCAAGCAAAGGGTTTAGCCTTTGTAGATGTTAATGCTTATTTAAACAAAACCAAGTCAGGATTTGTTTATAATGGCATCTCATTAAGTGCCGCGTTTGTTACTGGCGGTGCTTTCTCTTTAGATGGCGTGCATCTAACACCTATAGGGAATGCGCTTTTAGCTAATGAGTTTATTAAAGCCATTAATACTACATACAGTTCAACCATACCCCAGGTGGATGCTACTAAATACAGGGGCGTTATATTTCCATAAATCAATTAAAAATAAATAACCAATAAATAAATAACCATGAAAAAAATCTATCTATCAATAGCAACTGCTTTAGTTATAAGTACTGCTGCAACAGCACAATGTAGCGGTCGTTACACAAGCGATACGTATTCAGTTACAGCCACATCAAATGTTGCGTATGGTGTTAACACAACCTATACAGGTTCAACACAAACATTAACGCTTGATTTTTACGAACCAACCGGCGATGCTTTAGCTGCAAGACCTTTAATTATTTGGGCACACGGCGGAAGTTTTGTGGGTGGAACAAAAACAGATGCAGATGTGGATAGCTTATGCCGCCGTTTTGCAAAAAAAGGGTATACCTGTGCTTCTATTAATTATCGTTTAGGCGTATCTTCTTTCGATTCTTTAGGATTTATTCCTGCCGTAATACGTGGAGTTCAGGACATGAAAGCAGCTGTTCGTTTCTTTTACAAAGATAGAAAATCAGGAACAAACACGTATAAAATCGATACTAATAACATATTTATTGGTGGAAGTTCTGCGGGAGCATTTATCGCCTTACATTATCAATATTTAGATAAAGTTTGTGAAATATCACCTTCTTATATTAGTAACTCTGATTTAATTGCATTGGGCGGACTTGATGGAGCCAGCGGAAATGCCGGCTATTCTCAAAAAGTAAATGGAGTAATAAATTTATGTGGTGCGCTAGGTGTATACAGTTGGTTAGAAGCCGGTGATATGCCACTTTGTTCTATGCATGGTACAGCCGATGGTACCGTAAACTACAGCCGGGGCGAAGTTCTTCCTCCTGCGCATATTCTATATGCCGATGGTAGCCGTATGATATATAAAAGAGCTGAATGTATTGGTGTTCAAAATAATTTTTATACATGGTATAACGCGCCACACGTACCTTATGCCGGAAATAATGCTACTCAAATTAAATACATGGATACTACTGTAAATTTTGTACACGATTATTTATTACAACGTTTAAACATTACCTGCAATCCTTTGCAAGTTGCTAACCAAGCCTATGGAGCTACCACTTTATATACTTACACATCTTCTTGTGGCACTTCTGCTGCAAACTGTACGGCAGGTATAGAAAAAAATAGAACAAATACTTTAGCTGTATCTGTATTCCCTAATCCATCCAATAGCCATGTTAATATTGCTTTTGAAAATAACACTAATACAACTTACTCAATTGAGTTGAGTGATATGACCGGCCGAATTGTTAAAGCTGCAACAACTAAAGATGCTGCTTATACTCTTGATAGAAATGCCTTAAACAATGGTGTTTACTTCTTAAAAGTCATTAACATACAAGGAGAATCTTCTATACAAAAAATTATTTTCTACTAGATTTAATTAATTAAAAAGGAAAAGGCTGTCTGCAAAGGCGGCCTTTTTTGTGAAATTATATTTGGAAAAAAATTTGGCATTTACGTTAGGGATGCGGCAAGAAAGCCTTTTTGTACCCATAAAGCTTACAACGTAAAGCCCGAAGGCGTTATCGCCGGAACGCCCAAACTAAAAAAAAATTTAAGATTTAAGTTTGTTACAGATGCTGAAACAAGTTCCGCACGACAAATGATGAGATTGCTTCGTTCCTCGCAATGTCGAAATAAAACTATCTCGCAAACCTAAAACTACTGCCTAAGTAACGAGCATTGTTACCAAGTTGCTCTTCAATACGCAATAGCTGGTTGTATTTTGCAACCCTATCGCTACGTGATGCAGAACCAGTTTTAATTTGTCCGCAGCTTAAAGCAACCGCTAAATCTGCAATGGTAGTATCTTCAGTTTCGCCGCTACGATGGCTCATAACCGAAGTATAGCCATGTGTTTGTGCTAATTGTACAGCTTCAATAGTTTCGCTAAGTGTACCAATTTGGTTTACTTTAACTAAGATAGAATTTGCAACGCCTTGGTTAATACCTTCAACCAAACGATTTACGTTTGTAACAAAAAGATCATCGCCAACTAATTGTACATCGTTACCAATACGGTCGCTGATACCTTTCCAGCCTACCCAATCGTCTTCAGCAAAACCATCTTCGATAGAAATGATTGGATATTTTTTAGCCCAATCAGCCCAATAATCAACCATCTGTGATGAAGTTAATTCATCGCCTGTTGATTTTTTAAATTTGTAAATTTTCTTTTCAGCATCATAAAATTCAGAAGCAGCGGCATCCATTGCAATGTAAATATCTTCACCCGGTTTGTAACCTGCGGTTTCTATTGCCTGTATAACATATTTCAACGCTTCTTCGTTTGATTTGATGTTAGGTGCAAAACCACCTTCATCGCCTACGTTAGTTGATAGACCTTGTTTTTTTAATACCGCTTTTAAGTGATGAAAAACTTCGGTACCCATACGCAATGCTTCCGAAAAACTTTCGGCACCAACCGGCATAACCATAAATTCTTGAAAATCTATTCCGTTATCGGCATGCGCGCCACCGTTTAAAATATTCATCATTGGGATAGGCAATAAATTTGCATTTACGCCGCCAATGTATCTGTATAAAGGTTGTTTTAATTCTTCGGCTGCCGCTCTTGCAACGGCTAAAGAAACGCCTAAAATAGCATTTGCGCCAATGTTTGCTTTGTTATCAGTACCATCAATTTCAATCATTTTATCATCGATGCCATTTTGATCGAAGATGTGCATGCCTTTCAATTGTTCAAGCAGGATAGTATTTACTTTTTCTACAGCTTTATGTACCGTTTTACCCATATATTGGGTTTTATCGTTATCACGCAACTCAACGGCTTCGTGGCTTCCGGTTGATGCGCCCGATGGAACGGCAGCTCTGCCCATTGTTCCGCTATCGGTATAAACATCTACTTCTACTGTTGGGTTTCCGCGAGAGTCAAGAATTTGACGCGCTTGAATGTGATATATGTATGCCATAATTTTATATTATGCGCGCAAAGATAGGGCTTATTTTCAATTTTGAGATGGGTGAAACAAGTTCAGCATAACGGCTTGTATTTGCGTTAGGGATGCGGCAAGAAAGCCTTTTGTGTAATTGCAAAAGCTTTACTGCGGGCAGCCCGGCGGCGTAATCGCCGAAACGCTCTGTTATTGGATTTTAAATTATTAGTTTTGCTTTGTGCAAACTCGTTTACAACAACTGGAACAAATGCTGGCGCAGGAACCGGACGATGTTTTTTTACAATATGCTATTGCCATTGAATATTTTTCGGTAGCTGATTATGAAAGATCTTTACAATGTTTAAAAACTATTTTAGATAGGAATCCTGATTATTTAGCAGCGTATTATCAAACAGGTAAATGCCTGGAAGAATTAAAAATGTTTGAAGAAGCACAAACTATTTATGAAAAAGGAATTGCACTTGCCACCAAACAAGGCAAAACAAAAACATTAAATGAATTAAAAGAAGCCTTGTTTTTATTAGAGGATGATTTACACGAATAGTTAAAAAGGTATAATTATATCGACTGTTATCAATATTACTTATCTTTAATGTGATGAAAAAAACGGTTTTAATTTTGCTGGCTTTTTTTACTCAATACGGTTGGGCTCAATCATCTTTTTCTCCTGTTATAGAAAATGAAAGAAAATCTTTTTTACCTTCTCATAACGCATCTACCTGCGCCGTTAGCGATAATTATGATGTAAAATATTATTGCTGCAGATGGAATATAAACCCGGCTGTAAATTTTATTTCGGGCAACATAACTACTTATTTTATGCCGCAATCTCCTTTAGATTCTTTACAACTGGACGCTTCGGTGGTATTGAATATAGATAGCGTTTTATATCACCAAACTAAAATTAGTTTTAGTCAGCAGACGGGTGACATACTACAAATTAAATTTCCGGCAACGCTTACAAATTTAGATTCTATAACTGTTTTTTATCATGGCACGCCGCCATCAACCGGCTTTGGGTCGTTTACGCAAAGTACACACGGGCCTTCTCACATCCCAGTTATATGGACCTTATCAGAACCTTATGGCGCAAGAGATTGGTGGCCTTGCAAAATGACACTGACCGATAAAGCCGATTCTATCGATATTTATATAACTGTGCCACCTGGCAATAAAGCCGCAAGTAATGGGTTATTAAAGGAAATAATTCCGCAAGGTATAAACTACACCTACCATTGGAAACACAGCCACCCTATTGCCGCTTACTTAATTGCGCAGGCTGTAACAAATTATATTTCTTATACAGATACCGCACATTTACAACAGGGTACATTACCCGTATTATATTATACATATCCTGAAGATAGCACCACTTCAAGAACATCAGACCAACAGCTTATTAAGGTCATACGTTTTTATGATAGTTTATTTGTTCCCTATTCTTTTGCCGATGAAAAATATGGCCATGCTGAATTTGGTTGGGGTGGTGGTATGGAGCATCAAACCATGAGTTTTGTAGGCGGCTTTGCTATTGAATTATTGGTACATGAGTTGGCGCATCAATGGTTTGGCGACCGAGTAACCTGCGGCTCTTGGCGAGATATATGGTTGAATGAAGGTTTTGCTGTTTATTGTTCTGCACTTAGTTTAACTACTTTAAATGGCTCAAGTTTTTTTACAAACTGGAAAGAACAAATTGTAAACGAGGTAACTTCTATACCCGATGGATCTGTTTATGTGGATGATACTACCAGCGTAGCGCGCGTATTTAGCGGAAGGCTAACTTATAACAAAGGCTCTTACTTACTGCACATGCTGCGTTGTAAATTGGGCGATAGTTTATTTTTTCTGGGACTTCGAAATTATTTGAACGATCCCGCACTTGCATACTCGTTTGCAAAAACAAATATGTTGCAACATCATTTAGAAAATATTTCAGGTAAGCCGCTTAGTAAATTTTTTACGCAATGGTTTTACGGACAAGGCTACCCATCTTACCTTGTTTTATATGATCAAAATCCAAGCAACAAAATTAAAATAACCATTAACCAAAGCACTTCTCATAATTCGGTTTCATTTTTTGAAATGCCCGTACCTATTGTATTCAAGGGCCAGGGCAGAGATACAACAATTATTTTTAATCATACCTATTCCGGACAAATTTTCTATGCAGATCTTCCTTTTAAAACAGATAGTATTTTGTTCGATCCAAATTTGAATATCCTTTCCACTAAAAATAAAGTGATGAATGAAAATGAATACCTGAGAAGTCTGCAAAATATTGTTATTTATCCTAACCCCGCTAATAATCAAATTAATGTAGAAGTTAACGACCTTAGCAACTATCCAAGAACGGTAGAGCTTTATAATGTATTAGGTCAAAAAGTGATAAGTCTCATCCCCGCAGAAAACAAATTTGCTCTCTCACTTACCGGCTTCTCTACGGGCACTTATTACCTTAAAATAATTTCGGGTGCAAAGGTTTATACACAAAAGCTAATTAAAGAATAATCTTTGGGCGTTACGGCTTATTAATCATTGCGTGGAAAATCGAAAAATCTTTTTACGCCGTCGGGCTGCCTTCAGTAAAGCTTTTGCGTAACGCAAAAAGCTTTCTTGCCGCATCCCTAACGCAAATACAACAAAAAATAGCCTTGTTTTAAATTAAAATCATCTTCTTTAATCGTATCTTTGTACTAAAAATTATATCCATGTTAGTACAGCAGTTATATACCCAATGCCTTGCACAAGGCGCGTATTTTATAGCAAGCAATGGTGAAGCTGCTATTATCGATCCATTACGCGAAACCCAACCTTATTTAAATTTATTAACGCAAAATAAATCATCTCTAAAATATATTTTCGAAACTCATTTCCATGCAGATTTTGTTTCAGGCCATGTTGATCTGGCTAATAAAACAACTGCGCAAATTGTTTACGGGCCAGGGGCGCAAACAACATATAAAAGCCATATTGCAAAAGATAACGAAGAATTTAAAGTTGGTAAACTAACTATAAAAGTGCTTCACACACCCGGTCATACATTAGAATCTACCACCTATTTATTGCTTGATGAAAGTAAAAAACCACATTGCATTTTTACCGGAGATACCTTGTTTATTGGCGATGTTGGTCGACCAGATTTAGCCATTAAATCTGAACTTACACAAGAAGATTTGGCTGGTTTGTTGTATGATTCACTTCGTACAAAAATAATGGCATTGCCCGATGATGTGTTGGTATATCCTGCACACGGAGCCGGTTCTGCTTGTGGTAAAAACATGAGTAAAGAAACGTTTGATACGTTAGGTAATCAAAAAAAGACAAATTACGCACTGGCAAATATCTCTAAACACGATTTTATAAAAGAACTTACTACCGGCATTTTACCACCACCGCAATACTTTGCTAAAAATGCAACATTAAATAAAGAAGGTTATGATTCTTTTGATGCGGTGATGCAACAAGGCAGCAAAGCCTTTTCAGTCGCTGATTTTGAGCAGCACATAAAAAATGGTGCACTTGTTTTAGATGTACGTAAAGCAGCAGAATTTGCACAAGCACATATTCCTAATGCTTTGTTTATTGGTTTAGATGGCCAGTTTGCACCATGGGTTGGCGCACTAATTACCGATTTAAAACAACCCATTATTTTAGTTACTCCGCAAGGTAAAGAAGAAGAAACTGTTATGCGTTTATCGCGTGTTGGTTACGATAATTGCTTGGGTTATTTAGCAGGAGGATTTGATGCTTGGCAACAAGCCAAAAAAAATACAGAAACCATAACTTCTATAAGTGCTGAAGAATTTTCTACTAAATATGATAAAGAAAATATTGAAGTTTTAGACGTGCGTAAACCGGGCGAATATGATGCCAAACATTTAAAACATGTAAAGAATAAAGCCTTAGATTTTATTGCTAATTGGGAAGATACATTAGATAAAAATAAAAACTACTACATACATTGTGCAGGTGGTTATCGCAGCATGATTGCGGCTTCTATTTTAAAAGCTAAAGGCTATAAAAATTTAGTTGATGTTGCAGGAGGATTTGGAGCTATTACAAAAACCTGTATACCTGCTGACGGGTATGCGGTAACTTGTGCTAATGCTTAAATAAATTATATCATGAAAAAAACAAAACTGTACAGCATTCTTTACAACAAATGCCCTCATTGCCACGAGGGAGATTTTTTCACAAGTAACAATCCTTATAATTTAAAGAAGTTCGATAAGCAGTACGATCATTGTCCTGTTTGCCACAGTACCTATATGCCCGAAAACGGTTTTTATTACGGTGCCATGTATGTTAGTTATGGCTTAGATATTGGTTTAGGAATTGCCCTGTTTCTTTTAAGTAATGTAATTTTCAACTGGGGCACTACAACCTTCTTGATTTTATTTGTAACATCTCTTCTATTATTGTGGACAGTTATTTTTAGAAAGGCCAGGTTGATTTGGATAAACCTTTTTGTGAAATACGATAAAACAAAAGCTGTTACCAAGGCATGATTGTTTTTTTAATTGGTATGCCTGCTTGCGGAAAAACCAGTATGGGAAAGCGTTTAGCAAAAAAAATAAAATTTACTTCAATAGATTTAGACAAGCATCTTTCTGCAAAAGAAAACGAAAGTGTTACCAAAATTTTTAATAAACAAGGCGAGGTTTTTTTTAGAGAATTAGAAACTAAGTATTTGAAGGAAATTTCTGAAACTGATGCAAATACGATAATTTCTGTCGGCGGTGGAACGCCTTGTTTTCATAACAATATGCAATTTATGCTTTCGCTTGGAAAGGTTTTTTATTTAGAAACTGCTATTGAAACATTGTTTTTGCGATTAAAAGAAAGCGCTGAACGTCCTTTATTTGCAGAACTTACAGACGATGAAATAAAAAGCAAAATAATTTTATTGTTTAAACAACGAGAAGATTTTTATTTGCAAGCGCATTATAAAATTAATACCGCACATAAAAGTGATGATGCTATTGTTGGAGAGATTAGCGAGAAGATTGTCGCGTTTCTTTCAGAATAACATTATTTCGTTATGCTGAACTCGTTTCAGCATCTCATGAAAATCCGAAAACAAGTTCGGAATGACGTACTTGTAATTTGCGTTAGGGATTGCAACGAAAATCCTTTTGCGGAGATGCTTCTTCAGCATTCTGCGAAGCGAATAATAAATAAAAACGATGAGCTAAATCCGTAAAAGATTGAAGTGTAAAGCCCGACGGCTTATGAAATTGCTTCACTTTGTTCGCAATGACGAAGAGCCGTAACGCCCAACTAACCTTTTCTATCTGGGTTATCAATTAAAAAAGCGCCCCAATTTTTGTACGTCTTTTTTGATGATTGCATGCCAGGCTTACTTTGAAAGTGGTGACAAACCGCTACTGCCAAGGCATCAGTGGCATCTAAATATTTATTGCTATTGGTAAATTTTAAAATTTGCTGCAACATGGCCGCTACTTGTTCTTTGGCTGCGTTACCATTGCCGGTTATGCTTAATTTTATTTTTTTAGGAGTATATTCAAAAATAGGGACTTCAAAATTTAATGCCGCCGCCATGGCCACGCCCTGCGCACGACCAAGCTTTAACATACTTTGTACATTTTTGCCAAAAAAAGGCGCTTCAATAGCAAACTCATCAGGTTTATGAGTTTTTACAAGCTCGGTTACTGCGGCAAATATTCTTTTTAAACGTATGGTATGATCGTCATCTACATCCAGTTTAATAACATCTAATTCTATCAAGCGCATTTCGCTGCCTTTAATGTGTATAAGTCCAAAGCCCATGATAACCGTGCCGGGATCGATACCTAAAATTATTTTATCGGTTATTTTGTTCAACGTTTTGAAAATAATAATGCCTAAAATTAATTCTTATTTATGGTAAAATACAAGGTATGTTGTATTGTTTTTATTTAGCGTACTTTTATGCCCTATTATGACGACAGAAACCGCCCTTAAAAATTTAAAGATTGAAGCTTTAAACCCTATGCAGTTAGCCTCTATGGCGGCCGCTAAAAAACAAGATAATATACTTTTGCTTTCTCCTACCGGCTCGGGTAAAACGCTTGGTTTTTTGTTGCCAATTTTAACTAATTTGGTAAAAGATAAGCCCGGAGTGCAGGCTTTAATTGTTGTCCCTTCGCGCGAATTATCTTTGCAAATAGAACAAGTGTTTAAACAAATGAGCACAGGTTTTAAAATTAATTGCTGCTATGGCGGACATGCAACACGCATTGAAAAAAATAATTTAGAACATCCGCCAACCGTATTAGTTGGTACACCCGGACGAATTGCGTATCACCTTCGTTTAAATAATTTTGACGCTAATAATGTGCATGCTTTAGTGTTAGATGAATTTGATAAAGCCTTGGAATTTGGTTTTCAGGATGATATGTCGTACATCATTTCGCAACTAAAGCATTTAAAAAAACGCACACTTACTTCGGCTACCAAAATGAAGGATATACCTGCATTTACAGGTATTAAGCACCCTTTTGAAATTAATTATTTACCTGACGTGCCTGCTAAATTGGAAGGTTTAGAATTAAAGTTTGTCCGTGTAGAAAACAAAGAAAAATTAGATACCCTTGTTTCATTAATTTATAAAACGGGCGCTAACCCAACCTTGGTTTTTTGTAATCATCGTGATGCCGTTGACCGCATTAGTTTTATGTTAGAAAAGAAAGGTTTGGCACATGATATTTTTCACGGACGAATGGAACAAGAAGATCGTGAGAAAGCATTGATAAAGTTTAGAAACGGAAGTCACCGTATTTTAGTTACAACCGATTTGGCTTCGCGTGGTTTAGATATTCCCGAAATTGAAACTGTTGTGCATTATCAATTACCACTTACCGAAGATTCTTTTATACACCGTAACGGCCGTACTGCCCGCATGAATGCTAAAGGAACCTCGTATTTAATTTTAGCCGAAGAAGAAGAAATTCCTAAATTTATAACTCAAAAAGTTATCGAAGAAAAAATTACCGGCAGATACGAAGCGCCCGATATGCCGCCGTGGAGCACGCTTTACATAGGCGCAGGCAAAAAAGATAAAATAAATAAAATGGATATTGTAGGAATGCTTTTACAAAAAGGCAAATTGCAAAAAGATGAGTTGGGTTTAATTGAAGTGCTTGATCATTCGTCGTATGCTGCTGTAAAACGTGATAAAATTGATGGTGTAATTCGTTTAATAAAAGAAGAAAAAATTAAGAACCGAAAAATTAAAATGGAAGTATCTAAATAATAATTTCGTTCACGAAGAAGAATTTTTTCAAAAATAGATTATTGACTAGGTTCGTTTACCCATTGTCAGTGCACGTTTGATACAAATAAGTTGGCCATAAGACCTTATTCTTAGTGTAAACCTCCATAAAAATCTAAAAAGCGTTATTTTTTTACTTTTATGTATCTTTGCGGCGAGTGAAATTCAGTTGCCTTATACCCCTTATTATTCTGCTTGCATTTTCGTGTAAATCTGAAAGAGCAAAACAGACGGATACTGATAGCAAAGCTATTGCCCGAGTGTTTGATAAAAGCCTGTATGATGATGATATAAAAGAAATTCTACCCAAGAACAGCACACCAAAAGATAGTGCCATTTTTGTAAGATCGTACATCGAACAATGGATTACAGATGAATTAATACTTCACCAGGCAGAAAACAATCTAACCGAAGATGATAAGAACATTCAGAAAGAAATGGATGAGTATCGTAAAAATTTATTAGTGTACCGTTATGAAACCGAATTGGTACGCCAAAAATTAGATACCGCTGTATCTTTGCAGGATATAGAAACTTATTATAATACGCACACACAAAATTTTATGCTGAAAGAAAATATTGTGAAGGTATCTTACGTTAAGATAAATAAAAAGACTCCTAATGCAGATAAAGTAAAAAAATTGTACACATCAAAAGAAGTTAAAGATCAGGATAATCTTAAAAAATATTGCATACAATATGCGGATAATTTTTTTTTGGATGATAATACCTGGTTATTGTTGGATGATGTAATGAAAGAAATTCCGTTGCGGGATTATAACCCCGAGTTGCTGCTTAAAACTAGCCATGTTATAGAGTTAAGCGACAGCACTTTTAATTATTACTTAAATATTAAAGAATTTAAAATAAAGAATAATCCTTCTCCTTTAAGCTTCGAAAAAGAGAACATCCGACAAATCATTATTAACAAACGCAAACTAAGCCTGATAGAACAAATGAAACAATCGGTTTATACGCAGGCCAAAGAAAATAGTAACTTTGAAGTATATTCAAAATGAAAAAATATCTTTTTTATATTATTTGTACGCTAAATTTTGCCGCCTCGGCACAGCAAAATATAGATAAAGTTATTGCCGTAGTAGGCAAATACATAGTTATGCGTTCTGACTTGGAACGTGAGTTTAAAGGTATGCGATCGGAAGGAGTTAAGATTACGGATTCTTTAAGATGCAGCATGTTAGATGAGTTAATGTATCAAAAATTATTGATTGCTCAGGCAGATAAAGATAGTATACGCGTTAAAGATGAACAGGTTGATGCCGAAATGGACAGGCGTATGAATTACTACTTAGGTCAGTTTGGATCTGAAGAAAAATTTGAAGCCTTTTATGGAAAGACAGTAAAACAATACAAGGAGGAAATGCGTGACGATATACACAACATTTTAGTGGCGCAACAAATGCAGCAAAAAGTTGTGGGCGAAATAAAAGTATCTCCTGCTGATGTGCGCTCTTATTATAATTCAATCCCATCTGATAGTTTGCCTTTAATAAATACAGAGGTAGAGATTGGCCAGCTTATTAAAAGACCGGTAGTATCTGAAGAAGCTAAAAAGGCAGCGCGTGAAAAATTAGAAGGCTACCGCCAACGGGTACTTAGTGGAGAAATGAGCATGCAAACAATTGCTGCCCTTTATACCGAGGATCCAGGTTCTGCCAAAACAGGCGGCGAGTATGATGGCATTGCACGTGGGCAGTTTGTTCCTGAGTTTGAAGCTGTTGCCTTTAGATTGAAACCCGATGAAATATCTGAAATATTTGAGTCGTCTTTTGGATATCATTTTATACAGCTAATAAGACGACGCGGCGAGTTGGTAGATGTTAGACATATTTTAGTAACAGCTAAAGTAACCAACCAAGATGTATTGGATGCTAAAACAGCCTTAGATACTATATACCAAAATATAGTAGATGGTAAAATAACATTTTGCGCGGCCTGTGCCAAGTATAGCGATGATAAGGATACCAAAAATAATTGCGGTGCCGTACAAAACGTCTCGGCCGGTAGCACCCGTTTTGAAATTGAAGAGATAGGACAGGCAGATGAAAAATTAGTGTTTACCCTTGATAAAATGCAGCCTGGCGAAGTAACCAAACCGCTTCCTAATCAAACAGCACAGGATACTAAGCCGTCTTTTAAAATTGTTTATTTAAAAACACGTTCAGAACCGCATAAGGCCAATTTAAAAGATGATTATCAGCGTATGCAAAATCTTGCACAGATGCATAAGCAAAAAAGTACGGTAGATATTTGGGTAAATAAAAAATTGAAGTCTATATATGTTCGCATAGATGATGAATATAAAAATTATCCGTACCGCCATAACTGGAGACAGAATAATCCCTGAACGAATTATTTATCGGTATCATTTATTAACTTCATGATATAAATACACATGAAAAATTTTCTTACTTTTTCTATTATTTTTCTGCATCTCTTAATATTTTCGCAAGAGAAACAATATCCTGATGGAAATGGTGGCATGATAAGTTTACCGCAGGGCGATATATCTTTTGCGGATACTGTTATAGCATACATTCCCGGCAACCCCGCACCCGTAAAACATAATTCACACCCACAAGATGCTGTTGGCGTGCCTGATTTTAAGCAAGATTCCATAAGCGGGTTTGTTTCTTTAGGAGTTGGGGGAGAATTGATTTTAGCTTTTACAAATAACGCGCTGATAAATATACCGGGCAACGACTTATATATTTTTGAGTGCGGCAGGTATGTAGAAGAAACTTATTTATACGTTAGCAAAGATGCTAAAACATGGATAAGCGTTGGTAAAATCAAGGGCGGTAATGCATTAGTTGATATAGGCGATTCTACACAGCCGGGCGATATGTTCAGATATATTAAATTAGTAGATGCCAAAACAAAAACCAATGATAGTAAATGGCCGGGCGCAGATATTGACGCAGTTGCAGCTATAGGTTCGGCTAAACAAATAGCGTTAAATGCTACTTACTTATTTTCTACCAACCAGTCGGTTTTAAAACCACAAGCCAAAGAAGAATTAAATAAAATAGCCGCTGAGTTAAACGCTTTAAAAAATTATTCAGTTGTGATAAATGGGCATTGTGATAGTATAGGCAACAAAACCAACAATAAAGTACTCTCCAAAAAAAGGGCATTTTCTGTAAAAGAATATTTAATAACCAAGCTTATAAATAAACAAATTACTATAACATGCAATGGTTATTCGGATGAATACCCCATAGCTACAAATTCTAACACTACAGGCAGAGAAAAAAACAGGCGGGTTGAAATTTATATCGTGCCTGCGGCAAAATAAGTTTATCCTATTAAATTAGTAAAGCTATATCGACAAATTATGGTATAAGCGCATTATTTTAGTTGTAGACGGGCAGCTAATCTTATTTAATTGCCTTATTTTTGTTAAAAATTAATCACTGTGATTAAACTTACCAACATACAAAAGGCTTACCACATTGGTAAAAGTGAGTTTAAAGTACTTAAAGGTATTAACGCACACATTAAAGAAGGTGAGTTTGTGTCCATCATGGGTTCATCCGGTTCTGGTAAATCAACCCTGCTAAACGTACTGGGTATTTTAGATAATTATGATAGTGGGGAGTATTTGCTAAACGGAACATTAGTTAAAAATCTTTCGCAAACACAAGCTGCACATTTACGTAATAAGTTTTTAGGTTTTGTATTTCAATCTTTCAATTTACTATCCTTCAAAAATACCATGGAAAACGTAGCGCTTCCATTGTACTACCAAAAGGTTTCGCGTAAAGAACGTAACAAATTAGCCTTAGAATATTTAGATAAAGTAGGTTTAAAAGAATGGGCGCATCATTTACCAAGCGAATTAAGCGGCGGACAAAAGCAACGTGTTGCTATAGCGCGTGCATTAATTGGTCAGCCTAAAGTAATTTTTGCCGATGAACCAACAGGTGCATTAGATTCTACTACATCTTTAGAAGTAATGCATTTGTTTAAAGAAATAAATGCACAAGGCATTACACTTGTTGTGGTAACACACGAAGATGATATTAGTAAAATGACAGATAGAGTTATTCGTTTAAAAGATGGACTTATACAGGAAACAGATATCAATGAACAGGTAGCAGAAAAGAGTAACCAACAATAATGGCATTAATTATAAAAGATATAGCTAACAATTTGGGTATAAATAAAATGTTTACTGATAATTGTTACCTGAAACCTGAAAAAGATGTTTAATAGAGATAATTGGCAGGAAATATTTGAAACCATTGGCAAGAACAAATTGCGCACATTCCTTACTGCCTTTAGTGTGGCTTGGGGTATTTTTATTTTAGTTATTTTATCCGGTGCAGGTAATGGTTTGCGCAATGGTGCTCAAAGTCAGTTTGGTAATGATGCCGCTAATAGTATTTATGTAGAAGGCGGTATAACCTCTATGGGATATAATGGTTTAAAACCCAATAGAGAAATAAAACTAACCAATAGTGATTTTGATTTAATAACTGATAAAATAAAAGAAATTGATAATGCATCGGCTGTTTACCAATCACATACCACTAAAGTATTAAGTTATAAAAAAGAACATGCAGGCTTTTTAGTTCGCCCGGTAATGCCCAATCATCAAAACCTGGAAAAAGCTGCACTTATAAAAGGCAGGTTTATTAATATGAATGATATTAATAGCTACAACAAAGTTTGCGCTATTGGAAAACCGGTTGAAGAAACCTTGTTTAAAACCGAAAGCGGATTAGGTAAATACATTGATGTGGGTGGTTCTAATTATATGGTAGTTGGTGTATTTAACGATCCGGGTAATGGAGATAATAATCGTATTTATATTCCACTAACTACTGCGCAACGCGCCTGGAACGGTAAAAATTATGTAGACGTTATGTGGGTTAGTACAGGCGCATCGGGTGTTGAACGCAGCGAAGAAATAACCAAAGAAATTAGAGAACTAATGGCTCGTCAACACAATTTTAATCCGGCTGATGTAGATGCTTTAGGTGTTTATAATAACAACGTAGAGTATGCCCGCACTATGGGTATGCTTGATGGCATAAAAATATTTGTAACCATTATAGGTATCTTTACATTAATTGCAGGTATTGTTGGCGTTAGTAATATAATGATGATTATTGTTAAAGAACGTACTAAAGAAATTGGTATTCGCAAGGCATTAGGTGCTACCCCCTACTCTATCGTTAGTCAGATAATATTAGAAAGTGTTTTTATAACAGGCACAGCCGGCTATATAGGCTTAGTGCTTGGCGTTTCTTTAATTGAAGGGATGCGTAAGGTTGGCGTTAACAGCGATTTCTTCAAAGACCCCGAAATTGATTTTGGCCTAGCTATTTTTGCTACTATTTTATTAGTTGTGTCGGGTGCCTTAGCGGGTTTAATACCCAGCATACGCGCCGCAAGAATAGAACCTGTTATTGCTCTGCGTGAGGATTAAATTATTAATTAAAATGAAACGAGTTTTAATATAAAACAAATAACATAAACGTCTAGGTCATGCTGAACTTGTTTCAGCATCTCTAAAAAAGATTCCGAAACGAGTTCGGAATAACAATAACTTACAATAATGATTATAGACAGAGACTCTTTCCAGGAAATATTTGCAACCATTAAAAAAAATAAGTTGCGAACATCGCTTACTATGTTAGGTGTGGCGTGGGGTATTTTTATGTTGGTTATTATGCTGGGTTCGGGCAATGGTTTGCGCCATGGCATTATGAACGGCTTTGGAGGTTTAGCTACCAATAGTTTTTTTATATGGACACAACCAACTACTAAACCTTACAAAGGTTTAAAATCCGGTCGTACTTTTTTATACGATAATGCCGATATAGAAGCACTTAAAAAAATACCCGAATTAGATGTAGTTTGTCCGCAAGCCAAGTTAAGCTTTAGCGTTGTTAGAGGTTTAAAAACAGGCACCTTTGATGTAATGGGACAGTATCCCGAGATTAGTAAAATACAAAAAGTAGTTATTACTAAAGGACGCTTCCTTAATCAAAAAGATATTGATGATAAACGTAAAATATGTGTAATAGGCACACGCATACAAGAAGTATATTTTAAAAAAGGCGAAGACCCTATTAGTAAATATATCCGTATTAATGGTGTGTATTTTATGGTGGTAGGTTTAACGCAACCGGTTGCAGGTGGTAATGAAGGCAGAGAACAAGCGCAAACTATTTTTACACCTTTTACCACATTTCAAAATGCGTTTAACTGCAATAATAAAGTAGGTTGGTTTAGCATCAAAGCAAAAGATGATATTCCTGCCGAAGTAGGAGAAGCCAAAGCTATCGAGCTTTTAAAAGAACGTCACAAAGTTGCTCCAGATGATAAAGTAGCGATTGGCCATTGGAATATGGGTGTTGAATTTGGTAAATTAAATGGTTTATTTAACGGCATAGAAATGCTAATTTGGGTGGTAGGCATTGGTACGTTATTAGCTGGCGTTATTGGCATTAGCAACATTATGCTGATTGTAGTAAAAGAACGCACTAAAGAGATAGGCGTTAAACGTGCCTTAGGTGCAACACCCACAAATGTTGTTATACAAATATTATTAGAAGCCTTATTAATTACAGCCATTGCAGGCTATGCGGGTTTAACTGCCGGCATTTATTTATTAGAAGGTTTAAATACGGTAATTGGTAACGAAGAAGGTTCTATGTTTACTAACCCTACAGTAGATATAGGTACTGCTATGAAAGCATTGGGTGTAATAATTGTAGGTGGATTAATTGCAGGCTTTATTCCTGCACGCAGAGCCGTATCTATTCACCCCGTAGAAGCCCTAAGAACTGAATAAGTATGAATAATAAAATTAAAACTATAAATTAATAATCGCTCTACTCCCCTCTCTTGTGGAGAGGGGTTGGGGTGAGGTCGAACAGAATAAACAAAAAAATAAATATCTATATGATAAAAAAAATCATCAAAATCAGTTTACTACTAATTTTACTTGCAGGCTTTGGCTACACCATGTATTTTCTGTACAGCAAATCGCAAACGCCACCGGTGGTTTTCCAAACCATAACTCCGTTTGATACCGTAGTTGTAAAAAAAACAGTAGCTACCGGTTCTATTATTCCGCGTAAAGAAGTAAATATGAAATCGCGCGTATCGGGTGTAGTAGAAAAGTTTTTTGTTGTAGCCGGACAAGAAATTAAAGAAGGCGATGTTATTGCACGTATTAAAATTATTCCTAATATGGCTAGCCTGCAAGGCGCAGAAACACGTATCAATCAGGCAAAGGTAAGTTTTGATAATGCAACTATCGAATATGAAAGAAATAAAAAATTGTTAGAGCAGGGTGTTATTTCAAAAGCAGACTTTCTTCCATCAGATCTGAAATATAAAAGTGCCGAAGTTGAAGTAAGATCTGCCGAAGATAATTTACAGATACTAAAAGAAGGTGTAAGCAAAAGCATGGAAACTGCTTCTAATACCATTGTAAAATCTACCATTAAAGGTATGGTGCTTGACGTACCTATTAAAGAAGGAAGTTCGGTTATTGAAAGTAATACTTTTAACGAGGGTACTACCATTGCTATTGTAGCTAATATGGGCGAAATGATTTTTGAAGGCAAGCTTGATGAAAGCGAAGTTGGGAAAGTAAAAGAAGGGATGCCGCTAGTGTTAACAGTTGGCGCCATTGATGATGAAAGTTTTAATGCCAAGTTGGAGTATATTGCCCCTAAAGGGGTAGCAGAAAATGGCGCCATTCAGTTTTTAATTCGTGCGGCTATGAATAAAGATAAGAACAGTACTTTTTTACGCGCTGCTTATAGTGCCAGTGCTGATATTATTTTAGCAAAAAAAGAACATGTGTTAGCTATTCCTGAAAGTGTTTTGCAATTTGAAAAAAGTAAACCGTTTGTTGAAGTAGAAAAATCGCCTAATGTATATGAAAAGAAATATATTAAAACAGGCTTATCTGATGGGATAAATATTGAGATTATTGAAGGTTTGACAAAAAAAGATAAAATAAAAATACCTGCTTTAAACGCATCCCCTGCTGATAAGAAATAAAATTTGGCCGTTCCGATGGGCTTATTGAGAGCAAGTCTACTAGCAAAGTTTATACTGAGCTTGCCGAAGTAAGCTCTTCGGTACAATGTTTATGATCACATGAAAAAGGATTTTCTCTCAATCCTTAACGTAAAATGCTAAGTCGGTTGGCATCCAGTTTAATAAAAATAAAAAGTAAAATAGTAAAAGACCATAAAGAAGAACCTCCGTAACTAAAAAAGGGCAGTGGAATACCGATTACGGGTGCCAGCCCAATCGTCATACCAATGTTAATAGCTAAGTGAAAGAATAATATAGAAGCAACGCCGTAACCGTAAATACGGCTAAAATCTGATCGTTGCCTTTCTGCCATGCTAACTATGCGTAGAATTAAGGTAAGTTGTAATAAAATAACGGCCGTTGTACCTATAAAGCCCCATTCTTCGCCCACGGTACAAAAGATAAAATCGGTATCCTGTTCCGGTACAAAATCATATTTAGTTTGTGTACCTTGCAAATAACCTTTACCTAAAAATCCTCCGCTACCAATAGCTATTTTAGCCTGATTTACATTGTACCCTTCTTTTTTAAGATTTATGGTTCCCCTGCCTAACAGCACGTCTATACGTATTTTTTGATGGTTTTCCAGCTTTTCGTAAACAGTTGAGGTTGCTTTTACCATACCGCAAGCACCGAGAGCAATAAATACTACGATAAAAATGTTGCCGCGTGTTCTTTTTACAAATAGCAAAGAAAAAGTGCAGATGCTGCCAATGAGAATGAACAAATACGTATTATCAACCAACAGTGCCAAAACAAATAAAACTGCGGCAACAAACCCTACCAGTAAAAAGTTTACGGATAGCCCTTCGCGATAAAGGGTAAATACAAAAGCAGCAAATACAATGGCCAGGCCGGTTTCATCTTGTAGTTTTTTTATGATGAGTAAAGGAAGCCCGATGATAATTAAAGCAATGATGGTGCTTCTGTACTTTTTAAAAAAATTTGACAGGCCGCGTTTACCTTGATCTACCTGCAAATTTGCATTACTTAAATATTTTGGCAGCGCTAAGTTGGTGGCAAATTTCATAAACTCGGCAGGTTGTATGCCAAAATCTCCAAATCTAAACCAAGAGCGACTACCTTTTACTTCTCGTCCTAAAAATGGAACAGCAATACAGAGCAATAAAAAAATCGCGTAAAAAAAGTAAGCAAATACGGTATAGAAATCTGCATCAATAACTAAAATTAAAATGGCTAAAAAGGCCGCGCTACCAATCCATAAAAGTTGCTTTCCATATTTCTGACTCATATCAAAAATACTTTTGTGCTCTTCGTTATAAACAGCGGCATAGATATTTAGCCACCCCATTAAAACCAACAGAAAATAAAAAAGCACGCAAAATCTATCAATGTTAGCAAAGGGATTAAAGGTTTCGCGGTTGTTCATATAAACAAAAATAAGCTGTAATGATTAGGTTAAAAGTAGTTTACAATAAAAATATCAGCCGTTTAATTAACAATTAGAACGATGGAGTTATTAACATGATAATCGCCTGTGCGAGTTCTTCGCAAAGCAATAATATATGCACCGCTGTTAAGTGCTAACCCAAAATCACGCGCTAAAGAACGAATGTAGGTTCCTTTACTACACACGACTTTAAAATCTATTTCAGGCAGGGCAATGCGTGTTATTTCAAAAAGTTTAATATCTATTTCTTTTGGATTAACTTTAATTTCTTCAATACCTTCGCGCGCTAAATCGTAAGCACGTTTTCCATCCACTTTAACTGCAGAAAAAACAGGGGGCGTTTGCATTTGCTTGCCTGTAAATTTTTGTACAACTTCTTTAATTAAATCTTCAGTAATATGTTTGGTAGGAAATGTAAAATCAATTTCTTGTTCTTTATCAAAACAAGGCGTTGTTGCGCCAACTAAAAAGGTGCCCGTATATTCCTTTTCTAAAGCCTGAATTTGTTCGATTTGTTTTGTCTTTTTACCTGTGCAGATAATTAATAAGCCTGTAGCAAGCGGATCTAAAGTACCGGCGTGACCTACTTTTATTTTTTCAGGAAAAATTTTTTTTATAGCAATTTTAATTTTGTTGACTACTTCGAACGAAGTCATGTGATAGGGTTTATCAACCAACAAAATATCGCCTTCAGTACGATTGATGTTTTGGATTTTAGGAATGAATTGATTGTAATCTAACTTAGAGAAAAACATACTTTTTTTACAAAGCTAAAACAAATCGCTCTAACATTTAAACCGTTCTTGTAGAACATTAAAATAGTTTTAGCTAAATAAATTCTAATATATAGATTATTATATTAACTTTAGCATAACTCTTACATATGTAATAAAATGAAAAAAACTGTTTTATTTATTTCTGTATTGTTTATTTTGGTTACAACAACTTTAAAATCTGCTTCTATTTTTTACTTAAAAGCGGGCGGTACTGTTACAAGCACAGCATCGTGGGGCACCAACATAAATGGCACTGGCATAGCTCCAACAAATTTTACCACCGCCAATCAAACTTTTAATATTCGCAATAATGCTTCTGTAACTCTTAGTGCGGCATGGGTAGTATCCGGCGCAAACTCGGGCGTTACTATTGGCGATGGTATTACTGCCTGCGATTTTATTATACCAACTATTGCGGCAAGCAAACTTACAGGCTCTATTTTAAATGTATTTGCAAACGCCACACTTACGTTAAATAACAATACCCTGCCTACTTTAACAGCCTGTGTGTTTGATGTGGCAAGTACTTGCGTTTATAATAATTCAGCAAACACAACTATTACAACACCATTAGCAAATACGTATGGTAATTTAACTGTTTCGGGTACAGGAGCCACCTATACTATGGGTGGCTCGTTAATAATAACCGGAACGCTTTTAGTATCTACAGCTAATACACTTTCCTTGAATAATACAGCCACAACAAATACATTTACTGTCTTTAATTATTCACAATCTGCCGGAACGCTCGATGGTGGCTCCGTAAACACTTCTAATGCAACAAATTTTAGTTCGTATATAAATATTACAAATTCTTTTAGCAAGACAGCTGGTACAATTACCAATTCTTCTCCCGCTGATTATACCTGTTTTCTATTTAACGGAGGCTCAGCAGAAACTTTTAGCACAGCGGGCACTGATAATTATATATTTGTACATATTGCAAACAATACTACCTTAACATTAAATAGCGCTATGAGCCTTAACGGAACGAGCGCCAGCGCCCATACTACTTTTACAGTAGATGCCGGTTGTACTGTTACAGCGGGCATAAATTTAATTACCTGCAACAGTACCACTCCTACTTGCCTTATTAATGGAAAGATACAAACTGCTTCCCCTGCGGGTTTTAATGGTACTGCCGCTACATGTATAAAAAATACAAATGCCCCCACTATAATTTTGGGTGCTGCCTCTACTATTGAATATAACGCTGCCGGATCGCAAACAATAACCGGCCGTACAGATTATGCCAACCTTACCATTACCAATAATTCTACCAAAACATTAGCGGGTGCCTGTACTGTTGCGGCGGTTTATACCCAAACAAATGGCGTAGTAAATTTAAACGGACAAACACTTACTTTAAATGGCACACAAATATTTCCAACATCAGCCGCTAATGGAAGCTTTACCGGCTCTGCTACATCTAACTTAATTATTTCAGGTACAGGTATTACTAATAATTTATTTTTTACAGCAGGTTCGCAAACACTTAAAAATCTTACGTTAAGTAGCAGTGCTGCTCAAAAATTAGTATTAGGAACTGATTTAACCGTTTCAGGAGTATTTACACATACAAGTGCTATATTTAATCTTAACGGAAATACATTAGCACTAAACGGTGCGATTACTTTTCCTACAATGGTTACTAATGGAAGTTTTACAGGTTCGTCAACATCTGTTTTAAATATTGGGGGTGCAGGAACTATTGCTAATACTATGTTAATGACACAAACCAGTTCTTCTACAAGATCAATACAGGATATTACATTTAACCGCACTGGGCAAACATTATCCTTAGGTAATGCATTAGATTTAATAGGAACATTAACGCCAACTTTAGGCACATTTGCCAGTGCAGGTAATCTTACTTTAATTGCCTCTTCTCCCACTGTTACAGCCCGTATTGCCCCTATTGGCGGAAGTGTTACAGGAAATGTTACCACACAATCTTACGCTGCAGGAGGTAAAACAGGCTGGGTTTTAATGGGTGCCGCAGGCATTACAGGCAGAACCTTTGCAGATTGGAATGATAATTTTGCTATAACCTGCTCGGGCTGCCCAAATGGTTATTATGTAGGTGGCACACCGTTTACATCTATCTATTCTTACGCAGAAACAGTTGGCGGCCTTTTTGATAATTCAGCCCGCTACATTCCTATTCCAAGTACTTCCGGTGCAATTACTATAGGAAAAGGATATTGGGTGTACCTTGGCAATGCCACAACAAATTCAGGCGATATTATTTATGATGTTACAGGCCCGGTTAATCAAGGAAATTTTACATATAATTTAACCGTTACAAATTCTGGTGGGGGAACAAATGCAACCGATCATGGATATAATCTTTTGTCAAATCCGTATCCATCGCCTATTTCATGGACATCTTTAAGAAATGGAAACGCAAATGTGACCAATGCCATTTATGTTTATAATCCTGATCTTAGCGGTTACGCATCTTTTGTGGCAGGCGTTAGCAGTCCGGCTATTGGTTCTGGTGGTATGGGCGACCTTATACCTTCCGGGCAAGGTTTTTATATTCAGGCAAGCGCAGCAACTACCTTGGTAGCAAAAGAAACGTATAAAGCAGCAAGCTCTCAACAACTTTTAAAAACCGCCTCCACACCTATGGTATTTAGGTTAAACGCAAACGGAAATGGTATGCAAAATGAGACCGCTATTTATTTTGATGCAAGCGTCGAAATGTATTACAGCACAGAACATGATGCCATATCTTTAGGAATGGATGCTGGATATTTGAATATTGTTTCTTCTTTGAATGATACTGATTATGCAATAAACGGATTGCCAACATTAAACCAAAATTATAGTATCCCCTTTAAGGCCACTACGGCTACTACAGATAATTACCAAATTAGCGCAACCGATCTTCAAAACCTGCCATCTGGCGCATGCTTAATGTTACATGATATTTATATGAATGCTGACTGGGATTTACGTACAGGTCCTTATTATTGTGTACTTACAGATACAGAAACAGTTGCACGTTTTGTTTTAAATATCACTATCGATCCGAATTTATCTGTTAATAGTAATTTTAAAAATCCAAGCTGTGCAACTACTTCTAATGGTTACTTAATAGCAAAAGGTTCGGGCAATGCTAACTACAATTATTATTGGAAAGATGCAAATAACAACCTCATTAAAACATCTTTAAATAAAAGCACAGCAGATACTTTACAAAATTTGCAAGCGGGTAATTATAGTGTTGATGTAAATATGGTTGGAAGTTGCAGCAACGGCACCAAAACTTTTAACTTACAGGCCGCTTCTTATTCTTCTTCTTTTATTCCGTCAGCCACCAATATTATTTTAGTAAATAATGCAGCCTTAGTTACTTTTACAAACACCAGTAACAACGCAAGTTCTTTTGAATGGAATTTTGGCGATGGGCAAATATCTTATACTGCAAATACAACGCATCAATATACAACTGCCGGAAATTATTTGGTTTCTCTTACGGCTTATAACCAGGTTTGCGCAGATTCTGCTGTGTATTCTCAGGTAATTACGGTTGATTCTACATCAGCATCAACTACAGGCATAAAATCATTTACTACTGAAAATAATATCTTCATAAACAGAGATGCTTCCGGATATTTTGTCCAGTTTAATTATCAAACAAAAATAGATGCAGTAATATCGGTACAAAATTTATTAGGAGAAAAAGTAGTGAATGATGTGTCGCAGGAAAATATCTCTAATAATAAAAAATATATTTATTTAGGAAACACAGAAAATAATGTGCTTATCATTTCTGTTATTACAAGTGCGGGAGAAAAAATCTTTCGTAAAATTGTAAATTACTAAGTAGTTTTACTTGGTAATTTAATTCTATGATGCATTTTAAAAAACATCATCCTGTTATTGTAAAAAAGCCAGGTAAATAAATTATTGCCTTTAGTAAAGTCTTTATTACTTGATTTAAAATTATTGTTTTTCAAAGAGACATTCGCTAGACGCTTAGAGAGATTGGAAACGTAACCCAAAAGATACATGGAGGTTTCTGTTAAAACATAACACAAATTAGTTGAATTGCTTTAGTGCAGCCATAGAAAAACTTTCTGCCAAAGAAAAAAAGAATTAAAATTATTGAGAAAGAAAAATAGATGGAGTATCACTTTTTTTTGCTAAAGAGTGCCAAATAAAACAGGTATAAAAACCTAATTACCTGAACAATCTATGACTAAAATTTTATTAATTTACCTTAGCTAATTTTATTATTTTAGCAGTTGAACCTTGCATTATTTTTAAATAATAAATGCCCCCCCCTAATTCGTAAGGGAAGGTAAATGACACATGATTATTCCCTTTTGTAATTTCATACAATAAGTTGATCTTAGTTCCTAATGAGTTATAAAGTTCAATAGAACAGTTTTCTGGTTCATTATAAAAATCTAATTCAAAATAATTAGTAAAAGGATTTGGCTTCACAAGCGTATTCAAATTTTCTTCATTGAAAGAAGCAATATCTGTTAGTGTTATAGCAACAGTATTTGATGTAGCTGTACAAGTATTAACATCGCCAATCTCAACTTGGTAATTTCCATTTTGAGTTGCCGAGTAGGTTTGTGCGGTTGCACCGGCAATCATACTTCCATTAAAATACCATTGGTAGGTAGAACTTGCACTTGATGTAAGTACATTTCCACTTTGAGAAATGGTTGGTGTGGCAGGCAAAGCATTAACGGTAATGGTTTCGGTGGTTGATGTTGCAGAACAATTGCCGCTTGCTTTTGTTACCGTAACCGAATAATCTCCTGCGGTTTTTACGGTTATAGTTTGAGTAGTTTCTCCATCCGACCAATGATATGAACTAACATTACTTGCCGCACTTAATTTAACAGAATCGCCTGCACAGAAAGTTGTATTTCCGCTGGCATTGATAGTTGAGGTAAAGCCCGAACAAATATCAAGGTCAACACCCGTTAAAACATCTGATCTAAATTTTCTTAGGTTTAAATCTGTAAAATCTTTTGCTTCAATACCATCATTATAAAATTTATTATCTCCCATATCACTTATCACCTGTATTTTCGTCAACGATAAATTTCCGCCTACACGTACTTCCATAGCACCTTCCATATTTATACTTCCATCTCCGGCACTTGCAAAAGATACAGGAGCATCGGTAGGGTTACCCGTCCATTTATACATACTTGTTGTTCCTGCATCATTAATAGGCCCACCTGCAATAATAATATATGTACCATTTGATAAGCGTATAATATCGCGTATTCCATTTAGGTTTAAATCAAGTTCAATAGGAGATCCAAATGTTGGGTTACCCGACGGAGAGCCATTATTAAACCATGTTTCAAAATTTAATACCGGTACAATAACCGCTTTTGTGCGGAAAGTTGTGGGCACTAAAGGGGCTCTCATTCCAATCCAAAGTGTTGTACTATCAGGGGCAAATACCATTCCTTCGGCAGCAAAACCATTAAATGCTTTAGAGTCTACACCGGCAGCAGCACTGGCAGAAAAACCATAACCGTTTGCATCACCCCAAGTTAAAATAGAATTTCTTAAAGCACAATATCCAACAGAAGTTATTACCGTGGCAGCACCGGTACCTGTATGGTGTGTAGCAAATAAACGATCGCGGTTTGGTGCATTATTAAAAGGAGCTTTTGTATTACTCATAGAACCTAACCAATAAGATCTGTTCGAAATTTTCACACTCGGAGTTCCTGCTTCTATATCAATTTCGGGTTTACTTAAATTGGGTAAGCTTAAAAGGTTTGTTGCATCAAAAGACACAAGAGGTAAACCGGAAGCTGACCTTGAATACACATTTATATAATCGAGTTCATCATCTCCCGTCATATAATAATTATCATCTATAGCCACTGCATCAGAAGCATCTGAAAGGCCGGTATGCCAAAACGTGTTGTTAACATTAAGCACTGGCGAAGGATCTGATGAAGCATAACTAATTACATACGATGAAGTATTTAATCCGTCGCTTACGGTAACTGTTATAGTTGAATAACCAATAGCAATAGGTGTAATTTTTACAGTTCTTATAGCGCCGTTACCTGAAACTATAATGCTTGCACTTGGCACAACCGATGGTATACTGCTAGTTGCGGTTACAGTTAAACTACTAGCCGCAGATTCTAAATCGTTTACTAAAAAATCAATTCTTAAAGTACTGCCTGGATCTGTAGGATCATTAGAAGCGCCACTAACAGAATAAGGACTTACAGGCGATGTTGCAACACCTGCATCAATAAAATCTGTAGTAGTAGCTACATTCATTGTAATTGTAGGAGGAGTGTTACCATCATTATCTGTTATAAAAACTGTTTGTGTAGTAATAGTCCCTAATAAAATTCCGGCAGAAGGGCTACTAATAGTAAGTGATGCCGTTTCGGTTGCTTCAACAATAGCATCATCTACAACTGTAAATGTTACGGTACCTGTTGTTGCTCCGTTAGGTATGGTAATGGTCATGTTAGAAAGTGTGTAATCTCCCGTGGTAATATTTGTTCCTGAAACTATAAGCGAAAGTGTTTGACTTCCAACAACAGGGGCAGAAGTTGTTGCTGTAACTAATACCGCAGTTGCCGAAGCTTCTAAAGCAGTATTTGTACTTAACGAAAGATTAACTGTAGGAGCGCCTATATTTACAGGTGCAAAAGAAATCCCTTTATAAAATACACCTGAAGTTGCTGCTACTATATTTGATGCGGTTGAACTTGCGCCTATATCTGTAATTTTAATGATACGATTTCCTGCTGATTCGGAAGTAGTGGCATATATAATAGGATTAGTTCCTGTATAATCAACTAATACTCCATAGGCACCAACATTTGCAGTTCCTGTACCTAATGTGTAAGCTAAGCTCCAGGTACTCGCAGTATTTACCCATTTCTGAATTCCACCAAGTGCTGAGTTAAGATTAACGGCTATATAACATACATCTGTTGTAGCATTGAAAGAAAAATCTTCTGGTGTAATTGTACCGGTATTAATAACCGGTGTTATTGTAGGAGTGCCGCTTGTTGGGGAGCCACCGCTTACAGCCATTATTCCTAATTGGGTAGCTGTGTTTGATGGGCCTGCTTTTTGTGTTGAGTAATAAATCTGTCCATTAAATATTCTTATTCCGTAACCTTTTGGTGGAGTTGCACTGGTGGCAAGTCCGTTTTGTGTACCCGGACCAAAATAATTTATTCCATCTACACCGGCAATAGAAGCACCCGATGCCCAAAAATTAGTTCCATCAGAAACTGCGCCTCGAATATCATTACCTGAATAGAAAGAATTGCTTGATGCAACCTGTGTATAAGCACCTGATTGGCTAACTGTGCCAACTACACGTGGAACAGTTGCGGCAGTTGTACTGGTTATATCTGTAAATGAAGATGAAGTGCCGTAACCTGCCAGCACCAAAAATTTTCCGTCAGTAGATAAGGTAAGGAATCCTTCCGAACCTCCAAATACACCGGATGTTTGCAATGGATAACTTCCTGTAGTAGGAATAGAAACAGATGTACCTACAGCACCGCTTGTTGTAAATTCTTTCAGCGTAATTTGTGATGACGCTTTACTTGTACTTCCAATTGTTTGTAGTACAACTATATTACCACCCGTAAAACTTGCAGGGTTAACTGTAACTAATATGCTTTGAGAAGCGCTGGTACCGCAACTGTTTATGGCAGAAACACTTAATGTCCCTGAAGTTGCTGTAGTAGAAAAATCAATGATAACACTGTTAGTAGTGCTTCCATTAAGGGTTGCGCCGCCGCCACTATATACCCATGTATAAGTAGCTGTTAGATCATTAGGAACTGTGTAAGCTACTCCATTTTGTCCAATGCTTACAAAAGCAGAGCTGGCTGTAAAGGCAGCCGGTTGATTAGGAGTACTTATCATTGTTGTTGTTACTACAGATGAAGATGCATTGCATGTTCCGTCTGAAACCGTTACAGAAAAATTATTTGCTGTTGTAACAGAAATTGTTTGTGTGGTTTCTCCATTACTCCATACATAAGAAGCATAACCTGCACCAGCATCTAATATAGTTGGATTGCCTGAGCAAAAAGAAAGTGTGCCTGTAATTACAGGAGTTGTTGGTAAGGGGTTTACCGTAACTGAAATTGCTGCCGAAGTAGCAGAACAATTATTGCCATCTGTAATAGCAACCGTATAATTACCACCTGTTGTTACGTTAATTGATGGGGTATTAACTCCTGTTGACCAAGTATAAGAACTTGCGGATGAAGCACTAAGATTTACCGAACCACCTGCACAAAATGAGGTCGCTGCATCGGGTGTAATGGTAACTGTTGGTAAACTATTTACAGTTGCCGTTACAGTTGAAGTTGCAGAACCACAGCTATTGGTAACAGTTACAGAATATGTGCCGCTTGCTGCCACTGTAGTATTTATTATAACCGGGTTTTGTGTTGAAGAGGTATATGTATTAGGTCCCGCCCAAGCATAAGTAAGCGAACTACTACTTGTTGCCGTTACTGAAAAATTAAGCACATCGCCTTCACAAATACTTCCTGTACTGCTTAAAGATGTTATAGATGGTGCAGTACAATTACTTATAGGTGCAAAGGCAATTCCTTTTATTGTTGTACCTGCCGCCGCTGTATATAATGTAACGTTGTTTCCTGTAGTAATAGCAAGCGCTGCATTATACCCTGTTGCATCATTTAATAATAACACACTATTGCCCGCTAAAGCACCTAAACCTGTTGATACATATAAGTTTGCACCACCACTAATGGCTTCGGCAGCCAAACCAAAACCACCAAATGTAGTTGTGTAACTTCCATTACTAATCCATGAGCCGCTAACTAACGAATATTTAGAAATTGATCCAACGGTATTACTTGTGGCTGATAGAACATATAAAATATCAAAAGCACCTCCATTAGTTCCTGAAGAAATTAAATAGAAATCCTGTAAGCTTGAATTATTGGTTAAACCCGGTAAGCCACTAATAGTTCCACCTGTTGCTGTAGAAATTGTGCTAACTTGTATAGTTGTTGTTGCGCTACTTGCGGATGAAACATACACAGTACCGTTAAAAGATTTGGTAGCTCTGATGTTTCCGGCAGGATTGGCACTTGTTGTACCATTAGAATAAATCCCACTTTGATCGCCAATATACCATGTAGCATTATCTAAACTTGTTGCGCTACGGGTTTGGTTACCGGAGCTTGCGGTATAGGTGGTAGCCAAGCTGTATGTACCAGCATTATTAATACTGCCCACTCCCCGTCCTAACATTGTATTTACATTAACGGTTGTAGTTGTTGCATTTCCACCGGTAAAGCAAATTAAACTACCGTCATTGCTATTTGAAAGATATCCTGTTGAACTTGCACTACCCGAAAAACGAAGGGCATTTATACCACTTGTGCCATTAATGAAATAAGTATTAACAGCAGATTGTGCCGCTGTGGTTTTTGTTAGCTCTATAATACTTGCTGTGGTGTTGTTGGCTGATGAGGAGGTTGCTACTAAAACTGCTATGTTACCATTGGTAAAAGTTTGTGCTTTAGATAATTTTGTGTCTGCAAATACGCTTAAAACGGTAAGAGCAATTACTTGTAAACTGATTTTTTTCATGACAAAATATTTGCCACGAAATTGGAGTTTAAGTTGCGGTAGAAGATTACGCCAAAATCATTTAATCATTACCAATTAACTTATATGTAAATAAAATGTAAATTCTATTTTAAGTTATGCTGTTTTTAAATAAAAACGGTAAATTATTCTCATAGAAGAAAAAAGTAAAAAATGATATTAATTTTACATTACATCTAACTTAATGCGCATAGCAAAAAGTAAAATAATAACGCCACCAACGATGATACGATACCAACCAAATAATTTAAACCCGTGTTTGGTTAAAAATTCTATAAAGAGTTTTATAGCGAGTAAAGCAACAATAAAAGCAACTACATTTCCAATAGCCAACAATTTTATTTCTTCGCAAGAAGGCATTCCACTATGCTTGTAAAAGTCAAGTAGTTTTTTTCCGCTTGCTGCAACCATTGTTGGTACTGCTAAAAAGAAAGAAAATTCGGCAGCTGCTTTGCGTGTTAATTTTTGGGATAAACCTCCAACAATAGTCGCGCCACTACGCGAAACGCCTGGTATTAAAGCAATACATTGAAACAACCCAATTTTAAAGGCTTGTAGATAACTTACGTCATCAGTTGATTGTATCTTTTCTTCAGTAAACCATTTGTCTATAAATAAGAAAATAATTCCGCCTACAAACAAAGCAATACCAACGCCCAACGGACTTTCCAACAAACTATCAATAACATCACCCAGTAAAAGACCAAAAATAGCCGCAGGAATAAAAGCTACAAAAAGTTTAAAGTAAAAATTTATCGATTGAAAAAATCGTTTAAAATATATAACTACTACAGCGGCAATAGCGCCCAACTGTATAGCAACAGTAAATAGTTTTACAAATTCAGTAACGGGCATACCCATTATAGCGGTTGTAATAATCATGTGCCCTGTGCTTGATACAGGCAAAAACTCGGTAAGGCCCTCTACAATAGCTAGTACAATGGCTTGTAAATAATTCATACAGGTTATTCTGCGTTTTTAGGGCGACGCATAATAGCCACCATAATAGTTGCAAAACCCGCCAAACATACTAAAGGTGCAACGGTAATACGCCTTGCGCTAAAAATTTCAGGATTAAACACATTAGGGTCTTCGCTGCCGCCACCCATCATTAGCAGGTATCCCAATACAATTAGGACTACGCCCGCAATAAAAAATTTATAATTTTCTTTGGCAATGCCAAAACCTTTATTTTCTGTGCTCATATTTATCATTTATTGAATTTTGATTTAGAGAGTAATTGATTGTAATTGTATTCAATCTACAATTCAACGAATCTTCAAATCAATAATTATTTAAAAGGCAAATATAATTAAAAAAATTAGGGTTTGGTTTTACCTTCAAAATTGTATCTTTGGTTTTTGATGAGCTTTTTATATCCTTCATTTTTATTTGCTCTTGGCGCGTTGTCAATTCCTATTATCGTCCACTTATTTAATTTTAGGCGATACAAAAAAGTTTACTTTACCAATGTTCGTTTTTTAAAAGAAGTTCAGCAAGAAAGTAAATCAAAATCTACGCTTAAACGCTTGCTTATTTTGGCATCTCGACTTTTATCGTTGACTTGCCTTATATTGGCTTTTGCACAACCTTACATTCCCAGCAATCATAACATCAAAAAAGGTACTCGCAGCATTGTTATTTATATTGATAATTCATTCAGTATGCAGGCAGCTAATAAAAATGGTAGCCTGTTAGATGATGCTAAACGAAAGGCTCGCGAGCTTATTACGGCAAGTGCCGCAAGCGATAAAATACAATTAATTAGTAACAATTTTTATTCTTCGTCAAATAATGTTTTGAGTAAAGAACAAGCTTTAGATGCGGTTGATAAAGTAACTATTTCATCTTCGGTAAAAAGTTTGCAAGAAATTTATAATCGTGCAAAAAGCAATATTGATAAGGATTTAAAAGATGCCGAATTCTTTTTAATAAGCGATTTTCAAAAAAACAATATGACAGCTTTTAAACCCGATAGTTTAGTGGAAACTAATTTTGTGTTGCTAAAAAGTGCGCCTGCGCAGAATTTATTTATAGATACTTGCTATGTGGAGAATCCATATTTTCAAGCCGGGACAAATCAAAAAATACATATAAAAATTAAAAACCTATCTGATAAAGAAATTGAAAATGGCTCGTTAAAATTATATGTAAACAACAAACAAATTGCGCCTGTAAGTTTTAAAGTTAATCCAAACGCAGCCACAGATGCACTGATTAGCTTTACCTGTAGGGATACCGGCATACAGCAAGGCAAACTTATTGTAGAAGATTTTCCGGTAACGTTTGATGATACCTTGTATTTTTCTTTCCGTGTAAATAACAGAATACCTTGTTTAAACATTCATAAAAAAGACGAAAAATCTGCGCAATATTTACAAAGTCTTTTTAGTAACGATTCTTTATTTACTTACTACGACCAAAACGATCAAAGCATAGATTTTTCTTATTTCAATAAAAGTAATTTAATTATGGTTGATGCCTTGCAAAGTATAAGTAGTGGTCTATCACAAGAATTAAAAATATATATTATGGCAGGAGGAAGCGCCCTCGTTTTTCCTTCAGAAACGGCTGATAAAGATTCTTACAATAGTTTCTTTAATTTGTTTGGCGTGTCGAATTATGTAAATATAGATACAGCAACGTATCGTATAGATGGCAAAAATTTACCAAAAGATTTATACGAAGGTGTATTTGAAAAAACGCCTGAAAACATGGATATGCCTACTGTTCATCAACATTATGTAACTAAAAGTAACTCACGCAGCGGAGAAGAAATTATTTTAAAACTCATTAACGGTCAACCATTTTTAAGTATGTATAAAAAAGGAAAAGGAAGATTATACGTTTGCACTTCTTCGTTAAATGAAAAAAGCAGCAGCTTTGCCAAACACGCGCTGTTTATACCAACACTTATAAAAATTGCTATACTTAGCAGACCATCCCCACCACTTTATTATTACTGCGGCAAGAACGAAGCCATTGATGTAAGCAACGTAAACACTAATGGAGAAACGCCTTTGCATATTTCTTCAACTGATACGAAAACAGATTTTATTCCTGAAATAAAAATTACCGAAGACAGTAAACACCTATTAACACACGGAAATCCGAGCTATGCTAACAATTATTTTTTGCTGCGTGATAAAATAAATGTAGAAGGTTTTGCTTTTAATTATAATAGAAAAGAAAGTGATTTAGCTTCGTTTACAAAAAATGAATTAAGTGAAATGATAAAAAATGCTAGCTGGAAACGCACGCATTTAATTGATGCATCTGCCGGTAACATGCAGGCTTCTTTAGCCGAAATTGGTGGCGGCACACGTTTATGGAAATTATTTATTCTTTTAACTTTATTGTTTTTAGCAGTCGAAATTATTTTAATCAAATTTTTAAAATGAAATATCCTTGTTGCATTAAAACAGAAATAAAAGTAACATGGGTATACCATATGGCAAATAAAAAAACTAAAAAGTACATATGAACTACTTAATTAAAAATGCAAAGGTGGTTGATGCCAATTCGCCACTACACACCAAGCGAGTGGATATACTTGTTGAACAAGGTATCATTACACAAATGAGTGCAAACCTTAAAGCTGATAAAAATGTAAAAATTATTGAGCAAGAAAATTTGCATGCATCGCCGGGGTGGTTTGATATGCAGGCTAATTTTTGCGACCCTGGTTTTGAACATAAAGAAGATTTACAAACCGGCATGCAAGCCGCTGCACAAGGTGGTTTTACAGGTGTTTGCATCATGCCGGCAACTAACCCCCCACTGCAAAGTAAATCGCAAATTGATTATGTGGTAAATGCTTGCAAAAATAATTTGGTGGATGTTTTTCCTGCGGGATGTTTAACGAAAAATTCGGATGGAAAAGAAATGACCGAAATGTTTGATATGAAACAAGCAGGCGCCATTGCTTTTACTGATTATAAAAATTCTATTAATGATGCTGGTTTGTTAGTGCGTTTATTGCAGTATGCTGAAAACACAGGCAGTTTAATTATCACACATTGCGAGGATAAAAATTTAGCGGCAGGCGGACAAATGAACGAAGGTGAAACAGCTACACACCTTGGTTTAAAAGGCATTCCGGCATTAGCAGAAGAATTGATAGTGCAACGTAATATAAATTTATTGGCTTACGCAGGTGGCAAAATGCACGTGCCAACTATATCGACTAAACTAAGTACAGATTATATTAAGCAAGCAAAAAGCAAAAACTTACACATTACTTCGGGGATTGCAGCGCACCAATTATTATTGAACGATGCAACGCTTACCGAATTTGATACGAATTTAAAAGTTACACCGCCTTTGCGCGATAAAAGCGAAGTAGAAAATTTGAAACGTGCCGTAATAAATGATGCTATTGATGTAATTGTTAGCGATCATTGTCCGGAAGAAATTGAAAATAAAGATGTAGAATTTGATCACGCTTCTTTTGGCATTATAGCGCTGGAAACAGCTTATGCAACAGCTAATACATGCTTGCACGGAAAAATAGAGCAAGAAAAATTAATTGAAAAATTAAGCACCAACCCACGTAAAATTTTAGGTTTGCATGTGCCTGTTTTAAAAGTTGGAGAGAAGGCGAATATTACACTGTTTAACCCAGATATGAAATGGGAGTTTACCCAAAAGCACATTGCCTCTAAAAGCAAGAACACCCCGTTTATTAATTATAGTTTTATTGGAAAAGCCATTGCTGTTATTAATAATGGAAAGATTATTGTGTGTAAGTAATTACGCTAGGGATTGCAGTAAGAAAGTCTTTTTATTGAATTGCTTTTTCAGCATTCTGCGAAGCAATTAAAAAACTAAACAATGAGCTATATCTTAAAAAGCTTTACTGCGTAAAGCCCGACGGCGTGCTTCGACAAGCTTAGTATGACAAAAGATTGCTTTGTGCCTCGTAATGCCAAATTATTATTTAATTAAAGTAATTTCTTCCCTCAAATTTTCAGCTAAAAGTTTTTTTGTTTTGTAAGCCGAAAGTTTTTTTCCGAGTAAGAACATCAATTTTGTAATAGCCGCTTCCAAAGTAATATCTTCTCCGCTAACCACACCAATTTTTTGCAAGGCAGAACTTGTTTCGTATTTACCTTGTACAACACGTCCTTCCAGGCATTGCGTTACGTTGTAAATAATAATGCCTTTATCAATAGCTTGTTTAAGTAAAGTAATAAACCAATCGTCGGTTGGGGCATTACCTGCGCCAAAACTATGTAATACAACAGCTTTAATTCCTTCGTTATTTAAAATAGCCTGCGTAATTTTTTTAGAAATACCCGGAAATAAATTTAGCACCACAATATCGTTATCTAAATTTTTATGCGTGATTAATTTTTTTGTCGAAGCCTTTGCAATGTAATTATAGTTGTAAGTTATTTGCACACCAGCCTCTGCTAATTGTGGGTAGTTAGGTGATTTAAACGCATCAAAATGTTCTGAATTATATTTTAATGTACGATTGCCTCTGTATAATGCATACTCAAAATAAACAGCCACTTCGGGCACAAGCGCTTTGCCTTTTTCATCTTTTGCTGAAGCAATTTCTATGGCGGTAATTAAATTTTCTTTTCCATCGGTACGTATAATACCAATAGGTAATTGCGAACCAGTAAGGATAACAGGCTTGCTTAAATGCTCTAACATAAAACTTAGTGCAGATGCCGTGTAAGCCATCGTATCGCTACCATGCAGCACAACAAAGCCATCGTAGGCAGCATAATTTTTCTCAATAATTTCAACTAATTCAACCCACACCCGTGGGTGCATATTACTGGAATCTATGGGTTTTTTAAAGGAGACAGAATGCAGTTCTAAATTAAAGCGGCTTAATTCGGGGACTTGTTTGGTAAGATATTTAAAATTAAAGGGACGAAGGCTACCTGTTTTAGCATCCTGCATCATGCCAATGGTGCCGCCGGTATATATTAAAAGAATTTTACTCATAAGTACAAGAGGCAAGAAAAAAGAACCAAGACGAAATCATCTTGTATCTTGCTTCTTACTTCTTAAATCTTTCTTAGAACGGTAAATCATCATCAACCGAGTTGCTTGTAAATACCGGAGGAATACCTGTTTCCATACTGGTTGGCTGACTTTGGCTGTTGCTATTGTTATTTGAAGATGCAGATGAACTTCCTGCGCCGGCCTTTTCAATACGCCAGGCATCAATAGTGTTAAAGTATTTTGTTTCGCCTTGTGGAGAAACCCACTCTCTGCCTTTTAAATTGAAAAGAACTTTTACTTCTTCGCCTATATTAAAATTATCTACTAACGAAACTTTATCCTGCACTAATTGAAAACTTACCTGTTGCGGATATGGAGAACCCGGTTCTACAGTTAATACAAAATCACGTTTTTTAAAACGCTCGCTTACTACTTGTGTATCAAATTTTGCTTTGATTATTCCTACTACTTCCATGATAAAAAAATTAAATATTTAGAATTTAAAATTAAAGATTATTCGCATTATAAGCTAACAAAACTTTCCACGCTTCGGCTACTTTATTAACATCTAACAAGGTTTTGGCGTACTGCTGAAGTTCTTCCGTGCTTGTAAATTTTTTTTCGGAAGCATTTTTGTATAGGTCAATTTCTTCTGCCGTAGGCAAATGCTCTACATTGCCAAGCTGTCCTAAATTATTTCCTGATAATATTTTACTGTTTTTAATTTCTGCGGGAATAGCATCAACACCAATACCAAGGGTTGTAACTGGTTTTTCAATTTCAAACAACGCATCGCCATGCGCGCGGCAATACCAGTTTCCTCCCATACGAGCCACCAAATCTATTTTTTGTTGATCTATTTTACCATTAGCATCAAGCACTTCTTCTTTTACGTGAATAAGCTTAACCTCGCACACAACAAGATTGCCGGCACCGGCGTTTTGCCCTAATTCAATAATTTGATTAACCTTGCACTCCATAGTAACCGGCGCTTCTGCCACCCTAAATGGTTTTACCTGTTGGGAGGCAAGTTTAGTAAAACCGGTTTTTTCAAACTCATCTACTCCTTTAGCATAGGGGCTGCTGGCCAAACTCATTTGCTGTACCATGTTATAGTTTACAATATTTAAAACTACTTCGGGTACTTCTTTAACGTTATCTAACGTGTTTTTAGTCGTGTTATCTCTTCCGCTACGCGACGGAGAAAAAATGGCTATGGGTGGATTGGATGAGAACACATTAAAAAAACTAAAGGGTGCTAAATTAGGACGGCCCTCTTTATCTATCGTGCTGGCAAAGGCTATTGGCCGCGGACCCACAGCTCCTAATAAATATCCGTGAAATTGTTGCTGAGAAGTATCTTTTGCATTAACGGTTATCATAGTTATTATTTTTTTAAAAAGCTAAATTACTAAGAAAAACAATAAGGGCGTGTCCCTGCGGGTCGGGCTATACGCTGCAAGTCCTCGCTCCTGCGTCGCTGTGGGCTTTTTGCTTCTATCCCTCACGCAACACATCGCATTAAAAAATCTCGGTAAAAAAACGAGGCAGTAAAGCCGGCTTTAACATAATGGTAAATACAAAACCAAAAATTGCACCCCAAAAATGTGCATTGTGCCCAATATTATCTAATTGTTTTTTACCCATATACCAACTGTAAAATAAATACAAGCTGCCAAACAACCACGCCGGAATAAAAAAAGGAATAAAAATAATGCCCATGCCCATAGAAGGATTAATTAAAATAGCACTAAAAACAACTGCCGTAACAGCACCGCTTGCACCAACCGAAGAATAACGTGGGTTATCTTTTTGTTTTATAAGATCGAAGAAGGTAGAGAAAAATATGCCGCCAACATACAACAATATAAAATAGAAGGTAGATTTTTGGCCGAATAGCATTACAAAATATTGTTCTTCTAACGCTTGGCCAAATAAATAAAGCGCATACATATTAAATGCCAAATGCATATAATCGCCATGTAAAAATGCGTGCGTAAACAACCTGTAATATTGTTTGTAATGATTAACCGCATACGGACTAAACAAACACTGTGTAAATAAAGTAGGCTTATTAAAAGCTATAACAGAAAAAATTATACACGCAATAATTATTGTTGTTGTTACCATAAGTCATAAAAAAACCTCTTAAAAGTAAGAGGTTTTTAGGTTAAAATTAAATTTTGTTTATCTTAATAGTTCAACAAAGCCTTTTTTCTCTACCACATCTGCTTTGCTCCCGCAATTAGATTGGTACTTTACCACAAAGAAATAGGAGCCATCTTCGGCATCATTACCTCCCTTTGTTTTACCATCCCAAGGCTTATCATAATCTGTTGTTTCATACATTAAAGTGCCCCAACGGTTATAAACTTTAAGCTCGTACATTTCGCTTTGTTTAAAAATTTGGTACTGGTTTAAACTCACAGAATAAAAAGGATAAAACAAATCATTTCTTTTATCGCCATTAGGTGAGAATATATTTACCATTTCGGTAGGCCTGAAAGCATTATAGATTGTTACAGGCACGATAACTTTAGCCGTATCTGCACAACCATTGTTTTTATAAGTAACATAATAACCGTTAATGTTTGCTACGGGCACCTGTATAGAATCTCCGGTAACCGATGCGCCTAAACTATTTGGATGCCATTGATAATTAGTGTTACCCGTATCAGCAATTAATAAAGCCAAAGAATCTTTAGGGCAATAATAAGCGTAAATGCTGTCTGTTTTTAATTTAGGTGGATTTAAAACTGTAATTTTTGCTGTATCAATGCAATTACCAGCTTTAATAATGCAATAATAAAAACCTGTATGCAAATTGATTTCGGTAGCGCTAACCGGAACCGTTGAACCTGCGTTTATAATTGCGGGAGATGCGTAAGGACTTGGATAATACCAGGTAAAGGTGTATCCGTTATTTATTGGTCCGTTAGTTTCGCGTGGCACAGTTACTTTTATTTTTCCTATGCTATCGTTATAACATTTTAGTTTTTGTATAACAGAAATTGTGTTTTGAAAAGATTTAATTTTTAAATTGATCCTATAAACACTTATACAACCAACCGAACTTTTTACTGTATCAATAAAAGAGGTATTGGCATGTTGTACCGGTAAGATAGGAAAAGATACATTAGCCGGACTTGAACCTAAAAAATTTAACGAAGATGTGTACCAGTTATTAGTAGAACCCGGGGCAACAGGCGGGTTAAGCTGAACAGTATCTTTGTTACAAACCTTTAAAGTATCTTTTGAAACAGGAGGTATTAAGCCTTGGGTAATAGGCACTGTAAAGGTATATGCGCAAGAAGGGTTACCGGTTGGATAAACAGAAACAGTGTACGTGCCTGCTCCTAAATTAGGAATAGATATAGGGGCAACTGTTGACGTACCCATAGCTGTAGAAGTTCCTCCAAGGTTATAATCATACGATGAAAAAGTATACGTACCACTTGGGCTTAAACTAATGCTTCCGTTATTACCTGAATGGCAGGCGGGAGAAGAATTAGAACTGAAATTAAGATTGTATTTAGAAATATTTACTTGTAAAGAATCTTTACATCCGGTAGTATTATCTTTATAAGAAACTATATAATGTTGGCCGTTGGCTATATTGCTTGTAGCGTATGTTTGTCCGTTAGCGCCGGGTATTAAAACATTTGACGTATCATACCATTGATAATTATTACCAGTAGCCGCGTTTAAAACTATATTATTTCCGCAGGCCTGCATGGTTGTAAACGTTAATACCGTTGGGAAAGTGATGCCAATATTTACGGTTGCTATTTGTGTACAGTTTGAATTATCGTGTACTGCTACCGTATAATTGCCAGGCGTAAGGTTGCCAGCTATATTAGTAGTTTGTGTAGGCGTGCTGTTCCATAAAATAGTATACGGAGCAGAGCCTCCACTTATTGATAAAGTAGCGCTTCCCGTTGGGCTACCCGAACACGTGGCCGCATTAGTTGTAGTTGATAAACTAAAACTTGTTGGGTTACTAACTACTGTAGTTAACGTTTGGTTTACTATTGAGCAAGCTGTTTGAAACCCTACTACACATGTATAATTTCCGGCCGATAACCCACTTAAGGAAGGAGTTGTTTGTCCGCCCGGAGACCATGAATAAGTTGGGGTGGCCGTATAATTAGTAACTGTTATAGAAGCTGTGCCATTCGACCCACCGCAGGAAACAGGTGTAGATACAATTGCGGCACCAGGTGCGGTAGAGCAATTTACAGCGTTGCTACCAATTAAAACTCCTGAGTCGTATGCTTCATCTAAAGCATCTGCAATAGCAATTTTCATGTGGTAGCTTGAGCAGGGAGTTACTGGTGCACTTGAAGTAATGGCATTGGTATATCCATCATAAGCAATATCATTATTTGGATTTGAGTAATTATTGTGAAAATAAGATGCGTTTGAACCTGCATTTACATTATTAATAGAAACAGCCGTTCCATTAGGAAGGGTTCCTATATTTTGTGCAGAATAATTACCGCCACTTGGTTTTGGGCCTGTTAAAAATATACCAAATCCATCGTTAAATTGTCCAACATAAGTTGGATACTCTTCCGAACCAAAAACGTATGTTATACTTATATTATTACACACAGGTACAAAGTCAAACTGAAGAATACAGGCATCATTATAAGCATCGGGATCAATATTTATTAGATCAGGGTCAGAATACATATTCCCATTTTGCACATCACAAAAATAACTGCCTCCATTTGCCGCATCAGAAGCTGAACCCGTAGTTAAAATTATTCCACTAGGAATGCCAAGGTTTGATCCGCTATAAGAAAATGTTCCCGAAGCACCTGACCCGCAGTTTAAAGAAGCGTTTGTAATAGTTACCCCGCCGCCGGTAATTGCTTGCGCCAACTGGGTTGCCACTGAGTTTGACGTTACGTTTAATTGAGAAAATATTTTAAATGGAAAAAGTAAAATGGCAATTTTTAAGATATAGCTTTTTTTCATGAAATTTAATTTTGGCTAATATATTAATTTTAAACAATTCAATTTTGAATTTCCATAAAATAAAAAATCCCCTGCAACAGCAAGGGATTTCATTATTTGTTTAGTGTTCGCCACCATCGTGCTCATCTAGGGCAAGCGCCACGGTTTGCGGTACAAAATCTTCTGCATGGCCGGGTTTGCTATAATCATACGGCCAACGGTGTACTTCTGGCAATGCACCGGGCCAGTTACCATGTATATGTGCAACCGGGTTGGTCCATTCAAGTGTGTTAGATTTCCAAGGGTTTTGGTTTGCTTTTTCTCCACGAAACATACTGTAGAAGAAGTTAATTAAGAAAATAACTTGTGCAAATGCTGCAAAAATAGCACACATGGTTACAAATTGATTTATGTCTAACAAATTATCAAATAAAGGAAAATTGCTGTTTGTATAATAACGACGAGGCACACCGCTCATTCCTAAAAAGTGCATAGGAAAGAAAACTCCGTAAGCACCTAAAAAGGTTGTCCAAAAATGTAAGTAGCCTAATTTTTTGTTCATCATACGAAGGAACATTTTAGGAAACCAATGATAAACACCGGCAAACATACCAAAGATAGCCGATAAGCCCATTACAATGTGGAAGTGAGCTACTACAAAATAGGTATCGTGAATAGTAATATCAAGCGTAGAATCTGCAAGAATAATACCAGTTACACCACCTGTAATGAACGAAGAAACCAAGCCAATAGAGAATAACATAGCAGGCGTATATTGTATGTTACCTTTCCATAAGGTAGTAATGTAGTTAAATGCTTTTACTGCAGATGGAATGGCAATTAATAAAGTTGTAAATACAAATACCGAACCTAAGAAAGGATTCATACCTGTCATAAACATGTGGTGACCCCAAACGATAAATGATAGGAAACCAATAGCAATCATAGAACCGATCATAGCGCGGTAACCAAAGATAGGTTTACGAGAGTTGGTAGCTATAATTTCTGATGTGATGCCAAGTGCAGGTAATATTACAATGTAAACCTCGGGGTGACCCAAGAACCAGAATAAGTGTTCAAACAAAATAGGGCTACCACCCACTTGCTCTAATGGTTTTCCGCCGATATATATATCAGATAAATAGAAACTTGTACCCATAGAACGGTCAAAAATTAATAACAATACAGCCGAGAATAATACCGGAAAAGATAGAACACCTAAAATAGCTGTAACTAAAAACGCCCAAATAGTTAATGGAAGGCGTGTCATTGTCATTCCTTTTGTACGAAGATTTATAATAGTTACAATGTAATTTAAACTTCCTAAAAGAGATGATACCACAAATAAACTCATAGAGATCAACCAAAGGGTCATACCTAATTTAGAACCAGGAATAGCTTCCGGTAAGGCTGATAATGGCGGATAGATTGTCCAACCGGCTGAAGCTGGACCGTCTTCAATAAATAAAGAGCTTAACATAATGGTGCTTGATATAAAGAAGAACCAATATGACAGCATATTTAAGAAACCTGATGCCATATCGCGCGCGCCAATTTGATACGGTATTAATAAGTTAGAAAACGTACCGCTTAAACCGCCTGTTAGTACAAAAAACACCATAATAGTACCATGTATAGTTACAAGCGCTAAATATGCATTAGGGTTTAGTATGCCATCTGCGCCCCATTTACGCCCCATTAAGGCTTCAATAAATGCAAACTTTTCTCCAGGCCAAGCTAATTGTAAACGAAATATGATAGACATAACCATTGCTATAACTGCCATAACTACTGCCGTAATTAAAAACTGGCGAGAGATAACTTTATGATCCATACTAAATACATACTTGCTCACAAATGTTTCGTGATGGTCGCCATGATCGTGCGCGTGTGCGTGATCGTGCAAGTTGTGCCCTTCTATTACTCCGGCGTGTGTGTTATGTTCCATTTCACTCATTTTTAATGTCTTTTTGCTTCGTTGAATGCTAAAGCATTTGTCTTATTTAATGTATAATTGTTAATTATTTTTTAGCGATTGGTTTAAACGTTTTCTGTTTCATTAACCAGGCTATATAATCTTTTTCGGTATCTACTACAATTTTCATTTGCATGTTGTAGTGAGAGGCACCACATATTTTATTACACAAAAGTAAGTAATCAAAATCAATTGCGTCTTCTCCTCGTTTGCTGCGAATTTCGTTAATTTCATTAATGTTACGTATTACGTGTGCGTCTTTACGCATTTCGGCTGTAGTAACTACCGGTTTAAAACGGAAGGACGTAATTTGGCCGGGCACACAATTCATTTGTGCACGGAAATGCGGCATAAAAGCGCTATGTATAATATCGCGAGAGCGGAATTGGAAAACGATCTCCCTTCCCACAGGAATATGAAATTCGTTCTTCACTAAAATATCATCTTTGCAACGTGTATCAAGTGTATCTAAACCAACTGAATTACTTCCGTCAATTTGCATATAATCATCAATACCAAATTCATTATCGGCACCTGGGTAACGGGCTGTCCAATCAAACTGTTTGGCGTATAATTCAATTTTTATTGGATTTGCTTCGTTATTGCGTTTCATGATCTCGTTCCAGTACTTTAAACCGAAAATGATGATGAAAGCAAGTGCAATGGCAGGAACTATTGTCCAGATCATTTCCAATTTATTATTGTGTACAATATATTCTGCCTTTCTATCTTTTGTACCGTGGTATCTCCAAGCAAAGAAGAATAAAAAACCATTTACTACAAAAAACACTAATACAACTAAAACGTAATTGGCATTCATTAAGCTATCGATTAAATAACCGTGTTCTGACGCTGATTTAGGCAGCAGGCGGTAACTGTATGTATCAACCTGCCAGATAAAAAATCCAAAGAAGATAAACATAAACAAAAGCATTGCGCGACCATTAAACTTATTATCGCTATCAGTTGTTTTATAGAGTTTATCGCCACGCAGATCTCGCGATAATTCAAATACTTTAAATAATTGATTTAATGCTATGCAGAGCAAAACAAAAGCTAATATGTATAACAGTGTCATTTTATCTTGTTTTTAAATTTGATTTTACTTTAATTTCTTATTCTTACTTTAATATTTATACACTATGGTGTAACGATTCATCTAAATATGGATGATTTTTAACCAAAAGAGGGCGTTTAGTAAGGTTATTAAATACTACGTAAATAAACAATCCTAAGAATCCTAAAAAGGTACCAATTTCCATCCAGCTTAAACCGGTCCAATATTTACCAACTGTACCAGGCATAACCATCATTACAATATCTAAATAGTGGCCTACAAAAATTACAAAGCCTACAAAAGTTAAGAACCAAAAGTTACGTTTGCTATCGCTGCTCATCAACATGATCATAGGGAAAGCGAAGTTTATGAAGAAAACTGCCCACATTAAGGGTTTGTAATTTTCCCAACGTTGATAGAAATAAATAGTCTCTTCAGGAATATCTGCATACCAGATCAACATAAATTGTGAGAAGTACAGGTAAGTCCAAAGGAAAGAGATGGCAAACATCCATTTACCTAAATCATGAATACTGCCTTCGGTAACAAAATCTAAATAGCCTAATTTTTTAAGGTAAACAATCACTAATATCATTGAAATGATAGCGCTAACCCACATACCGGAGAAAACGTACCAGCCAAATAAAGTTGAGAACCAGTGAATATCAATACTCATTAACCAATCCCATGATGAAGTAGAGGATGTAACTGCAAATAAAACCATAAACCAGGCACTTAACTTTACATTTTTCCAGTGTAAGGAATTATCAGTCATGCTCTCGGCATCTATAGAGTTTTTGCGAAGTTTATAGGTAAAAAACAACCAGCCAACCACATAAAAAAGAGTGCGGAACCACCAAAACCAACCAAAATAACCCATTTTAGCCTGCAGTTTTACATCGTGTGCGATAACGTCTTTATCAAAAAATGCATATAAATTATGTACACCAAACTGGCCTAAAATAAATATCAGCATCATAAAGCTTAAACCCCAGGGTAAAAACCAGGCAACTGCTTCTGCAATACGTTTAGTGGTAACTGCCCATCCTGCTTCTGCTGCGTATTGCAAGCCCATAAAGAATGAAGCGCCCAAGCCAATTGCCATAAAGAAAAATGAGTTAATTAAAATATTAGCCCAAACACGGGTATGATGATAATGTTCATCTGCCACTACGGGTTTATCTAAAATAAACGCCGCAATAATTGATACCACACCAATAGCCATTAACACGAATGTAAATGTTTTGGCTTTTTGCGGAAATGTAAAATTTAAATTACTCATATTAGCTCACTATTTATATTTTTATTTCGTTTCGCTGAATGCTTTAAAGCATTTCTCTTAAATCTTATTTTGTTTTTTCTCTTCTTTTTTTGCGTTGGGTGCTTTAATGGCACCCGCGGTCATTTCTGTCCCGGTAGAATCTGCTATATTAATAGGTTGTCCAGGTGTGTGGCCTTGTAGTTTTTGCACATAATAAACAACTTTCCAACGCTCTTCAACATTTAATTGACTTGCATGCGAGCCCATCATACCTTTACCGTTAGTAATGGTATAAAACATTTTTCCTTCCGGAAGATTTTTTAAGGCAGCTCCGTCGTAAGGGGGTGGTGGCCCGGGCAGTTTTAAACCTACTTTACCATCTCCTTTACCGGCATCTCCATGGCAATGCACGCAAAATTTGCCGTAAATAGCTTCACCATCACTTAAAACGGCAGGGGTAAATAAAATTGGATTTTTAAGGTAAATACCTGCTTTTTCGTAATCCATACCGGCAGGTATGCCTGGCATACAACCCCGTGCAATAGTACCCGCAACAGGTTTCATAGCGCTTTGTAAAGTATCGCCATTTAAAACGTGGGTATTGTAATATTTTAGTGCCGGAGAGCGGTACATATCCGGCATATACTCATAACCCGGACTGTTAGGCGCATTACTGCAAGATGTAAGGCCAAAAGCCATAACACCCGCAATGGCTGCCACCGTAAGCGTTTTAAGATTTATAATTTTTGTAAAGTTCATCTCTTAAAATTTTATCTTTTTAGTAAGCTAATGTTTCGGTTATTGTTCCTTTATAATTTACTTCGCTTGCACCCGCTGCACGTAAAATGCCATCAGCTGAGTTTGCTTGTTCGTCGTTTAACTCTAAGTAAATCATAAATTTATCGTTAGTAGTACGAAAATCAGGGTTTTTTGCTGCTGCACCCGGTAAAAGCATACAACGTAAAAAGAACGTTAAAGCCATACCATGACCTGCACAAAATATAGTAGATTCAAATGTAATAGGAATGAAAGCAGGTATATTAAAATAATAAGCCCAGTTAGGCTTACCTCCCACATCAGTAGGCCAATCGCTTACCATCATATACCACATCATTAATGAAGCTAAACCTAAGCCGGTTAATCCATAAATAAAAGCACAAATGGCTATACGCGTGCGCGGAATACCAATAATAGGATCTATACCGTGTATGGGCATAGGCGAATACACATCTTTTACCTTAATACCGGCAGTTTTTAGTTTTCTGCAGGCTTCCAACAATGGCACCTCATCATCGTAGATGCCATGGATAATTTTTTTAGTTAATGTTGCTGCCATATCTTTTTTAAAATCTAATCTTAATTCGTGCTTCTAAAATTAATGTGCGTGTTCGTGCGTGTGTTTAGCGGCTTCTTCTTTTTGTGATTGACCAGAAGATTTCAAAATTGTTTTTAACTCGGCCTGCGCAATTACAGGAAAAAATCTTGAGAACAATAAGAAGAAGGTAAAGAACATACCAATTGTTCCGGTAAAGATTCCTATATCAACAAACGTTGGGTGATACATATTCCAAGTTGAAGGTAAGAACGTACGACACAATGTTGGCACGATAATTACAAAACGCTCAAACCACATACCGATATTTACAACAATAGAAAGAACAAATGTTGCTGCAAAACTTGTACGTATTTTTTTGAACCAGAATAACTGTGGAGAAACCACGTTACACGTCATCATTAGTGCATAAGCCCACCAATATGGCCCCGTAGCACGATTCATAAACGCATATTGTTCAAATTCAACACCACCGTACCAAGAAATAAATAACTCAGTTAAATAAGCCACACCAACTATAGAACCTGTAACAATAATTACAATATTCATATACTCAACGTGTTTTACAGTAATGTAGGCTTGTAGGTTGTAAATTTTACGAACGACTAACATTAACGTTAATACCATAGCAAAACCAGAGAATACCGCACCCGATACGAAATAAGGAGGAAAAATTGTTGTGTGCCAACCCGGAAGGATAGAGGTAGCAAAGTCCATAGATACAATAGAGTGAACCGAGAATACAAGTGGTGTAGATAAACCGGCTAATACTAAAGATACTTCTTCGTAACGACTCCAATGGCGGGCGCTTCCGCCCCAACCAAATGATAAAATGTTGTATGCTTTTTTAACCATTGGGTTAATGGCTCTATCGCGGATAGTTCCAAAATCAGGAATTAAACCTAAATACCAAAACACACAAGAAATAGTGAAGTAGGTTGATACCGCAAATACGTCCCATAATAAAGGCGAGTTAAAATTTGGCCATAAGGAACCAAATTGATTTGGAAGCGGAAATAACATATAATCTAACCAAACTCTTCCTGTGTGAAATAATACGAAGATAGCAGCACACATTACAGCAAAAATTGTCATGGCTTCTGCCGAACGGTTAATACCTAAACGCCATTTTTGACGGAATAATAATAACACGGCAGAAATTAACGTACCTGCGTGACCAATACCAATCCACCATACAAAGTTGGTAATATCCCAAGCCCAATCAACGCCGTTGTTAGAACCCCAAACACCAATACCCACACCTACTGTGTAAGATAAACAGCCTAAACCCCATAAAAAGGTAAGTACTGCAACAGTAAATAACATATACCAATATTTATTGGCTTTACCTTCTACAGGTCTGATAATATCGTCCGTAATTTGACCATAGGTTTTGTTACCTAAAATCAGCGGCTCTCTTATTTGCGATTCTGCGTGCATATCTTACTGAAATTTTGAATTTTTTAATTCCTAATTTTTAATTCCCTATGAGTGTGCTTCTTCTTTTTTCTCTTCTTTTAAATCCATCGGACCTTTATGTTCTTCAGGCGCTTCTGCTTCCAATTCAATTTTTTCTTCCTGGTTACGAACTTTTACCAAATAAGATACCGTTGGTTTAATACCTACTTCTTCTAATAAGAAGTAATTACGTTCATTTTCTCTATCTTTTGTAACCTGAGATGCTGAATCATTTAAATCTCCAAAAGATATAGCGTGTGTAGGACAAGCCTGTTGACAAGCGGTTTTAATAGCACCGTCTTTTATTGGAGCGCCTGTTTTTTTAGCGTTTAATTTGCCTTCTTGTAAACGTTGAACGCACATAGAGCATTTTTCCATTACACCACGACCACGTACTACAACATCCGGATTTAAAACCATACGGCCTAAATCTTGTTGGGCAGGGTTAATATTCGCATAATCAGGATTTCCTTGGTAGTTAAACCAATTGAAACGACGAACTTTAAACGGACAGTTATTTGCGCAGTAACGGGTACCAATACAACGGTTATACGTCATTTGGTTTAAACCTTCGCTGCTGTGGTTAGTTGCCAATACCGGACAAACTGTTTCGCAAGGTGCGTGGTTACAGTGTTGGCACATAATTGGTTGGAAAGTTACCTGCGGGTTATTGGAAGGGTTCTCCATATCCAAATACATGGTACGAGCGCCTACATGTTCTTCTTTTGCTTTTTTAGCAGTCATGTCAGACGTGTAGTAACGATCAATACGCAACCACGCCATATCGCGTGTGCGACGAACCTCTGTTTTACCAACTACTGGAACATTATTTTCTGCCGTACAAGCAACAACGCAAGATGCACAACCGATACAAGTATTCATATCGATAACCATACCCCATTTAATACCCGGACGCGGAAATGCAGCCCATAGATCAACTTCTTCCAATGGTTTTTCACCCTGGTTAGTATGTATAAATGCTTTTGGGTTATTAGAAGCAGCATCTTCTTTGTATTGAGCTAAGGTAGTTTCGCGAAGAATTTGCTCTTCACGACCCATAATAGTATGATGTATTTGTGTAGCCGCAAACTGATGTGTTTTGTTTGCGCTTGTAAGCGTTACATCCGCTGAAATATTCTGTATGGTATCGTTTGCTAAAGATAAAAATTCAAAAGCGTTTGCGCCGCCATCTAAACCTGCTTCTTTTGCTACTTTGTAAGATTCTGCTTTACGGCCATATCCTAAAGCAACACCAATGGTGCCTTTAGCCTGCCCGGGTTGCGGGTAAACTGGCAAATCAACAGAAATACCGTTTACGGTTAAAGTAGCTACGCTTCCATCCACATCCTGACGTAACATTTCTCCGAACTTTTGTTCGTGTACGTCTTCAGGGTGCATAGTAATGTAGTTATCCCATGTTACTTTAGAAATAGGATCTGGTAATTCGTGCAACCAAGGGTTATTACTTTGATTACCGTTACCTAAACCAACTTTTTCGTAGATAGATATTTCCCAGTTTCCGCCTTTAGAAGCTATAGCTTTAGAAGCGTGGTTATTATAATCAACTTCAGGAGTTTTTTTCTCTTCGTCTGCTACAAGTACTTTTTTCTCGTCAATTTTTTCTTTCTTTTCTTCTTTTGCTAAACCGATAGAATCAGCCATAACAGTTGCCACACCATTCATTAAAGGCTTGCCGGAACTATCTTTTGCCATTGGTTCAATAACAGGCTCGGTTGCTTTTGCAAAATGAACGCGTAAAACACCATCATGTAAGGTATTGCTCCAAAAGCTATAAAAATCAGCAAATTTACCTTGCATGGTATATATATGGTTTTGCCAAAATGCTTGTAAGTAAGTTAAATAATCTGCATCAACATCAGCCCATTTCAACAACGTATCTTGTGCCTGACGAGTACCTTGGTAACGCGGACGAGCGAAAATTGCATTAATGGTTGGTTGTTGTAATGTATAATGACCGCGAACCGGGTTTGCATCACCCCATGATTCTAACCAGTTATGGTCTGGGCATACGTAATCGCATAACTGCGCCGTTTCGTCTAATGTTTGAGCGAAAGATATTTTTACCGGAACTTTTGCAAAAGCCGCAGCAAAGCCTGCTTTAGAAGGTGATGTGTAAATTGGGTTGCTATTGTAAACAATAACTGCACCAACTTTTCCGATGTTCATATCGGCAATAAGATTCATAAAATCTTTATCGTCGCCTTGTTTAGTATTTAAAGATTGTTCGTAGCTGATTGTGTTATCATAGTTACCCAACATTTTGTTGATGCCGTTAACTAAAACTTGTACATCGGTATCGTTTAATCCGCAAACAACTAAAGATTGTCCTTTAGCAGCGGCTAATTCTTTTGCAATTTTAGCAATTGCTTTTTGCAATTCAGGGTTTGAAGCAATGGTTGCATTTCCTGAAACCGCTGAACTACCGGTAGCTTTTGCCACTTCATTATATAAAGCAACAATTGTTTTACCAATTTCTGAGGGCTTTATCATGTACCGATAATCGGCATTTGCACCCGTAAGCGATAAGTTAGCTTCAAACTGGTAATGTTTAACCATTTCCGGTTTTTCTTTAGTAACTTTTCTGTTTTTACCGTAAGCGGTAGCGTAAACAGCCGGAGCTAACCAAGTTCCTAAAAAATCGGCAGCAACGCCAACAACTACTTTAGTAGCTTTTTCAAAATCGTAGGTAGAAGTTACTTTTTTACCAAATACTTTATCGTTTGCTTCGCGAAGTGCCGAATAAGACACCGAATCGTACTGGTGTAATTTTGCAGTGGGGTATTTTGCCGTAAACTCTGCTATTACAGCGCGAGTGGATGGAGATATAATTGTGGAAGATAAAATGGCAATTTCTTTTCCGCTTGTTGCTGCATCTGCTAAAGATTTACCAATAGCTTTATCAATTGTTTTCCATTCAGATTTAGTTCCTTTTGTTAAAGGGTCTGTTAAACGTGCGCTATCATACAAACCAAGTACAGATGCTTGTGTACGGGCATTTGTACCGGCGCTGTGTTTAACTAATTCGTTTGCTTCAATTTTAATAGGACGACCTTCTTGTGTTTTAACTAAAACAGATGCGTAATCATGCCCATCATAAAAAGTAGATGCGTAAAAATTAGCAACACCCGGTGTAACATCTTCTGGTTTTACAACATAAGGTATGGATTTAATTACCGGGGTTTCGCAAGATGCCAAAGCAGCGGCCGCGGTGGTAAAACCAACCACTTTTAAAAAGTCGCGGCGGCTGGCAGATGTTTCGCCATTTAAGGCTTCAGACATCGGAAGCTCGTCAACAAATTCGTTTTGTTGATGTTTTAAAAACTCAGGACTTTCGTTTAACTCCGATAATCCTTTCCAATACTTTTTATTTGTACCCATTATATCGAGAAATAATCTTTCTATTAATTAATAATGACATTTAGCACACTCTATACCGCCCATTTGCGCAACAGTAAAAGTATTAAGATGTTGATTTTTGTATTTTTCTTTTAAGGCTTCATGAAGTCTGTCGTAGTAAGGATTTCCAGCCATAGCCACTTCTGTTTTACGGTGACATTCAATACACCATTTCATGGTTAAAGGAGATTTCTGTTCAACCGTTGTCATTTCTCTTACATTACCATGACAAACACCGCAATCTATCTTACCAACTACAACGTGTTGCGAGTGGTTAAAATAAACGTGATCAGGTAGGTTATGAACTTTTATCCATTTAATAGGATTTTGTTTACTAACATCATACGTACCCGATTTAGCATCAAAACCTGCGGCTTCATAAATTTTAGCTATTTCTTTTGTGCCCGTAATAGGCCCTTCTTGAATGCCTTTGTGGCAATTCATACAAACGTTTACGGTAGGAATGCCTGCGTGACGGGATTTTTCAACCGAGTTGTGGCAATACTGACAAGCAATGGCGTTATCGCCGGCGTGTATTTTATGCGAGAATTTAATAGGCTGTTCCGGATGATAACCTTTGTCGGTTTGCCAATCGTAATAAACACCTACGCGATATAATGAATTCCAGCAGCTTTTCATACCAATACAGGAAAGTACAATTAAACAAACCACTACAAAACTTTTGTGAGTGCCTAACCATTTTTTACCTTCATCAAAAAACGAAACTGTTTCAGGTTGTAAAGTACCTTCATTTTGATGAGTTACACGTTGAAGCGAAAGTCGTACTCCACGTAATATACCGGTTAATATCCCTAAAATAACGATGATGGCCAAAACAATATAAAGCGGGTTAACGCCTTGCTCTTCTTTAATTTCATTACCGGCATCGGCAACCGTTGTTGCTACCGCAGTAGGTTTATCAGGTGGCGGGTTTTTTATATATTCTACAACCGCTTTAAGATCCTCATCAGAAACAACGCCTTCAAAAACAGTCATAGATGTATGGCTGTTATCGTTAAATACCTTATTAGCGTAGTTATCTCCGCTTTTAATAAGCTTTTCGTTATTCTTTACCCAATTAAATAGCCAGTCGCCTTTTGGTACGCGATCAACTATCCCTTTAAGCCCGGGGCCGGTTATTTTTTGATCAGTTAACGTGTGACAAACAGCGCAATTCTGTTTAAATACTGTTTTTCCGTCGGCTGCTGAGGCGTGGTTTATGCTAACAAAACCCACTAAAATCAATCCCAACAAGAGGTTAAGAGCGTTACGGGACATATCTTTAATCATATTTTTATGAATGACATTGTAATGACAAACCTATTACAATGGGCGCAAATTTAATAGAAGATTGCATTCGTGCTTTAGGAAAGTGAAGTTTTTTTCAACATATACTGTAATTTAGAATCTTTCTAAATAATCCTGCTTTTTTTTGAAATTTAAATTAAACAATATTTTTTAACCTGTTTAGAGTTCAAATATCACACGGAAGTTAATCTGAGCATGTCGAAGACTTCCTTAAAACATATTAGGCATAAAAAAACCTTGCGGGTTAGGCAAGGTTTTAATTTAATTTTAGCTTAAAAAAGCTATTATTGTTCAAACTTTTTATAATCGGCAGGTACGGTAACCTGAGAGGCATCGATAGTTTTTTTATCGATCTTAACAACCTCTAATTTACTTACAGATGCGCCATCTAAAGTTGTTTCGTAACTAAGCATTGGCATAGATCCTTTAGGAAGGTCTTTTAACTGGTTAAAATAAACCGATTGTTTATCCTTACGATTCCATAATTGTACCAACGGCATAAAGAAATTAAAATTTTCGCTGCATATCCAAAAAACAACCTGTGTATTCTCTTCGGTGTTTTTAACGGTGTAATCCACACATTTTTTACCGCAAATAACTTTACTGCCTTTACCTTTAGCAACCTCAAAAGTACCTTTGCTTACAGGAGGAGTTTCAGATTTATCACCCCAAACTTTACGTGCAGAGTTTACAAATTTTATTTTTTTATCGGCTAGTTCAAACACAAAACTACCTTCTACTTTGCCTGATTTGCGGCCTATTTGATCTAACTTAACATTATTACCTTTAACATAGTATACGTTTGTATTAGTATCTTTTTTAGTTTCCATTTTAAACTCAATACTTCCTTCAAACTGAGCAAAAGCGGCAGTTGCAAAAGCAAACGAAGCAATAAATAACTTTAATTTTTTCATAGTTTTTTTGTTTTAAGTGATGATTTGATGTGGCTAAATTAATCTTAGCTTTGATATAAACAAAATTTGTGCCAAAAACAATTGAAATAGGTAAAGATGGCGAGGATCAAGCCGCAGAATTCCTCAAAAAATTAGGATACCAAATTTTAGCCACCAATTGGCGTGTAAAGCATTTAGAGGTAGATATTATTGCACAAGATGGTAAAGAATTGGTTATTGTGGAAGTAAAAACCCGCGCTACCGATTTTTTTGGAACGCCCGAAAGCTTTGTCAATAAAGATAAACAGCGCAAATTAATTAAAGCCGCGCACGAATATATTATTCAATATAATGTAGATTTAGAAGTGCGGTTTGATATTGTATCCGTAATAACATCCAACAAAAAAATGCATCATATTAAAAATGCTTTTTATGTTAATTTAAAGTGAAATGTTAAAATTTAAAGTCTTCACCTCTCTCAAACTATAACACCTGATTGCTATTACCTATTAACTAATAACTATATTGTATCTTTGCCAAATATTTAAAAATTAATGGAAAAGCGCAATTCTAAACCCCACTCTAAATTTGGAGCAAAAAAAAGTTCTTTCAAAAAAGATGCTACCGATAAACCAAAACGTAGTTTCTCCGATAAAGGCGAGCGTCCTTCTTTTTCTGACAAACCAAAAAGAGATTTTAATAAAGATGCTACCGATAAACCAAAACGTAGTTTCTCTGATACAGGCGAGCGTCCTTCTTTTTCTGATAAACCAAAAAGAGATTTTAATAAAGATGCTACCGATAAACCAAAACGCAGTTCGTTTGAACGTGGCGAACGCGCACCTTACGCAAGCAAAGTAAAACGCAGCTTAGATAAAGAGGATGTAGATGGCGAAAAATCTAAAAAATTATTTGCCGACAGAGGCGAACGTGCTAAGCATTACGCCAACAAAAACGAAAAAAGTCAGTTAAAGAAAAGCTCTTTCGAACGCGGCGATCGCGCACCTTACGATCCTTCTAAACCAAAAACCTTTAAAAAAGATTATTCTAAAAAGAAAGATGTTACCGTTACCAATGCTGATAAAGGTTTAACCCGTTTAAATAAATACATTGCCAACGCAGGCATTTGTTCTCGCCGTGAGGCTGATGATTTAATTAAAAGTGGTTGCGTAACCGTTAACGGCAAAGTAATTAACGAGCTTGGTTATACCGTAAAAGCTACCGATGAAGTAAACTATTCGGGCGCGCGTATTAAATCAGAAAAACATGTTTACCTTTTATTAAACAAACCAAAAGATTATATCACCACTAACGAAGACGATCGCGGACGCAAAACCGTTATGGAATTAGTTGCCGGCGCTTGTAAAGAACGTATTTATCCGGTTGGTCGCTTAGATAGAAACACCACCGGTTTATTGCTATTTACCAACGATGGCGATATGACTAAAAAATTAACCCACCCTAAACACGAGATAGAAAAATTATACCACGTTGAGTTAGATAAAAACTTAAAGCAAGACGATTTTACAAAAATTAGAGAAGGTATAGAGTTAGAAGATGGTTTTATTCAACCCGATGAACTTGCCTACACTGGCGAAACTAAACGCGAGGTGGGCATTAAAATTCACAGTGGTCGTAATCGTATTGTGCGTCGTATTTTCGAGCAAATGGGTTATGATGTGCTTCGCCTTGATAGAGTAATGTTTGCAGGCTTAACCAAAAAAAATATACCTCGTGCAAAATGGCGTTTTCTTACAGATAAAGAGGTTATTTTTTTAAAAATGGTGAAATAGGCAATAGCAAATAGTTATTAGTCTATGTTCAGCAATTCCCATCCGTGGAGGGGTTAGGGGAGGGTAAATTTTAAGTATGCATTTTTAATTCTTAACTTATTTTGGGCGTTCCGGCAATTACGCCGTCGGGCTGCTCGCAGTAAAGCTTTTTACGATTACATAAAAAGGCTTTCTTGCTGCATCCCTAACGCAAATACCATAATAATTTTTCAAATACAAAAACCTGTGCTATCTGGATTATCTGTGGCGAAAAAACTAACCAAATACAACCAAGCAAAATAAAGTACATATAACATATTTACCTAAATTTGCCTTTTCCAAAAATCATGAGCAACCTAAATCAACTAACCGCTATATCGCCCATTGATGGCAGGTACAGAAACACAACTTTGGCCTTTGCTGATTATTTTAGCGAGTATGCACTTATAAAATATCGCCTGTGGGTAGAAGTAGAATACTTTATTGCCTTGGTAGAATTGCCTCTTCCGCAACTAAAAAATTTCCCGAAAGATAAAATTACTTCACTTAGAACTATTTTTTCAAATTTTAATTTAACCGAAGCCGAGCAAATTAAAACCATCGAGAAAACTACCAACCACGATGTAAAAGCAGTAGAATATTTTTTGAAAGAAAAATTTACAGCGCTTGGTTTAGATAAATTTTCTGAATTCATCCATTTTGGTTTAACCTCTCAAGACATCAACAATACATCTATTCCGCTTAGTTTAAAACAATGTTGCGACGAAGTTTTTACAGCGTCCATACAATCTGTCATTGATAAAATACAAGGCTTTGCCAACGATTGGAAAAATGTATCTATGTTGGCTAAAACACACGGACAACCGGCATCTCCAAC
>JBBRAG010000012.1:0-99570 GCA_038206945.1 Bacteroidia bacterium | reverse complement strand
GGTAACACATACATTGCCTGACGAAGCGCCTAAAGTAACGTTAATAGAAGTTGTTCCTTGCCCAGAATTTATAGAAGCTCCCGCAGGAACCGTCCAGTTATAAGAGGTTGCACCGGCAGAGCCTGTTGTGGTATATACTTGTGTACTTCCGGCACATCCACCAGAACCTGTTGGCGCGCCGGGTGTAGCAGGGGCCGATGCTACTGTAACAGCATAACAAGTTTGTGCACTCGTTCCGCAAAAGTTAGTAGCATTCACACAAATATTTCCTCCCGCACCGCCCGAAGTAGCTGTAATGGATGTAGTTCCTTGTCCGGAGTTGATTACCCAACCGGCAGGTACTGTCCAGTTATAACTGGCTGCATTTGCTACAGCTGCAATTGAATATACGTTCCCTCCTGTGCTTGGGCAAACCGGCGTTGGCCCACTTATAGCCCCGGGCATCGAAGCCGGCAAGGCCTGATTAGCAGGAACATAACAAAAGACCATATCAACTGCATGTATACAAACACTACCTGTAAAATCAAACCGAATGGTTTCTGTAGCTCCTGCTCCGTTGTTATAACCCGGCAAACCACAAGGGTAATTAACCGTGTTTGAACCTACTACTGTACCGAAAATATTGTTACCACAAGCGCAACCTGCACTACCAAGGGGATCTGTAGCTATAACTACTCCGTCTATGGTTGTTTTAATGGTGCCCCCACAAGGAGCTGCCTGATAGGTAAGTTGTATTTGCGTTACAATATTGCCGGCAGGAACAGGATTTGAGAATGTAAGACTGGAAAAGGAAGCTGCGCTTCCGCAAACGCCAGAACCACTACTAGACAAACAACCTCCCCCACCTACGGGAAAAGCGGAACCAGGGTCGTTAAAACAAAAATAAGCAGGATTAGAATATCCGGAGCCGCAACATTCGCAGGTATATGGCCCAAAAGTAATATTTTCGACAACTGAAGTACCCGCACACTGCGCTAAGGCCTTATTGCCCGGAAAGAAATTTAAAGCAAAAAATGCTATTATTAAAAAACGTAGTGATTTTTTCATGTTATATTAATTAAAAATTTTTACTAAGCACAAAAATGTCACAGGTAACTTACACAAACTATCCTTAACTCCTTCTAATTTTAATTTATTATTGAATTTTAGTAACCGCTAAGCTGGATCTAAGATGATTTTTTTGTTTTTCTTCATCTGCTTTGTCAGGCAGTGTTTTAATAACCAATTTCGACAAATTATCATCTTTCGTATCGCAAGCACCCTTTATAGTGGTAGAAGGAGGAAGTAGTATATTTACCACAAGGCTGAAATCACTTTCTTGATAACTTACTCTTACGGCATAATTATTTGTATTTACTAATTTCACAAAATCTACTTCCTGTGAAATGTACATATCAGGAATTACTGTATGATGGTGGGGATCAAAGCTTTCGGTTGAAGCAGAGTTTCCCTTAGGATTTACTTTTTTAACGCTGCACCATGCCTTTTGGGTATAAAATTCTACCCCGTTTTGTAAATTGCTTCCATTAATTAAGATAGCAGGTTGCCAACCAACTTTTTTCTGTTCAGGATTATCGGATGACGAATTTCTATAAGCCGGCCCTTGTGCCTTTATACTACCGGTGAACATGAAGAGGGTTACTGTTATAATACCCACCATCAAAAGATTTTTATTTATTTTCATACTAATTAGTTTAAAATAAGTTCATTTTTGAGTTCGACTTACGCAAATATATATAAAATAAATTTATAGTTACCAACTTTTGGCAATTATTTTTATATTTTAAATAGTTTATTGTTAAAAAACAAAGTGTCTTTTAAGCTATATATTGAAGGTAAAAATTTGAAGCAAATGCTTGTCAAACCACCCATTCAACTGCCTCCTTACAAAAGGTTATTATTTTTGCAAATATTATACAATAAAAATCTGTGCGAGGTGAAGTAATATTTTAGGAATGGCTTTTTTTATTGGCTGTTTAGTTTATCAGCCTTTTCTTTTTGTCCTAAGCTTATTAAAAAATCTTTCATTTTAGATCGTAGCGCGGTATTGGCGGGTTCGCAATTAACGGCGTTTATATATTGTGTTACAGCATTCAGGGTATCTTTGTTAAACATAAACGCATTCCCTAAATTAATATATAGTTTCGTATAATTCGGAATTTGTAAAATGCCTTTCCTATTGCAGGTAATAGCTTGTATAAAGGCCTGCTTTTTAAAGTAAATTTCGTGTAAATTCAAATAAACAAGTACATAATTGGTGTTTTCGGTAATTAATTTTTGGTAAAACAGAATAGCTGAATCGGGTAGGTTTCTTTTTTCGTAACACAAAGCCATGTTAAACTGTATCATCCTCTCCTTAGGATTAAGAGCCACAGCTTGCTTAAAATAAGGCCACGCAGCAGGCGCATCATCAAAAATCTTCATATAGATCATCCCAATATTATTAAACGTAGTAAAATCTTGTGGATATTTTTGTATGCCTTTTTGCATAAGTTCGATAGCTTTTTTATAATGAAGCTTGCACTCGTTTATCAGTTCAATTTTTTGGGCGCCATTTTGGGTGTTGTAATTTAGGCCATACAATTTATTTCCTAATAAGTAATTTAGATTGCAAGAATTTTGAAAATGAACAATATCATTTTTAAAAAGAACAAGTTCATTTTTCCATTTACTATTTCTTGCTACAGTTAAGTAGGCATAGACAAGAAAAATACCTATTAAAGCCAATTTAAAAGAGGAACTCAAATTAGAAATTTTAAATTTTAACTTATCCCTTACATCTATTTTAAAAAGAATAAGTAAAAGGTAAGCTGCCATTATACAAAAACCCAACGAAGCAAAATACACAAAGCGTTCTGCTACAATACCCACCACGGGTTCTCTAAGGTTGGCAAAAGGAAAAATGCCCACCAAAAATACTAGTATGCCAAAGGAAAGAATGGTTTTTTTAGGAAATTTTATTAGTGAGTAAACTCCAATAAACACATAAAACAGCAGCGCAAACCAAACGGTTAACGCCGACCAGCCAACCATGGGTATAACATTATAACCATAATAGCAGGATAAAGGGTATGGAAAAATAAGCAACTTTAAATAATAACCTGCGGTATAACAAGCAACCGGTAAGCGAGTAAAAAAATAAGGCTCAAAAAATAAAGGATTTTCAAAAAAAGCAAATTCTCTTATAGTTTGCGGGTGTGTTACTAAAATATCTTCTAGAAGACTAACACATATTTTGGCTAAAAATAAAATCAGTACCGCAGCCAGTGTTTTTTTTATAGTGGCGCCGGAAAAAAAATAAATGCTTAACGGTATTAAAGCAATAAATAAGAAAGTTGTTTGTTTACATAGCAGGCCGCACAACAAAAATAAAAAGCTTATAAATATATATCGTTTTATTTTGTTTGAAAACTCAACACCCTTTAAATAAAAATGAAGTGCCAGTAAGCCAAATAAAAATGAAAGTAACTCATCTCTGCCTTTTATATTATCTACTACTTCGGTATGTATCGGGTGAATAATGAATAAAAAGGTTATAAGCAATGGAAAGATAATAGTATAGTCTTTAAAAAACTTGGCAAGAATGGTAAACAATAACATGCCTGTAAACGCATAAAGCAAAACACTTATAAAGTGGCTAACATGCGGGTTGCTACCAAAAAACTGGTATTCTATGGCAAAGGTTGTTAATACTATAGGTCGGTACTCAAAACTTTGTACACCATCTTCTACATAGTGCGTTTTAAATATTTCAGGTATGCCCTTTATACCTTTTTCTATCCGTGGATTATTAGGTCTGCCTGGTGTAGTAACCGTAACATAATTATCATCTAATGCATAGTTGTTTTTTAGGCTATTCCCATAAATCAAAAAAGTAAATACAAAAATGACAAATAAAACCTGCCGGTTAAATTTGATGTTATTTTCTAAAATTGTTTCCGTTTTTTTCGCGTTCATTTTAAAAAACAGCTTTTTACAAATATAAGAAAACTAACTTTCGCGTTTCATCAAGCACATGTAAAAACCGTCAAATCCTTCAGAAGGATAAATAGTTTTGTCCTCTATAAAGCTGAAATTTTTATTGTTAGCTAAAAATGTTTCTACTTGTTTGTTGTTTTCACTTGGTAAAATGCTGCAAGTAGCATAAACCAATAAACCGCCCACTTTTAACATACAAGTATAATCTTGCAGAATTTGTTGCTGTATTTTTTTTAGTTCATTAATGCGTTCTAAACTTAGTTTCCATTTGGCATCGGGGTTTCTTTTTAAAACACCTAAACCGCTGCAAGGCACATCTAACAATAATCTATCGGCTGTTTTATTTAAATCTGTAATTGTTTTTGGAGAAGAAATTAATTTAGAATCTATTTTTGCCCCTGCCCTACTCGCTCGTTTTTGCAATTCGGTTAGTTTTCTTTCTTCAATATCCATAGCAATAACTTTGCTTTTGTTTAAAGTAAGTGCCGAAATGTGTAAGGTCTTACCGCCCGCGCCGGCACAAGCATCTATAATAGTCATTCCTGGTTCTACGCGTAAAAAAGTAGCCACTAATTGTGATGATGCATCCTGAATTTCGAACATACCTTGCTTAAACAAGGGCGAGGTGAAAATGTTCTTTCTTTCCTTTAAAATCAGCGCATCACTACCAATAATATTTTCGGTTTCAACCCCTTCTTTACTTAATTGCATTTGTAAATTTTTGGTAGTTGTTTTTAGCGTGTTGGTTCGTAACACCACGGCAGCCTGGTTGTTAAGGGCTTCAATTTCTTTATTCCATTTATAAGAAAGTTCTGCAAAACCAAGCTCATCCATCCAATCGGGTATTGATTGAAAAATGGCACGATTACTTTGTATCTCACTAATTTTTTGCTGAAGGTGTTTTTGATCAATTCCTGCAAATTCTTCCCAAGCTGGCAAATGATGGCCACGCAATAAAAGATAAACACCCACAATATGGTGCCAGTTGTTTTTGTTGCCACTTAACTCATTTAGCTCATCGTTTTTATTTTTTTTGGTTTCGCAGAATGCTAAAGCATTTAACAAACGATATTGACGAACCACATCATAAATTGTTTCGGCCACAAAACGCCTGTCGCGCGCGCCCCACTTGGGTTGTTCTTTAAATAAATATTCAATGGCTTTGGTAGCATATCGGTTTTCGTTAAAAATACTTTCTAGCGTTTTAACAATCGAATCTGTCAGGTTTTTATAAATCTTCACGGAAATTTTTATACTTTATATAAATTATTACTTGTTTCGTTTACTTATTTTTTCTGGGTTTTGTCGCGCATCAAAATTATCAGTTACATAGGTTACTTTGTTTGTGGTGTAAAAAATAATTTGTTACCGCAAACTATATAACGATAATTATTTTCTAATGTAGATAGTAAGGGCTCTTTGCTGCCGCTGTTCGGAAGCCGTTCTAAAATTTCTACTGCCACTAAAATCCGTTCAATAATTTTCAGCGCAATTTTATTAGAAGCTACCGAAGTGTAATAATTATAATTTTTTTGCAACTCGTTTTTAGCAAAGTTGGTAAACTCTACCCTCATGCCTGCCAATTTTTTACTTCTTTGCGTAACTCCTTCAGCGAAGTTGTTTTGTTGTTTTTAATGTCTTTTTCTGAAGTTAGGGCGCGTTTTATAATTTGTTGTTGCGTAAATGGTTTTAAAAAACGGTCTTCTTTGCTTACTTTAGCGTAACTCAAAATTTCCTTAATGGCACAAATTAAATGCTTATCTGTTACTTCGTCAATTTCTGTTTTGATTAGTTTTTTTTCTAAAGTAAGGTTCATAACAGTTTTTCACGAAGATAAAGAAAATCTGTGGCAAAACAATGCTAGCCGCTGATTGGCAGATAACACAGATAGATTTATTCGTGTTAATTCGTGAAATCTGTGGCAAAACAACATACCTTTGTATTTAGAAATGAAATCATCCATTAATTTTTTAGATAAATCGTGCTACGTAATTGCAGGGCCCTGCAGCGCCGAAAGCCGCGAACAGGTTTTACAAACTGCCGAACAAATTGCTGCCGGCGGAAAAGTACATGCATACAGAGCCGGAGTTTGGAAACCACGCACACGCCCAGGAGGCTTTGAAGGTATGGGCGTACAAGCACTACCGTGGTTACAAGAAGTACAATCAACCTACAAATTACCTGTGGCGATAGAAGTAGCACAGCCCGAGCACATTGAAGCGGCGCTTAAACACAACATTAACTTTTTTTGGATTGGTGCACGCACAACCGCTAATCCGTTTTCGGTACAAGAACTAGCAGAAGCCTTGCAGGGCGTAGATTGCCGGGTAATGATAAAAAACCCCATTCACCCTGATTTGCAATTATGGATTGGTGCTATTGAACGCGTTTTAAATAGTGGTGTTAAACAAGTTGCGGCTATACACAGGGGCTTTCATACATCGGTAAAAAATACATTTAGAAACACGCCGCTTTGGCAAATACCTATCGAGTTAAAAGTAAATTTTCCTGATATTCCTATTATTTGCGATCCAAGTCATATTAGCGGACGCAGAGATTTGGTTTTTGACATTGCACAAAATGCGTTAGATTTAGGCATGAATGGTTTGATGATTGAAACGCACATCAAGCCGGATGAAGCTTTGAGCGATAAGGCGCAGCAAATTACTCCTTTTGAGTTGAACGAATTACTGAATAGCTTACAGATAAAAGAAAAGTCAACAGCTAACCCGGTATTTAACGAGCAGTTAAATTTTGTACGCAACAACATTGATAAAATTGATGCTGAAATAATTTCTTTAGTAAAAGAAAGATTGCATTTGGTAGAGAAAATTGCCAACGAAAAACAAAATAATCATATTACTGCTTTTCAGTTAGAACGTTGGATGGAGATACTTAAAAGCCGAACCGAATGGGGCACTGAGCAGCGCCTGACCAAAGATTTTGTGGAAAAATTATTTCAATTGATACACGAAGAATCTATTCGTACCCAAATTGAGATTATGACTTTGAAGAAGGTTTAAGTCTTAATTCATTTTAATTATAAAGTTTATTTTGCGCTATGTGTTTGCGTTAGGGATTGAAACGAAAATCCTTTTAGGTAATTGTAAAAGATTGCCCTGTAAAGCCCCACGGCGAAATGCTTTTCGCATTCATGAATTTTATTTTAAACAATAAAAACGAATGAATAAATCGCCGAACGCCATTAAAACTAAAATTGCATTGCCAAACAAGTTTTTGTAGCAAAATCGTTTTCAACAAGTGGGCTCATTTTTCAACATTCTTTTATTTGCTAACAAAGGCGTTTCTATTTGGTTAATTTTGCTCCTTAGCTAAAATTTATGAGCAGCTCAAAGCAAATTAAAAGTGCACTTATTTCTGTTTTTTACAAGGACAATTTAGAGCCTGTTATAAAAAAATTACATGCGCTTGGTGTTGTTTTATACAGTACGGGCGGCACGCAAACTTTTATTGAAAGCCTGGGTCTTCCCGTTATTCCGGTTGAAGAGCTTACTTCTTTTCCTGAAATTTTAGGCGGTCGCGTAAAAACATTGCACCCAAAAATTTTTGGCGGAATACTTGGCAGGCGCGATTTACAGAGCGATGTAGCCCAAATGGAACAATACGAAATTCCGAATATAGATCTGGTAATTGTTGACCTATATCCCTTTGAAGAGACTGTTTCTAAAGGTGCTTTAGCCAAAGATATCATAGAGAAAATTGATATTGGAGGCATTTCTCTTATTCGCGCGGCGGCTAAAAACTTTAATGATGTATTGATTGTTTCTTCACGAAATGATTATGCAGAATTACTTTCTTTGTTGGAAGAAAAAAAAGGCGCTACCGATTTTTCTGACAGAAGAAAATTTGCTACGAAGGCTTTCGCCACAAGTTCGCATTATGATACAGCTATCCTTAATTTTTTTAGCGAAGATGAAAAACCTAGCAAGCAAAACGTGTTGCGCTATGGCGAAAACCCACACCAGCAAGGTGTTTTTTATGGTGATTTAGATGAAATGTTTGAAAAGCTTGCAGGCAAAGAACTTTCTTACAACAATTTGCTGGATGTTGATGCAGGGGTTGATTTAATTGAGGAGTTTACTGATACAACCTTTGCCATTTTAAAACATAATAACGCATGTGGCGTTGCAACGCGCACTAAACTACTGGATGCCTGGCATGATGCTCTTGCAGCCGACCCTACATCTGCCTTTGGCGGTATTTTAATTACCAACGTAAAATTAGATGAAGAAACTGCTGTAGAAATAAATAAACTTTTTTTCGAAGTAATTATTGCTTCCGGTTATGATGCAAAGGCCTTAGAGATTTTAAAAGTAAAACCAAATCGCATCATTTTAATTAAAAAGCAAAATAAAACAAATAAAAAATCTGCTCGTACGTTGCTAAACGGTGTTATTGAACAAGACAGAGATCTAAAAACAGAAACTGAAAAAGATTTAACGCCCGTAACTATTACAACACCTTCTAAAGAGCAGATTAATGATTTACTTTTTGCAAACAAATTAGTTAAACACACAAAATCAAACACCATCATTCTTGCAAAAAATAACCAGCTGCTTGCTAGTGGTACAGGTCAAACATCTCGTGTGGATGCACTTGAACAAGCCATAGCGAAAGCAAAAAAATTTGGCTTCGATTTAAACGGAGCTGTTATGTCAAGCGACGCGTTTTTCCCTTTCGCAGATTGTGTTGAAATTGCTGATAAAGCCGGCATTAAAGCGGTTATTCAACCGGGGGGAAGTATTAAAGATAAAGACAGTATTGCTTATTGTAACAACCATAAAATGGTTATGGTATTTACAGGCGTTCGTCATTTTAAACATTAACAATATTCAATAAATCTATAACTGATTATATATGGCATTTTTAAATTTTTTAACACAAGAAATTGCAATTGACTTAGGAACCGCAAACACCATTATTATTGGTAACGATAAGGTGGTGGTTGATGAACCCAGTATTGTTGCGGTTGACAGAACCACGGGTAAAATTATTGCGGTTGGAAAACAAGCGCAGCAAATGCACGGTAAAACGCATGAGAATATTAAAACTATTCGTCCCTTGAAAGATGGTGTGATAGCAGATTTCCAAGCGGCTGAAGAAATGATTAAAGGCATGATCAAGATGATCAACCCAGGAAGAAAGTTTTTTCAACCTTCATTGCGTATGGTAATTTGTATTCCGAGTGGTATTACTGAGGTAGAAAAACGTGCCGTACGTGATAGTGCCGAACACGCAGGCGCGAAAGAAGTTTATATGATACACGAACCTATGGCAGCCGCGTTGGGTATGGGTATTGATGTGGAAGAGCCAGTTGGAAACATGATTATTGATATCGGCGGTGGTACGAGTGAGATTGCTGTAATTGCCTTGGGTGGAATTGTCTGCGATAAATCGGTACGTATTGCAGGCGATGATTTTACTGCCAACATTGAAGAATACATGCGCCGTCAGCATAATATTTTAATTGGAGAGCGCACGGCAGAGCGTGTAAAAATTGAAGTTGGTGCTGCTATGACAGAAATTGAAAATCCTCCTGCCGATTATCCTGTTCATGGTAGAGATTTAATGACCGGTATTCCTAAAGAAATTTATGTAAGTTATGTTGAAGTTGCACATGCACTTGACAAATCTATTTCTAAAATTGAAGAAGCAATTTTAAATGCTTTAGAAATGACTCCCCCTGAATTATCTGCCGATATTTATCGTACTGGGATTTATTTAGCGGGTGGTGGTTCGTTACTACGGGGTTTAGATAAACGTATCTCTATGAAAACTAAATTACCGGTGCACATTGCAGAAGACCCATTACGCGCAGTTGCCCGTGGCACAGGTATTGCTTTAAAAAACATTCACCGCTTCCCATTCTTAATAAAATAAACTACGTGTTTTGCATTTTTAATTATAAATTGTTAATTAGTTGAAATGCGGTCGCTTTTTAATTTTCTTATACGAAACTATTATTATTTGCTGTTTATTTTTTTGCAGGTAATGTGTATTTTATTGATCTCAAAAAACAAAAATTTTCAAGGCACGCGTATCATAAATTCATCAAATACCTTATCGGCAGAAACTTTTTTGGCTGTATCAAATACTAAAGAATATCTTTCGTTAAAAGAAGAAAACTTAAAACTCGCAAAAGAGAATGTTGGTTTACTAAATATTATTCGCTCCAGATCTTATGAATTAATTCAGATTGCCTCGCTCACAAAAAATGATACACTATACAAACAGAAATATATTTTTACACAAGCCAACGTAATAAACAACAGTAGCAATTTAAGAAGTAATTATCTTACGCTTAACATTGGTTCTGAGCAAGGCATTACACACGATATGGCTATTATTAACAGTGAAGGAATTGTAGGCGTTATAAAAGATGTTTCTAAAAATTTCTCTTCAGCCTTATCTCTTTTAAATAAGGATGTAAAAGTAAATTGTATGCTAAAAAAAGATGGCTCTTATGGCCCGCTTAGCTGGGAAAAAGATGATGATTATACAAGCGCCACTTTAACTGATATTCCAATTCATGCAAAAATAAAAGCCGGAGATACTATTGTTACAAGTGCTTTGTCTTCCATATTTCCGGAAGGAATACACGTAGGCACAGTAAAAAGTTTTGAGCGCAAAAGCGGCGATGCTTTTTTTACCGTTAAAGTAAACCTGAGTATCAATTTTAAAAAACTAAATCATGTGTATGTTATAAAAAATTTATTTAAAGTCGAGCAAGATTCTTTAGAGTTTGTATCACAAAAACACGACAAAGATGATAAGTGATGTTTTAAAAAATATGGGTCGTTTTACGGTGCTTGTTTTATTGCAGGTACTTATCGTAAAAAACATAAACCTGGGCAGGTATTTTATTTTCTTCCCGTATGTTCTTTTTATTTTATTGCTTCCGTTTAATACACCAAAACCATTAACACTTATACTTGCTTTTATACTTGGTTTGTGCATTGATATGTTTTACGATACACAAGGCATGCATGCCGCAGCTTGCATTACCATGGCTTTTGCACGAAGTTTTGTGTTAGAACTTTTTGCGCCCCGCGAGGGTTATGACGAGCAATTAAAACCAACTATTGCTTACATGGGTGTAGGCTGGTTTTCTTCCTACGCCTTGATTTTAATTTTAGTGCATCACCTTATTTTGTTCTACATTGAGGCATTTACGTTTACTGAATTCTTCAGAACTATGTTGCGTGTTTTAGGCAGCACACTAGCTACGTTTGGCTTTATTTATTTAATGCAGTTTTTGTTTTATCGTCCAAATAAAAATCGAATTTCGTGAGTAAAAATCCATACTTAGAAAATCGTAAATATATTATTGCCGGTATTTTTTCGCTGATAGCATTAATTTATATCGCTCGTTTATTTTATTTACAAGTAGTTGATGATAAATTAAAATTAGATGCGCGTAATAATGCTTTTCGTTATTTAACGGAGTACCCGGTGCGCGGTTATATCTACGACAGAAATGGAAAATTGCTTGTTTTTAATGATCCCGCTTACGATCTAATGGTAGTTCCGCACAATATCACATTTTGCGATACCCAAGCCCTTTGCAAAATTTTAAGAATTGACACAACAGGTTTTAATCACCGCATGAAACGCGCAAAATACACACCACGAAAAGAATCGTATTTTGAAAAACAAATTTCTTCCGAAACATACGCCAAGCTTCAGGAAAAAATGTATCGTTTCTCCGGATTTTTTATTCAGAAAAGAACGATAAGGCGTTATCCTAAAAAGATAGCAGCGCATTTATTGGGTTACATTGGCGAGGTAAGTAAAGCACAGGCCGAAAAAGATGCGTATTACAACGAAGGCGATTATATTGGTATTAGCGGCATAGAAAAATCATACGAAAAAGATTTACGAGGAATTAAAGGCACCCGCATTGTAATGGTGGATGTGCATAATAAAGAGAAAGGTCGTTATGCAGATGGGGCTTATGATACGCTTGCTATTGCTGGTAAAGGCTTGTATTGTACTATAGATGCAGAATTACAAGCTTATGGCGAGTATTTAATGCAAGGCAAACGAGGAAGTATTGTAGCGATAGATCCCTCAACCGGAGAAATTTTAGCGTTGGTTACAAGCCCCACTTACGACCCAAATTTATTAGTAGGCCGAGAACGTTCTAAAAATTACGCGTTGTTATTAAAAGACACCTTGGGTATTCCGTTGTTTAATCGTGCGTTAATGGCCGCGTATCCTCCCGGTTCTATCTTTAAATTAATTGATGCTTTGGTTGGCTTGAAAGAAGGTGTGTTGCAAACTTCAACCGTTTATCCTTGTCATAGAGGTTATCCGCCTATGGGCAATAAGCCTAAATGCCATCCGCATGCGGCAGGAGATTTATATACAGCTATTCAGGCATCCTGCAATTCGTATTTTTCATATGTGTTTAAAAGTATTGTAGATCATCATCCAAACGGAAAATATATTGATGGCTATAATAATTGGCGCGATAATGTAATGAGCTTTGGTGTAGGGCATAAATTGGGTTCTGATCTGCCTTATGAATTAGGGGGAAACGTGCCTTCTGCAAAATATTACAATAAAGTTTTTGGAGAGAATCGTTGGTTTGCCAATACAATTGTTTCTTTAGGCATCGGCCAAGCTGAGTTAACTATTTTACCCGTGCAAATGGCTAATGTAGTTGCTTGCATTGCCAATAGAGGATTCTACTATACCCCGCATATTATAAAAGCGGTAGGCACACCTAAAAACATCAACACAAAATATGCTGAGAAAAATTTTACAACGGTACCTCAACAATATTTTATTCCTGTTGTTGATGGTATGGAACGCGTATTAAAACCTGGCGGAACAGCATATACATCGGCCATTAAAGGCATTGATGTTTGTGGTAAAACCGGTACAGCACAAAACCCACACGGCAAAGATCATGCGGTGTTTTTAGCATTTGCTCCAAAAAATAATCCTAAGATTGCTATTGCTTGTGTGGTTGAGAATTGTGGTTTTGGCGGGGTATTTTCTGCACCTATTGTTAGTTTAATGATTGAAAAATATTTGCATGGAGATATTGATAGAAAAGATCCACGTCGTGTAGATATGGAAAAACGTATGGTTGCAATTGATCTGATTCATAAATTAAATTTGCCGGCAGAGCCGAAGCATCATTAAAGTTATTAGTAAATAGGAAATAGTTAGTTGGGTTACTAAGTAAAATTATTATTGTTTAAACCTTTTCATAAATCTGCTAATAACTATTTGTTATTAACTAGTAACTAATTTTTTCTCAATTTTAGATTTTACAATAGCATTTAAAATAATTACACTTAAAATCATGGTTGCGCCAATATAAAAATATTTGCTCATGTGTTCTGTTTCCGGCCAAATTAAAATAGCAAAAATAATGCCGTAAACCGTTTCTAAATTAACGGTTAATGTAACTGTAAACGGACTCAATTTCTTTAGCAAATTGGTACTTGCTATAAACGGAAAAGCGGTACCCACCACCGATAAAACACCAAGGAAAAAATAATCGGAAGAAGAAATAGTAAAAAATGATGCGCGGAATTCTCCGGTAAAAAAAAGATAGCCTGTCAGGAAAAACAAACCCCCGCTTAGCTCATAAAACGTAATTATTTCAGAGCTTGTATTTCTAACTAAAATGCCATTCCAAACCGTAAAAAAAGAAGCTGTTAATGCCGCCAGCATTCCAAAAATAAAACCTAAATAATATTTTATTTCAATAGAAAAAATGATGGAGATCGCCACGATAATTAATAAACCGAAAACAATTTCGTACCAAACAATTTTTCGTTTATAAAAAACGGGCTCTATAATAGATGTAAACAAAGTGCCCGTAGAAAAAGCCACCAGCGTAATAGATACGTTTGAAACTTTTATGGCGTTATAAAAACAACACCAATGTATGGCAATAACGGCACCAATAGAAAACAGCATTAAAAACTTTTTTCTATCTACTTTAAGACTTGTTTTTCGAGAAGAGAAAAAAATAACAAGCGCAATAAGTGTAATTAAAATTCGAAACCAAACTAGCTGAAATGCCTGAACGGATATGGCTTTACCGAGGATAGGACTCCAACCCCATATTAAAACGATAAAGTGTAAGAGTAAATAATTTTTGTTGATGTTCTTTAAAATCACGTTGGCGAAATTAATGTAATTTTGAGCTTCCATGCAACAAGATTTTATTTACCTGGATTATAACGCAACAACACCTGTAGACAAACAAGTTTTGCAAGAAATGCTGCCTTATTTTTCCACATATTTTGGCAACGCCGCCAGTAAAACACATGCATTGGGTTGGCAAGCCGAGGCAGCTACAGATAAAGCTCGTAAACAAGTTGCCAATTTTATAGGTGCCGAAAAAGAAGAAATTATTTTTACATCAGGTTCAACCGAAAGTTGCAACCTCGCTATTAAAGGTGTTTTTGAAAAATATCAGTCGAAAGGAAATCATATCATAACCGTTGCCACAGAGCACAAAGCAGTTTTAGATACTTGCGCTTCGCTCGAAAATAAAGGCGCCGTGGTTACCTATCTTTCTGTCGACCCGGAAGGATTAATTGATTTGGATGAACTAAAAAATGCCATTACCAATAAAACAATTTTGGTGTGCGTAATGCTTGCCAATAACGAAACCGGTGTTATACAACCCATTGAGCAAATTGCCGAAATTGTACATCAACACAAATCTATTTTATTTTGCGATGCCACACAGGCTGCCGGTAAAATAAGAATTGATGTAAATGAATTAGGTGTTGATTTGCTATGTATTTCTGCACATAAATTTTATGGCCCAAAAGGTATTGGCACGCTTTATGTTAGAAGAAAAAATCCGCGTGTGGTTTTGCAAGAACAAATTAATGGTGGCGGGCACGAAAATGGTTTGCGATCTGGCACCTTAAATGTGCCGGCCATTGTGGGTTTTGGCAAGGCTTGCGAAATTGCTCAAACTGAGCTTTGGGATAATAACACCAAACTTTCGGCACTGCGTGCAAAAATTGAACATTATTTGTTGGATATCGCGAGCGTTCGTATCAACGGAAGTACAAAATATCGTTTATATAACACGGCAAATCTTTGTTTTAGCGGAATAAAAGCAGACCAACTTATTTCAATGATAAATCATAAATTGTGTGTAGCAGCGGGTTCTGCCTGTACATCCGCCTTGGCACAACCATCGCATGTTTTAAAAGCTATGGGTTTAAATGATGCCGATTGCTATTCGTCTATTCGTTTCAGCTTGGGAAAGCACAATACAGACCAAGAAATGTATGAAACAATTACGTTGATAAAAGAGGCCATTGAAACTTATTTTTTGGCATAAATACCCTGTTTTTTTATAACACTTTTTAAGGTATTAAGATTAAAAATTTATTACTTTTACCTCTTAGCTTATGCAACAATTAAAGAGATACATACTACTTATTGCTGTGTTGTTTCCAACGTTTTTTTATGGGCAATTTTATTATGGTTTAGGTCAGGAATTTGGTAAAAGCCGTGTACAATACCAGCCTTTTTATTGGACCTATTACGATTACGATAATTACCAGATATTTTTTTATGAAGGATGTAAAGATATTGCCAAGTATGTTTCATATCGAACCGAGTTTCATTTAAAAGACCTTCAAAAAAAATTAGATTACCAAGCAGATGGAAAATTACAAATATTAGTTTATAGCAACCAAGGCGATTTTAGGCAAAGTAATTTAGGTTTAGCAACCGATGCTGTAACCAACACCGGTGGAACTACAAAAATTATTGGCACAAAACTAAGCGTTTATTTTAATGGCAACTTAGCTGAGCTTGACAGGCAGATAAGAGCCGGCGTTGCAGAAGCACTTATAAACGATGTGCTTTATGGCGGACGAGCAGGCAGCGTGGTAAAAAACTCTACCTTGCTTAATGTGCCAGATTGGTATAAAAAAGGCTTGATAGCTTATCTTTCTGAAGGATGGAATACAGATATTGATAATATTATTAGTGATGGCGTAAATTTTGAACGCTATCATAAACTGGCTCGTTTAAGTGATAAAGATGCTGTTATCGTAGGGCATGGTTTGTGGCAGCATGTGGCTGAATCTTACGGTGACGCAAGTATTTCCAATATTTTATATATGACGAAGGTTTCGCGCAATATAGATAACGCGTTTACTTTTGTGGTTGGCAGCAACACGCAGGGTTTATTGTACGAGTGGGTAGATACACGCGCAAGAAACGCCGCAAAAAAAGATAGTACGCAAACATTTCCTAAGCAAGATCCGGTTGTTTTAAAACCAAAATCTTATAGAGATTATTACCAGGTTAAGATCAGTCCAGATGGTAACCAATTGCTTTACGCGCGTAATGAAATGAGCCAGCACCGTATATATTTAAAAGACCTTACCACCGGAAAGCAAAAACGTATTGCCAAATGGGGGCCAAAAATTGAAAGATTGAATGATCTTACCTATCCTTTGCTGGCTTGGCATCCAAGCGGAAAAGCTTTTGCTATTATTCATGAGAAAAAAGGTGTAATTTATTTATCTACTTATAGCTTGGAAGATAATGACCATGTAGATAAACCCATGACAGGCATAGAAAAAGTAAAATCTTTTTCTTATAGTGCCGATGGAAAGAAAATTGTAATGAGCGCTGTAAAAAAAGCAAAAGGCCAAAGCGATATTTTTATTTACCAAGTTAACGCCGGAGGTTTAGAACAAATAACCAATGATATTTGGGATGATGAAACACCTGTTTTTATCAATAAAGGAAACCAAATTGCTTTTGCATCAAACCGTACCCAAGATACCATTAAAGAAAGTGAGAACGACAGGTTTGATTTGCCGCAATCAAGGTTTCATAACATTTTTTTATATGACTATAAAACAAAATCTAAGTTGCTTTACCGGGTAACTGATTCTAAAAACATACAGGAAAGTGAACCAAGTGATTTTTACAGCGGGTACTTTACATACCTCTGCGACCAAAACGGAATAAAGAACAGGTTTGTGGCCAAGCTTGATAGTGTTATTTCTTTTGTAGATACCGCAGAGCATTACAGATATGTATTTAACGCGCATCCTATTTCAAACTATAAAACCAACGTGCTAGAACAAGATATAAATTTAAAAGCTAATAAAATGGCCGAAGTGTTTTATGTAAATGGTTTGGAGTATATGTATGTTTCGCCTATTAGCAAAGCAGATGTAGATAAAAATTTTGCGTTAAAAAATACGTATTACAGGCGTGCGCAAATTTATGCTGCTAAACCAAAAGCCTCGGCCACCAAAACAAATTCGGATGCAAATAACAATGGATCATCAACTACTGAAAATAATTCTTCAGGTGTAATAGATATAAATAATTACACATTTAATACGGTAAACAAACCGGCAAAAAAAACAACACCGGCAACCGGCAACACGCTTGATGGGCAAACCAATACAACGAACAAACAAAAAAATAATGCGTTCCAGTTTCCGCAGCAAAAAAATTACTATACAAATTTTGCAGTAGACCAGGTAACCGCGCAGGTAGATAATTCTTTTTTAAACCAAACCTATCAAAAATTTACAGGCTATTATGTAAACCCCGGATTAAACGCTTTTTTAAAAATTGCTACCAGCGATTTATTTGAAGATTACCGCATTGTTGCCGGTATGCGTATGGGCTTAAATCTGAATAATGAATATTTTATAAGCGTTGAGAACAGGAAAAAACTATGGGATAAACAATTGGTGTTGCATCGTTTATCCCTACCTTCTGTAAACGATGATGGCTACATTATAAAAATATTAACACACGATGCGCAGTACAAATTAAAATATCCCATTAACGAAGTATCAAGCATACGCGGAACGTTAAGCTACAGAAATGATAAAACTGTTTTTACGGCGATAGATGATCAATCGCTTAAACAAAAAAATGTATATGATAACTGGGCAGGCTTAAAAATGGAATATGTGTTTGATAATACACGTCCGAAAGGATTGAATTTATATAACGGCTGGCGTTTAAAAGTTTTTGGAGAATATTATCGAGGAATTAATATTCATGCATTAGGTACGCGTCAGGATATGGTAAATGTAGGGTTTGATGTCAGGCATTATTTAAAAGTACACCGCTGTTTAATATGGGCAAACCGTATTGCAGGAGCTTCATCTTTGGGAACCGAAAGAATTTGCTATTACTTAGGCGGCGTTGATAATCAAATTTTACCAAAGTTTAACGGGCAAGAACAAATTAAGCATCCAGAATCGTACGGGTTTCAAACCATTGCTACCAACATGCGGGGCTTTACACAAAATGCACGTAACGGAAATAATTTTGTTGTCTTTAATTCAGAATTGCGCTGGCCTATTTTTAGATACCTTGCCAATCATCCCTTGCGATCAGATATTTTAAATAATTTTCAGATCATTCCTTTTGTAGATGTTGGTATGTGTTGGTACGGTACAAACCCCCTAAGTAAAGAAAACACCACCAATCAATATTCTTTTTACAACAACCCTATAACAGTTGTAATTAATGAACCCAAGCAAGCCATTATAGTTGGTTATGGTGCTGGTTTGCGCACACGCGTGTTGGGTTATTTTATACGACTAGATTTCTCTTGGGGTATTGATAATTATACGCGTCAAAATAGAGTAACTTATTTTTCGCTGACAACCGATTTTTAAATGAACGAGCAAAGTAAAAAATTAGCTATGAACGAAATTTTAATTCTGCTGTGCGTGGGCATGGCCGCAGGCGCTTTAAGCGGCTTGGTAGGTGTTGGTGGCGGTATAATTATTGTGCCGGCATTAATTTTCTTTTTAGGGTTTAGCCAGCAAATAGCCCAAGGCACATCGCTTGCCATGTTATTATTACCTACCGGAATTTTTGGCGTAATGAATTATTACCAAAAAGGATTCGTAGATTGGAAAGTAGCTTTAATTATGGCTAGTACATTTGTTGTGGGAGCTTATTTTGGCTCAAAAATTGCCGTATCGTTAAATCAAGAAATGGTAAAGAAAATTTTTGCTTGTTTTATTGTTTTAATGGGCTTAAAAATGCTTATCTGGAAATAATTTTTTGATGCCTGATATAGCAAAACTTATTAAAGAAAAGGCAAAGCAATACTTTCCATACCTGTTAGAGGTGCGAAGGCACCTGCACGCCAATCCGGAGTTGTCTTTTAAAGAAGTTGAAACAGCAAGGTACATAAGCACGCAACTTATTAAGCATCGGATAGAACACCAAACCGGCATTATAAACACAGGAATTGTATTATTGATTAAAGGAAAAAATCCGGAAAGAAAATGTGTGCTGTTACGTGGCGATATGGATGCTTTGCCTATTTTAGAAAAAAACGAAGTAAGTTATAAATCTGTTAACGACGGTGTAATGCACGCCTGCGGACATGATGTGCACACTACCTGCGTATTAGGCGCGGCACTTATATTAAATGAGCTGAAAAATAGTTTTGAAGGAACGGTAAAAATTATTTTTCAACCCGGAGAAGAGGTACTACCCGGTGGCGCATCTTTAATGATAAAAGAAGGCATTTTAGAAAATCCAAAAGTTGAAGCTGCCATTGCCTTACATGTATTTAACGATCTGGAAGCTGGTCAAGCAGGTTTTAGAAGCGGTATGTACATGGCCAGCACCGATGAAATTTATATAAATGTAATGGGTAAAGGCGGGCACGCTGCCATGCCTGCTGAATACAACAACCCGGTTTTAATTGCTGCAGAAATTTTGTTGGCGTTGAGTAAAGAATTTCCAAATTCTCCCCCTAGTGTGGAGGGTAAGGGAGGGGTGCCAACCGTACTTGCTTTTGGAAAAATAATTGCAAACGGCGCAACCAATGTAATACCGGAAACAGTAAATATTGCCGGTACGTTTAGAACGATGGATGAAACCTGGCGCAAACAAGTACACGAAAAAATAAAAGCTATTTCAAATAAAATTGCAAAAGAAAAAAATGCAAAAGCTGAAGTAAAAATTGTAAGTGGTTACCCATTTTTAGTGAATGACGATGCAGTTACCAATACAGCAAAAAATGTAGCTATTACCTATTTAGGAAAAGATAATGTTGCCGATTTACCTTTACGTATGACAGCAGAAGATTTTGGCTTTATCTCTCAGAAAGTACCCGCTTGTTTTTTTAGATTAGGAACAGGAAATATAAAACAAGGAATAACAGCTGGAGTGCACACAGCCACTTTTAATGTTGATGAAAACTCTATTGAAACAGGCGCAACTCTTTTGGCTGCTATGGCTGTTGAGTTATTGAGAGTATAATTTGCGTTAGGGATTGTAGCGAAAAACCCACAGGCGTAATCGCCGAGGATTTATAGCGTAAAGCCCTACGGCGCAAAAGTTTTCCAATTACGATAAATGACGATGCGCCGTAACGCCCTAAACACCCATTCTACAAGAAAGAAAAAAATTTAATCTGCCAATCAGTCACGCTTGTTATCTTTGGCAAAAAAATTGATTATAAAAAGCAAAAACTAGAAAGATATGCAAACAGGTAAGATAAACGTACAAACAGAAAATATATTTCCGATAATAAAGAAGTTTTTATACTCGGATCACGAAATATTTTTGCGCGAATTAGTGAGTAACGCAGTTGATGCCACCAAAAAACTAAAAGCTTACTCGTCTATGGGCGAATTTAAAGGCGAAGTAGGCAACACAACGTTGGAAGTTATTTTAGATAAAAAAGCCAAAACTCTTACCATACGCGACAGGGGTATTGGTATGACGGGCGATGATATTGTAAAATACATTACCCAAATTGCGTTTAGTGGCGCCGAAGAATTTGTAACTAAATACAAAGATAAAGTAGATGCCAATGCCATGATTGGTCATTTTGGTTTAGGCTTTTATTCGGCATTTATGGTGGCTAAGGAAGTTGAAATTGTTTCGCTTTCGTTTAAAGAAGGTTCTAAAGCTGCGCGTTGGATTTGCGATGGTAGTCCGGAATATAAGTTGGAAGAAACCACTAAAGATTTTAGAGGTACCGATATTATTTTGCACATAGCAGATGATAGTCACGAATTTTTGGAAGATGCACGAATTGAAAATCTATTAAAAAAGTATTGTCGCTTTTTACCGGAAGAAATAAAATTTGGAACCAAAAAGAGCTGGGTAAAAGACGGCGATAAAAAAGACAAGGACGGCAAAGAGGTTGAAAAAGAAGTTGAGGTTGATAATATTATAAACAACCCAAACCCTTTGTGGACAAAGAAACCGGCAGATTTAACGGATGAAGATTATAAAAATTTCTATCACGAGTTATATCCAATGAATTTTGAAGAACCTCTTTTTTGGATTCATTTAAATGTTGATTATCCGTTTAACCTAACAGGTGTTTTATATTTCCCAAAACTTAAAAACAACTTTGAAGCACCAAAAGATAAAATACAATTATACAGCAATCAGGTTTTTGTAACCGATAATGTAGAGCATGTTGTGCCCGATTTTTTAATGTTGTTGCGTGGTGTAATTGATAGTCCGGATATTCCGTTAAACGTTTCGCGTAGTTATTTGCAAGCCGATGGTAACGTAAAAAAAATAGCGGCGCACATCACTAAAAAAGTAGCTGATAAATTAGAAGAATTATATAAAAAAGATCGTGCAGATTTTGAAAAGAAATGGAACGACATTAAAATATTTGTTGAGTACGGAATGTTGAGCGATGAAAAGTTTAATGAAAAAGCTCAGAAATTTGCCATGCTTACCAATACAGAAGACGCCCATTTTACGTTTGAAGAATATGAAAATAAAATAAAACCTATTCAAACCGATAAAGACAAAAAATTAATTTATTTATATACTACCAATGTTTCTGAGCAACATAGCTATATACAAGCTGCAAAAGACCGCGGTTATGATGTGTTGTTATTTGATACTCCGTTAGATTCTCATTTTATTGGCAAGTTAGAAACTACCTTTAAAGATGTTGCTTTTGTGCGTGTAGATGCTGATACGGTTGATAAACTCATTAAAAAAGATGAAGCACAGGTTTCTAAGTTAACCGAAGAACAGAAAAAAGAACTACAACCTATTATAGAAGAAGTGGTTGCTAAAGATAAGTTTACTGTACTACTTGAAAGCCTAAGCGAGAAAGACGCGCCGATGCTAATTACCCGTCCGGAATTTATGCGGCGTATGAAAGATATGAGCGCCATGGGGGGGGGTGGAATGAATTTTTATGGTGAAATGCCCGATATGTATAACCTGGTTGTCAATACCAATCACCCATTAATTAGTAAAATTTTAGCAGAAACTAATGCCGAAAAACGCACGGCTATAAGCAAACAAGCTGCCGATTTAGCGATGCTTTCGCAAGGTTTATTAAAAGGAGAAGAACTTACTAAATTCATCAAACGCTCAGTTGAATTAATAGATTAAACATATCTTTTTTATTCCTATTCAAGAGTCGCCTTTCGGGGCCACTTTTTGTTTCTATTAATTTAAAAAGTCTCTAAAAAACAATTTTAATTTTTTAAAAAGTATTCACATTCTCCCGTTAATTATTTGTGAGTAACCTATTTTTAATCCCGTTAAAAAGCTATATCTTTAATAGCTTATTTAAAGGATATGATTTTATGACAGCATATGTATTTCCAGGACAAGGTTCGCAATTTTCGGGCATGGGTAAAGAGCTTTACGATACTAACCAAGCAGCTAAGAATTTATTTGAAAAAGCCAATGAAATATTGGGCTTTCGTATTACAGATGCTATGTTTGGCGGTACTGATGAAGAATTAAAACAGACTAAAATTACCCAACCTGCTATATTTTTGCACTCAGTTATCTTAGCGCAAACATTGGCAGATTTTAAACCTGATATGGTTGCTGGCCATTCTTTGGGCGAATTTTCTGCTTTGGTAGCCAACAAAACCCTGTCTTTTGAAGACGCTTTAAATTTGGTTTACAAAAGAGCTATGGCTATGCAGCACGCTTGCGAAAATAATCCGGGTACAATGGCAGCCGTTTTAAATTTAGATGATAAAACCGTTGAAAATGTTTGTGCTGATATTAATGACGAAGTTGTAGTGGCGGCAAATTATAACTGTCCCGGGCAATTAGTTGTTTCAGGCAGTATAAAAGGAATTGAAATTGCCTGCGAAAAAATGAAAGCTGCCGGCGCCAAACGTGCCTTGGTTTTGCCTGTTGGAGGCGCATTTCACTCCCCATTAATGGAGTCTGCTCGTAAAGAATTAGAAGCAGCCATTAATCAAACAAAATTTAATACACCTCTTTGCGCCGTTTATCAAAATGTAACAGGAAAGGCTGTAACTAATCCTGATGAAATAAAAAAGAATTTAATAGCGCAACTAACCGCACCTGTGCGCTGGACGCAAACCATAGAACAAATGATAGCCGATGGTGCTAACAAATTTATTGAGGTGGGGCCCGGAAAAGTTTTACAAGGTTTAATTAAAAAAGTAAATAAAGAAGCCGACGCGGTTAGCGCATAATTCAAATTATGAAAAAAAATATTCGTCATTTTTTAATTTTTAGCACATTGCTTTTTAGTTTTTCTGCTAAGGCTCAATATAGATTTTTGCAAGGCATAGCGGTTTTTGTTGGAGAAACTTCTTCGCGAGATAGGTATATAAACCTGTATCCAAGAGATATACAGAATGACCCATTGTTCTTGCATGCGCAACCACCTTCACATAAATCGGCTGAGTTAGAAAACTTTAGCGTAGGCATTTTTTTAGAAATGCTTAGAAGCGCTAAATGGCGCTGGGTTACAGAGATAGATTATTGTAATAAAGGAGCGGTAGAAAATGAATTGGTAAATTATGCAACCAATCAAAAGCGTGTTACAGCCAACCATTATGCAAACATACAATGGAATAATTATTTAAAACGTTGGATAGACCTTGGCTTTAGGTTTAAAACCTATGCTATGTTGGGCGCAAGAATAGAATATACCATGGCGGCAAGCACACCCGCTTATTCATACATTTCGAGTCATGCGGCTAAATTTACAGTTAGTCCGGATGTAGGTATTGGCGCTGAATTTCATTTACGTGGCCCATGGAATTTGTTTGTAGAAGAACATTATAACCCCGATATTATTCCTCTATATAGCATTGGAAAAATTGGATTATGGAACCGTACCTGGGAAACTCGTTTAGGAATTATTTATAGATTTAAAACCGGCATAGCTGCCTTGGATTTAGATTGTAACGCGCCACGCTATCACGCCAGATAAAATATAAAATAATGGTTATTTCAAAAGAAGCTTTATACTCACTCACCAAAGGAGTGTTGATGCCACAAGAAGAAATGCTTGAGGTGGCTCGTAAAAAAGGAAAATTATTTATTGGTATACCCAACGAAATTGCCTACCAAGAAAACCGGGTTCCCTTGGTGCCTGATGCGGTTGCGCTATTAGTAAATCATGGCCACCGTGTATTAATAGAAACTAATGCAGGCAAATCTGCTAATTTTTTAGATAATGATTATAGTGAAGCAGGTGCTGAAATTGCTTACTCGGCCGAAGAAGTTTATAAAGCAGATATTATAGTAAAAATAGCGCCCCCAACTATAGAAGAGCTTGAACTCCTTCAACAAAAACAAACCATACTTTCTGCTTTACAATTTACAGCGCATACCGAAGAATTTTTAAAAAGGTTATCGCAGAAAAAAATAAACGCTGTGGCAGTTGATTGGGTAACAGATGAACAAGGCATCTTTCCGTTTGTACGTGCCATGGGCGAAATTGCCGGAGGCGCATCTATATTAATAGCAGCCGAATACCTTACCAATACACATGGCGGCGTTGGGTCTATTTTAGGAGGCATTTCAGGCATCTCTCCAACAGAAGTAATAATTATTGGTGCTGGTACCGTAGGTGAATTTGCCGCACGTGCCGCATTAGGATTAGGTGCTTGTGTAAAAGTTTTTGATAGTTCTACTTCTCGATTAAGAAGATTGCAAAGTGCATTAGGCGCCCGCGTTTTTACATCTATCATTCAACCAAAAGTTTTAGGAAAACAATTAAGATCTGCCGATGTGGTTATTGGCGCTATTCGTTCTAAAACAGGTCGCTCGCCAATTATTATAAGCGAAGAAATGGTTAGCGAAATGAAAGTAGGCGCTGTAATTATTGATGTAAGTATTGACCAAGGCGGTTGCTGCGAAACATCAGAATTAACCAATCATACAAAACCTGTTTTTAGAAAACATGGTGTAATACATTATTGTGTTCCAAACATTGCCTCGCGTGTTTCTCGCACCGCATCTTACGCCTTCAGTAATTTATATTTACAAATACTCTTATCATTAGGTGATGAAGGTGGTTTTGAAAGTTTGATAAGGAAAGATACCGGTTTACGCAATGGTGTATATTTTTACAATGGTGTTTTAACCAATCAATACCTGGCCGAAACATTTAATTTACCTTATAAAGATATTAACCTGTTGGTTGGTATGTATTAATTTTTTAGAAAGATTATGAGCGAAGAAAAAATAAAAGTTGGCATAACACAAGGTGATATCAATGGCATAGGATTAGAAATAATTTTAAAAACATTTGCAGAACCCGAGTTGGTTGATATTTGTACGCCTGTTTTATTTAGCTCTCAAAAAACAGTTGGTTATTACCGCAAGATGTTAGATATGGAGGAGTTGAATATTAATTTTATCCGCGATGCAAAACAAGTACTTCCAAAAAAATTAAATGTGGTTGTTTGTTACGAAGAAGAAGTGCCTTTTGAAATTGGCAAATCAACCAAAGAAGGTGGTAAATATTCATTGGTATCTTTGCAAAAAGCTGCAGAAGCCGCTAAACAAGGTTGGGTTGATGTGTTAGTTACAGCACCCATTAACAAAAAAAATATACAGTCAGAGCAATTCAAATTTCCCGGACATAGTGAATTTTTAGCTTCTTATTTTGGTTTTGAAAAAGGCGCTATGATGCTTATGTGCAGCGATAATCTGCGTGTTGGTTTGGTTACGGGTCATGTGCCGTTAAACCAAGTAACAACCCTTATAACCGAAGAAAAAGTTGCTGATAAGATCATTCACTTAAACAAAACATTAAAAAAAGATTTTGGAATAGAAAAACCTCGTATTGCTATTTTAGCGCTTAACCCGCACGCGGGCGATGGTGGCTTAATTGGCAATGAGGATGATACCATTATTAAAGCTGCCATTAACCGTTTAAAGGAAGAAATTATAGTATTTGGTCCTTTTCCGGCTGATGGTTTTTTTGGCGCGGAAACTTATAAGCTATTTGATGGTGTACTTGCTATGTATCACGATCAGGGATTGATTCCGTTTAAAGCTTTGTCATTTAATAATGGTGTAAATTTTACAACTGGTTTACCGATTGTTCGCACATCACCAGATCATGGTACAGCTTACGACATTGCGGGAAAGAACAAGGCAGATGCAGGGTCATTTCGTAAGGCATTATATATGGCTATAGATATTTACAGAAGTAGAAAGACTTATAAGGAAGCCAGTGCAAATCCTTTAAAATCAAACCCAATAAGTAAACCAACATCTTTTAGAGATTAGAAAATAAATTTAGTAGAATGAAAAACTTAGTAGCCAATTTTCCGAAACAATTACAGGAAGCATTAAATATTGCGCAGCAGGCAAAAATTTCTGCGCCAAAAAAAATAGATAACATTTTAATTACCGGCTTAGGTGGCTCTGGTATTGGTGGTACAGTAGTGGCCGAATTAGCCATGAAAACTGCAACTGTACCAATCACTATCAGTAAAGATTATTTTATACCCGCTTTTGTAAACGAAAACACTTTGGTAATAGTTTGCTCATACTCAGGCAATACAGAAGAAACTCTTAGCGCTATGAAATTGGCTATAGAAAAAAAGGCACAATTTGTTTGCATTACCAGTGGTGGAAAAGTAAAAGAAATTGCCGAACAACATAAGTTTGATCTTATTGTTATTCCCGGAGGTTTTCCGCCACGCTCATGTATTGGATATTCTTTAGTGCAATTACTACACGTATTTGAAGTAAAACAAATTGCCAACCTTCATTATAAAAAAGAAGTAGAAGCGGCTATTAAATTCTTAACCGAGAAGGAAGAAGATGTTAAACAAAAAGCAAAATCCTTTGCAGAAAAATTACATAATAAAATACCCGTAATTTATTCGTTAGGAAATACAGAAGGATTAGCGGTACGTTTTCGTCAACAGATAAACGAAAACAGTAAAATGCTTTGCTGGCACCAGGTAATACCCGAAATGAACCACAACGAATTAGTTGGTTGGGCTGGCGGAAACAAAAATTTAGCTGTTTGCGTTTTACGTACCGGTTTTGATTATGATAGAAACATTACGCGGTTAGAAATTAATAAAGAAGTGTTTTCAAAATATACAGATACTGTATTTGAAATTATGGCTGAAGGAAATTCGCCATTAGTGCAATCATTATATCTAATTCATTTAACTGATTGGGTTAGCTGTTTTTTAGCCGACTTAAAAAATATAGATCCTACCGAAGTAAAAGTGATTGATTTTTTAAAAGGAGCCTTAGCTAAGGTGTAAGAAATGATATTACGCTCAGAAAAAATAACCAAGCGCTATAAAAGCCGCACTGTTGCTCGAGAAGTTAGCGTAGAAGTTAAACAAGGCGAAATTGTTGGTTTACTTGGCCCTAACGGTGCGGGTAAAACAACTTCTTTTTATATGATTGTAGGTATGGTTAAACCCAACAGTGGCAAAATTTTTTTAGACGATGTTGAAATTACCAACTTACCCATGTACAAACGCTCTCAAATGGGTATTGGTTATTTGCCTCAAGAAGCATCGGTATTTCGTAAATTAAGTATTGAAGATAATTTGCGCGCTGTACTTGAAATGACAAAACTTACTAAACAAGAGCAAGAGGAAAAATTAGAGTCTCTTATTGCTGAATTTAATCTGAATCACGTACGTAAAAATTTAGGCGACCAACTTTCTGGCGGAGAACGTCGCCGTACTGAAATTGCACGTTGCCTGGCTACTAACCCAAAATTTATTTTGTTAGATGAGCCTTTTGCAGGTGTTGACCCTATTGCCGTTGAGGATATACAAAACGTGGTTAGAAAATTGAAAGAAAAAAACATTGGCATTTTAATTACCGACCATAACGTACACGAAACACTTTCTATAACCGACAGGGCTTATTTACTTTTTGAAGGAAGTGTTATAAAACAAGGTACAGCCGATGATTTGGCAAACGACGAGCAAGTTAGGCGAGTTTATCTTGGACAAAATTTTGAACTGAGGAAGTTTTAGATTTTACGGGAATGCATTTGCGTTAGGAATTGCAGTGAAAAGCTTTGGTTGAAATGCTTTTTTAGCATTCAGCAAATCAATAAAAAAACTAAAAGACTGAGCTAAATCAACAAAACTTGCAACGTAAAGCCCGACGGTTATACCCAACCGGAACGCCCAAAATACCCATCCCCTACCTCTTCACAAAAGGAAGGATAAGTAAACTATGTTTGTATTACACCAACATTGTATGCTTTTGTAATAGGTGCATGATTTGCGGCCTCTATGCCCATGCTTAACCATTTACGGGTATCAACAGGGTCTATAATAGCATCTAACCACAAACGAGATGCTGCGTAATAGGGCGTAGTTTGTATGTCGTATTTATCCTTTGTTTTGTTGTATAACTCAGCTTCTTTTTCAGGGGTAATTTCTTCGCCTTTTGCTTTTAGAGAAGCAACTTCTATTTGAACTAAAACTTTGGCTGCTTGTGCGCCACCCATTACCGCTACTTGCGCTGTTGGCCAGCCCACAATTAAACGAGGGTCATAGGCTTTGCCACACATAGCATAATTAGCGGCACCAAAGGAATTACCCATAATAACGGTAAACTTAGGCACCACGCTATTTGCCATAGCATTAACCATTTTAGCGCCATCTTTAATAATGCCACCTTGCTCGCTGCGGCTGCCAACCATAAAGCCGGTAGCATCTTGTAAAAACACCAAAGGTATTTTACGTTGATTGCAATTCATGATAAAACGAGCTGCTTTATCAGCGCTATCACTATAAATAACACCACCAAATTGCATTTCGCCTTTTTTGCTTTTTACTACTTTACGTTGGTTGGCAACAATGCCAATTGCCCAACCATCCAGGCGGCCATAACCACAGATGATGGATTGTCCGTATAATTCTTTGTACTCATCAAAATCGCTGTTATCAACTAAGCGTGCAATTATTTCGCGAACATCGTATTGTTTATCGCGCGTTTCTGGAACGATCCCATAAATTTCTTTTACATCTTTTTTAGGTGCGACAGGTATTTCACGATTAAAACCTGCTTTTTCAAAATCGCCAACTTTGCTGAATATGTTACGAATGCGCGTTAAGCAATCTTTATCGTCTTTACATTTATGATCGGTAACACCCGATATTTCACAATGCGTTGTTGCGCCACCCAAGGTTTCGTTATCAATCGTTTCGCCAATGGCAGCTTTAACCAAATAACTTCCGGCTAAAAATATACTTCCGGTTTTATCTACAATCATGGCTTCATCACTCATGATAGGAAGGTACGCACCGCCTGCAACACAGCTTCCCATAACGGCGGCAATTTGCATAATGCCCATGCTGCTCATTACGGCATTGTTTCTAAAAATTCTTCCGAAGTGTTCTTTATCAGGAAAAATTTCGTCTTGTAAAGGCAAATAAACACCGGCGCTATCCACTAAATAAACAATTGGTAAACGGTTTTCGATAGAGATTTCTTGTGCACGTAAATTCTTTTTTCCGGTAATAGGAAACCAGGCACCTGCTTTTACGGTAGCATCATTAGCGACAACAATAGCTTGCTTACCGCTTATATAACCAATAACAATAACTACACCACCGCCTGGGCAACCACCGTGTTCGGCATACATTTCATAACCTGCAAAAGCACCCATTTCAATGCGCGGAGAATTTTTATCTAATAAAAAATCTATACGCTCGCGGGCACTCATTTTGCCTTGTTCGTGCAGTTTATCAATACGCGATTGACCGCCACCTAAATAAATTTTATTTAAGCGTTGCTCCATTTGCGAAATAAGCAAGCGCATTTTATCGTCGTTTTTATTAAATTCTATATCCATGTCCAAATTTTATAACGGCTTAAATATACAAATGAAATTATGAATTAAGAATTGAAATTGCGTTAGGGATTAGCTTATCGTTTGGTTTTTTAATTGGTTTCGCTGAATGCTGAAAAAGCATTTGGCAGTGAGAACGCATTTTGTGTAATCGTATAGCTTTACTGCGAAAACCTCGACGGCAGAAATGCTTTTTCAGCATTCTTAAATTCTATTAAAAAATATTTTATAAACCCGCCAGAGTGCCCAATTTTAATTATTTCAAGAGCTTCTCTCACTTCTAAAATTCCCAATTATCTCCTCTTTTTTTGTTAATTAATTGGCTGTTTTGTTCAAAACCAAATGGGCTGAAAACCGTGCAAATGCAATATTTTTAACTGTTCAGTAAACGCGCGCAAACATGGGAATGCAGGTTAATGCAAAAGAGATTCTGTCGCTATTATATCACAACCGTGATGTGGTTGATTTTTTATTTGGTAATCGCGATTCGGTAACGGTAAATGAGTTACTTAGTCGCGAAGATCTTTCGTCAGAACAATATCAAAAATTAGTAGCACACGATGTGTTGTATGAGCACCAACAAGTGGTTGGCTTAAACGATGCCGTAATAGCCATGTTTGAAGATTTTATGGAGATTGGCGAAGTTACACCAAGCTTCATTAACGATTACATCAATGAACTTAAACGCAATATTAAATATTACCAAGAAGGAAACGAATACCGCTTTTTACGCAGCATAAAAAAATACTTAAAACGCATTGGCGGCGCTATCAGCAAAGAAATTATAAAGCTTCAGAAAAATGTAGACGATACCTACAAAAACGAAGGCAACTACCGCATCAAACTACAAAAACTGGAAGATTATCGCTTAAAGCGTGATACCATTATTGAGTTTATTAATCGTGCGGATGAGGTAATTGATGAAACCCGCAAACTGTTTGAATTAACCAACGATTTAGAGCTTTACGGAATCGTTTCTTCACTAAGAAATATTTTAATTGAAAACTTAGATTACCTGATTGAGATACAAACCGACATTACAGATTACATCAACAAAATACAGTTCCAGCTTGATGTGTACAAAAAAGTACAGCTTATAAAAGAGGTTAAAGACCACGGACAACTACGTTACAAAACCAACTTTAAACAAGTGGTAGAAAGCCTTAATCCGCTTGGGTTTAATGGCGTTAAAACTCCGCGCACAAAAATAGCTACCGAGTTTTTATATACCGATGATGGGTATATGCTTTGTGGTCGTGTTGCAGAAAAATATAAAATTACGCGTTTAATGGCGCGTCGTTTGGCAGATAAACTTCCGTCAAACTTTAAAGATCAACGTGTAGAAGCTTTTGTAAAATTAGATACGCAAACACTTTTAGAAAAATTTTTAAAACAAAGCAAAAACCTGTTCGAGTTTTTAATGGATTTTAAATTCCCAAAATCGTTAGGCAACGTAACTTTTGAAGAGCGTGTTACTTTGTTTGTAGAAATTTCTATGGAGTTTGATAAACAACTCGATTTTAAATTCACACTTAACTGGTACGATTTTGAAGATGCGAAAAAACAAAAACGCAAAATTGGTTACACATTAATTTTACCAAAAAAAGTAAAAGAAAAGAAAGCGGCGTAAGAGATTTGAGTAATGAGTTGTTAGATATGAGACTAAAGCATAAAAATAAAACGATGATTTTAACAGGAAGAACAACGCTTCTGCTTGTTATTTTTTTTTCTATTATTTTTTTTAATGCCCAAAGTCAGACGAGAAAACATAAGACCTCAAACGATATTTGGTCGGGTGTGTATGCAGATAGTTTGGGTAGGCAGTTAACGCTGGCTTTTTCTGATACAACAGGAGAAGACATCTTAAAATTTAGTTTAAACATGACAAGCGCAAACTGTAAAGAAGTTTTTGAAGGAAGCGCTTACTTTGACTCTCCGGGCACCGCAAGCTATGCAGATGGCACCGGATGCTTTGTTACCATTGTTACAGACAGAGGCGGCATATCATTAGTTGAAGATCAAAAATGTAAAATACATACTGCTAGCTGTGGCACATCAAGCGGGTATTACCAAAAAAATAATAATAAGTAAAAATTAAAAGAGATGGATATTAACATTAAACTACCCAAACAAACCCATGATATTTTCGCCATCATGGCGCGCGGGCATTTCATTTCAAGCAATGGCACTAAAGACGGCATGAACCGTTTGTATGATATTATTAACGAGCCAGAGAATTTCGAAAACCTGCAAAATTATTTCAGCGCCATAAAATATCGCATAGAACGCGGCAACAACTTTTTCTATTTCTCTAAAGTAGATGAGATAAACAGCATCCTAGAAAAGAAATTAGAAACGTTTGAGAAGTATATTGATATCATGGATCTGTTCGCCTCTATGGATAACAAGATAACCATTGGTACTCGTTTTCGTGCGGGCGCTATGGCAGAAGAGTGTAACGCAAATGTACGTTTAAAACAAAAATTGCAAAAAATCCCTCTGTATCGTTCAGAAACCTTGCACAATAAAATACGCGAGATATGCGATTTAATGAGCAGAGATTCTTTTTTAGAACGTGAAGACGAAGCCACAGAATCTTACAAAGTGCTTGATTCTTACACGTATTTGATGGATGTAATTAACGCCATTGCTATTTACGAAGAAGGTGGCGCAAGCGAAGGAACTGCAGGATTTATTTATAACTAAGTGTATCGTCATTCCGAACTCATTTCGAAATCTTAGACCCTGAAACAAGTTCAGGGTGACGAAAGAGAGTTCAGCATGACAAAAAAATTAAAAATTAAAACATGATCAATTACAGAATATTAAACAGAATAGTTGAGATAAATATTGCGAGTGTAAAATACACCGATATTGAGTTAAGCGGTAACACCTGTTTTGTAGGAACCAACAACTTTGGTAAAACAAGTTTGCAGCGTGCTATCTTGTTTTTTTATAGCGCAAACAGTCGTGGCTTGGGTATATCGGCCTCGCAAAAACCGTTTGAAGAACACTATTTTCGTTATGAGAACTCATACATTGTGTATGAAGTTGCTACCGAAGACAAACACTTTTTTGTTGTCGCGTATCGTCATAACAAAGTTTGTTTCCGCTTTGTAGATGCGGCTTATAATTCAGAATTCTTTTTTAATGAGAACGACGAAGCCCTTAAAATACAAGAGGTTTTACGAAATTTAGATAAAGCCGGTATTTACTATAGCAATCAAATTGATACGTTTGAGCGTTACAGAAATATTTTATACGGAACAGAGACTGATAAAAACCTCAACAACTTTTTTATCCTAAAAGGAAATGAAAAATACCAGAACATTCCGAAATCAATTACAAACGTATTCTTAAGTTCCAAGTCTTCTATCGATTCTCGTTTTATAAAAGATTTCATTGCGAATGCAATTACAACAGAGACTTCGGGCATTAAATTAGAACAAGTAGAACGTCAGTTACGTCAGTTTAATGAAAAATATACAGACATTGAAACGTATCTGAAAAAAGAATCTCAGCAGTTAATTGAAATGATTGAGAAAAAATTTGATCAGGTAAAAATGATTAAATCTGCACAGGTAGAAATGTCTGAAAAGCTTGGTAACAGTCTTCGTTACGCCGAAACGCAAAACGAAAACATGCTAAGCTCGGTTAAACAAAAAGAAGAAGAATTACGCCAGCATACCTCTGATCATGATTTGCAAAAAGCACATATTGAAGATCAGCAAAATAATATTCGTGAAGAAGTTGGTTACTACGATAGAACCATTCGTGATACTAATAAAAAATTAAAAGAATATCAAACACAAAACATTGAAGCAGCTGTTGAGAAATTTACCGAGCGCGAACAATTGCAAGTTGAGTTAAACATTGCGCGCAAAGAATACGATTCGTTGACAAGTAACGTGCAAAGTTTAGAGTTGAAATTTACTTCGTTGTTTGAACAAGTTCAAAACGAAAAGAATGCGTACTTAAATACCATCAACTCACGCATTGCGCAATTATCTAACGATTATAACGAGCGTCAGTTGTTGAGTAAAAACGATTTCAATCGCAAAGAAAACGATTTGAAAGATCGTCGTGATAAAATGTTATCTGAAATAAATAGTGAAGTAACGTCTAAGCAAATTGAGTTTAACGAATTAAAATCGGAAGAGAAAGTTATACGCAGTACACGTTTTCACGAAGATGAAATTAAAGATTTAGAAGCTGAGTTAAATGAGTTACGTGCTATTACGTACAAAAACCGTTCGGAGCGCGCTATAAAAAACAACTTGGTTCAAAGCCTGCAAAAAGAATGGGAAAATAGCGAGGTAAAATTAAAATCGGTGTTGAATGCAGAAATCGACAAAGGCAATATTTACATTTCTAAAAAGAAAGAAGAAATAAAAACCATTGAAGAAAAACTGAACATACAGGCTGATGCTTTTTACGGTTACTTAGAAAAAAACTATAAAAACTGGCACGAAACCATTGGTAAAGTTTGTAACGAAGATATTTTATTTAGAGCTGATTTAAAGCCTGAAATGAAAGAGAAATTGACCGACACACTGTATGGTATCAGTTTAGAGTTAGGAACCGTTCCGGCAGTTTCAAAATCTATTGAAGAATACCAAGCGGGTAAAAATTTATTATTAGCAGAGATTCGCGAAGCAGAAGAAAAATTAAATTTATTTCAGACAACTAACAACGAAGAAAAAGCGTTATCATCTGATAGATTTGGAAAACAAATTGGCGAGCTGAAAGAAGAAGTAAAAATTTTAACGTACAGTTTAGAGCTTTCAGAAAAACGCGAGAAAAAATTAATCACCGAATTAGAAGACTGGAAAAACCGCGCCGGCAGCGAGATTGAGCAATCTTTGACTAGCAACCGCCAAAAACAAAATTTGTTAGAAGAAGAGTTATCTATCTTAAACAAACGCAAAAATATGCAGTTGGCCGAGTTTAACGATCAGTTTGATAATCAGAAAAAACATTTTGAAGATAGAATTGCCGAATTAAAAACGCGTCAGGAAGATGAAGTGCATTCTTTAGAAGAAGAGCGCACTAAAACAGTAAAATCTTTGGAAGAAAAAGAAGCGTCTTTAAATAATGAGAAAGAAGGTAATTACATAGACAAAGGCGTTGATAGCAAACACATAAAAGATATTGATAAAAAAATAAAAGGGCTGCAAGAAGACATCAAGCAAATTGATCGTTATGCACAGTTGGTAAACGATTATTTAAAAGATAAACGCGAGTTGTTTGATAAGCTTCCTGATTTTACACAAAAGAAAGAAGAGCTTGTAAAACAAATGAATTCGCTTGCCGCAAATTTGGAAGAATCTAACCGCAAGTACAATTTAAAGCGCATGGATATCAATAAAGAAAAACGTGCCTATGAAGAAGAATTAATTGAGTTTAATAATGGTATTTCTTACTTCTCTAAAAACTTTAGAGAAACACCGGTGTATAATAAGTATGCCGAAATTATTGAACGTGCTGAGCCTAAAAAAACCAATTACAGCGTAATGGATTTGTGTACACAATTACTTAAAAATGATTCGCATTTTAATGAAGAGTATGGTGCGTTTCAACGTTATGTAAATGAGTTTAGCGGTAAGTTCCGTTTAGAAAATCACTTTGGTTTTATGATTCGTAATGATGCTACACAAGCTGAATACGAGCGTTTTGCACAATACTTAACCAACTTTGTTCACGAAAATAAAATTGAACTTTCGGTTGCAGAAACCGCTACGCAAATTTCTTTGGTAACAGATTCAATCGCTACCAAAGTAAAAGAGTTAAGCAACCAGCAACATAAAATTCAGCATATTATTACTTTAATTGCAGAAGATTTTAAGAAAGCAGAATTTGAGGAAAGTAAACTAATTGAGTTTATTAAAATCAAGTTAGAAGAGAGTGATAACAAGGTTTATAAACTGCTTAAAAAAATTGAAGAATTTAAAGATGAGCATGGACATTTTTATGGAGAAGGATTATTCAACACCGATTTTGCCACCGGTAAAAATCGCGACATCAATCAGCGTGCCGTTAAATTGCTTGAAAGTTTGCGCCACGCCATTAAAGAACAAGAGCAAGAAGAAATTCGCTTACAAGATTTGTTTGAGTTGAAATTCAATATTAAAGAAGGTGTAAACGAAACCGGTTGGACACACAAAATTGACAGCATTGGTTCTACCGGAACAGATATTTTAGTAAAAGCAATTATCTACATCACGTTGTTGCATGTATTTATAAAAGAGTCGTCTCACCGCAGCAGCAAAGACTTTAAAGTACATTGCATCATTGATGAAGTTGGACAGATTTCTGCCCATTACTTAAAAGAACTATTGAAATTTGCGAAGAACAGAAACATCATGATGATTAACGGTTTACCAAACAAGAGTGGTTTGGAAAGTCACTATCGTTACACGTATCAGTTCCGTCGCGAAGAAGACAACTCGGTGCGCATCTTCCCTAGTATTGTTACCGAGGTTGAAGCTTAACAGGTAGCAATTAACATTTTACAGGTAACAATTCCTTCTGTTGGAGAAATTAGGAGTGGGTAATTTTAACTGTCATACTGAGCCTGTCGAAGTATGGGCGTTCCGACGATTTCGCCGTCGGGCATTTCGGTGCAATCTTTTTATGATTACAAAAAACTCGAATTTACCACACCAGCCTATTAATAGGGCTTTGTAAGGGATTGATATTGCTTGGGTAACAAGCAGGTAACATTTTTACTATTAAAGTATCTAACCTAATGTATAGTAAAATTACACTTTAGTTTTAGCTGCTTTTTGTTAGCCTTTTATCAAAAAATCTTTCAAAGAATTAAGAGAACTACTATTAAAAAAACAAATACCCTGTATCGTCCTGAAAAAAGACATCCTGAAAAAAGTTGACGGTTCTATAATATTTGTTGGGACGTTATGTGAATGAGTATGTCGTGTTTCTGTTTCATATTTTTTAGTTTACTTCTTCTGCACTATTTTTCATCTTTGATAATAAATCATAAGCACCATTAATCACAATAGGTGCGTCAATATTAATACCATCGAGTAGTATAATCTCAGTATAACCTAATTCGGTAACACCTTTTGCAACTTGAATTATTTTAAACTGATGCTCATCCTTTTTGTTGTCGTTAATAAAAATATAATCTTTTCCCTCAAAATTTACAATGGCTTTATCAGGTAATGTACCTACCTCATGTGTACCTGCTTCAACATATGCTTTTAAATACATACCTGGCAAAAGGTCTGTATCTTCTTTGTCCAAATGACAATGAATTCTTACGGTTCTATCTTCCCCAATTTCCCTGCCAATTAAATAAACCGTTGCAATTCTTTCTTCTGTTTCGTTTGCCAAAGTAAATCTAACTTTCATTCCTATTTTTAATTTACGCACATCTTTTTCAAAAACAGTAAGTTCTGCGTGTAAATGTTCGGTATCAACTATTTTAAACATTACATCTGTAGGATTTACATACATACCAATATTTACATTAACCTGTGTAACATAGCCACTTATTGGTGCGTAGATAGTAATAGTATTTTGGAAATTACCAGTTGTAATTTGTTCTGTATTGATACCTAACAAGGTTAATTTTGATTTTAAGCCGCCAACTTTTGCTAACATACTTTGATATTGTGTTTTAGATTGAAGCAAGACTTTTTGCGAGTTTACATTCTCTTTTGAAAGCTCCTGTTGGCGTTTGTATTCAGCATCTAAATATTCTAACTGGCTTTTATAATCTACAAAGTCTTGTTGTAGTTGTATGTATTCTGAATTTTGCATAACGGCAATTGCCTCACCTTTTTTAACCTTTATACCTTGTAATAATTCCGTTGTTTTTAAAAAGCCGCCCATTGGCGTAGAAACACTCACTAAGTTTTGAGGCGGCACATCTAACATGCCGTTTACTTTAATGGCACCGCTTAGCGATTTCATTTCTATTTTTCCCATAGTAATGCCTGCTGTTTTGTATTGCGCATCGGTTAATTCAACCATGTTAGGCACTTCCGGTTTTACCGATTCTTCTTTTACATGTTCTTGCTTGCCCCCACAAGAAGTAATTACAATTATTATCAGTAGTAATGTGATAATTTTGATTTCTGTTTTCATAGCCTTATTCTTTTTCTGTTTTAAAGTTTATCTTTTACCCAAAAGAAATTCAAGTGTAACTACACTTTCATTGTATTGATTAAGATTTAGCAAATAAGTGCTTTTAATTGCAAGCGCATTTTTCAGGCCTTGTAAATACTCTACATAACCAATCTCGCCATTTTTGAAACCGCTACTTGCTTGTTTAATGATTAAATCTGCATTAGGGAGTGCATTTTTTTCATAGTAGTCTAAAGCCTTCTTGTTCTTTAAAAACTCCAATACAGCTTGGTTGTATTGTTCTTGCATATTTATTTGAGATTGCTCGAAATTGCTTTGAACTACTTTTTGGTTTATACTGGCTGCTTTTACTTTAGCTGCCTGCGGGGCAAGCCACAGCGGAATAGACACCCCAATAATAAGCCCTGTAAATCGTTTAGAACCGCTTAAGTATTGATCTTGCTTATCTATTAAGTAATTACCAATTAACGATTGATTAAAATATCCGATAGAAAAATCGGGTAGTATCTTTGCTGTTTCTACTTTCTTTTGTCGGGTGCTTATTTCTATTTGCTGTTTTAAGTATGCCAACAGAGGGTTTTGATTTAATGCTGCACTATCTGCCTCAACACTTAACTCTAATTTCAGCATATTACTTTCAGGTACTTGTATTGTTTCCTTACTATTCATCAAGGCTTGCAATTGAGAAGTATATATCTGAATGTTAGATTGGTTTTTTAGCACCAAACTTTTAACTTCCATCAATTGTGTTTCGGCAGTTGTTTTTTCTAACAACGTACTTTCCCCTGTTTTTAAACGGAGTTCGGAAGTCTTTGCAAAGGCACTATAAATACTGTCTTGGCTTATCAATAATTTTTTTTCCGCCTGCAAGTATTCTAAGTAATGGTAAGCTGATTTTACACGGCTTATCAATTCGTTTTGCGTAACCTCTAATTTTAATTCACTTCCCTTTATGTTGGCGTTACCTAATTTAGCTTGGCTTGTAAATAAGGTTGGAAAAGGAATGTTTTGAGTAACCGTTATGTTATTATCGACAGCTAAGGAATTATATTGACCATACATTAATGAAACATTTGTTTTGCCAATATCAGTGGCTGTTCGTTTTAAGGTCTTACTATAATCTACTTCGTAATTAGCAGCTCTAAGTCCTGCGTTATTCTTTAAAGCCTCATCAATAACTTGTTGTAGGGTTAATGGTTTGCCATTAGTTTGTGCGTTAGTGATAACGGGCAGCAGTATAATTATGATGGCTATAATTGTAGGGTTAGCACTTGCGGTTTTCTGTCCGCCAATGCGCTCAAAATAAACATATAACACAGGCAATACCAATAATGTAAGCAAGGTTGCTGTAAGTAAGCCCCCTATAACTACTGTTGCTAATGGTTTTTGAACTTCTGCACCCGAACCGTGTGAAAGCGCCATTGGTAAAAAACCAAGTGAGGCAACAAGAGCGGTCATAATTACGGGGCGTAAGCGCACCGATGTGCCTTTTAAAATGATTTCTTTTATATCTGTCATACCTTCTTTTTTTAAGCGGTTAAATTCTCCTATTAATACAATTCCATTTAATACAGCTACGCCAAACAGGGCTATAAAACCCACACCTGCGGAAATGCTGAACGGCATACCTCTTATCCACAAAGCAAAAATGCCGCCAATAGCAGATAGAGGAATGGCAGTAAAAATTAAGATGCTTTGTTTAAATGAACCAAATGTAAAAAACAAAAGCATAAAAATTAAAAGCAAGGCGGTAGGAACGGCAATAGATAAACGCTTCTTAGCTTCAATTAAATTTTTAAATGTACCGCCATACGTGGCATAATATCCTGCACTAAATTTAATGTTCTTGTCTATTTTTTCTTGCAATTCTTTTACCATACTTTCTACATCTCTACCACGCACATTAAAGCCAACTATAATTCGCCGCTTTGCGTCATCTCGTTGTATTTGATTAGGGCTTACTTTAAATTCAATATCTGCTACCTGAGCAATAGGAACTTGATTGCCATTTGGCGCAGTTATAAAAAGATTTTTAATGTCATCTAAACTTTGGCGGTTATCCTTTTCCAATCGAACCACTAAGTCAAAACGTTTTTCTCCTTCGTAAACTATTCCCGCACGCTCTCCTGCAAAACCAGCCGTTATAACGCTGTTTACATCTTCTATGTTTAATCCGAATTGAGCTATTTTATCCCGGTCAAATTTTATCACAATTTGAGATTGCCCTGTAGCTTGTTCAATATAAATATCCTGAACTCCTTTAACTGTTGTAGCAAGTTTACCTATTTTTTTTGCGTAAACTGTTAATGTATTCAAGTCTTCTCCGTACACTTTAACTACCACATCCTGTTTTGCCCCTGTCATTAGTTCATTAAACCGCATTTGTATGGGCTGTTGAAAACTAAATGCTACCCCGGGAATAGCTTCTAATGCTTTTGTCATTTTTTCGGCTAATTCATCTCTGCTTTCTGCACTTGTCCATTCTGATTTATCTTTTAAAACAACAATTAAATCACAGGCTTCCACTGGCATGGGGTCAGTTGGTATTTCACTTGAACCAATTTTTCCAATAACCTCTTTCACTTCCGGAAATTTTTCTTTTAAAATCTTAGAGGCTCTTAATGCAGTTTCGACTGTTTGCGAAAGGGAGCTACCCGTTAAGCACCTTGTTTCTACCGCAAAATCGCCTTCATCTAAAGTAGGTATAAACTCCCCACCCATATTTAAAAACACAACCACGCTAATTGCAAAAAGCATAATTGAGGTTGCGATAATTATAATTTTTCTTTTTAAAGCGAAATGAATTAACGGATTATATATCCTTTGAAAGAAATCCATAATGCGGTCAGAGATGTTACGCTTATACTCTGTTTGTTTACTTAAAAACAAAGCCGACACCATTGGTACGTAAGTAAGCGAAAGTATAAATGCCCCTAATATGGCAAACGATACTGTTTGTGCCATAGGCCTAAACATTTTGCCTTCTACCCCTATTAAAACAAGTATAGGTAGATAAACAATTAAAATAATGATTTCTCCAAAAGCTGCTGAACTACGAATTTTAGAGGCTGATTCATAAACCTCTGTATCCATTTCAAATTGGGTTAATCTGGCAGCAGTAAATTTTTGATTCCTGCGATTACTTGATATATGATGCAGAGTGGCTTCTACAATAATTACGGCGCCATCTATTATTAATCCAAAATCTATAGCGCCTAAACTCATTAGGTTTCCTGATACACCAAATAAATTCATTAATGAAATAGCAAAAAGCATAGCTAAAGGGATTACCGATGCTACTACTAAGCCTGCGCGAAAATTGCCGAGCAATAATACAAGTACAAAAATTACTATTAAGGCTCCTTCGGCAAGGTTTTTTGTTACTGTACTGATAGCGTTGTTTACTAATTTTGTTCTATCAATAAATGGGTCTATTACTACTCCTTCAGGGAGTGTTTTTTCAATTTGTTTAATACGTTCTTTTACATTGCTTATCACTTTGGAAGAGTTAGCACCTTTTAGCATCATTACTACTGCGCCAACAACCTCGCCTTCATTGTTTCGTGTCATCGCTCCGTAACGAATAGCATGACCATAATCTACTCTTGCCACATTGCGTATTAAAACAGGTATACCATTCGCATTTACTTTTACAACAATTTTTTCAATATCATCTATGTTGCTTATTAATCCCTCGCTACGAATAAAATACGCATTCGGTTTTTTATCGATGTATGCACCGCCTGTATTTTGATTGTTTTTTTGCAAAGCAGCAAATACTTCGTTGATACTAATATTCATACTTCGCAGCCTGTCAGGATTCAAAGCAATTTCATATTGTTTTAAATAACCGCCAAAACTACTTACATCAGCTACTCCTTCTGTACCTAATAATTGCCTGCGAACAATCCAATCCTGAATGGTACGTAAATCCGTTATCGTATACTTTTTTTCATATCCTTTTTTTGGATGAATAATGTATTGATAAATTTCTCCCAAGCCCGTAGTTACAGGGGCTAATTCAGGAGTTCCAATCCCTAGAGGCAATTGAGTTTTTATATCGCCCAGCCGTTCATTAACTTGTTGTCTTGCCCAATACACATCAATCTTTTCTTTAAATACGATAGTAACAATAGAAAGCCCGAAACGGGAGAAGGAACGTACTTCATCAATGCCGGGCACAGTTGCCATTGCCTGCTCAACAGGGAAAGTAACAAGCCGTTCTATTTCTTCAGCACCCAACGAGGGGGAGATGGTAATTATTTGTACTTGATTGTTGGTAATGTCAGGAACGGCATCAATAGGTAATTGAGTTATGGAATAACTTCCCCAAGCTACCAAAGCCAATGTGAATAGCCCGATAACAACTTTATTCTTTATAGAAAAGTGTATGACTTTATCTAACATGATTAAATGATTTAAAAAATTATAAGTGCAAAAAACTCCTTCTAAAGAAGAAGAAGGTAAGCAATAGGAATATTGCTTAAACTAAAGAATAAGGAGGTGCCCGTAAGTTTTTTGGGAAATTATAATAATCTGGGAGGGGGATTATATCGTTTGTGATATGCCTTGTTAAACAAGTTTCAACAAGCTCAACTAAAAAATTATAGTCATAAATTAAGTAAATGGGTAAAACAAAATTTAATGTTGATGCATCGTCAGCGTATTTAATATAAATATCGGATGATTCTCCTGAATGTAAGTACTTTTCAAAACTATGAGCTAAGGTGTTTTCATCTTCATGGTCATCATCATGATGTGAAGTTGTTAATTCTGTTTCATGATCATCGTGATGGTGATGTGGAACAATGCTATGTGCTAATACAATGATATAAGCAAAAAATAGTAAACTGAGTATAGTATATTTTTTAAACACTATCACAAATATACTGAAAAGTCAATTAGCAGCATGATTAATTACCATTCAGATATTTGTTTGGGTTATTTGTTAGTAGGGAACCCTAATTAACTTTGAGCTTGTTTAAATTTATGTTGAAATAAAGATTATGAGTAGATATAACACGTAATTTCTCTGCAATCTCCTAACGCAAACAAAACAAAAATTACTCCATTGTTTTTAATTCGGCCACCAATTCGGTAAGCGCTTTTTTAGCATCGCCAAAAAACATAGAACATTTTGGATCGTAAAACAACAAGTTATCAATACCTGCGTAACCCGCATTCATACTACGTTTATTAACGATAACATTTTTAGCACGATCAACTTCTAAAATTGGCATTCCGTAAATTGGCGATGAAGGATCTGATTTTGCAGCAGGATTAACCACATCGTTTGCACCAACAATTAATACCACATCAGTTTGTTCAAACTCAGGGTTAATGTCATCCATCTCAACCAATTTATCATACGAAACATTAGATTCTGCCAACAATACATTCATGTGCCCCGGCATACGGCCAGCCACCGGATGAATTGCGTATTTAACTTCAACACCACGTTCTTCTAACAATAATTCTAATTCATGTATAACGTGCTGTGCTTGCGCTACCGCTAATCCGTAACCGGGCACGATAACTACCTTTTTAGAGTAATTCATCAACACCGCTAAATCAGATACACCAATATCTTTAATGCTTCCTTTAACATCTGGCCCACCGGTAGCAGCTGTTGTTCCGCCAAAGGCGCCAAAAACAACACTTCCTAAAGAACGATTCATGGCTTTACACATTACAAGTGTTAGTAATGTACCGGCACTTCCTACTAAAATACCACCGGTAAGCATTACTTTATTGTCGTATAAAAAACCTCCAAAAGCCGCAGCCAATCCGGTAAACGAGTTAAGCAACGAAATAACAACCGGCATATCTGCACCACCAATTGGTATGGTAAATAAAACACCATATACAATAGCAAGCGCCAACAAGACGTAAATGAAATAAGAAACTAATTGCCCGCCAATTAGTATAACACCTCCTGTGTAAACCAAAAATGCCAACAGACCAAATGTTGCTATAAGGACTACTAAATTTATGATGTTGTAAGCCGGTAAACGAACCGGTTTATTCATTGTTCCGTTTAATTTTAAAAAGGCAATTACAGAGCCAGAAAAAGAGATGCTACCAATAACTAAACCTGCAAATACAGCTATTAACATGCCATACGGCGGATGATAATTTCCGGTTAAAGCCGCACCCATCAATACTTTTGGAAATTCAACATGATAGTAGTGATTAAATTCTATTAATGAAATTAAAGCAGCACATGCGCCACCCATACCGTTAAACATAGAAACCAGTTCGGGCATTTTAGTCATTTGTACTTTTTTAGCCGTCATCCAACCAATGATAGTTCCTATGGCAATGGCACCAAAAATTAATCCGTAAATCATGCCGCTAACTTCGCCTTCGTGTAAAAAGATAGTTCCTAAAATAGCAATAGTCATACCAACTGCGCCAACCAAATTACCTTTACGAGCAGTTTTGGCGTTGCCCATCATTTTTAAGCCCATGATGAATGTTACAGAGCCAATTAGGTAACAGATTTCGAGGATATTTGTTTTCATAAATTCTAAAATTAAATTTCTAAATTCTAATTGTTGTTGCTTATTCGCTTCTTATAAATAGCTCCCAAAATATTTTTCAATTCGGTAGCTTCATTAATTAATTTGTTTCTTTCTTCCGTTAAATCTGCATCTTCAATATCTAATAAACGAAACCACAAAATAGTTTCTTTGGCTTCTTTTTTACAGATTCTTAATTTCATCAACAAGTCTTTATCTCCCAGTTTTTCGTTTGCCTCTATATAATTAGCAGCGACTGAACCTGAAGAGCAGACAAGTTGTTTTATGTCTTCATTATTCCAAATAGATTTGTGAAGCTTCTTTACACACACTCTTGTGTTTTTTGCAAAAACAAATGTTCTTTCTTAAGATCATATATTTTTGTTTTAACTTCCATGGTGCGTATTAGGATTTAGCTTTTATTTTTTAGAATTTTATAACTTACTTCTTTTTAAACATTTCCAACATTCTGTCGGTAACCACAAAGCCACCAACTACATTTAATGTGCCAAGCACTACGGCTAAAAAGCCTAAACCAAGCGCTAAATAATTAGTGTCTTCTACATGAAGCATAACATAAATAGCGCCTACAACTACCACACCATGTATAGCGTTAGCACCACTCATTAAAGGTGTGTGTAAAACGGTTGGTACGCCGCCAATGACTTCTATACCTACAAAAATTGAAAGTACCACAAAGTATATCATCTCTCTGTTTGCGCTTATAAAGTTTAAAATCTGTTCCATATTATTATTTATTAATTTGTTGAATTATGATTTATAAATTGTTTATGCCGAAACAGTTTTGATAACCGAAGGATGAACCGCGATACCTTTGTGCACAATTAAACTTCCTTTGGTAATTTCTTCATCCATTTCCCATTTAAAAGCATCTTTATCAGCTAAGTGTAGTAATAATGTCGCCATATTTTTAGCATATAAATCACTGGCGTTCATTGGAAGAAGCGATGGCAAATTTCCTTCGCCAATAATGGTTACACCGTGTTTTTGAACTGTTTTATTTAATTCGCTACCAACAACGTTTCCGCCTTGCTCTACAGCCATATCAACAATAACAGATCCAAAACGCATAGATTTAACCATGTCTTCGGTTACTAAAACCGGCGCTTTTTTACCCGGAATTAATGCGGTTGTAATAACAATATCAGCATCTTTTACGTGCTTAGAAACCAATGCTTGTTGATTTTTTAAAAATTCTTCGGAAACACCTTTAACATAACCACCTTCCATTTTAACGGAATCATCACCTTTAATTTCAATAAATTTTCCACCAAGAGATTGTACTTGTTCTTTTGTCTCTGGGCGAATATCGCTTACTTCAACCACAGCACCTAAACGTTTTGCGGTTGCGATGGCTTGTAAACCTGCAACACCCGCACCAAATATTACTACTTTGCACGGACGAATTGTTCCGGCAGCGGTAGTCATCATCGGTAAAATTTTACCAATAGTATCTGCGGCAAGCAACACAGCTTTGTAACCACCTAAGTTTGCTTGCGAAGAAAGAGCATCCATTTTTTGTGCGCGAGAAATACGAGGCACAGCATCCATAGAAAAAGCGGTAATACCTGCTTTGCTGCACGCATCAATCAATTCGGGGTTTGTGCCTGCCCACATAAACGAAATAAGAACAGCTTCTTTTTTCATTTTAGCTGCTTCTTCGGCAGTTGGTGCGTTTACTTTTAGCAACACACCGCTTGCGTAAACGGCATTTTTATCTGCAATTTTTGCACCCGCAGCAACATAGGCTTCATCATTATAAAATGAGTTAAGGCCTGCACCGCTTTCTATAACAACTTCAAAACCTTTTTTTACAAGGTCTTTAACCACATCGGGTGTAAGTGCTACGCGATTTTCTTTTATTTTGGTTTCTTTGGGTACGCCAAGTATCATGTTATAGTTTTTAATTTTTTTATTTAGTTAACATTGTGTTCGCCAAAGGCTCGGGTTAGGTTTACTAATTTTAAAGCGGCAAGGTAAGAAATTTTAGATAAAAAAATGCTATTGTATGTGCGTTAGGGATTGATAATGAAAACCTTTTGGGTAATCGCAAAAGTTTTGCTTATAAAGCCCGACGGCGCAAGAGATTGCCTCACTTTGTTTGTAATGACGAAGAGCCGGAACGCCCAAAGACTTAGTAAAAGCCCTTTCTATAATAAAAAGAGATTACGTGTGTACTTTTATTTGCTTCGCTAAATTGATTGCCTTTTCTTTTACAGCATTTACATCTGCGCCCACTTTATCGTATGTAAGCACAACGGCCATGCGCCTGTAAGGGCGCGTAGTGGGTTTATTAAATACTCGCACATCGGTTAATTTGTTGGTTAAAACATTTTCTATACCTGTGTAAACTGGATTTTTACCCTCTTGTGTGGCAAGCACAACAGCCGATGCGCCAACTCGCTCTATAGTAATTTCAGGAATTGGAAGTCCTAAAATTGCGCGTGCGTGCAACTCGAATTCGCTCAAGTTTTGTGTGCCGGCAAGTGTAACCATGCCTGTATCGTGGGGACGAGGAGATAACTCTGAAAAGTAAACACCTTTATTTGTAAGGAAAAACTCAACACCCCACAAACCACTACCACTAAGGGCTTTGGTAGCTTTGGCAGCCATATCTTGCGCATCTTTTAAATCAGTATCATTAATGGCGCAGGGTTGCCAACTTTCTTGGTAATCGCCACGTTCCTGTCGGTGGCCAATGGGCGGGCAAAACAAAGTAATTCCATTTTTTTGTGTAACAGTAAGCAAGGTAATTTCTGAATTAAATTTTATAAATTCTTCGATGATTACTTCTTTGTAATCACCACGAGAGCCTTCCAGAGCGTAGTTCCAGGCTTTTGTAATATCATTTTTTGTCTTTACAATGCTTTGTCCTTTTCCGCTGCTACTCATTAATGGTTTTACCACGCAAGGAATTCCAATTTCTAAAACGGCATTGGTAAAATCTTCTAAGGTAGTTGCATATTTATAGTTGGCTGTTCGTAAACCTAAATCTTTTGCTGCTAAATCGCGAATAGCTTTTCGGTTCATGGTAAAATTGGCCGCTTTTGCACTAGGGACAACGGTTATGTTTTGTTTTTCATAATCATAAAACCGTTCGGTGCGTATGGCTTCAATTTCAGGAACAATTAAATCGGGTTTATGTTTGGCAACTATTTTATCAAGGGCATCGCCGTCAAGCATATTAATTACTTCAAACTCATGGGCAACTTGCATAGCAGGTGCGCCCGGGTAACTATCTACCGCAATAACGTACTGACCTAAGCGCTGCAAAGCAATTACCAATTCTTTACCTAACTCGCCACTACCAAGCAATAAAACTTTTTTTTTCATTTTTTTTATTTAAGAATGTATAAATTTAATTCGTTTGTTTTTATGGGATACATTTGATAACCAATAGGGACAAGGTTTTTGGGAAGTCTTTTTTCAGAGATAAAATATTTACGTTTTTCAGTTCCTTGATCTAAACTAATATAAAAATAACGTACAAAATAAGCTTGTATATTCCATTCGGCCCAAGTTTGATTAGATGTACTTACAATTTCTCCTGCAGGAATTATTGTACCAATTTTATAAATATCCGTTAGCACTGCTTTATCTCTTTTAAAATTACCTAGTTGTGAAAAACAAAATCCAACAGAAACAATAAGAATAATTATACTGCTATAGCTAAAGATTTTGAAAGATGTATTATTAGCATTCAATTTTGTTAGTAGCGCTGAAAGCGTTGGTGCAAGCCAAACAGAAACAGCCAAAGCAAAATAAGGAAGAGAGGTTACTAAGTAAAAACCACGTTGCTCGGTAGTAATTGCCAAAGGCAAAGAGCCCGATAAACCAACCGATAAAAGCCACCAAATTTTATGTTTGTTTTCTGGAGATTGCAAATTAAAGTTTTGTTTTCTGGCGAAGATTTTAATTGCTACACTAACTAAAATAATAGGAAGGAGCTCTGTAAATAATCTCACTAAAATTTCCAAACGATTATTTGTGGTAGCATACACATTGTGAAATGTTTTTACAAAACGATTAGAAAAATACTCTTGCAAACTCAGGTAAACATCCTGGTTAATTAAAATTAAAGTAGCATAAATTAAAATAGGAATACCCACTAAAATAAAAGAATAGACAATGATTTTCTTAAACGAAAAGCTTTTAGTTATTATCCAATAAAAAACTACACAGGTTATGGGAAACAAGCCTTGCGGACCTTTAGTTAAACTAGATAAAAAAACAAAAATCCCACTTATTACTAAATTTAAAATGGTCTTTTGGTTTAAAAACAAAGCTATGTACGCATAATAAATTGATGGTAAAACAAATGCGCACATAACAACTTCTTCTACATGATTTGCATACGACCAAAAACAAACCGGAATACTTATGTAAAAAAGTACAGGTAACCAATTATAAACTGCAAGCGATTTATCAATTATAAATATTTTGTTCCAGAGTTTAGCAATATACACAAGAGTTATCACTAAAAACACCAACATAAATAAGCGCTCAACATACATACCGGTGCCATAAACTTTGTAAAATATCGCCAGCAAGCCAAAGTATAATGGTGGCTGCTCATGAAAAGAACTTCTAACAGTTTTACTAAAATGCGGATTCCAAAAAGTGCCTATACCGGCCGCTAAATTTTTGCTAACAGCCGTGTAAAGCAGGCCGTCCATAAAAAAACCATCCTGTATTAATTGCGATACGATCAAAAAAAGTATGGCGGCAATTGTAAGTACCCAAAAGATATATGATTTGTTTATCAGCATGAAGATATGCAGCTTATAATTGCGTTGAAAAATACAAATTATAATAATAGAAAGAATTTCGCAACATCTTAGGCATTTATCTTAATTTTGAAAACAATCATGTTTAAAATTTTATTCATAAAACTTCTATTTCCGTTTATACTTATTATTTACATTTTTTTAGAAGCCAGAGATCACCAAGATTTTGATATTTTTCTTTTAGCGTCTAAAGATTTTTTGCGAGGTGGAAATATTTTTCAGCACCATTACGAAGATGGATTTCAGTTTTTTTATAGCCCGATGTTTGCCGCTTTATTAATTCCGTTTACATTTTTGCCGGTTTATTTGGCAAGAATAATTTGGTTAAGCCTAAACATTTTAGCTTTTTTAAAAGTGTTTAAACTCCTAAAAATTTATTTTACTTTTGAACTATTTTCTGCAAAACAAAAATTGCTTTTTAATGTGGTTTCCATTGTGTTTTCCGCTAAACTTATATTAGATAATTTTCATAACGGACAAGTAACCATATTTATGTTACTGTTTATGCTTGAGGGTTTGAGGTTAATAAACGCTGATAAAGCCTTTTGGGGCGCAGCACTTATAGCTTTGGGTATTAATTTCAAGTTTTTGCCTTTGGTATTATTACCTTATCTATTTTATAATAAACAATTAAAAGCTTGTGTTTTTATTGCAGGTTGGTACATAGTTTTTTTATTTTTACCCGCGTTAATTTGTGGTTTTGAATTTAATAACACATTACTTACCGATTGGCTTCATGCTGTTAATCCATCAAATAAAAAACATTTAATTGATACAGATGAGACTACGCTAAACGGCTTAACCTCGCTCATTCCAACTTTATTGATGGGTGTTATACCCGACCCACATGCTTTGATTTTAAAAAGAAATATTTTAAATTTAGATGTAACAACCGTTGTTACAATCATCAATATAATTCGTTTATTATTGGTGGGCTTTGTTCTATATTTTTTACGCCGGAAAATATTTACTCGCGCAAAAACCAAACTACATGAACTTTGGGAGCTTTCGTATCTTTTTTTATTAATTCCTTTAATCTTTCCGCATCAGCAACATTATGCTTTTTTAATGATGTTGCCCGCAAGTATGTATGTAATTTATGGGGTGTTGCTGTCAAAAATAAAATCGCACAAAATAAGTGCATTTGTTTTATCTATTTTAATTTTAATTTACCTACTTACCAACGCACACTTGCTTTTGGGCGAGTTCCGCAAATATTACGATCATTACAAAATAATAACTTACGGAGGATTATTAATGATTGGTTTACTTGCTTATTTTACACCAAATAAAGTATTAAAAGAAAAATTAAATTAATTTTGGGAAAACTAATATTTAAAAAATGGGACGCGTATTTGAAAAAAGAAAACATACCATGTTTGCTCGTTTTGCCAAAATGGCAAAAACATTTACCAGGATAGGTAAGGATATTGCTATGGCTGTTAAGGCCGGTGGTCCGCACCCGGAAACCAACGCACGCCTACGTATCTGCATACAAAACGGCAGGGCTGCAAATATGCCTAAAGCAAACATAGATGCTGCTATTAAACGCGCGTCTGATAAAGATGTATCAAATTACGAAGAGGCTATTTACGAGGGTTACGCGCCATACGGCGTTCCTGTTTTGGTAGAATGTACTACCGATAACCCAACACGCACAGTTGCCAATGTTAGAATGTATTTTACGCGAAACGGTGGAACCCTTGGTACTAATGGCTCTGTAAGTTTTATGTTTGATAGAAAAGCGCTGTTTAAAATTTCTTCGGTTGGATTAAACAGGGAAGAAACTGAATTTGAATTAATTGATTTTGGTGCCGAAGAATTTACTTGGGATGATGAAAATAATGATTTAATTATCCAAACTCCATTTACCGAATTTGGTAACATGCAAAAAGGTTTAGAAGATAAAAACATTGAAATTCAAGAAACTTCAAAAGTATTTATTCCTTCTACACATAAAGAATTAACCGATGAACAAGAGGCTGAAGTACTTATTATGATTGAAAAAATGGAAGACGATGATGATATTGTGGCTGTTTATCACAACGCGAGATAAAACCATTTTTTAATTTTTATTTTTCACTTTATTCTTAAATACCATGCGCCGAAAACTAAAACAACAACCCGATACCGATAAAGTAAATGCACTTGCAAAGGCTATAAATACAGATAGAGTTAATGCGACTTTACTTTTACAAAGAGGGATTACTGATTTTAATTCTGCTAAAGTTTTTTTTCGTCCTGATTTAAATTTATTGCACGATTCTTTTTTAATGAAGGATATGGATAAGGCTGTAGCCCGCATTCTTAAGGCAATTAACAAAAAAGAAAAAATTTTAGTGTTTGGAGATTATGATGTAGATGGAACTACTAGCGTAGCTTTATTTTATAGCTATTTAAAAACTATTAGCGCTGATTGTTGGTATTACATTCCGGATAGATATGCCGAAGGATATGGTGTATCTCTTAAAGGAATTGATTACGCCAAAGAAAATAATTATACGCTGATTGTCAGTTTAGATTGCGGTATTAAAGCCAATGATAAAATTGATTATGCAAATAAACTGGGTGTTGATTTTATTATTTGTGATCACCATTTACCGGGAGATCAAATCCCAAAAGCAATTGCTATTTTAGATCCTAAAAGAAAAGATTGCCTTTATCCCTTTAAAGAGTTAGCTGGCTGTGGAGTTGGTTTTAAATTAGCACAAGCCCTGCAAACCACGTTAAATAGGCCTTTTGAGGAATTAGTCAACTTACTTGACTTAGTAGCTATAAGCATTGCCGCAGATATTGTGCCTGTTAATGGCGAAAACAGAATATTGGCGTATTATGGTTTACAAGAACTTAACAAAATGAAACGTGCCGGAATTCGTGCGTTGTATCAACTAAATAATTTAAAAAAAGAAGTTACCATAACCGATGTTGTTTTTGTTATTGCTCCGCGTATAAACGCCGCAGGTCGTATAGATCATGCTTTGCGAGCTGTAGAACTTTTATTAAGTGATGACGAAGAAGAAGCGAAAATTTTTGCCGGAGGAATTAATCAAACAAATACCAACCGAAAAGAAATTGATCAAGGCATGACGGCGCAAGCCTTGGAAATGATTGAAACAAATCCGGTATTAATCGCAAAAAAAACAACCGTTGTTTTTAATCCAAGTTGGCACAAAGGCGTGGTAGGCATTGTAGCTTCTCGTTTGATAGAAAAATATTATCGTCCAACTATTGTGCTTACTGAATCTAATGGCATGTTAACCGGTTCTGCGCGCTCGGTAAAGAATTTTGATATTCATACCGCTATTGATAATTGCTCAGATTTACTTACTCAATTTGGAGGACATAGACACGCAGCCGGATTAAGTTTAAAGCCTGAAAATTTAGAACTATTTGTAAATTGTTTTGAAGAAGAAGTGGGTAAAACAATTTCTGATGAAGATTTAATTCCTGAAATTGATGTGGATGTAAACATTCACTTGAATGAAATTTCACCAAAGTTTTTTTCGGTGCTTAAGCAATTTGCGCCACACGGACCAGAAAACATGACACCCTCTTTTGTAACTGATAACGTTGTAGATACAGGCTGGGCAAGGATCGTGGGTACTAACCATTTAAAATTGGAATTGTATCAGCAAGAAAACCCAACTATAAAATTTAGCGCCATTGCTTTTGATAAAGGCGACTTTCTATCTTTCTTTCAAAAGAAAGTACCATTAAGTATTTGTTATACCGTTGCCGAAAATCATTACAACGGAAACTCTACCCTGCAATTAGTAGTTAGAGATATACAAATGGTTTAAAAATAAAAGCTACAATTTATCCCCGCGTTCCATAAGTATTGCGTTGCAAGGTTGTCGGATGGCGGCACCTACCTTATCGGTCTTGGTTTTAATATTTAAACAACACCCCACCTATAGCTTCCATTAATTGAAAAGCCTTGCAGAAATGTGAGGCTTTTTTATTGCTGCACCGCATTAAAATACTGATTTACTTTCTGACGGTAATAAGGGGTTAAATCTGCGGGAATAGTTTTTAAAAGTTCCGTTTCTTTCTCTTTCATTTTTTGATATTCTAAAAACAAAGTAGGGTTTGCATAATCTTGTGTTTTTGCTTCGTTGCTTTTTCGCTTTTCATCTTCTTCTTGTTGGCGTTCGGCTTTTTCGCTTTCCAACATCTTTGTCATAATTTCTTGCTGACGATTAATAGTTGCTTGCGTAATTTGTTTGTTTACCAAATCGGTTTCGGTTTCTTCCATTTTGCTAAGCATATCTCCTCCGGGTTGCTGTCCACCTTCTTTTTTCATTTTCTGCAACGATTCCTGCATAGCTCTGCGCAACGCTTCCTGTTGTGCAGCCATCTTAGCCAAGCTTTCGCTTTCTCCAGGTGTATTGCCATAAGGGTTACTTCCACCTTTTTGTTGCCCTGGTTTGCTGCCCGATTTTTTTCCACCGGCTTCTTTACCTTGTTGCTCAAGCATTTTTTTCATTTGCTCAATTTGCTTATTAAGTTGCTCTTGCATTTTGCGCATATTGGCCATACTTGGTTTTTGCCCTTTACCCTCGCCTTTGCCGCTACCCGGTTTTTTGCAAGCACCACCTTTGCCATCTTTAGGTTTGCTGTTAGCCTTCATTTGCGCTTCCATTTTTTCAAGTGATTCATTAAAAAGTAAAGCAAGATTATTAATGGAAGTCATGGCGTTTTGTCCGCGCACTTGCGCATCACCACTATTACGTTCTTCTAAAGCAGAAACCGATTTTTGCATACTTGATTGAACAGCATTTATCTCTCTATTCATCATAGCAGAAACTTCGGGTCTGCGTTTACTTAATGCAAACAGACTATCTTCAATCATTTTACTATCGTCTTGTAATTTTTTTTGCGATTGAGCGAGCTTAGTATAACGCGGATCATTGGTTTTTGTTTTTTTAATTTCTTTATCTAAATCTTCTTGCGCAAAAGATACGTGTAATAAGTTTTCCATTATTTGTCGCATAGCGCGCATATCTTCCTCCTCGCCTTCTTCCTGCATTTTTTCGGAAGCCTTTTGCATTTGCTGACTCATTTGCTGCATTTGCTCTGCCGCTTCTTTCTGAGATTTAGCCGCATTTTTTTTATTGTTTTTTTGCATTTGCTCAGATGCGTTTTGTTGTTCTTCGCTTGCCTTTTGTTCTTGCGCTTTTGTATCAGGCACAGGCAATTGCTCTTCCATGCTTTTGTTAAGCTCGCTCATTTTTTCAATGTCTTTTTTTATCTCATCAAATTTTTTGGTGAGTTCGTCTTGTTTTTGTTGCGCCTGTTCTTTACTTAAAGGCTTATCGTTTTGTTTTTGATCCGCCGTTTTATTAGCATCATCTTTTTTATTTTCAGGCGATTGGTTTTTATCATCTTGTTTTTTTTGTTCATCGGTTTTGTTTTCCTTGTCCGAAGTTTTATTTTTCTCGTCGTTTTTTTTGTTTTCTAACTGCTTACTTAACTCCTCTTGTTTTTTAGCGAGTTCATCCAGCTTTTTGGTAACGTCTTCCATTTTTTGTTCAACTTCCATTTGCTTGAATTGCTCAAGCGTTCTATCTAATTCTTTTTCAATATCCTTATCGCTTAATTTTAATTTCTCTAACGTTTCTTGGATTTTATTTTTATCCATTTTATCCATCAACTTATTCAGCTCATCAAACATTTTTTTCATTTCAGGCGTCATCATGTTTTCAAAAAGCTTTTCTAATTGTTTTTGTTTTTCTAAGATGTTTTCGTTCTGAGGTTTGTATTTATTTTGTTCTTCGTTGTTTTGCTCGTTATTCTTTTTCAAGTCATCAACTTTCTTTTCAAGCTCTTTTTGATTCTTCAATAATTTTTCTAATTGTTTTTTCTCATCGTAACCTAATTGTTTTTTCTCTAAAACTTTCTTGTTTAAATCAGCAATATCTTTTTGTAAATCTTTGGCTTTTTTAAGACTTGCTTCTAAGTCATTTTTAATATCGGCATTGTTTTTATCCGTTGCTTTTTCAAGCTCTTCAAGCGTTGGTGCTTTAAAAACCGCAATATTTGTTTTGGCAGATTTAGAGCCATTTACACCATCATTATCCCAAACTTCAAAATAATATTCAACTTTATCGCCGGGGTTTAAAGCCATTTTAGAAATATCTATGTAATGAACAAACGGCTGTGCTACTTGATTTTGCTGTAAAGGCATAGCATAATCCTGTGCTTTTTCAAAAGTTGCGCCACTTGTATCTGAACTATAAATTTTATAATGAAACTGAATACGATTAAATCCATAATCGTCTTTTATGTTTCCGGAGAAGTAGATAATATCTTTTTGCAATGAATCTATTTTTTCATGCAATTCAATAACCGGGTACGCATCTGGGATTACATGGATAGAATAATTTACCGAATCTGCTTTTTGCACAAACTTGTTATTAGTGTTAATGCTGTATGCTTCGTTTTGCAAAAAGCGTTTGGTGAACAAAAATTTGTTTTCTGCCGAAGGCTTTAACTCTAAAAGCGAATCGGCAAAGTGCAGCGAAATACCATCGCTATTTTTAGTGTTGAAAGTCCATGTAATTTTTGTGCCTTGCGGAACCAACATATCGCCTGTGTTACTAACCACCTCATCTTTACGATTTAGATATGCAGGATATTTTATTTGCGCCTCAAAGCCAAGCAGAATAGGCTTTGGCAGGGCAGTCAGTTTATACGGTTTAGAAGTAAATCCGCCGCCCGATAATTGAAAATCTATATCTTTCTGGACATTTTTAAATGTGTAAGTAAACTCATCTGTTTTTTGTTTTTCCAATTTAAACTCGTTTCCTTTAATAACAACAAAGGCTTCTGCGGGAGATTGACTTCCGGTAATTTTTACGTGAATAATAAAATCTTGTTGTTGGATAGCTTTTAAATTTTTGTTTTCGATTTCAAACTGAAAGGGTGCTTCTTTTTCATAATAGGTTGAGTGGTTCATTAAACGCTTGGTACCTGTAGTAAGAATTTTACTATTGATAAAAAAGATCATGAACAATAATAAAAACGGAATAGAAACATACTTTACATATTTTCTATTTTCGTTTATATCAATGGCAGCAGTAAACTGAACGGGTTTTAATTCGTTTATTTTTTGATTGATGCTCGCATTTAATAAATCAATCGAAATTACTTTGTCTTTTACAGATTGTAGTTGTAATACATTCAATAATTTATCCTGCACGTTTGTAAAATGACTTCCAATAATAGCCGCTGCTTGTTTGTGAGATATAACAGAACCTAAACTGTTTAGTTTTAACACCGGAATAGCAATGTATTTTGTAATTACATAACCCGTGATTAAAATAAAACTGTAAAATAAAATAGTGCGAGTAGTTGTTCCAAATTCAGCAAAATATTCTAAAGTGCTTACGCCAATGTAAAAAAGCAATACCAAGCCAACCGTATATAACAAGCCCTTAACCAATTGGTTTTTGTAATACTTGCGTATAAACTCATCTAGTTTTTGTATGATTATGTTATCGGCTTGGCTCATTATAAACTACCAGTAAAGATAAGGAAAAAACAGTTGTTTTATTGGCTGCTTTAATAGAGACGCTAAATTTTGCTTTTTCCACAAAAACCAAAAAAAGCGGCACATACGTACCGCTTTTAATTTTTTACATGTTTTTTTTTTAAAATTACTGGGCTATCAACCTGCCTGCCTGTATAGTTTTATCGGCAACAAATATTTTATAAAAATAAACCCCCGCAGGTAATTCACCGGTGTTTAAGGTAAGCGCTTGTTTGGTAACTGCTGCGTGCATAACCTCATCACCTAACAGGTTGTATATTTTTAATTCACCATTGTTTAGTTCGCGGTTATCATTTATTTCAATGGTAATAGTATTTGTAAATGGGTTAGGATATAATTTAGCCGTTTTGTTTAACGCAATAGAAGAAATATCTAAAGTTGCACAATTAACAGGTAAAGTTGTAGCAACCGCATTTACAGAGGCTGTGGTTAAAGCGCCGGCTGTAGTTAAAGCACGTCCATCAAATGTAACACCCGTATTTAAGGCACTCATAGCGCCATTATTACAAATGATAGTACCTCTAAAAATAGAGTAATTGTTTATACCCACATTGCCTTCTACTTTCCAAAACACGTTTTTAGATTGCGCGCCGTTGATAAGATTAACTTTGGCGTATGTACTGGTGTTTAATGCCCCGTTTATTTGTATGACAAAAACAGCGTTGGCATTACCCTGTGCGTTTAAGTAAAGTGTATCTGTAAAAGTAGTGGCGCCATTCATTACATAGGTGTGAGGAGTAAGCACCAAGTTATTTCCAAACTGGGCGGGATATAATAATTCAATATCAGCCGATAGAGAATTTATATATGAATATACATTTGCAAGATCAAGAGCACATTGCGCAGTAGAACCATCAGGCGAAGTGTGAATGGTACCCGATACAAACGCAGGGTTATATCCTGTGGCTGAGCCACTATTACTGCCAATATCTCCACTTATATGTGTTACACCCGAATTGGTAACCGCTCCGTTTGAGGTAAATAAAGCATAACATGCTGTGCCGCCTAATGTAGGTGCTGTTGGCCCTGTAAGCACAGCGCTTCCGCAACCAAGGGGTAAATAAGCTAATATACCGCTAACAGTTACTGCACCCGTGGTAGATAAAGCTCTTCCTTCAAGGGTATCTCCAACCGCTAAACTTATAGCCGCGTTATTGGCTATAATAGTTCCTCTCATAACAACGCCTGTTGCTATAATAACTTGTCCGTCTACATTAAAAAATACATTACAGGCCAAAGCGCCATTAGCGAGTTTAATTTTAGCGCCGGTGTTTGCCGAAAAGCTTCCTTGTATTTTTACAATGAATACTGCATTGGTGCTTCCTAAAGCATCAAACGTAAGGCTGCCGTTAAGGGAAGTAGCGCTTGCAATGTTATATACACCCGATGTTAGTGTTTGTCCGCCACCCATAGCGGGGGCCAAGTTTGTTGTAGTTGTAGTATTGTTTATTTGGTTATAGACCGTTAACAAATCAGCCGCTGCTTGCGCGCTATTTCCATCTTGGTCGTGCATTACGCCATCTACATTTCCAAAGCCGGTGCTGGAACCATTATTGGTGCCAATGTTACCCGTAAGGTGCGACATTACACCCGAGTTGCTTACCGCGCCGTTAGTAGAAAATAAAACATAGTTAGCTGCTGTGCCTAAAGTGGGGGCCTGTGCAAAAGTTGTTTGGGCGACCGATAACAGGGTAACGGTTGCTGCAATAAATAATAGTTTTTTCATGTAATTGATTTAAAGTTGAAATAATTTTCTCTTCATCAAATGTAACTTACTTTAAAGCGAGTCTATTATGTAATACTGCTAATTAACTATAATACACACTTATTAACCGATTATTTAACTTAATTTGTGTTTAAGGTAGAATATAGTTTTTTATATGAAGATTTCTTTATTCAAGCTATAATATATATAGGATTTAAATTTCTGACAAATTATTTGAGATAATATTTAATCTACCACAAACTCTTTGGTAACACTTTGCGGATTCTTTTCTTTATAAGAAAAAACTTCTTTCTCTTGTTCTTTAATTAAAGCGCGTACAGTAACACTTACCGGCAACATATTACTATCTTTTAGTTTAGAGATTATTATTATTTCGACCGAATTTGTGCCTTTTTTTAACCCACCCATAATAAGGCCGCTATAACTACCGCTGCTAGTTTTTTTTTGCAGGTTACCATTAATGCTTACCTCAACTTCATAACCTGATGCGCTAATATCAATTACCGCTTTATAATCTCCGGACGAAATTTCTTTGGGTATTGGCGGCAATATACCGTCGGGCTGGTATTTTTTACCGGAGAGAAATGAAAAGTCTTTCGCGTTGAGTTTTTTTGTCAGCTCCTCAGAGCCTTCTTCGCTCATCATATTAAATTTCCAGGTTTTATTCTCTTCTAAAAATTTAAAAATGTACAGGTTTGTTTCTTCGTATGTATCCTTGCCCCAGTAAACGCAATAAGCGCTTGGGCCATTGCTTACGGCTTTGATATAAATTAGTTTGTTGAGGTTAGTTTGCATTTCATCTGCGCCTTGAAAAAAATCATCCGGAAATTTTGCCCCACTTGATAGCAGCTGATTCTTAATATTGATATATGCGCTGGTGCTAAGGGTGCTTTTTAGTTTTTGCGCATCTTTAGCTTTAACAGCTTCGGTAAAAGCTTTGTAAGAGACTTCGAGCTGGGTTCTTAGGTCTTGCGCGTTTAGTTGTGCATATATCATCATAAATAAGAATATTAGCTTTTTCATAGAAATGGATTTTACTTTTTAAAAGTAAATATTTCCTGCAACAGAAAGCATATAAAAAGAAAAAAAGTCACCAATTATAGATGACTTCTTTTTTAAGACCGTATCCCATTTATATTTTTGGTTCTAAATGTCGGCTTGTGGTATTTTATAGTTTAAATATTATGCCAATGTTATATATGCGGAATAGCGTAGTTAAAAAATAATATTAATTAAAGTTGTAAATAAATTTCCTCATTCATGTTTGTATGGTTGCAACGTTGTATTTTGCGTTAGGTATGCGGCAAGAAAGCCTTTTGTGTACCCGCAAAAGCTTTACTGCGGGCAGCCCAACGGCAGATAGCTAAGATTTTTGTGAAATATACAGCTAAGCCAAAATAAGAAATAACAGCGGTTAGCTAAATCTGCCGGAACGCCCAAAAAGGTTATCTTTGCCAAAAATTAGTTTAGCTTAATATCATTTACAATTTATAAAATAAACACGTGTCAAACATTGTAGCTATTATAGGCCGCCCCAACGTAGGTAAATCAACCCTTTTTAACCGCTTAACCGAAAGCCGACAGGCCATTGTAGATTCTGTTTCGGGTGTTACCCGCGATAGGCATTACGGTAAAGTGGAGTGGAATGCCCGCGAATTTACTATTATTGATACCGGCGGGTATATTACCGGAAGTGATGATGTATTTGAAGTAGAAATTAGAAAGCAAGTACAAATTGCCATTGACGAAGCAAATTTGCTGGTTTTTGTGGTAGATAGTACCGAAGGCGTTACCCGTTTTGATAAAGATGTTGCTGTGTTGGTTCGCAAAAGCGGAAAAAAATGTTTTTTAGTAGTAAATAAAATTGACACGCCCGATAAAACACCTTATGCTGCCGAGTTTTACTCTTTAGGCTTGGGCGATGTGGTTTATCCTATGTCGGCTGCCAGTGGCAGTGGTAGCGGAGAGTTGTTAGATGATATTGTAAAAGCGTTACCAAACCCTGCTGACGATGAAGAAGATAAATTGCCGCGCATTGCTATTGTGGGAAGGCCAAATGTGGGTAAATCATCGCTTACAAATGCTTTGTTGGGTAACGAAAGAAATATTGTTACAGCGGTTGCCGGCACCACGCGCGATTCTATAAACACACGTTACAACGCTTTTGGAAACGATTTTTGGTTGGTTGATACTGCCGGAATACGCAAGAAAGCCAAGGTACACGAAGACTTAGAGTTTTATAGCGTGATGCGCTCTATCAGAGCTATTGAGACCAGCGATGTTGTGTTGTTAATGGTAGATGCTACACTTGGTTTAGAAGCACAAGATTTAAGTATTTTCGATTTAGCCATAAAAAACCATAAGGGTGTCGTTATACTAGTAAACAAGTGGGATTTAATTGAAAAAGATGCTGCCACTGCCAAAAAAATGGAAGACGAAATTCGTGAGCGTTTAGCTCCGTTTAAAGATGTGCCTATTATTTTTGTTTCTGTTTTAGAAAAACAACGTGTTTTAAAAGCTATTGAAGTGGCTATTGAGGTTTATCATAACCGCAGACAAATTATACCAACTCGCAAGCTAAACGAATTTTTTGAACCTGTTATAGAAGCCTATCCACCGCCAGCATTAAAGGGTAAATACGTAAAAATAAAATACGTTACGCAAATGAAAGGTATACCGATGTTTATCTTTTTCTGTAACTTACCACAATACGTTAGCGAAAGTTACAAGCGTTATTTAGAAAACAAATTGCGCGAGCATTTTAATTTTAGTGGTGTGCCAATTGAAATAGTAATGAGAAAAAAATAAATCTTTCTTTTGCAGGTTTCCATTCACATAAATAATTTAGGTAAAAAGTTTATAAATGAATGGATATTTAAGAACGTTACCCTACGTATTTCTCCTGGAGAAAAACTGGTTATTTTAGGTGCTAATGGTTCCGGTAAATCAACCTTATTTCAAAGTATCGCTTCTTTTTTAATTCCTACCAAAGGTGAGGTTGTTTGGAAAATGAAACGTCACCCTGAACCTGTTTCAGAGTCTGCTGGAAGATTTCAGCATGAAGTAGGAATGACAGAAATAATTGAAGACGATGCAATTTACAAATACCTAAGCATCGCCTCTCCCTATATGGAATTGATAGAGGATTTTACTTTAGTAGAACTGATAGAACATCAGAAACAATTTAAGCCTTTTATAAATAATATTTCTACGCAGGAAATTATTGCGTTAATACAGCTTGAACACGCAGCGGAAAAGTATATAAAAAATTATTCTTCGGGTATGAAGCAACGCGTAAAATTAGGCTTGGCTATTTTAGCTGATTGTCCGGTTTTATTGTTAGACGAGCCTTGCAGCAATTTAGACGCGAATGCCATTGCCTGGTATCAAAACATGATTGAAAATTTTGCGCAGCCTAAAACTATTTTAGTTTGCAGCAATACGGTTAAAGAAGAATATTTATTTTGCAACAATAAAATTGAAATAGAAAAATTTAAATCATGAAAAATTTAATTGTTTACTGTTTACTAATTATTAGTTGCTTTGCTTTTACACAAGATGAAAACCTGATGTTTTGGCAAAGCGGCAACAAGCTTACCTGGGAAGATTTTAAAGGTAAGCCCGATAAATCGTCTCCTTACAAAGCACTTACTTACGGTAGAATTAAAACCGACGTTAGCGCCAATAGCAAAGAAGCGCATATAATCATTAAAACATCATTCGATAAGAATAAATCGTGGGTTAAAGAATTGCGAATAGATAATCTGTTGGCGCACGAGCAATTGCATTTTGATATTATAGAATTATGGGCGCGTAAATTCAGGCAAAAATTAAAAGGAAAAACATACACCTTTAAAGTGTTTCAATCGGAAATAACTACCATGCAAAAATTTATTTACGAGGGCGCAGATAAAATGCAGCTAGAGTACGACAAAGAAACCAAACACGCTGAAGATAAAGTGAACCAACAAAAATGGAATGAACAGATAACAGATGAAATGCAAAAGTTGAGCATTTTTTCAGAGCCCGAAGTTATTTGTACTATTAGCAAATAGAATTAAAAACTCTTTTTCTGAATTTTTTTCTGGGTTGTAGGAACTTCTATTAAAGCCGCCGAGCCATACCACGGATGTAACTCCATAATTAATGCGCCGGCTTTAACAGCAGGGTCGGCATCAGCTAATACTTTAGCTTCTTCAACAGTTTGTACATTAAAAATAAAAATGCCCTCTAATGCAGTGTCATCTAAAAACGAACCTTCTACTACCAACTTGCCTTGTGCTATCAGCTGTTTTATATAATTAAAATGGGCAGACTGAGATTTATTTAAAGAATCTAAAGTTAATGTTTTATTTAAACCTGTTTTTAAAAAACACATTATGTATTTACGCATACCATAATCATCGGCCTTTAGTTTTTTTGCCAAAGTAGAATCGTAAATAGAGTGTGGCTTGCGTGGTGGATATTTTTTTTGCGCAAAAGAAATAAAACTTAGTAAAATTAAAAATGTAGTGAGATTTGTTTTCATCCTACAATCCCAATAAAACTTCTTCCGGATTTTTTCCGCCAAATAAAATACGTGTCGGGTTTTCTAACATTTCTTTTACTTTAACTAAAAAACCAACGCTTTCGCGCCCGTCAATTATACGGTGGTCGTAACTTAAAGCTACATACATCATCGGGCGAATTTCTACTTTTCCGTTAATAGCCATCGGTCGATCAACCACATTGTGCATACCTAAAATAGCACTTTGCGGAGGGTTGATAATTGGTGTACTCATCATAGAACCAAATACACCACCATTGGTAATAGTAAATGTTCCGCCAGCCATTTCATCAATAGTTAATTTACCATCGCGAGCTTTAATAGCAACTTCTTTAATGCCTGCTTCAATTTGTGCAAGGCTCATTAATTCGGCATTACGTAAAACCGGAACCATTAAACCTTTTGGCGCGCTCACCGCAATACCAATATCGCAATATTTATTATACACTAATTCTTCACCGTCAATCATTCCATTAACTGCCGGAAAATGATACAAAGCTTCGCAAACCGCTTTGGTAAAGAAGCTCATAAAGCCAATGTTAGTGCCGTAAACTTCTTTAAATTTATCTTTATATTTTGCACGGATAGCATAAATGCCACTCATATCAATCTCATTGAAAGTAGTAAGCATAGCCGTTTCGTTTTTAACGGCAACTAAACGCTTAGCAACTGTTTTACGAAGTGCCGACATTTTCTGACGGTCTTTATCTCTACCGCCTATCCATGAGTTTGATAGAACCTCTTGCACGTTTGGTATTCCGTTAGAAAGCGCCGCCATTACATCTTGTTTAGTAATGCGACCATCTTTGCCAGAACCATTAACCTGAGATGATTTAACGCCATTCTCGTTCATTATTTTGGCAGCAGCTACACTTGGTGTGCCGCTTGCATAAGTTGTTGAAGCATTATTCGGTGCGGGCGCAGCAGCCGTTTCTTTTTTAGCTTCGGCGGGTTTGGCTTCTGCTTTAGGCTCTTCTTTCTTCGTTTCAACTTTTGCTTTCGCTTGCGGCTTAAACGAATTGTCTATCTTAACAACTACTTGTCCAATTTTTACCGTATCGCCTTCAGCAGCCATAATTTCAATTTTACCGCTGTCTTCTGCGTTGAGCGTTAAAGTTGCTTTATCTGAATCAATCTCCGCAAGTGCCTCGTCTTTTTCAACAATGTCGCCGGTTTGTTTTAACCACTTTGCAATGGTTACTTCTGTAATTGATTCTCCCGGACTTGGTACTTTTAATTCTACAATTGCCATAAATTATTTGTTTAGATATTTTTTACGATATGTTCTATTTTTTGTTTTAACTCGGGAATATTTTTTTGGATAATTTCCCACATGGCAATCAAATCTACGCCTTCGTAATCATGAATAAGCACATCTCTAAATCCCGCCATTTTTTTCCATTCAACTTCCTGATATTTAGTTCTAGTTTCAGTTGAAATTCGTTTAGTTGCTTCACCAATTACTTCAAACATTCTAATGCAGGCATTGAATGATTTTTTATCTGCTATAAAAGATTTTTCTGTATAACCTTTGCAAAAATCCTCAATATCGCAAATGCAATCAAGAATGTGATTTAAATATGTCAAATCATCTTTAGGCACTGTACAATATTTTTATGTCTTTTTCGATATGTGGTTTAAAATGTTTATTTATAAATTTTCTCGAAACCAAATCAATTTTTTTATTTAAAAGATTGCTTAAGCTTTCTTTCATGTCCATCAAGTCATACAACGAGTAGTTGCTATTAAATTCATATAAAATATCAATATCGCTTTTTTCAGTTTCTTCATTACGCGCATACGAACCAAACAAACCAATAAAGCTTGGATTATGCGGCTTTAGTACTTCAATAATAATATTTTTTTGTTGCTCGCTTAGCATCTCACTTAACTAAAACTTTAGAAAAAATTTTGCTCATAATCTCTTCGTTCTCCGCTGCGTTACGTTTAGAGAAACCTGTTGCCGGGCTCGCCGCTTCGTCTCTGCCAATATATCCCAAATCAACTTTTTTCATGGTGTGCTCTATAAATCTCCATGCACCTGCATTTTCAGGTTCTTCCTGTATCCACAAATAATTGGTTGCTTTATTGTATTTTTTAATAATAGCATCAACTTGTGTTTGCGGGAAAGGATATAATTGTTCAATACGCACAAAAGCAATATCGTTTGCGTCTTCTTTTTCACGGCGTTCAATTAAATCGTAATAAACTTTACCGCTACAAAATGCCAAACGTTTTACATTTTTTGCTTCTGCGTTGGTATCATCTAAAACTTCTTGAAAAGATTTAGAAGTAAAATCTTTTAGCGTACTAACGCAAGTTGGATAACGCAATAATTTTTTTGGTGTAAAACAAACTAATGGCTTACGGAAATCTCTTTTTAACTGGCGACGAATAACATGAAACTGTTGCGCAGGTGTTGTTGTATTTACAATTTGCATGTTATTTTTTGCACACATTTGTAAGAAACGTTCCATGCGTGCCGATGAGTGTTCGGGACCTTGCCCTTCGTAACCGTGTGGCAACAGCATAACCAAGCCATTCATACGATGCCATTTGTATTCGGCTGCCGATAAATATTGATCAATAATAATTTGTGCGCCGTTAAAGAAATCTCCAAATTGTGCTTCCCAAATAGTAAGAATATTTGGTGATGCAAAAGCATATCCATATTCAAAACCAAGCACGCCATATTCACTTAAAAGCGAGTTATAAATACTTAATTTTCCCTTAGTATTGAGGTTATTTAATGGAATATATTCTTCTTCGCTGTCTTCTACTTTTACAACTGCATGACGATGCGAAAAAGTTCCACGCTCTACATCTTGTCCGCTAAAACGCACATCATTTCCTTCGCTCATTAAAGAAGCATAGGCTAATAACTCGCCCATTGCCCAATCATAATTATCGCCGGTAATCATGTTACGGCGATCATCAAATACTTTAGAAATTTTATTGAAGAACTTTTTATCTTTTGGCAATTCGGTGCTGCGTTTGGCTAAGTCTAAAAATAATTTTTCTGAAATAGTTGTATCCGGAGATTTATCAAAATCGGCATCAGTAGCCATTTTCAAGCCTTTCCAGTTTCCCTCTAAAAACGAAGTAACTTTTGCTTTTTCAGTTTTTTTAGCTTCGTTTAAATTGGCTTCTAACTCTGCTTTAAACGCATTTTCAATATCTTTTGCTTCATCTGCCAAAGGAGATTTTTTAAACTCTAATTCTCTCACATATAAATCTTTTGGATTTGGATGGATAGCAATTTCTTTGTACAAAATTGGTTGGGTAAAACGAGGCTCATCACCTTCGTTGTGTCCGTACTTACGATAACATAAAACATCAATAAATACATCGCGATGGAAAGTCTGACGAAAATCCATAGCTAATTTTGAAATGAAACAAAGCGCTTCCACATCATCTCCGTTTACGTGAAACACAGGTGAGAGCACTACTTTGGCAACATCGGTACAATACGTTGACGACCGACCATCAATATAATTTGTAGTAAAACCAATTTGATTATTTACCACAATGTGAATAGTGCCTCCGGTTTTGAAGCCATCTAACTGGCTCATTTGCACTACTTCATAAACGATACCTTGACCAGCAACAGCAGCATCTCCGTGCATTAAAATAGGACAAACTTTTGAGTAATCTCCACCATGAAGGTTATCTACTTTTGCACGCGCAATACCTTCCACAACAGGATTTACAGTTTCTAAGTGAGAAGGATTTGGCGTTAAGCTCATGTGAACTTTTTTGCCCGAATCACTTGTCTGATCGGATGAGTAGCCGTTGTGGTATTTTACATCACCATCAAATAAACTATCTTCACTTGGGCGACCTTCAAATTCAGTAAAAACATCTTTGTATGTTTTATTCATGATGTTGGTAAGCACATTTAAGCGCCCGCGATGCGGCATACCAATTATATAATCTTCAATACCAAGCTCAGAGCCATGTTCCATCAAAGCGTTCATTGCAGGAATAACTGCTTCGCCGCCTTCTAACGAAAAACGTTTTTGGCCAACATATTTTGTGGCTAAAAAGTTTTCAAATACAACTGCTTGCGTTAATTTTTTAAGAATAGTTCTTTTTTCAGCATCAGAATAGTTAGGCGTATTTTTAGATTTCTCCATTCGGTCCTGCAACCATTTAATGATCTTCGGATCGCGCATATATAAAAATTCAACCCCAATACTTTGGCAATAGGTTGTTTGTAAATGAGCAATTATGTCGCTTAATTTAGCGGGGCCAATTCCTAATTCGTTACTGGCTTGAAAAACAGTATCCAAATCTTTTTCGGTTAAGCCAAAATTTTCAATATCTAAAGTAGGCTCGTATTTGCGGCGATGACGAACAGGGTTTGTTTTAGTAAATAAATGTCCGCGTTGGCGATAACCCGTAATTAAGCTGATAACCTTAAATTCTTTCGCTACGTTTTCAGGAATTCCACCTTTATCGGTGTAAGAAGTTTGAGCAAATTCAAATCCTTTAAAAAAATCTCTCCACGATGCATCAACGCTGTTTGGGTCTTTTGCATATTGCTGAAATAGGTCTTCTATTGCGTTTACATCACTGGTACCTACGTATGAAAATTTATCCATGGTTAGTTTGGCTTAAAAACAGCCCCAAAGGTACTAATTTTGAGGTAAATAACGTAGGATTTACGATTGAAAAATCGAGACAAAAAACCCGATTATTTTTGATTTAAATCTTCTAAAACCTTAGCATAAATTTCTTTCAGTTTTTGCGGATTTTTTGAATAATAAATAAAGCTGGAATCAAATCGTTGCAGGCTTACTTTATAATCTGCCAAGGCATTAAGTTTTTTGATAGTATCGTTAGGAATGCCAGTGTTTAAAGCTGCTTCAGTAATAGTTAGATCTGTAATAATAAGTTCCATCGTATCAGCCGGGATTAAATTATCGGGCGGAGGAATATCTTTTTTATAAGAACAGCCACCAAGAAGCAAGAGACAAGAGACAAGAGGCAGGAGACCAATTTTGCTCCTATTAATTGCCATTAAATGTTGGTTTGCGTTTTTCTAAAAATGCTTTAACGCCTTCTTTAAAATCGGCTGTGCCAAACATTTTACCAAACTCTTCAATTTCAACATCATACCCATTATACTTGTTGTTAAAGCCTGCATTAATAACTTTAATAGCTGTTTTTACGGCCACCGGAGAGCGACTGGTAATTTTAGCCGCAATTTCTTTACACTTATTCAATAATTCTTCTTGTGTAACTACGTAGTTTACAAGTCCCCATTTGTAAGCATCTTGTGCGTTAATCATATCGGCAGTAGTAATCATTTCAAAAGCTTTGCCTTTACCTACAAGCTGTGCCAAACGCTGTGTTCCACCATAACCAGGAATAACTCCTAACGATGTTTCAGGCAAACCCATTTTAGCGTTGTCGCTCGCAACACGCATGTGGCAAGCCATAGCAAGTTCTAAACCTCCGCCCAGTGCAAAACCGTTAACGGCCGCAATAATTGGTTTAGAGTAATTTTCAATAAAATTAAAGAGTTTAAAATGACCGGTTGCGCTAAGCGATTTACCTTGTTCGATATTATAATTGGCAAATTCTGCAATATCGGCGCCTGCTACAAACGACTTTGTGCCCGAACCGGTTAAAATAATAGCACGAATTTCTTTATCGTTTTCTGCTTCAATTAATGTTTCGTGAAGCTCTTCAATTGTTTTTGCGTTAAGGGCATTTAATTTATCGGGGCGATTAACAGTAATCGTCAAAACTTTGTTTTCTACTTCTGTTAATACGTTTTCAAGAGTCATGGTTAGCATGTGATTGTTTTTTATGCAACGAATATACTGCAATTAATATGCCACGGTTTTTTTTATTATGCCAATTTTTTTAACAACAAGCCTATTTGTCTTTCCGAACTTGTTTCGGAATCTGCTACAGATGCTGAAATAAATTCAGCATAACGAATAAATTAACAAGTTTCTATTTTATTGATTCTATCTTGGTGTCTTCCCCCTTCAAAGTTTGCATCTAAAAAAGCATCTACACATTTAAAAGCAACATCTTCTGCAATGTATCTGGCAGGTAACGCCATAATATTTGCATTATTGTGTTGCCTTGCCATTGCGGCAATTTCGGGTATCCAGCAAAGTGCAGAGCGTATGCCTGCATGTTTATTGGCTGTTATATTTATGCCGTTTCCGCTACCGCAAAGTAAAATCCCTAATGCTGTTTTATCTGCCAAAACACTATTGGCAACTTTGTGTGCATAATCCGGGTAATCGGCACGTTCTTCGCTGTAGCAGCCGCAATCAACCAATTCGATTTTTTTTTTGAATAAATATTTTCTTATTTTTTCTTTCAGTTCAAAACCTGCGTGGTCGTTTCCAATAAATATTTTCATGTTTGTATTTTAAATTAAAGTGTTTGTATTTTGTAAGCTGTAACTTGTATTTAGTCTGGGTACAACATACATTATACAAGATACAATTTCTTAACTAATTTCAAAATTATCAGCATCCATTCCCACCGGAAATTTTTTTCTAAGCTCGCTTAAAAAATCGTAATCCAACAAAACAGTTTCCACACTTTCTTCGTTTGCTTTGGTATGACTAATTATTTGTCCTAAAGGATTAATAACTACGCTGTCGCCAGTATGATTAAACCCGTTTCCATCCACACCAATTCTATTAACACCAACCACATAACATTGGTTTTCTATGGCGCGCGCTATTAGCAATTGTTTCCAGGGGTAATTGCGCACTTCGGGCCAATTGGCAACGTAAATCAACACATCATAATCAACTTGTAAATTGTTACCAGTTACCTGCCACTTGTTGCGGCTCCAAACCGGGAAACGTAAATCATAACAAACCAAGGGCAAAATTTTCCAACCTTTTACGTTGGTAATTATTTTTTCTTCGCCCGCTTTGTAATGTTTTTCTTCGCCGCCCATTCTAAACAAATGGTGTTTATTATAATGCTGTGTTTTGTTTGGTTCTGTCCAATATAAACGGTTATAGAAGTTTTTATTTTCTTCTACACAAATGCTTCCGGCAATAACACAATTTTTTTCTGCAGCTTTTTGTTTCATCCACTGTAAACCTTTGCCATCAATGGGTTCGGCGTTTTTGCTTGGTTGCATAGTAAAACCGGTAGTAAACATTTCAGGTAAAATAATTACATCTGTTGTATTAACCAATGAAACTAATTTATCAAAAGCAGCCATATTAGCATCAGCATTTTCCCAGGCTAAAGATGTTTGAATAAGTGTAAGAGAAAGTTTTTCCATTTGTAAATAATAACAAAGATAGATAGGTTTAGTGAAGCATAGCAAAAAGAAGAAATGTTTTTCTGTAAAATAAATTCAGTATCTTTATCGATACTACTTAGATTTTAAGTGTATGAAGTTATAATAATGCCAACCTTATTTCGCGCGCTTTTGTTTCACAAAATATGACAGGCAATATGGAAGCTCCTTTTTACATAAACCATGAAAGACCTCTTGCGGAAACAAAACTTTTTGACAGCAAAGATAAAGCACTTGTCTGGCTTAATTAAAAAGTGGAAGCATTTTGCAGGCTTCTTACAACTTAATTTTTAGGCCACCACTTATAGAAAAGTACGCTGGAATAGTTTTTATACCTGCGGTATTAGACAAGTTATTGACGCCATATCTAAATCCACCATCCACCGTAAAATATAGTTGTTTAAAAAGTTTTACATCCCCACCTAAACCTAACATTAGTAAAGCATTTGCCTTAGTTGTAGTAATTTGATTAAACGAAACATTATTAGTTACGTGTTCTTTTATAATAGAAAGGTTTGTTTTTTCAGATAAGACAAACATTCCGCTTATGCCAAAAGAGCTGTAAAGATTTATTTTTTTGCTATTCAAATAATAAAATTTTGCTTCTATTGGAATGACGAGTGTATTAATCTTAGATGTGTAACTATAGCTTGCCTGAAACATAGTTACCGGGGCCATTGGCGAAAAACCTTGCAGCATAGTGTTTTTATCTACTGCCATTGGGCCAAACGAGGAATAAAAAATAAAATCGCTCGTTAAATTTTTATTAAAATAAAAAAGTGTGGCATCTTGTTTTGCGGTAAAATAACTGTAATTAACGCCAAGAGAAACGCCTATTTTTTTAAATAACCTGTACTCTAATTTTATATTTGTATTATAGGTTATTGGCTGTTTTTCGCCACTGTTATCAAATAAACTGTTTTGTGAGTTTTTTAAACAAAAATTTGGCCCGCCATTTAGTGCCAGCGACCACCTGTTTAATAAAGGCAATTCGTTTACACTATCTTTTTTTGCAAGAGGATTAGTTGTTTTTGCAGAATCGGGTTTTGCAACAACACTATCCATTTTAACCGGGCTTACAACACTTAAACTAGTGTCTTTCGGAACAATAACAGTAGTTTGCCCTATTGTTGCTGTATTTTTAGCAACCTCTTTGGGTAAATCTTTATCTAAGGTTTTACTTGTATTGCCTTCTTTCGGCTGCGGCAAATCATTTTTTAAATCTTTCGAATTGTTTTGATTGGGAGCGAATGCAAGTTCTTCTTTTGGTAAATTTGAATTTGCTTTGTTGCTACTAATTTCTACAACAGTATTGGTGTTTTGAAAAGATTTGGCTTTTTTATTTATAAAGATTACTTCGTTTTTCGCCATTAAATTTGGCTCGTTTTCTTGTTGAGAAACTTTTTCATATTGTTTGTTGTCTTTAGCAACTAACAAATTTCTTTTTATAAATGCGCCTGCAAAACCACTTTGTTTAATTTTTTGCAACGCTTGCTGTGTTTGGTTTTGAGGTATCTCGACATAATAATGTGTAATATTTTTTTCATCTGTTATCGATTTAATTTGTAACCCGATTTTTTTAAAAGCGGATTGATCAACTTGTTTTTTAAATGCCCCAATTTGAATTTTAATTACTTTATTTGTTTCACCATTCGATGTGTTTTTTTCCTTTTTTTCGGTTGGCGTAATTGATGCTTGCTTGACTTTTTTAGTGCCAATTTCCTTTACAGAATTTATTTTATTGACAAAAACTCTTTCTTTATTTTTGACAAATAAATAGCTAAAAAAAGTTGCGCCTGTAAAAATTAATCCACAAAAAATTAACCAGAAAAACCCACGTTCCTTTCGTTCATCTTTGTTTAAAGACTGTTCTATTTGTTGCCACACTTTATCAGATGGCATCATAGACGAGTCCTTCAGCGTATTGCTAAAAAACTCTTCAAAGCTATCAAGCTCATTATTTGAGATTGGCTTACTCATGTTTTACTTCTATATCTAAATATTTATGTAACAATGTTTTTAAAAATACTTTTGCTTTTGATAGTTGGCTTTTTGACGTCCCCTCTGCAATACCAAGCATTTCGGCAATTTCTTTATGAGAATAACCTTCAATAACATACATATTAAAAACTGTCTTGTAACCATCGGGCAACATACGCACCATTTTTAAAAGCTCTTTTTCATTTAATTTGCCGGTTATATCAAGTTCACTTTCCGGTGATTCTAAAATGTTTTCTACATCTTCGAAAACATGCATTTGTTTGTTTTTTCGGATATGCTCTATGGCGGTATTTACCATGATTCGACGCACCCAACCTTCAAAGGAGCCTTCAAACTTAAACGTGTTTATGTATTTAAAAATTTTTATAAAACCATCTTGTAAAACATCTTCGGCTTCTTCGCGACTTTTACAATAACGAAAGCAAACAAAAAGCATTTTACCTGAAAACGTTTCATAGAGTTTTTTTTGAAACTCGCGCTTTCCGGCTACACAGCCTTTTATTATGTCGTGGTCAATATTCACCTTGTCAATCAAAGATGTAAATAAAAGTAAAAAGGTTGCCTATAAATAAATTTATTATTCGGGCAACCAAAACAAGGTTCTGCCACTCTATATTAAAAATAAACCACATGAAAACAAAAACACTAATCTTATCAAGCCTACTAGTTATACCAACTATGGCTTTGCTTACATCAAGCACAATTGATTCTAATGGAAAACTGGGCAATTCCGGTGCGCTTGGAGAAAGCACTTGTTCGCAATCTGGTTGTCATGGTGCCGGAAACGGAAGCAGTAGCACAGGTGGTTTAGCAGATAATGCAGGTCTGGGAAGCATAACTTTAACCTCAACCCCGGCTTTAACAGCTAATAATTATGTGCCTAACACAGTTTATCATATAACAATTACAGTTAGTGAAACAGGAAAAAGCCTTTTTGGTTTTGATTTTGAAGCCCTTGATAATAGCGGAAATACAAATGCTTCGGTTAATAATTCGGTTGGTACGGTTACTATTACCGATGCTACACATACCCGTAAAGGGCAACCTTTTGGCACAGGACGACTTACTGTTACGCATCAACACAATGGAGGTGCGTTTGCAAATTCAGCCACATTTAATTTTGATTGGACAGCACCTGCTTCTGGAACTGTAAATTTTTATTATGATGGTAACGCAGCAAACAATGATGGATTAGCTAATGCACAAGATAATGTGTATGCTAAATCGCTTCAATTAACACCTGCCTTAGCAACTAATATAAACACTGCTAACGCTACAAATTTTTCGATAGAAACATATCCCAATCCCATTAATGACGTTTTTACCATTCGTTTTCGTATAGATAGAGCACAAAATGTAGATGCACAATTGTTTTCGGTTGATGGGAAGTTAATTAAAAACCTATTCAACACAAAAGCACCCGCAGGTTTATTTACAGAAAGTTTTTCTGCCGAAGGAATAACAACCGGGCTTTATTTATTAAGAACTACCATTGGAGGACAAACGCAAACGCAGCGAGTTTTTGTAAATTAAGTTGAAAGTTAAAATCTACAAACAAGCTGTTCTGCCACCATCAACCGGCAAATTAATGCCGTTAATATAGGCTGCTGCCGGACTTGCCAAAAATGCTACTGCATTGGCAATTTCGGCAGCTTCGGCAAAACGTTTCATGGGTATTTCTTTCAGCATATCGTTTTTTACCTCTTCTACAGGTTTTTGATTTTTAGCTGAGTTATTTTCTATAATACCTTGTAAACGCTGTGTATGTGTGGCTCCAGGCAAAACATTGTTTACGGTGATGCCAAATTGCCCAAGTTCGTTTGCCAATGTTTTAGACCAATTGGCAACTGCCGCACGTATGGTGTTTGATACACCTAAATTATGTAAAGGTTGTTTTACAGATGTAGAAATAATATTAATGATTCGCCCGTAGCCCGAGTGTTTCATGCCATCTATGCAAGCCTGCGCCAAAATATGATTACAAATTAAGTGGTTATTAAATGCGGAAAGAAACTCTTCTGGCTTAGCTGAATTGACGGGCCCGGAAGGTGGCCCGCCGGTATTATTTACTAAAATATTTATGGTACCCTGGCGCTGTATGTAATGGTTTACATTTTTCATCACTTCTTCCGGATTACTAAAATCGGCTACTATATAAGAGTGTTGTTGCCCTTTTTCAACATTAAGTTCGGCCTTTGTTTTTTTAAGGGCTTCTTCGTTTCGGGCAAGTAAGGTAACGTTTGCGCCAAGTAAAGCTAATTCTATTGCAACTGCTTTGCCAATACCTTGTGTGCTGCCCGCTATTAGGGCGCGTTTGTTTTTAAAATCTAAGTTCATGGTAAAAAATTTTCGACAAAGGTAGAAAATATGTCTGTTGTAGGCTGTATTTTGTATATCAAACTAAGCAACTTACAATGTACAAAATACAAATTGTAATGTATATCTTTGCGCCTTTAATTTTTGAAAATATGGATAGGAATTCCCTTTTAGGATTGTTACTTATTGGCGGTATTTTAATAGGTTGGCTTATGTGGAACAAGCCTTCTGAAACAGATATAAAAAAGCAAAAGCAAAGACAAGATTCTTTAATGCAGGTGGATGCTATGGAACGTTCTAAAGCAGAAGCGCAGGCAGCTGTTGCTTCGGTTAAAACGGCCGATACAGCTGAGGTTCACATCAATAAAGATTCTTTAGAGGAGGTAAGTTTTAAAAGCAAATACAAAGATTTTGCTGTATCTGCCAAAGGCGAGAATAAACAAATTGTTTTAGAAAATAGTAAAATAAAAGTTGTGCTTCAAACTAAAGGTGGCAATGTGGCATCCGTTGAATTGAAGGAATATACACGCCCGGATAAAAAAACGAAGGTAGAACTTTTTAATAGTAACGCAGATTCGTCCTCGCAATCGTTGGTATTTTTAGCTTATAACAACACCATGCAGGTACATACAGATAGTATGTATTTTGGGGCCAGTGATGTTAAGAAAACAGCTGATGAGCAGGTTATCAGTTTGCGTTTGCCAACTACAAAACCCGGTAGTTATATTGAATATATTTATACCTTAAAGAATGATGCTTACATACTTAACTACCAGGTTAAAATGGTGGGTATGCAGGAAATAATTTCTCAAAATGTAGATGAACTTACTTTTAACTGGAATGTATTAACACCCTCGCAGGAAGAACATATTGAAAAAGAAAAACAAAATTCAACTATTTATTGGAAGTTTATGGATGATGATGCAGACAACATCAACCCCGGAAAAGACGATGAAAAAAGCATAGCCGATGCTCCTTTAAAATGGGTTGCCTTTAAACAGCAATTTTTTACTTCGGCTATTATTTGCGATAAAGGTTTTATAAAAGACGGCGCGTTTGTAAAAACAATGGCAGATAAAAATTCTTTAACGCATGTAAAGCGGATGAGAACTGAATTGAATTTGCCATACACACACAGTGGAAGCGAAACTTATGAAATGCGTTATTTCTTTGGCCCTAATCAATACAATATTTTAAAACAATACGATCTTGGACTTGAGAAAATGATAAACATTGGCTGGCCTGTTTTTAACCTGATAAATACCTGGCTTGTAATACCGGTGTTTAATGCGTTTGATAATACCAAATCGGCCGTTAATTATGGTTTGATCATTTTAATGCTTACGATTATTTTAAAAACATTATTGTTTCCTATCGCTTACAAAACATACATGTCATCTACCAAAATGCGTTTATTAAAGCCCGAGTTAGATGTTATCAATAAAAAGTTTTCTGACCCCGCTGATTCTATGAAAAAGAATCAGGAAAATATGGCGCTTTATAAAAAAGCTGGTGCTAGTCCGTTCTCGGGTTGTATTCCGGCCTTAATCCAGTTTCCTATATTAATTGCGTTGCTAAACTTCTTTCCTGCATCGATAGAACTTCGTCAAAAAGCATTTTTATGGGCAGCCGATCTTTCTACCTACGATTCTATCTGGACCTTTGGTTACGTGCCAGTTATAAACACTATTTATGGAGATCACGTAAGTTTATTTGCGTTGCTGATGTTTGTTTCTACTATTGCTTATACTTGGATGAACGCAAAATATTTAACTCCCGATACTTCCAATCAAATGCCGGGCATGAAAGTAATGATGTACCTGATGCCGCTTATCTTTCTAAGTTTTATGAACTCCTATTCTTCGGGCTTAAGCTGGTATTATTTCTTGGCAAACGTAATTACTTTTGCACAAACCATGATTATGCGTAAGGTTATAGACGATGGAAAAATTCGCGCCGGCATAGAAGCACACATGAAGAAACCGGTAAAAAAATCGGGTTTCCAGCAACGATTGGAAGAAATGTCTAAACAAAGACAAATTCAACCTAAAACAAAAAAATAAATTTTATTAATTATTTTATGAAAACAACAATCATCATGATACTTGTTGCCTTGTTATTTATAACAAGTCTTTCTATCCAGGGGCAAACAACAAGAGATGCGGCTAAAATATTAAATGCAGAATCAGCTTTAATGAAAGCTATCAATGATACATCAAGTAAGCATTGGTTAAGAGGAGGCATTATATCTGTTAACGGGCAAGAAGTTTCTCTTACTAACTGGGCAGCCGGCGGACAAGGAGCTATTTCGGTAGGAGGTTTGGCTAACTTGTTTTTTAATTATCATAAAAAGAAGGTCATTTGGCAAACAACCATTAACCTTGCATACGGTGTTATCAAACAAGGGTCAAGCTCAGGAAATAAAACTTGGGAAAAAACAGACGATCGTATTCAGCTTACTTCAAAAGTAGGAAGACTTGCCTTTAAAAAGGCATACTATTCTTGCCTGTTAGATTTTAAAACACAGTTTGCGCCCGGCTATAATTACCCCAATGATACAACAAGGATATCTAATTTTTTAGCTCCCGCTTATGGCCTTATTGCTTTAGGAATGGATTTTGAAATAGATTCTAATTTATCTTTTTTCATTTCGCCGGCTACCGCACGTATAACATATGTGCACGATAACCAACTTGCACGCCTGGGTGCTTTTGGTGTACAAGGCGAAGTGCTTGATGCTAATGGTGCTGTAGTTACGCCGTATAAAAATTTACGTTATCAATTTGGCGCTTACGGCAAAGTACAATACAGACGAAATATTATGCATAACGTAGGGTTTAGTACCACAGTGGAAGCATTTAGCGATTATTTTGATCATCCTGAAAATTTGTACATAAATTGGACGACCCTGCTAAGCATGAAGGTAAATAAATACATTAGTGCCACATTTAGCACCCAACTAATATACGACCCGGCTGTAAAAATACCGCAGGCTGATGGCAGCAAGGTTGGGCCGCGTGTACAGTTTAAGCAAGTGCTTGGGGTTGGTTTTTCTTACAAGTTTTAAGTAAGATTAAAATTATCTAAATGTTTTTGCGTTAGGGATGCGGCAAGAAAGCCTTTTTAAGAAATGCTTTTCAGCATTTAGCGAACCCAATATAAAAACTAAAATAATGAGCTAAACTTAAAAAGCTTTACTGCGGGCAGCCCGACGGCTTATGAGATTGCTTCGCTTTAGTTAGCAAGAACGAAAAGCCGGAACGCCCAAATAAATTACAGTTGATTAATTTTATAAGGACGATTAATTCATTCTAAAATTATTGCGTAACTCTTTTTCAAGCTTAAGTGCATGCGAATAGAGTTTTATTTTAGCAATTAAAAAATCTTCTTTTTCTTTTAGATATTCAAACGCTATAAGCTGAAGTTTTTCGTCGTTGGTTAGATCCAGCAAATGCGCTACTTTATATACCGAAACATTGGTAAGATTCTCTACCGGAATTTCTTGGTTTTTGGCCTGCTTAATAAATTTTTTAAAAGAACGAAAAAGTTTATATCGGTTAGAAATTATATCTTCTTCGTGCTCTTGTATATTTGCGGCACCGTATAATTTAGGCTTTAATACTTTGGTGTACTTTAATATCTTAAAAGGTTTTACACCTTTAATTTCTATATCAAATTCGCCATCGGCATGATGCTTTAAAATTTTTGTAATGGTTACTTCAACGCCATATTCGGCAATTTGTCCGCCTTTTATATAGGGTATGCCAAAGTTTGCCTGGTTGGTAATGCAATCAGCAACAAGCTCTTGGTAACGTTCTTCAAACACATGCAGGGTTCGCACCTCGCCGGGTATAATAACAGTATTTAACGGAAACATTGGTAGAGTAACTAATTTGTGTACCATGGCTTAATTGCAAATCTATAACAATTTACAAAAAACTAATAGAATAATCAAACAAAAACCCCTCTATTTTTAAAATAGTGGGGTTTTAGGGTATTAAATTTTATTAAAAGTTATTTTCCGCCGGCAGGTTTTGCGCCGCCGTTACCCGGTTTTGCGCCGCCTTGTGTTTTTTGTGGAGTAGAACCGCCTGTAGGTAAAGTTGCTGCGGGCATAGTTTCTAATTTCTTTTTTACCATAGCAAAAATATCATCGCTTGGTTCGTGAAAAAGAACAATACCTGTGCTTGTATCTAACACATATTTAAACCCATTTTCTTTAGCTACGGCATCAACCGCTTTTTTTGCTTTATCGTAAATTGGCTTAGAAAGATCTGCCGATTTTTTTTGATAATCTTGTTGAGCTTGTGTACGAAAATCTTCGATACGTTGGTTTAATTGGGTAAGCTCTTCTTCTTTGGTCTTTTTTACTAAGTCGCTATAACCTGCTGCATTTGCCGTATAATCTTGGTACTTGGTATCAAACTCTGCTTTCATGCTGGCAACCTGTTTTTCAAGATCTTTTAAATAACCCTGTGCAAGCTCTTGTGCTTGTTTAGTTTCTGGCATAATAGTTATTAAAGAATCTAACTGAATATGTGCAATTTTTTGAGCTACGGCTTGTTGCATACTTGCTGCTACAAAAAGAATAGCTACGGTTTTAAAAATTTTTTTCATACGTTTTTTAATTTTAATTGTGCGAATTTACTAATAAACACTTTAAAACCAATAATTGTGCCAAAATATACAATATATGTATTATGTAGCCCGTACTTTGTACCCAAACGGAAAACAAAATACAGGTTACATTGTACATATAAATTACTTGCCGCCTAGCAAAACCATATCGGTCATTTGCACTTCGGTGGTGTAGCGTTTTATGCCGTCTTTATCGGTATAGTTGTTATTTACCAGTTTGCCTTCTAGGGCAATTTCGCTGCCTTTTTGGGTGTATTGTACTATGCGTTCGGCTAATGTACCCCAGGCAATTACGGTATGCCAGGTTGTTTCGGTTACTTTTTCGCCTTGTTTGTTTTTGTAGGTTTCGTTGGTGGCAAGCGATAAACGCGCCAGTTTTTTGTTTCCGTCAAATGTTTTTAATTCTGCGGCGTTGCCTAAATTTCCGATCAATGTTACTTTGTTTCTCATGTTTTTGTTTTTTAAAATTAAACCTATCTACCTTTTTTTTACGTTTTGTCGTTTAAGAAGCGCTTCTTTCAATCGACGGTGCAAAGTAACGGCAGGGAAGAAACTTTAATCGTATATTAATCGTTTATATACGAATAAAAGTGTTTGCAAGCGTTTGTAAACGGAAACATTTTACTATGTTTGCTTGTTAGCACCCATTTTAAGACGACACACAATGAAGACATTTTATGTAACAACCATTTTCCTCTTGACAATTAATCTAGCATATGGGCAGCTTGACACAATAACCTCAGAAACAAATTCTCTAATACAGACGACATATACTTGGAAAGGTGCGTGCTGTGACATTTATGGAAAACCTTTAAATCCTGGTGACGCATTGAGTCAAGTTTACAACGTAAAAAAATTCAAATCCAAGACACCAATTGACATAAATATAAAATCGGTCAAACTTGGCTCACGGACAATCAGTCTTGATATTCGCTATCAAGACAACATTGATGGCGACACAAAAATCATAAATTTAAATGACACAACTGGTATAAAACTTACTATCGCAAAGACCGCAGAGAATGAAACTAAAAAATATTTATACAAACTGCAAGCGTATAAAAAGGACAAGGAAAGTAACTGTTGGAGACCGTTGACAAATTCAATGTCTTTCTTTGAAGTTTATTCACAGACAATATCATTAAATTTATTTACAATTGGCTATCCTGACACAAAAGACTATTTTCAAATTGTTGAAGGTTGGATTAAATTAAACTAAAAAAACGAGTGCTAACACACGGTTTATTCAATTTGGGCGGAAGTATAAGGCATTTGCAAAAGCTGTCCCTCCGGGAAAGAAAATTATTTTGCTTTGCAAATGTCTAAAAAACATAGTATCATTGTCAGTAATATTTCGGCAGAAAACGGTTTCAAAACCCAAACTGAAATAAACCGCGAAAACGTTAGCGGTAATGCACCCAGAAATCTCCATAGAAAATTATTCGGTAGACAACAATGCTTTTTTAAGAACAATTTAGGACACAAAACAGGGTTTCATAGAAACAGTTTAGGGAAATAGAAACGGTTTTTAGATTTTTATTCTACTCCCCTTTTTGCGGGTTCTCAAAACCCGTGTATGTCTATCTCTAATTTAGCGCATTTCATCCATAGTGAAGAAAAAAGCGAACATAATAATAGACGGAAGTCAAGAAAATGGCGGTGCTGATGGAAAAGCTGTTGTTGGAAAGAGTGCTAAAAATACCATTGAAATAAATAATTTGGTTTGGAACAATGTATCATTACTATCAATTGATTATCAAAATCCATCGTTCGATTTAGTATTAGGTTGGGTAGCTTTTGAAAACAAAATTATTGAAATTGATTACGAAAAAAGCATCCTAGTGTTACACCCAAACTTACCTCAACTGTCTGCTGAGTATTCAAAATTAGAATTTAAGTTAATAGAAGGAATACCTTATATAAAAGTAAAATTACCAGTTAATCAAATAGAAAGTGAGGATTGGTTTGACTTTGATACGGGCTCGGATGGAACTTTGGTAATTGGACAAAGGTTTATTAATGTTCATTTATTAAAGAATTCAATGAAAAAAATCGCAACCAGCAAATCAGTTGGTAGTGCCGGTATTCCAATAATAAGCGATGTAGTATTGTTACCAAAATTGAAGTTAGGCGACTATGAAATGTACCAAATACCGCTGGCTATGCAAGAACAAGAAATAAAAGATGTTGAACATAATGAAAATATTGGAAACAAAATTTTGAAACGTTTTAATATTGTTATTGACTTCAAAAATAATTTCATATACATAAAACCAAACAAATTATTTTATTCACCAATGTAGAAAAAAAATAATACACCAACTTCCGTTTAGCAATATGGTGGGTTTAGGGCTAAAATCAAGTTCACAAACCGTTAAATAACGAAAGCTAATACGGCAAATAACAATTTTTAGTACAAAAGAAAATTTGATACTTACTAAAAAGCGTACCTTAGAAAAAAAATTATGTCAAACAAAAAACAATTTGGAATTTGGATGGATTCTAACCATGCAACAATAGTAGGAAAAACAGAAGCAAATACTGGCGATTTTTCTATTTTAAATCACGTTAAAAACGCAGGTCCGGATAATAACTCAAGTGAAAATGCGGCAAACAATCAAGAAATAACTTTAACTCATCAATTTTTTAAGGAAATTTCTAGTAAAATGATAAACGCAGATCAAGTTCATATTACAGGAACCGGACAAATACAGGAGCAGTTTATTAAATTTCTTGCTCATACACCACAGTACAAAAATGTGAAAACAACTGAAAGCACTTCGAATAAAATGAGCGATGAAAGTCTTGTTAATTTTATCACAGATTATTTCAAATAGTATTAAGTAATTACAAAGGTTTCCATAAAAGGGGTTGGTGTGCTTTGAATTGCCAAGGCTTATTTCTATATTTGACTTAAACAAAGCACGAGCTTAAATTTTCCTGCTCTATCAAGCAAGATGCTAATTAATTAAAATGACCGAAAAACGCACCTGCCCCGATTGTGGCGAAATTATTAATGGAAGAGCCGATAAAAAGTTCTGCTCTGATTTATGCAGGAATAACTACAACAATAAACTTAATGCAGATAGTACAAATCTTGTACGAAATGTAAATAATATTTTACGCAAAAACCGCCGTATTATAGAAGAGCTTGTACCAAATGGAAAAGCAAATGTTAGCAAAAGTAAGTTGCTTGAAAAAGGATTTGATTTTAATTATTACACCAATATTTACAAAACACAAAAGGGCGTTGTGTATTTTTTTTGCTACGAATATGGTTACTTACCTTTAGAAAAAGATTTCTATTTTTTGGTTAAGAGAAATGAAAGCAAGTAGTTTATTTCTACCGTTAATATAGAAAAACATCATCATGTCGAGAAAAAATAAACCCAATTTTGAGCCACTAAACGAATGGAACAACAATCCGGATAATTGGAAATGGGGAATATTTTATTTTAATAAAAACGATAAACGAATTTTTCCTCCAAAGAGATCGCGTATGTTGGGCTGGACGATAAATTTTGCAAACCCCCTTTCTGTTTTGGTATTTATTGCAGCAATTGTTTTGGCAATAATGGCTTCAAAATATTTAAACCATAGGTAGTTCCTTCCTCTCAATACTACTACTCAAAAACTTCTTCTACATTAATATCTTGCATGCACTTAAAATGGCCTTTCGGGCATTTATTATAGCCCAGTTTAGAACATGGTCTGCATGAAAGTCCTTTCACTTCCAGTATTTTACTGTGCTTACCGGGCAAATAAGGATACATGCCAAACTCAGGTATGGTGTTTCCCCAAAGAGAAATAATATCTTTTTTAAAAACAGAAGCAATATGCATCAGCCCCGTATCGCTTGTTATTACTTTATCGGCTTGTTGAACAATAAAGGCCGATTGGTTGATGTTGAATTTACCGCTGGCAGAAAAAACTTTCCCGGCAAATTCTTTTTCCAGTTGTGAGCCTATTGCTACATCTTCTTTTCCACCTAAAACAATAATGGACTTATCGCTTAGCTTACAAATTTCCTGCAATTTATTTAGTGGAATTTGTTTGGTATAATACGAACCACCCACCACCAGCGCATGAAACTCATTCGCAGGCAAATTAAATGTAGCGATAACATCTATCCTATCCTGCTCGGGTATGTAATAATTAAGACCCGCACCATCATTTACTACACCTAATGTTTTTACGGCATCAAAATAACGATCGACTATATGCACCTTAGGCAAGGTATCTATTTTAAAGTTAACGAGCAGCCATTTTTGTATGTTGAGTTTGTTGAAGCTAAAAGATTTTACGTGTGTGGCACGTTTAACCTGCGCACTCCTAAGGTTATGATGCAGATCGATAATATAATCGTAATTCTCTTTTTTAAGCGCATTAATAACCTCAGCAACTTTATCTTTAATAGAATATATTTTGGAGATATAAGGATTGTTTTCTACCAACGAAACAAAAGAATGCTTGGTTAAAAAATGTACCTCAGCATTGGGTATTTGTTCTTTAACACAACGAATTACCGGTGTGGTAAGCACAATATCACCAATGGAAGAAAAACGTATGATTAATATTTTCACTTATATGTTTTTAATAGCGCGTTGTCATGATAAGTTTATCAAAACATCTGGGCGGTCTTCGCACATACTTCAACAAGCTCAGTATGATAATGTTTTAAAGCTTTACTTCGTAAGTTGTTTAAAGATGTCTTCCAGTTTTTGTTCTTCTTTTTGCATAGCCAACACACTTAATTTATTAGCTACCGCGTAATCAAAAACATCTTTACGAATGTCTTTATCAGCATTGGTAACAATAAGCCAAATATTCCCTTCGATTAATTTCACTTCTATAACACCTTGTATATTTTTAATAGAATTTTTGGTGGTTTCTTTGTCAAACTCTACACGCAAAACAGATTTTTGTTGCGAGCTTCCTTGCAAGTGTTGTGTATCATCATTAGCCACAATTTTGCCCTTGTTGATGATAATAACCCTATCGCAAACTGCTTCTACCTCTTGCATAATATGCGTGCTAAGCATAACGGTTTTTTCTTTGCCTGTATGTTTAATAAGGTTGCGTATCTCTTCTAATTGGTTAGGATCTAAGCCCGATGTTGGCTCATCTAATATCAACACTTTAGGATCGTGTATTAGTGCCTGCGCCAAACCTACACGTTGGCGATACCCTTTAGACAATGCACCAATTTTTTTATTTTGCTCTACCTGCAAGCCCACCATATCTACCATTTCTTTTACGCGGACAGTTACATTTTTTATATGATGCAAGCCACCAATAAAAGCCAGGTATTCTTTTACGTACATATCTAAGTAAAGCGGGTTGTGCTCGGGTAAATAACCAACATGCTTACGCACCTCTAACGATTCTTCTTTAACATCAAAACCACAAACCTCTGCTTTGCCGCTTGTTTGCGGAATGTAACAGGTTAAGATTTTCATCAGTGTACTTTTTCCGGCACCATTAGGTCCCAGAAATCCAATAATTTCTCCGCTTTTAATTTCAAACGAAACGCTGTCTACAGCTTTTTGTTCGCCATACAGTTTGGTAATTTTTTCTACTTTTATCGACATGTGGTTACAAATATAAAAAATATGGGTATAAAGATTCTGTTTTTAATTGCAGCTATAAAAACTACATCAACAAAGGCCACCCATGTAAAAATTTTATCGCTTATTATGGGGGTGTGCAAATTCAAAATACATTAGTTGTTAAGGTAGATTCGACTATCATTAACATTACTTTAGATTTTGAGCACAGCAACCTGAGAGAAATTACCATTGATTTTAAAAACAACATATTAGTTAGCAACCTAAATAAAAAATTTAAGTTGCCAGAGTTAGATACAAAACTACCCAACAGTGTAACGGCTATAAGCTACGAACCTACCGATAAACCCATTAGCAACCAAAGCTATACCAAGCAATTAGTTATTACTGCCTTCGATCATATCGGTGCAGGCGATGTGGATTGTAATTAAAAGCGAATTTTTTGATTTCCTTAACACTTTTTTATCAAAAACGATGAAACTTTCCGTCAAATTTTCAGCCTTTTATTTATTCTCCTTTCCATATATCTTTTGCACAAGATTTTATTATAAAAAAAGACACTACCATTTATTGTAAAATTAGAAAAGAAGATGGCCTAACCATATTTTAAATGGGCTGAAGGAGGGGCAAGTATTTTGGGTTTAATAATAGGGATTACATTAGAGCAACAACCAAATAAACCTTTTTTAAAAGGCATAAAAAAATTTAACGCCAAACCAAATAACCTTACGGGTACACATACCCCAAAACTAGAACTAGGCTTAGCCTCTAAAGGATTTGGTTTATGTTTGATGTTTTAAAAGATTAAGATAGTTTCATCAGCCTCAACACCTTTTCAATATCTTCGGGGGTATCAATACAATGACTATCAAAATTGGTAATGGCTAATTTAATTTTAAAGCCGTTTTCTAACCAACGCAATTGCTCTAACGATTCTGCTTTTTCTAAAGAAGAAGGTGTAAGCTTAGTAACCTCTTTTAAAACATCGGCACGATAAGCATACATACCCACATGGCGGAAATAAGGATAATGTTTATGCCAATCTTTTTTATCAACGCCTTTTATGTGCGGAATAACTTCTCTGCTAAAATAAAGTGCTTCAATTTTATTGTTCAACGTAATTTTTACCTCGCCGGTATCAAACAACACTTCGTGCGAATCTACCGGAATCATCAGTGTAGCTAATTCGGTTTTGCCATCACACACACTTGCTAATAAATCAATTTGGGTTGGATCTATAAAAGGTTCATCGCCTTGTATGTTTATGATGTAGGTATATTCTTTACCTGTTTTTTGCACAGCTTCATAGCACCGATCTGTTCCGCTTGGGTGATTGGTTTCTGTCATAATCGCGTTACCGCCAAAAGCTTTTACATGATTAAAAATTCTATCATCATCAGTTGCAACAACTACATCACTAAGCTTGTCCGATTTTTTTGCTTGTTCGTACACACGTTGTATCATACTCTTGCCAAGTATATCTACCAATGGTTTGCCCGGAAAACGACTCGACGCATAGCGCGCAGGGATAACTCCTAATATCATATTTACTAATTAAGAATTCAAAAGTAATGAAAGATGTATCATGTATGCTGTATTTTGTATATAGACTGGATACAAGGTACAATGTACAACATACAGTTCTCTTACTTAGGAATAAATTTTTTGCCTTTATAATCTATATAGTACGAATGATTTTCGCTATCAGTAATATAAATAAAATATCCCGTTATAATTTTTATGAATTTGTAATCAATCTCGGTTTGCTGATAACCATAAGGGTGTATAATACCTGTAGTTTTATTTTTTTTATAAAGTACCCAGTAGGCATTTACATTTTCTTCATAAAAACTAATCGTGTCGCAATCAGTAAGGATCATTTTTTCTTTGCCTGTATTATATAACGAATATTTCTCTTTTTGTAATATAGCAAAAGATGATTCCGAAACATATAAAATTTGTTTGTATTCGCACGGTAATAAAGTATCGTTCCCAGTACCCTTTCCCTCCGAAAACAAGCCAAACAAACCATTTTTGTTTTTTATTACACGTGCCATAAAACTTTCAAAAAAACCATGTCCAGTTCCACAAACGCCAAAAGCTCCTACTTGCTCAGGATTAATCCATTTGCCCTTCCTGTCAATATAATATGTGCTGTCGTGCATTTTTACTTTAGCGTAATGATATTTGGCATAAGTGTTATAAAAACCAATAGAGTCATATATTAGTGGAACAACCACTTCATTTTTATTATTGCTGTACCCCCACATGTGTTTTTTCCTTACACGAGCAAAGCCATTACCATCAAACTCACCAATCTCATCATAAATAATTGGTATAACAGTTTCTCCTTTTATATTTACGTAACCCCATTTGTTTTTTTGCTTAACCTTGGCAAGTCCGCCTACCATAAGGCAAACAGTATCGTATTTATCTTTAGAAATAATTTGGCAACTATCATTTAAAACAATCCATTTTTTATTTTGTTTGTAAGGAATAAAACCTTGCTCTTGCGCATTAGCACCAAACGCAATAAATAAAAATATGAAAATGGAAGCGCGCATAATGTAAAATTAAGAATAAAAATTTAGCGAAAGATGTACAATGTATGCAGTATTGTGTATGCAGACTAGATACAAAATACAATGTACAACATACAGCGCAACTCCTTACCTTCGCGCCATGTTTCAAAAACACATAGATACTCCTATATTTAAACTAATTGCCCAATGTGCCGATGAGCTGGGTGTTGAGGCTTATGTAATTGGTGGTTTTGTGCGCGATATTTTTTTAAATCGTACTAACAAAGATATTGATGTGGTGGCTATTGGCAGAGGCATTGATTTAGCCGAAGCCGTAAAACGCAAACTGGGAGCCGAAGCACACCTTTCTGTTTTTAAAAACTTTGGTACTGCACAAATAAAATGTAACGATGTTGAGGTAGAATTTGTAGGCGCACGTAAAGAATCGTATCGTAAAGAATCTCGTAAACCAATTGTAGAAGATGGCACGTTAAAAGATGATCAAGACCGCAGAGATTTTACCATGAACGCGCTTGCTATCGGTTTAAACAACACAAATTTCGGACAACTGTTAGATCCTTTTAATGGTGTGAAGGATTTGGAAAACAAATTAATTCGCACGCCGTTAAGTCCTGATATTACGTATAGCGACGACCCTTTGCGTATGATGCGTGCTATTCGTTTTGCATCGCAACTTGGTTTTGTAATTGAAGAAAATTCGTTTGAAGCCATCAAACAAAACAAAGAACGCATTAGCATTGTTTCTAAAGAACGCATTACCGATGAGTTGAATAAAATCATTCTTTCGCCCGTGCCTTCGGTTGGTTTTAAATTATTATTTGATAGCGGTTTGTTGCAGTTGATATTTCCGTTAATGGCTAATCTCTATGGTGTTGAAACCATAAAAGGCAAATCGCATAAAGATAATTTTTACCACACGCTGGAAGTGTTGGATAATGTTTGCAAAAACAGCAATAACCTGTGGCTGAGGTGGAGCGCTATTTTACACGATATTGCCAAACCCGCAACCAAACGTTTCGAAGAAAAAAAGGGCTGGACATTTCATGGACACGAAGATAGAGGCGCGCGCATGGTGCCAAAAATATTTGCCGATCTACGACTTCCGTTAAACGAAAAAATGAAGTACGTGCAGAAGTTGGTCTTGCTGCATTTACGCCCAATTGTATTGGCAAAATCAGAAATTACAGATTCGGCGGTGAGAAGGTTATTGTTTGAAGCCGGCGATGATATTGATGAATTGATGATGCTTTGCGATGCTGACATTACCACCAAAAGTTTCGCTAAAAAACAACGCTACTTACAAAACTTTGAATTGGTTCGCAGTAAATTAAAAGAGCTGGAAGAAAAAGACCGCATACGCAATTGGCAACCCCCCATTACAGGAGAGTTAATTATGGAAATATTTAATATTCCCGCAGGGCGAGAAGTGGGCGTTATTAAAACTGCCATTCGCGAAGCAATTTTAGACGGCATCATTAAAAACGATTACCAGGAAGCCTACGATTTTATGGTCGAAAAGGCAAAAGCCTTTAATTTAAGTCCATTGAAGAAGTAATTTCTTACCAGTTTTTTGTTAAAACCGACCAGTTATAAAGTTTCTGCCGCCACTTATTAAATAATTTACCCAAAGCCTTTTTTGATGGTTATCTTTGGCTGAAGTTAAATTAAGGTTAAACAATCATAAAGAAAAAGACCCTATTTTAAATTTAAAAGTATTTTAGTAAGTTTGGCAACCAATTAAAAACCAAAATGTAAAAACAACCGAGCGAAGCGAAAACATTAGTGTAATATAAAACAAACAAATAATAACTAATAAATAAAAATCAATAATATGAGCAACAAAAAAACATCAGGCGGATTTCCGTTTATCGTTTCAGCATTAGCCATTGCTATTTGTATGGGAATAGGATTCTGTATCTACACATTCATTCTTGGAGACGCAAATAATTTTGACGCAGAAGGCCATCCAAAACCAGGTAACTTTTTAGGTATTATGTACAAAGGTGGTTTTATCGTACCCATATTATTAGGGGTATTATTAACTGTATTAACATTTGCTATTGAGCGTTTTATTACCATTCAAAAAGCAAGCGGTAAAGGTACTACTGATAAATTTGTAGCTAAAATTAAGTCTTTAATTGCTAACCACGATCTTGATGGCGCAATTGCAGAGTGTAACAAACAACAAGGTTCTTTAGCTAATGTAGTACACGAAGGTTTAGAAAAATATAAATTCGTTCAAAACGACCCAACTATGGATAAAGAAGCAAAAGTGGCTGCTATCCAAAAAGCAATTGAAGAAGCAACTTCTTTAGAATTACCCATGCTTTCTAAAAACATGGTGGTAATTTCAACCTGTGCATCTATCGGTACATTAACTGGTCTTATCGGTACCGTTGTAGGGATGATTCGTGCATTTGGTGCATTAGCAGCAGCAGGTACACCCGATACTTCGGCTTTATCAACCGGTATCTCTGAGGCGCTTGTAAACACCTTAGTAGGTATCTTATCTTCGGCTTTAGCTATTATTTTCTATAACGTATTCTCTAACCGTGTAGATCAATTAACGTACGCTATGGATGAAGCCGGTTTCTCTATCATTCAAGAATTTCAATCTTCAGGAAAATAGTTTTAAAAAAACTATTCCTGTTTTTATGGAATTAAAGAAACTAGTGCATCATAATTAAAAGCAGCAAAGCCAATATATGAACGCTATAAAGAAATAATTAATTTAAACGAATAATTTAAACATGTCAAAAGGTAAAGTATCAAAAGGAGGCGCACCTTCGTTAGACATGACGCCCATGGTAGATTTGGCGTTTCTGCTGGTAACATTCTTTATGCTTACCGCGTCTTTTCGTATGGCAGAGCCTGTGGTGGTAGATCCACCTGCTTCTCACTCTGATAAAACATTGCCCGAAAATACTATTTTAGTTAGTGTTGATGATAAAGGAAGGCCGTTTTTTGGAGTAAGTAATGCCGAAGCAAAAGTAGCCACGCTACTGAAAATGAGCGATAAATATAAAGTGAAATTTACAGAGGCAGAGGTTAAAAAATTTGGTGGTATGAGTAGTTTTGGTGTAGATATTAAAGATCTGCCAAGGTATATTGATGCTTCCGAGAACGAGCGTTTAAAATTTCAACCACAAAAAGGTGTTCCTAATGATTCGCTTAAAAATCCGCAATTAAGCGATTGGGTAAGGTTTGCCGCCCAAGAAACAAATGGTATCTATATTCGTGAACGCGATAAAGCAAAAGATGCAGGTAAAGATTTTGTAGGAGAAAAAGTACGTTACGCTATAAAAGCAGATGCAAAATCAAAATATATTTCGGTAAAAGAAGTGCTAAAAACTTTTACAGATATGAAAATTTATCGTTTTAACTTAATAACCTCATTAGAAGGCGGCGCAAGCAAACCGGCTGAAACAGGTAAAAAATAAATTACAAAACGGAACTTTCGGCTATACCGAAGGAACCAATTAAAAAAATAGTAACATGGCTGAAGTTTCAGAAGATGGCAGTGGTACCGGCAAAAAGGGTGGTAAAAAACGCGCTAAAAAGCAATCTACCAAAATAGACATGACGCCCATGGTAGATTTGGGTTTCCTGCTATTAACGTTCTTTGTATTAACGTCTACATTTAGCAAACCTAAATCAATGGAAATAAGCTTTCCGGCACCACCTTTACCAAACGAACCTCCTGTTGAGGTAAAAAACGGACTAAATATTATCCTAACCAAAGACCATAAAATATTTTATTACAAAGGCCAATTTAATGCGGCCGATAATAAAGAAGGTAAACCCGCCACACAGCTAAGCGAAACAACTTTTTCATCGGAAGGTTTGCATAAAATAATTTTAGAAATGAACAGCTATGCGCACGATGAAATTGCCAAACTGGAAACTAAAGTAAAAAATAAACAAATAGCTGATACTACCTTTAAACGTATGGCTATGGAAGCTAAAGGCGATAAACGCTCATTAACCGCGCTTATTAAAACAGATGACCAAGCAACTTATAAAGATGTAATTGATGTAGTAGATGAATTAAATGTGTGCATGGTAGGTAAATACGTAATTATTGATATGTCGGCACCTGAATACACATTGTTAACCGAAAAAATTAAATAATATGGTTATTTTAGTAATATTAATTGTAGGAGCTATTTCACTTCTTCTTGCTTTAGAGAAGTGGAATAATGTTAGCTCTGACGACAGAAACAACATTGTTTTTGAAGAAAGAAACCATGCTTATGGTGCTTATCAAATAAGAAGAGATTACAATAAAAGGGTTTCTCTTATTTTGGGCGGCATGATGCTGTTTTTTGTAGCTGTGTTTGGTGTTAAATTAATCTTAGATCATAAATCGACAGATACAACTTTAGATAACGTAAAATTGGATGTAACCCAATTAGATCTTACGCCGCCCGTAGATCCAAAAGATCCACCACCGCCACCGCCACCGCCACCGCCGCCGGTTGTAGAAACATTAAAATTTACACCTCCTGTTATTAAGGATGATGCTAAAGAAGATGATCCACCCCCACCACAGGAAAAAATTGCAGAAACCAACGTAGGTACTACTACCCAAGAAGGTACGGGCGAAGATGTGGCCATACCAAGTGATGCGGGTACAGGTCCGGTTGAAGAAAAAGGACCTGAGATTTTTACCGTAGTAGAACAAATGCCCGAGTTTCCTGGCGGGCCGGCAGAGATGATGAAATACATTCAAAAAAATGTACATTATCCTGATATTGAAAAAGAAGCCGGTATTACAGGTAAGTGCTTTGTAAAATTTGTTGTAAACGTAGATGGCTCTATTGGTAACGTAGAAATACTAAAAGGCGTTGCCGGAGGCCCCGGTTGTGATAAAGAAGCTGTACGGGTAGTTAAAAGCATGCCTAAATGGAGTGCCGGCAAACAAAACGGACGCGCAGTGCCGGTTTACTACAACCTACCTATTGCCTTTAAATTACAATAAACGTGCAACGCGCTTTTCTACTTACAGGTATTATAATGGCCGCACTCTTTATAGGGTGCGGCTTTGTTTTTTTATGTAGCAATTTTCTACTAGAAAAATTGCCCGCACCAAACAGATATATTTTTGGTTTAGTTTTTATTGCTTATGGAGGTTTTAGGACGGTAAGACAATATAAGCAGTATACAAAGATGAAAGAAGAAAATGAATTATAATTGTATTTTGTATTCTGTACAACGTACATTATACAATGCACAACTCCTGCTTCTTTCTTCTTGCATCTTACTTCTTACTAACTGCAACACATCTGTTAAAACAAGCGATATTCCAAATACCCCAACATCGGGCGAATTAACCGTTTTTTGCGAAGAAGGCATGTTTCTTCACCTAAGAAATCAGGCATACACCTTTGAGCAGATTTACCACAACACTAAAATTAATGTACATTACGTAAACGAAAAACAAGCCATAGAAGGTTTGTATAATGATAGTTGTAAGGTTATTGTTATTTCAAGAATATTATCTAAAAACGAGGTGAAAAAATTCAACTCAATGAACCTGTATCCTACACAAATTTGCATTGCCAAAAGTGCGTTAGCTTTTGTGGTTCCTATAACTTGTATCGATTCTATTATTTCTACCGAAAAAATAAAAAAAATAATTAGTGGAGAAAATAACACCTACAACGTAGCTATTGATAACGACAACTCGGGCGTAGCCAGATTTTTAAAAGATAGTATGTTACTTGGCAAAGCCTTTGGTAAAAATTGCTTCGCGTTAAAAAATACAAACGCTTTAGTTGACTATATAACTAAAAGTAAAAACACCATTGGTGTTTTAGATTATGCCTGGCTAAGCGATCAGGATGATTCTACTACCAAAGTTTTTTTAAGCAAAGTAAAAGTTTTAGCTGTTTCATCTAACGGAAATAAAAACGCTTACATGCCCGATCAAAGTAATATACAAACCAACGATTATCCTTTGTGTCGTTATGTGTATGCTATTCGTCGCAGTGCAGAGTTTTCTTTAGGAACAGGTTTTTCATTATTTGTTGCCGGTCAAAAAGGCCAGATCATGTTTCTTAAACAAGGTTTAATTCCCTTTGTACAACCTAACCGCGCTGTTGAGGTAAATACAGAACCGCTTCATTAATTTATTATATTTCTTTTTCTGTAATTTAGCGCAACTAAATTTAGTAGTAAATGGATACATTCGATCTGGTTGTTATTGGTGGTGGCCCCGCAGGATATGCAGGTGCTATGCGCGCGCTTGATTTTGGTAAAAAAGTTTTGTTGGTCGAAAAAAAACGCCTGGGTGGCGCGGGTATCTTTCACGGTGTGCTAACTTCTAAAACTCTTTGGGAACACTCTATGCGGGTGGCTGCTATCCGCGAAACTATTCCAAACTATGAATTACCTTTTTCTGATATAAGAAAAAATGTGCGCGAAGCTGTGTTCGAACGCAAAACACAAATGTCTGTTCATCTCCGTTTATTAGAAACCGCTCTTGGTTCCAAATCATTTCATTACGAAAAGGGCTATGCCAAGATCTTAGATAAAAACTTGGTAGAGATCTTAAAAGAGGATGGCTCTACGCATGTAGTAAAAGCTGAAAACATTTTAATAGCCACCGGCAGCCATCCAAGATACCTGCCAAATATTACCATAGATGAAAAAAATATTGTTACCAGTAATGGAGTAAAAAATATTATTGATTATCCTAAAAGCCTTGTTATACTCGGCGCGGGGGTTATAGGCTGTGAGTTTGCCACTATCTTTTCTAATTTCGGCAAGACAAAAGTTTATATCATAGATAAAGCCAACCGTATCCTTCCTTTTGAAGACGAAGATATTTCTGAAACGGTTACCGAAAATTTAGAGCGTAACGGTGTGGTCGTCCATCACAATTCCCAACTGGAAAGAATGGAAATTAAAGACGGAAAAGTTGAATACGAACTTTTATATAAAGATGGTAAGCGCGAGGTTTTAACTGTTGATAAAGCGTTGGTAGCGGTTGGTCGTGTGCCTAACAGTAATAACCTTGGTTTAGAACACGCAGGCGTAAAACTTACCGATAAAGGATTTATTTATCATGATGATACACAAACAAACATATCAAACATTTTTGTAGCAGGTGATGTTACCGGTGGTATTGCCTTGGTAAGTGTGGGCGAGCGCGAAGCGCGACATGCTGTAGTGCGTATGTTTGGACCTGCCATTAAACCAATTTCCTATAAAAATATTTCTACCATTATGTTCTTAAACCCAGAGGTTGCTGCTGTAGGTATGAGTGAACAGGAAGTGCGAGAAAAAAATATTCCGGTTAAAGTTGTTAAGCTTGATTACAGCACAAACGCGCGTGCTATTGCTATGCGAAAAACAAAAGGCTTCTTTAAAATATTAGTCACCAATGATAATGGCATGCGTATTTTAGGTATGCGTGCTGTGGGAGAACATGCTAGTAGTGCCATACAAGCTGTTGCGTATTTGGTGCATACCAATCAAGGTATTAGAGAGCTTGCCGATATGATACATCCGCATCCAAGTATTATTGAAGGCGTGCAAGAGTGTTTACGTATGTTGCTGGGTAAATCTATTTACAAACCCGCCATCTTTAAAGATAAGCTGCAATGTTATACCTGCGAGAATGGGGTTTGCACACCAATCAGTTCTTTATTCACTCCCGAATAATTTTCAATAATATAACTCGATATGTTATGTATATAATTAGTACATAACATTAATTATAGCATTGCTTGTGCCGTTTCTATTTGCGTGTGTTAAACTAAACGGAGCGCCACCGGAAACCGAAACAGAGGTTGTGGTGGTACCGCCTTTACCTTCTGCATAAAAATAATAAGTTCCTTGTTTTAAGCTCGTAAAAGTTACGGTATTGATAGCGGCATCGGCTATTTTATGATCATCATAACCTGTGTTATTAGCGCTTGGCGGCGTGCTTTGCCCGTATTTAATATAAACTGTTACTCCGTTTACCGCTGAACCTTTGTCGTCTGAATTATAAACCTTACAAACAACCGTTGCATTTCCTCCAATACCTGCTTTTGTACAGCCGCAGATTACCATTGTTATAGAAATAATCAAAAAAATAAATTTTGTTTTCATGTCATTCAAAAGTATGAAAAATTCTAATTAACTTAGTTTATTAAGTAGATATCATGATGGCATTTTACTTAATTTTGCGGTATGGATTTTTTATATATCAAAGCTTTGCACATCATTTTTGTGGTTTGCTGGTTTGCCGGTTTATTTTACATTGTACGTTTATTTATTTATCAAACCGAAGCCAATCAAAAAACCGAGACAGAAAAAAATATTTTAATACCCCAATTTCAGATCATGCAAAAACGCCTGTGGTATGGTATTACCTGGCCATCAGCCATACTAACAATGGTTTTTGGTTTTTGGATGTATTTTTTAAATTTTGATTATTACCTGCATCAACCTTGGATGTTGCTGAAACTTTTTTTTGTGGGTGTACTATTTATTTACCACCTGCGCTGCCAAATAATTTTAAATAAAATGAAAACAAATTCGTACACCGGTAAATCTTTTGGCTTGCGTTTGTTTAATGAAATAGCTACTGTATTATTATTTGCTATTGTTTTTTTAGTAACCGTAAAAAGCACCGGTAGCCTTGTTTGGGGGGGCTTAGGGTTGGTTATATTGGCTTCTGTTATAGTGGCCGCTACATTTGTTTATAAAAAGAAAAGGGGAAAAAAACAATAGACCTTTTGTCCTTCCGAACTTGTTTCGGAATCTCACAGAAAACAGGTGCTGAACAAAATTCTGCATGACACCCAGAACCTATACAATCAACTTAAGGTGCTAACCTTTCTTTTTTCCATTTGCCGCTTTTAAGCGTATAACAAATCCTATCGTGCAACCTGCTTTCGCGTCCTTGCCAAAACTCATAGTAAGTAGCTTTTAAAACATAACCTCCCCAGTTCTTTGGTCTTGGCACATTAGCAATATATTTTAAATTAACTGCCAATACCATTTTCTCTAATTCCTTTCTGTTTTTTATAACCCTGCTTTGAGGAGATGCGCTAGAACCAATGCGCGAGTTAAGCGGGCGCGAAGCAAAATAAACATCAGAAACTTTAGCCGGCGTTTTTTCTATCCTTCCTTCAATACGCACCTGCCTTTCTAATTCAGGCCAAAAAAATAAAAGACAAGCGTATTTGTTTTCTTTTAAATTTTTCCCTTTCCTGCTTTCATAATTAGTAAAAAGTGTAAAAGTGTTTTTTTCAAAACCACGCAATAGTACAACTCTTGATGATGGTCTTCCTTTTTTTGTTACTGTAGAAAGTACCATGGCGTTTGGTTCTGCCACATCGCTTTTTGTAGCTTCACTAAACCATGTTTCAAATTGGCTAAAGGGGTTTTTATCCGCGTCTTTTTCATCAAACGATGCTTTTAAAAAATCGTGGCGTAAATTTTTTGTATATTCATTTAATGATTTCATATCAGTAACTTTGTGGTACAAATATACGTGCTTACATGCGCATTCTGCAAGGAGAAATATTAGTTGCCCGCCCACTGTTAAATGATGGTGATTTTAAGCGTACGGTTGTTTTATTAGCCGAACACAACAAGTACGGCTCGCTTGGGTTTATTATGAATAAGCCTATGTTTCTTACACTTAAAGATGTGGTTCCTAATGTAAATGACCTAACATTGCCTGTTTATTATGGCGGACCCGTATCGCCAAACCAATTGTTTTATGTGCATACTGCCGGAAAAATTATTTCTGAAAGCGTACACATTCAACAAAATTATTATTGGAGTGGTAACTTTACAGAGATAATAGAGGGATTAAAAAACAAGGCTGTTTTGCCTGAACAAATTCGTTTTTTTATCGGTTATTCGGGGTGGAGTGCCGGGCAACTAGAAGAAGAACTAAAACAAAAAACATGGGGACAATTAGATTGTTTTTCAACCGAAATAATTAATAAGCACCCAGATGATATTTGGCCCGAACAAATTGCGCGCTTAGGAAATAATTACCAGGTATTTGCCAACATTGCCCAAGACCCCAGCATGAATTAATGCGTTAGGGATGCGGCAAGAAAGCCTTTTTAAGTACTCTTAAAAAGCTTTACTGCGGGCAGCCCGACGGCGCAAGATTTATCTCGACTTGCCAATAAATGACGCCTCGCCGTAACGCCCAACCCTAACTCCAACCCAAAGAGGGCTAATTGCTACTTCAACTTATCAGCTTGTGCGTGCGCATCTGCCATAACTTTATCTGCTTTTGCACCTGCTTCGTCGTTTAATTTTTGTGCTTTTGCATCAGCTTCTTTTTTCAATTTTTCTGCTAATTTTTTGGCAGCCACTTTTGCCAATGGGTTAGAAACACTTGATACCAAAGAATCTGCAGCACGATAACCAGCGTCTCTGGCTTGCTGAGATAATTTAGCGCCTTCTGCTTTTAAGGCATCAGCTTGTTGTTGCGCATTGGCTAATAATTTTTCTGCTTGCTGAGAGGCTGTTTCTTTTACCTGTGCCACCACCGCTTCTTTAACTTGTTGTACAGCACCGCCACCATTTTTATCACCTTTTAGGCCTGTTTTAATAGTGGGCTTAGTAACCGTTCCGCCAATAAAGGCTGTGATGTTTATTTTTTCAGGTAAAGCAATATTTGTACCTAATGCGCTGCCCGCCTTATTTAATAAACCTTGTGCCATTTGCTGACCTTGTGCGCCCATTAATTTAGTGGGCACTTCCATTGTCCATTTATAATCTAATGTTTGATCAAATCCTGTAGAGCCGCTTATTTCGGCAGGAATGCCCGCTACATTAATTTTAAATGGTTTAACAGAAACACGACCATCTTTAAATTCATAAGAAAGGTTTACATCGTTTACGGTTATGTTTTTTAATTTATTTAAATGAAGTGCGTCATCTAATTTTACAAAAGCAGGGTAATCTTGTATTGCAACCGATTTTGTTTGAAACACGCCATTACCGGTTAGTGTAGTCAAATCCGGACTCATATCAGGTTTTAAAATTCCGGTAAAATTATTTAGTGAAGCGGTAAATTTACCGTGGGCTGCATTAGCAATGGGTGCTAATGTTTTCATGGTATTAAATGTGTTTACTGTTTTCTGGATATCGAAATCGTTTGCATTTAAATTAAAGTTGATAGCGGGTTTACGCATGTTTTTTGTGTCGTAATAACCATTCATTAATAAAGCGCCGTCGAGCATATTCATTTTTACATCTTGCATAGATGCGCGTGCGTTTCTAACCACAACATTTCCGGTAACATTTGTTATTACCATTTTATCGTACAAAATTTTTTTAATATCGGTATTTAAAACAAAATCAATATTGGCAGGAACAGCTGTAACAGTTGATGTGGCAGGTGTTGCTGTGCTTGTGGTTGCTGTAGTAGTGGGAGTTGATGAAGACATTAGTTGATTTAGATCCATCAGGCTTGAGGTAAGTTTAAAGTTTCCTTTAATTAAACTATCCTGAAAAATGTATTGCATAAAGTTTTCAATTTTACCTTGCATTTGTATATCGCTGTTGCCCAATTTGCTGTCAAACACGGTAAGATCTACCACTTGTGGTGTGAAGTTTAATTTCATTTGGTTTATTAGTATGCTATATGGAAGTGTTGCTGTTTTGTATTTCATTTTATCAACCTCTAAAGTTCCTTCTGCTTTAAAGTTTTCATATTGTTTTTTAGTAATAGAAGACATTTTGCCGTGCATTTTTACATCGGCTTTTATTACGCCGCTCATATCGTCTCCTTTTTCTAAAGGCACAATATCTTTAACCGAAGTAAGATCAATAATACCTTTAATTTCTCCGTGTAAGTTAGGATCTGAAACCGGTGTTTTAACATGCAGTACCATATCAACCGG
>JBBRAG010000011.1:0-103667 GCA_038206945.1 Bacteroidia bacterium | reverse complement strand
AAAAACGAATGCAGACCAACAAAGAGTATAACTGCATGAAGCCTTGCCAAATACCTATCTTAAAACCTATTCTTGAATTTGGTTAGGTTATGTCTAATTCTGTTATCGAAAAAAATTAGGGCTCTATCCTAATTTGAAAATGATAGGTCTTGTTCTTTGATATCTTTTTTTGAAATCTGAAATTGATGGGCGAAGTGTGTCTGTTTGAAAAATTAAAAAAATTAAACTCAGGATGATTTTCTTGTTTTTCTAACTTTTATACTTCTAAAAAATCAATTTATTATGATTTTTAACGACTGTTCTAAAATTCGAACATTTTTGGCACTTTTCGCTAAAAAAATGCGGGGCAAACTGTTTAGAAGAATACCCCCTACCCCTTGCAGGGGATGCCTGAAAAGAAGCAGGGAACGCCATGTATTGGAAAGGGAATCCCATGGAAGAAATATGGAGCCCCGTGGAAGCAGCCGGGTTCACCATCCGCCATTAAGGGAAGCCCATGTAAGAACCAGGGAGTGTATTGGAGAAAGCAGGGCGCCCCATGAAACACGCAGGGCTTTCTCATTAAACAGCAGGGTTTTCCTTGCAGGAAAGAATTGTTACCCCTAACCTCTTACCGGCTAACAGATCACTCCATTCAAAAGGATGGTTTCAATTAAATTACTGCCAAAAGAATAGGCTATAAAATCGGTTGAAGGAATTGGTTTTGTAATAAAAAGATTGGCTTTTTTGCCAATGGTTATGCTGCCCACTTCTTTATCAACACGCATAGCATAGGCACTATTCAGGGTAGAAGCGTTAATGGCTTCATTAGGGGTAAGTTTGTATTGAATACAAGCAATGCTTTGCATTAAATTCATGTTACCGGTGGGGCTTGTACCCGGGTTAAAATCGCTGGCAATAGCAAGGGCTAAACCTGCATCTATCATTTTACGGGCAGGTGGGTTTGGTAAACTAACAAAGTAAGCCGCACCGGGTAATATAGTTGGCATGGTATGCGCGTTAAGCAATAGTTTAATATCGGCATCGTTTACAAATTCTAAATGATCTACACTAATGGCCTTGCATTTTATCCCGGCCTCTACCCCACCGCTGTGGCTCATTTGCTCGGCATGTACCTTGGGTATTAAATTATATTTGCGGCCGGCTTCTAATATCTCTATGGTTTCATCAAAAGAAAAATAATTCAGCTCGCAAAATATATCTATAAACTCGGCCAGTTTTTCTTCGGCCACGGCAGGTATCATTTCGTTTATAATAAGATCAATATAACCGCGCTTGTTTTGTTTATATTCTAAAGGAAAAGCATGTGCGCCTAAAAAGGTAGATTTTATAGTTAAAGGACTTTGCTCTTTTATTTTTTTAATAACGCGCAACATTTTTAATTCGCTTTCCACGCTTAAGCCATAACCACTTTTAATTTCGACAGCGCCTGTGCCTTGCAGCATAATTTCATTTAAACGAGGAAGCACTTGTTGCAACAATTCATCTTGGCTTGCCGCCTGTAATTTTTTAGAGGAGTTTAAGATGCCGCCACCGCGTTGGGCAATTTCTTCATAAGATAAACCTTTAATTCTATCGGTAAACTCCTGCTCACGACTACCGGCATACACAATATGCGTATGGCTATCTACCCAGCTAGGGAAAACCATTTTGCCGGCAGCATCTATTATGTGTAGATCTTTCCAATCTTCAATGCCGGGAAAATCTTTCATAGAACCATAATCGGCAATAAGACCGTTATCTATGGCTAGCCACGCATCTTCTAAACAGGGAAGTATATCCATTTCTTTACCTGCAATTTTTTGCGTGTGTGCTTCTCTAAGTTGCACCAGTTTCTTTATGTTTTTTATAAGTATTTTTTGCACGGCGCTATGTGATAAGTATGCTTGTAAAAATAGGTATTTAACCTGTTAGATAAATTATTTATAAGTGAATTGTTTGGCTTACTAATTTTTTAGTAGGATATGTAAACTGCTGAAACAGGAAAAGTAAATGTAATAGTTTGCGTTAGGGATGCAGCAAGAAAGCCTTTTATTGAAATGCTTTTTCAGCATTTTGCTACGTACGTATAAAAAAACTAAAACTAGTAGCTAACAATAAAAGCTTTACTGCAACCAGCCCGGGCGGCGCATGAAGATTGCTTCGCTTTGGTAGCAATGATGAAAAGCCGCAACGCCAAAATGCAGATCTCAACATTTTACAAAAGAGCATAAGTTAAAAAAGCCACCCCGAAGAGTAGCTTTTTTAGTAAGAGATCTTTTAGATTAGTTAATGATCATTTCGTACGGAAGGCGTGCCTGCATACCTTTTGCGTTAATAATGCTTTGCGCGTATTTTATATAATCGTAAAACACACCTAGGCGTTGTTGCAATACTTTTGTTTCTTCATCGTTTTTTTTACCGCGTAAAAGATCTTTAATAGGGTCTTTTGGTTTTGGTAAAGCCAGCAACTCATATTCGCCTTCTTTTAAATTTACTTTTTTAAGGGTATAATTTATAGCATCGTTAATTCCGCCAAGTTCATCTACTAATTTTATTTTAAGTGCATCAACACCGCTCCACACACGACCTTGGCCAATACTATCTACATCTGCCTGAGACATGCCGCGACCCTGAGCAACACGTTTGGTAAATGTATCGTACACTTTTTCAACCCCTTTTTGTATATGAGCAGCCTCTTGTGCAGATACCGGGCGGAATAAACTACCTAAATCGCTATGCTTGTTGGTGTTTACGGTATCTACATTAATGCCTAATTTATCTGAAAATAATTTTTGCGCGTTAGGCGATAAACCAAACACACCAATGGAACCTGTAATGGTATTTGGCTGGGCAAAAATTCTATCTGCAGCACAAGAAATATAATAACCGCCAGATGCAGCTACATCGCCCATAGAAACAATAACCGGTTTTACTTTTTTAGCTAAGCTAACTTCGCGCCAGATAACATCACTTGCTAATGCACTTCCTCCCGGGGAGTTTACACGCAATACAATTGCTTTTACGGTAGTATCTGTACGTGCATCGCGAATGGCCTTTGCTGTAGTTTCAGATCCGATTTTTTCCATATCGCCATCACCACTGGCAATTTCGCCAACGGCATAAATAACTGCCAATTTATTTTTTTTGTCGTGCTTTTTATCTTTGTCATTATCTTCCTCATCATCTTGTTTTTTATTTACATGGTCTATATAGTCAGCCAAAGCAACAAAATGTATTTTTTTATTTTCTTTTACGCCTAATTTTTGTTTTAAGATGTCGGTTACTTCATCTTTATATTTTAATTCGTCAACTAATTTTAGTTCTTGCGCATCTGCCGGAAAACTAATTTTTAATTCGTCGGCAATAGATTGAAGATCTGCAACAGGTACACCCCGTTGTTTAGAAATACCCTCTAACATGTGTATCCAAATGCTGTTTAAAAGTGTTTCTAATTGCATACGATTTGGCGCGCTCATTTTATCTAATAAATAAGGCTCTACAGCACTTTTAAATTTACCATGACGAAACACCTGCATTTCTACATCAATTTTTTCTAAGGCATTTTTGTAATACATAATTTGCGCGCTTAAGCCTTTAAAAGTAAGGTCGCCTTCGGGGTGTAAATAAATCTTATCAGCTACGCTTGCCAAATAATATCCTTTTTGAGAATATCCTTCAGAGTATGCGTATATAAATTTTTTGCTGGCCTTAAACTCTAATAAACTATTACGTACTTCTTCTAATGTGGCAGGCGAAGCAACTATATCATCATTCATATCTAAATAAATACCTTTAATGGCAGTATCTGTTTCTGCTTTTTTAATCGATCTTATTAGATCATCTAAGCCCATACCGCTTTTGTTACCGATAAAATCGCCCAAACCAATTTCAGAAAAAGGATTGCTTACCCCTCGTTCTTTAATAGGTTCTTTAAACTTTAACATAAGCACCGAGTTTGCTTTTACACGTACATCTTTGTCTTTACCAAAATGGAATTGGTGTTTAAAACTTGATACGATAATGGTTGCAAAAATAATAGTGCATAAAATGCCTGCAACTATAACGCCTACAATGGCTCCAAAAAATGTTGAGAAGAAATTTTTCATTTATTATGATTTATTTAAAATTAGTACACGCAAATTTAAACCGACTTGCTACTTTTGACCCATAATTGTTATGAACGAAGTATATTTATGTTTGGGCGGTAATTTGGGTAATTGTTTAGAAAATCTTAACAGTACCTGCACGTTAATTAATGAAACCACAGGAAGGCTTGTTCAGCGCTCCTCTATCTACCAATCGCAGGCATGGGGAATGGATGCTGCGCCCGATTTTTATAATTTGGTAATTAAAATAAAAACCAAATTTACAGCGCAGCAGCTAATTGCAGTATTATTAGGAATTGAAAAAACGTTGGGCAGAGAAAGAACGGAAACGCTTGGTTATCAAAACCGAATAATGGATATTGATATTTTATTTTTTAATGATGAGTTTATAAAAACAGATCTGCTCGAAATTCCGCATCCAAGATTACATGTACGTCAGTTTGTTTTACAACCCTTAAACGAAATTGCGCCAAACTTTATACATCCTTTACTTCATAAAACAATGGCTGAATTATTAATGGCTTGTCCGGATAAAGGCGAAGTAAAAAAACTAACTCATGCCGTTTAATTTTATTTGCATAGAAGGCAACATTGGCGTAGGCAAAACTACGCTGGTAAAAAAATTAGCGACACATTTTAAAGCAACTTCTCTTTTTGAAGAATTTAATTTAAATCCTTGGTTACCGTTGTTTTATCAAAACCCAAAAGATACGGCGCTTGCTTTAGAGCTTTCTTTTTTAACAGATAGATGTAAACAGCTTTTGCAAATTGAAAAAGAAAATCATTCTAAAATCATTAGCGACTATTGTTTAGATAAATGTTTGTTATTTACAAAAGCCAATCTTAATAAAGAAGATTTTACTACCTACAAAAAATTATTCGATAGAATTTCTACTACTATTAAGAAGCCGGATTTAGTTGTTGTGCTTCACACATCAGTCGATCCATTACAAAGAAATATTAGGAAACGCGGCAGAAGCTATGAGCAAACCATTCAGTCATCCTATCTGGAAAAATTGAATGTGAGTTACGTGCAATTTTTTTCACAAGTACAGGATTATGTGGTTCTGAATGTTTTTTCAGCAGAAATTAATGATAAGGTTTATGAAGATATTTTCAATCAAATCATATCTTTCATTTCTTTACATACAAGTCAAAAAAATAATACAATCACTCTATGAATATCAAAACATGCACCTGGCCCGGCATAGATGAGTTAATGATAAAATATCACGATGAAGAGTGGGGTACGCCCGTGCATGATGATAAAAAGCATTTTGAGTTCTTAGTATTAGATACCTTCCAGGCAGGCTTAAGCTGGAAAACTATTTTACATAGACGTGAACATTTTAGAAAAGCCTTCGCCAATTTTGAGGCAAACAAAGTAGCTAAGTTTACTGAAAAAGACGTGGAAAAATTATTGCAGAATGAAGGTATCATTCGCAATAAATTAAAAGTACGCGGCACCATAAAAAATGCGCAATTGTTTTTACAAGTACAGAAAGAATATGGTTCTTTTGATAAATACATTTGGCAATTTACCCATAACATAACAATTAATAGCAAACGTAAAGCCTCATCAGAAATTCCGCCATTCAGCGCAGAATCAGATGCCATGAGCAAGGCTTTAAAAAAATTTGGCTTTACTCTTGTAGGGCCTACTATCTGTTACGCCTATATGCAAGCCGCGGGTATGGTTAATGACCATTTGGTTTCTTGTCCTCGCTATAAACATTGCAAATAAATATCTACATGAAAATTTTAAACTACCTTATTTATTTTGTATTAATATACCATGTTAGTTTTTCTCAAAACAAAATTGGCGGCATAGTAAAAGATGCTAAAACACAACATGCTATACCCTTTGCCTCTATAGGCATTGAAGGCACGCAACTCGGTACGCTTAGTAATGGCAATGGTATTTTTGAATTACCGCTTCGTAGTGGTTTAGATACTGTACGCATTTCATCTATAGGTTATAGCAATTTATCGCTTACCGGTAACGAACTAAAAAATAATGCTGACAAAATATATTATCTGAAACCCGAAGCCTATTACTTAAAAGAAGTAGAGATAAATGCTAAAAACAGGCTGTATAAAATATTGGGTACAAGCAATTACAGCAAAAATGTATGTACCGCTTTTGTAGGAGAAAATGCCAACTGGCGCGGAGAACAAGCTGCCATACTTGCCCATAATAAAGATAGCGGCACCGTTTACTTAGAAAGCTTTGGTTTTTATATCATAAAAAACACCTATGCTGATTCATTGCAGTTTAGAATTATGTTATACGGGGTAAATGAAAAAGGATACCCCGGTAACACGTTTTTAAAAAAACCTCTTTTATTTAAAACCAATGCTGCGCAAGGTGAAGTAAGAATCGATTTAAAAGATTATTACATAAGTGCCAAAAAAGATTTTTTTATTAGTCTGGAATGCCTGGAAGAAAAAATGGAAGCAAGCAAATTTTGTTTTACAGGTTCTATAAAAGTACCCTCGTTTGTAAAAACAACACCATTTGCTAAATGGATACGGGTTAAAGGCGGCGGTGGCGATTTTAATGTAAAAGTTAGTTATACCAAAGAATAAATTATTTGTCATGAAATAAGATTATAAGAAAGGGGATAGCAAACACTTCTTATTAATCTGATCTCTAAAACTTGTATATCTTTAGAAAATTATGTCAGACACCAAACGCACACTTTCTTTATTAGATACCACTTTAATTGTGTCGGGTTCTATGATAGGCTCCGGTATTTTTATTGTATCAAGCGATATGGCGCGCAGTGTAGGCGGCAGCGGTTGGCTTTTATTGTGCTGGCTATTAACAGGTGTTCTTACATTATTTGCTGCATTAAGTTACGGCGAGTTGGCAGGTATGATGCCAAAAGCAGGCGGACAATACGTATACATTAAAAAAGCGTTTGGCAGCTTAACTGCATTCTTATATGGCTGGACAGTTTTTTTAGTGATACAAACCGGTGTTATTGCCGCCGTGGCTGTTGCCTTTGCAAAATACATAGGTGTGTTTATTCCGCTGTTTAATGAAGATAATTTTTTACTTCAATTAGGTAATTTTAAATTGACCTACGCACAACTGCTTGCAATTTTTTCTATTGCATTCTTAACTTTTATAAATGCACGAGGCGTAAAAAACGGAAAAATTATTCAACGTGTTTTTACACTTGCCAAACTAATTGCTCTTTTCGGATTGATTATTGTTGGCTTGTATGCAGACTTTACCAAAAACATTTTTTCTGAAAACATGGTTGATATGTGGAAAGCATCCTCTACCAAAGGAGATATAGTTACCGTATTAAATGGCTCTGCTATTTGGGTTGCTGTTGGCGTAGCTATGATAGGTTCTTTATTTAGCAGTGATGCGTGGAACAACGTAACTTTTATTGCTGCCGAAATTAAAGAACCACAAAAAAACATTCCGCGTGGATTAATGCTGGGCACTTTTATTGTAACTGTTATTTACATTATGGCTAACGTAGCTTATTTGTGTTTACTTTCTATGCACGATATTCAAAATGCGCCACACGATAGAGTTGGTGCAGCTGCTATGGCAACTGTTATGAAGGGAAATACCGCTGTGTATACCATGGCAGGTTTAATTGTTATATCAACTTTTGGATGCAATAATGGATTAATTATGGCTGGTGCAAGATTGTTTCAGGCTATGTCGGTAGATAAATTATTTTTTAAGAAAGCAGAAAACAATAACAATTTTGGTGTGCCGGGCTACGCGCTTTTAATACAAGGCTTTTGGGCGAGCGTTTTATGTTTAAGTGGTTCTTACGGAGATTTATTAGAATACGCAACCTTTGCATCTTTACTTTTTTACATTGTTACTATAACAGCCATTTTTGTTTTAAGAAAAACAGAACCCGAAACTCCGCGTCCGTATAAAGCTTGGGGTTATCCTGTTGTGCCTGCAACCTATATTTTACTAACAACCTTAATTTGTATAGATTTAGTTTATAATAAACCAACCAATACAGTTAATGGATTAATCATTGTAGCTTTAGGAATTCCGGTTTATTATTTTGTACAACGAAAAAACAAAAAAGTATGATACATTATATTTCAAAATATTTTACCCTTAACCGACGCGAACGTAATGGCATGATTGCCATTATTACTTTTTTGTTTTTATTAATTGGAGTTAAATACCTCATTATTTATAAATACAACTCGGCTACGGCAAGCATAAATGTAATTGCATTAGATGATATAGCTGCTCAACTTCCCAACAAAAGTGATGTAACTGAAAGTAAGTATACAAATTCTTCCATAAAAGAAAGTAAGTTGTTTGTGTTCGATCCAAATACTATTAGTGTTGAAGGAGCTCAACAATTAGGCTTCTCAGCTAAAACAGCACATATATTAATTAACTATCGCAATAAAGGTGGCAAATTCTACAAACCAGAAAGTTTAAAAAAATTGCATGGCATGAACGATGCTTTATATGAAAAATTGCTTCCATATATTTCTATTGAATCGAATAAAAATCCAACCAATTTAAAAACTGAAAATAAATTCTTTTCTCAAAAACAAAATATAACGCTTGAAATTAATTCGGCTGATAGCACGCAGTGGATGCAGTTAAGAGGAATTAAATCGGGTAGAGCCAGAATGATTTTAAAATATAAAAATATGTTGGGTGGCTTTTATTCTATCGAGCAGCTAAAAGAAGTATATACATTTAACGACACTTTATATAATTCAATAAAAGCAAACTTAACGGTTAACCCTTTATTAATACAAAAAATAAAAGTTAATACAGCAGATTTTAAAACAATGGTGCATCATCCTTATATAAAATACGATGGCACTAAATGTATTTTTGCCCTAAAGCGAAATAAAAAAATAATAGCTGATGATCTAATAAACTCATCGTGCTTTAGTAGAGAGCAATTAGATAAAGTGCTTGTTTATTTAGATTTTGAGTAAAGATTAATTATTTACTTTTGCCGCATGACATTTAAACAACGCTTAAAATTTTACCTGATTGGTTTTGGCTTAGGATTATTATTATTAATGTCAATTTTAAATAAAAGAGGCTGCAAGGGCGTTAATACCATCAAAGTTGAAGAACTTGTTTTTCAAAAGTGGGAAATTAGCGATGTTATGCATTGTAAGCTACAATGCGCAGGTTTTAGTAATGATAGCTTATTTAAAAACGACCTTAAAAATTGCAAGGTTAATTATAGCGAAAGTGATATACACGAAAAGCCTTGTGGTAAATATGTTTTAGAATCATCAGACAAAAGTGTTAGTACCTATACATTGTTGGTGGCAGATTGCGATAGTATAAGCCGGCTGTTAGATGTGCTAACAAAAAATTCCTGTCCTTGTAAATAGTTTATATTGGCGAGGTATGATATTGAGGACGTTTTAAAATACTCTTAAATCTTTTATTTCGGCAAGCTTATATAAACTGGCGCAAAATATTTTTAGACTTCGCTCAAAATAATGCACACCGGAACGCCCACACACTAAAACTCGTGTTCGTTCATTTTGCGCCACAAGGCATCTTTTAACTGCATCAAATTCTTTTCGTTGTGTGAGGAGAAAAACATAAACTCAACTAAGTTCTTGCCTTTCAGTCGTTTTTTCAAATCGGCAGTCATTTCTTTTTCAAGCTCATCATCTAAAAGATCTGCTTTAGAAATAGCTAGCATCCTGTTCTTATCAAGTAATTCTGGATTGAATTGCTTAAGCTCGTTCAATAAAACTTTGTATTCATCCACAATATCTTTGGCATCGGCAGGCACTAAAAATAACAAGACCGAGTTTCTTTCTATATGTCGTAAAAAACGTAAACCCAAACCTTTGCCCTCGTGTGCGCCTTCAATAATACCAGGTATATCGGCCATTATAAACGATTTATAATCGCGGTACTTTACAATGCCCAGGTTTGGTACAAGCGTTGTAAATGGGTAATTAGCAATTTCGGGCTTTGCAGCACTTACTTTAGATAATAAAGTTGATTTACCCGCGTTTGGAAAGCCCACCAATCCAACATCGGCAAGCACTTTAAGTTCAAGCACTTTCCACTCATCTTTACCATCTTCGCCAGGTTGCGCAAAGTGTGGTGATTGGCGCGTAGGACTTTTAAAATGATGATTGCCTTGTCCACCACGGCCACCTGGCACTAATATAATTTCTTGTCCGTCTTCTGTAATTTCGCATTCTAATCGTCCGCTTTCCACATCACGAGCAATAGTTCCTAAAGGCACCTCTAAAATTTCATCTTCGCCTTGTTTGCCACTGCGTAAAGCGCTTCCACCATTTTCGCCTTCTTTAGCAATAATATGTTTACGGTATTTTAAGTGGAGTAAAGTCCATAATTGTTTATTGCCACGCAAAATAATATGTCCACCACGGCCTCCATCACCGCCGTCAGGCCCACCTTTAGAGGTAAGTTTATCCCGGTGAAAATGGATAGAACCCGCACCACCTTTGCCACTGCGGCAACAAATTTTTACATAATCAATAAAGTTTTTATCCACGGAAGAGAAAGCGTTATATTTTATTTACTCGTTTTATAATATTTTATTTTGTACTCGTGTATTCGCTACGCTTGGCTCTACTTTTTAGAAGATTTTTTAATTGTTTTTTTAGTAATTGCCTTTTTCTTAGCCGGAGATTTTTTAATCACCTTAGCTTTTGATTTTTTAACGATTACTTTTTTTATAATTTTTTTTGCAACTGCTTTTTTAACTACTTTTTTGGTAGATTTTTTAGCAGCCGGTTTAGTTTTTTTAGGAGCTACCTTCTTTTTAACCACAGCTTTTTTCTTAGCAGAAGCTTTTTTTACAACCTTGGTTTTTTTAGCTATAGGTTTAGTGGCTATTTTCTTTTTTGTAGAAGCAGCTTTTTTAACCGGCTTAGCAAGAGCTTTCTTTGTAAAAATTTCTTTTATAGCGGTAACAATAGGTTTAGCTTTTTCTTTAATGGCTTCAAAAACATCTTTTAAATGTTTCGCAGGTTCGTCTTCTACGCTAATATCGGCAACGGTTACCATGCCATCGTAATATGGTTTTTTAGTTTGGGTTTTATTATCTATAGTAGCAACCAGTAATTCAAAAATATCATCTATGCTGCCCATGCCATAAACCGAATGAAACTTTTTTTGTTCAGAGTAATATTTTTTTAGAGGAGCCGTTTGGTTATTATAATTAAATATCCTTCTGCGAATAACGTTTTCATCTCTATCATCTGCCCTACCCGAATCGGCACCGCGTAATAATAAACGATTAAGTAATTCTTCATCATTAACTTCCAAAGCAATCATCATGCTTATAGGTGTTTTTTTTCTTTCTAATAATTCATCTAAAGCTTTGGCTTGCGCTTGTGTGCGTGGAAAGCCATCAAAAATAAAACCTTTGGCAGTTGGGTTAGCATCTAATTTATCACCAATCATAGCAATTACAACTTCATCGCTCACTAATTCGCCTTTATCCATAAGTGATTTAGCTTGCATACCAAGTTGCGTAGCGCGGCTAATTTCATCACGCAGCAAATCTCCTGTAGAAAGATGTATCAGGTTATACTTATCGCACAATTTTTTTGACTGTGTGCCTTTGCCTGCGCCCGGGGGGCCAAATAAAACGATGTGAAGCATGTTATGGGGTTTATAATTCTTGTTTTAATTACAGTTTACAAATTATATTAAGCTAATATATAAATATCTTTTAAATTTCTTCCAAGTCCATCATAATCAAGTCCGTAACCAACCACAAAGTCGTTTGGTATTTCCATACATATATAATCAACCGTAATAGTTTTTTTATACGCCATGGGTTTAAACAATAAGGTAGCTGTTTTTATCTGTTTAGCTTTTTTATGTTTTAAAAGGTCATATAATTTTTCTAGTGTAGTGCCTGTATCTACAATATCTTCTATAATAACAATGGTGCGACCTTCCACATTTTCTTTAAGACCAATAATTTCGTTTACCCGCCCGGTGCTATTTGTTCCTTCATAAGAAGCAAGTTTTACAAAGGTAATTTCGCAAGGAAATTTCAGCATTTTAACCAGATCGGCCGCAAAGATAAAAGAACCATTAAGCACCACAATAAAAATAGGGAAAGCGTCTTTAAGGTCTGCACTAAGGTTGACGGCAATTTGCGATACGCGGGTATGTATGGCATCAGCCATAATGTAGGGCTTAAACTGCTTGTTGTGTAAGGTAACTAAACTCATATTTGGTTACTATTTCTTTTATTGGTAATATGGTGTTCGCCAAAGGCTCGTGTCATAAGATGTGCAAAAATAGCAAATTAAATACATTGTAGCGTGTATATTGTGTGTAGTATTCGCCATGATACAAAATACAAGCTACAGTGTACAATAAATAAAATTATCTTCGCAGTGGCATAAAGCCAAATTATATTGAAAACATTAGCCGCTAAAATAAAGACCAAAATACTTGCCCCTGATTTTGATTTTAAGCAAAGCCCAAAACTACGTGCCTGTTTAGAAATTTCGGCTTCAGATATGGTTACTGCTTTGTTTACGCACCAAAACGAACTGGTTTATTTGCAGCATTACTCCTACAAAACGAGCGAAAAAATAAGCGAGGTATTTGAACATTTAATACATACCGAAGTTTTTTTTTCACATACTTATTTAAACGTTTATGTAGACATTTCAAACCCATTATATACCATTGTTCCAACTGCGTTATATCACACCGAAAACAAAGAGCAATGGCTTAAATTTAATCATACCGTAACCGCTGAAATAAATGTTTTAAGTGATGATCTTTATAGTGCCGATAGCAAATGCGTATACGCTGTAGATGAAAAATTAAAATCGTTAATTGACCAAACCTTTCCAAATAACCACATTAAACATAAAACCAGTTGCATAACCGAAAGCCTTGCTAACATTGCCTCCAAAAAATATAAAAGCTGCCTGGTGCATGTAGGGGCAGAAAATTTTGATGTAGCGTTATACAATAAAAAAATGCTCTTCTTCAATACATTTGAGTATCAAAGCGTCGAAGATTTTTTGTATTTTATTTTAGCTTCGCTTGAGCAAAATAATTTTGCCATAGATGAGACTGAGATCGTTATTGCCGGCGAAATTGAGGCGCAGTCGGCTTTGTATGATACTTTAAAAGAATATTTTCCTAAAATAAAATTTGCCGTACATAACAAAACCATTATTTTAAAGAATGATTTTGAAAAATTACCTAATCATTTTTACTATTCACTTTTTAATTTATACCTATGCGCATTATAGGCGGCGTATTAGGGGGTAGAATTTTACACCCGCCAAGAGGCTTGCCGGTAAGGCCTACTACCGATTTTGCCAAAACAGCCCTTTTTAATATCTTATCAAGCCGTTTAGATTTTGAAGAAACCAGCATGTTAGATTTATGTTGCGGCACGGGCAGTATAAGCTTTGAATGTGCATCTCGCGGGGCAAAAAAAGTAATAGCTGTTGATGCGCATGGCAACTGCGCCAAATTTGTGAACGACACCGCCAAGCTTATGGGCATGCCTAATTTACAGGCGTTTAAAGCTGATATCTTTAAATTTATGGAAAGAGAAACTACTGCGTACGATTTTATTTTTGCCGATCCGCCGTATGAGGCTGAGTGGATCAACCAGATAAACGATGCTGTTTTTCAGCATAAAATATTGGCCGTAAAAGGCATCTTAGTAATAGAACACGGCAGTAAAACAGATCTTTCTGCCAGCAAAAATTTTATAGAAAAAAGAAAGTACGGTAATGTAAACTTTAGTATTTTTAAACATGAGTAATCATAATCAAAAACGCATTGCTGTATTTCCGGGTTCGTTCGATCCGTTTACCATTGGTCACGAAGCCCTTGTGCGACGTACCATTGGCCTGTTCGACGAGATCATCATCGCCCTTGGCACCAACAGCAACAAAAAGTATATGTTCTCTATCGAACAACGCGTAAAATGGATAGAAACCGTTTTTGGCGATATACCAAACGTACATGTAAAAAGTTTTAGCGGCTTAACTATCGATTTTTGCAAGCAAAATAATGCGCCTTACATTATTCGCGGGGTGCGCACCAGCACCGATTTTGAATTTGAAAAAGCCATTGCGCAAATGAATCGCGCCATCTCAAACATAGAAACCATTTTTATTATGCCTTTACCAGAGCATTCGGCCATCAACTCCACTATTATTCGCGATATTATCCGTAATCATGGCGATGTTTCCTTATTCGTTCCAAAAAGCATAACGTTTTAGTTTTGGGCGTTCCGGCTTGCGTCATGCCGAGCCTATCGAAGCACGCCGTCGGGCTTTTCGCTTCAATCTTTTTATGATTACAAAAAAGGATTTCTTGCTACAATCCCTAACGCACATACAAATTACTTCTTATTTTTAGGCGTGTTCCAAATGCCCGCAACAATACAAAGACAGGCAGAAAAAGGAGAATATTTAACCTGCGAATATTTTTAGAAATATAAATACCAATTCCTACACCATTTCTGGCAAGTAAAAAAGCCTTTAATTCAATAGGGAAAGAAATACATCTAGCTCTTTCATAAATAATACCGAGGTTACCTCCAAATTTATAAAGAGTAGGGTCAACTAGTATAATATTCGTAGATGCAATACCTGCTGAAAGAAAAACCATAAAATATTTAAATCTAAAAGACTATCCAACCAAGCAACCAATGTAATTTGAGCGATAACCGGAAACAGCCGAGTTATATGCACCAGAACCACTAAAGCCGCCAGTAATAACTTTTATATATCAAAGAATAGCTGTATAATGAAACTGCTTGATAACCATTTGTATTATATGTCGAACCTTTTGTGTTAGAAAAAAATACTGTCCCACTAAATCTAAAATCATTTTCTTAGCCGGTACCTACAGAAAAATAATTTCCAAATTTTGATACCGTTTTTGTTGCTGTGTCTTTATTGTTCTATGAAATAGTCCGTATCTATTATCTGTAATCTTAAAATAATGAGGCGTGCTATCTTTTTGAGCATTTAATATTAAACAACTTAAAAACAATAAAGGAAAAATTGCTTTTTTCATAAACATTATTTAAAGTTGAAAAACTGTATAATTTTTCGTAAAGGCTTTAAAGTAAGGGTAAAAAAATATGGTTTTATATCATTCAATTTCCAAGCCAATCTATCTTCGTTATTTGCTTTTACACGATTGTTTATAGATGCATTACTTTGTCCGCCAACGCGCATTTTTACAATAAACTTTGGCAGGTAAGCAACCTTAATTTTATTTTTAAATAACAAACGCAGCATTATTTCATAATCAGCAGCCGAGCGTAAGGTTGTATTGAATAAACCATATTTAGTGTAACAATCTTTCTTCACAAAAAAAGTTGGATGGGGCGGCATCCATCCCCATAAAAAACCGGATGGTTTATAATTTCCCGATTTCCATGTTCTAATTATTTTATCTGTATTATTTTTATCTACATAATATAGATCGGCGTAAACGGCATCTGCCTTGTTTTTAGTAAACGTTTCCGCAATTTCGGTAAGCACATTGTTACTTATATAAAAATCATCGGCATGTATAATACCAATAATATCTCCGGTAGCTAAATTAATGCCTTTGTTAATGGCATGGTATAAACCATCGTCTTTTTCTGAAATGAATTTGGAAATTTTGTCTCTGTACTTTTCAATAAGATGTAACGTATTATCGGTTGACTTGCCATCAACGATAATATATTCTAAATCTGGATAATTTTGAGAAAGGACAGATTTAATAGTATGCTCAAGCGTTTGCGCGCTGTTATAGGTAACTGTTATGATGGAGATTTTAACCACAAATATTTTTAGTCATAGATTGCATTAATTTCACCAATAAAAGTGTTGTATTTTTTATAAAAGTATTAAAAATAAAAATCTATACTAATTTGCGAAATCTGTGGCGTTTAATTCTTAAGCGCCGTTAAAAAATTAGCCAAAAAAGTTTTTAATTCTGTACGAACTACAATTTTATCTAAAAAGCCGTGTTCTAATACAAATTCCGCTGTTTGAAAACCTTTTGGCAAATCTTTACCAATGGTTTCTTTTACAATACGTGGGCCGGCAAAACCAATTAGTGATTGAGGTTCTGCAATGTTTATATCGCCCAACATAGCAAAAGAGGCTGTTACGCCGCCTGTTGTTGGGTCGGTCAATAACGAAACATAGGCCAATTTTTCTTTCGCCATCAAGCTAAGTTTAGCCGATGTTTTAGCCATTTGCATTAAAGAAAATGCGGCTTCCATCATACGTGCGCCACCCGATTTTGAGATAATCAATAAAGGTGTTCTAGTCTTCAAACAGAAATCGATTGAACGAGAAATTTTTTCTCCCACAACAGATCCCATGGATCCACCAATGAAATTAAAATCCATGCAACAAACAACCAGATCGTTATCATGTACTTTGCCAAATGCGGCGCGCATAGCATCGTTCAAACCTGTTTTTTTACGGCTTTCTATAATTCTGTCTTTATACGGTTTTGTATCAGTAAAGTTTAACGGGTCGCCACCAATTAAACCTTCTTGTAATTCGGTAAAAGTACCGTCATCAAAAATAATTTCAAAGTATTGTTCAGAGCTAATACGTTCGTGGTGACCGCAATTTACGCACACATAACTATTTGCAGCGTGCTCTTGCATGGTAGCTATCTTTTTACACTTCGTACATTTATACCAAAGTCCTTCAGGGGTTTCCTTCTTTTCTTTGGTGTTTGTGGTAATCCCTTCTTTTAGTCGTTTAAACCAACTCATCTTATTTAATATTTTTGATTTAGTAATTTGTTGAATTAAAGATTGAATTTTCCAATTCTAAATTCTACAAGTCAATAAATGTTTAAGCAATTGTAATTGATTTATCTAAATAAACATCCTGAATAGTGTTTAGCAATTCAACACCTTCTTTCATTGGTTTTTGAAACGCTTTACGACCGGATATTAAACCTTGTCCACCACCACGTTTGTTTACAACAGCAGTTGTTACTGCTTCTGCTAAATCGGTTGCGCCTTTGCTTTCTCCACCACTATTAATTAAACCAATGCGGCCCATGTAGCAATTAGCCACCTGGTAACGACATAGATCTATCGGGTTATTAGTTGTTAGTTCGCTATAAACTTTTGGATGTGTTTTACCGTAGTTAAGTGCATTGTATCCACCGTTTTTATCAGACATTTTTTGTTTAATGATATCGGCCTGAATGGTTACTCCTAAATGATTGGCCTGAGATGATAAATCGGCAGCCGTGCTGTAATCAACGCCATCTTTTTTGAAACCGCTATTACGTGTATAACACCAAAGTATAGTTGCCATACCTAATTCGTGTGCGCGCTCAAAGGCTTGTGCTACTTCAATAATTTGGCGACCAGACTCTGGTGAACCAAAATAAATAGTTGCGCCAACAGCTACAGCACCCATATTCCAAGCATCTTCTACGCTACCAAACATAATTTGATCGAACTTATTTGGGTAACTTAAAAACTCGTTATGATTAATTTTTACAATAAATGGTATTTTGTGTGCGTATTTACGCGCCACACTCCCTAAAACACCGTAGGTAGAAGCAACCGCATTGCAACCGCCTTCAATGGCAAGTTTTACAATATTTTCTCCGTCAAAATAAATAGGGTTTGGCGCAAATGAGGCACCTGCACTATGTTCAATACCTTGATCTACCGGCAAAATGCTCATATAACCTGTGCTAGCTAAACGACCAGTGCCATACAACTGTTGCAAACTGCGCATAACTTGTGGGTTGCGGTTGCTTGGTGCAAATGCACGCTCAACAAAATCGGCACCTGGTAAATGAATATGCTCTTTAGCAATAGTTTTACAGGTGTGGTTTAAAAGGCTATCAGCCTGCGCGCCTAATAGCTCGCTTATTTTAGATTGTGTTGTAGTAGACATACTTTAATTGCTTTTAAGGCTGCGAATGTACGAAAATTTAAAAAAAACAAGGATTAGTATTCAAATTGTAATTTCTAACCCAAAAACAATGGTAATAAATGCAATTGAGTAACTTTTCATTTAATTGATGATGTTTTATTGGATCTATTATCTCACAAATCTTTTAATTATTCATTTGTATTTTTTTACCTATTCGTCTAAAACCCTTGTAAAATTTGTTTATTATAAATTATTAAACTAACTTAGTTCTATATAAAATTCAAACCTATGAGTAAAGTTCTATTTATTTGTTTAGCATCATTTCTTATCCGATCATTTAGTTTACAAGCTCAATCTTGCGCTAATTATAATGTAACTCATGCCTCTGGTATAACATATAACTCTATTATATCAACTGGTAATATTGTTTCTTATTGGCGTAATCAGGTTGTTAATCAAAATGATGATAACCGAAGTGCCTCAGTTCCCATAGGCTTTGATTTTTATTATTGCGGAACAAAATATTCTTCGGTTAATATATGTACCAATGGTTTTATAGATTTTTCTTCTACTATATATGACGGTAATGATGATTATTGGACTTTAAGTAACGGTATCTACTAAGATTGTGGCGGATATGCATCCTATCGTGAAGATGCGCATAGCTTTGTGCAGTTTGGTTGTGGAGCTGCTGCACCTAATTTGTATGATGGTTCCTATTGGGCTTTAGCTCCTTTTTATTGCGATCTATGGACTCAAAACGCATCGCAGGTGGTTGCAAATAATATTAAATATATAACTACCGGCGTGGCACCTAACCGTGTATTTACAGTAGAATTTATTGATATGGCAGAGTGGGTTGCGGCTACATCTGATTATAACTTTCAAGTAAAATTATATGAAACAAGTGGTGTAATAGAATTTGTTTATGGTACCATGTCATCCTCTCTTGGGTCTGTAGGTGTTAATTATCTTTGCGGAATTAACCAACAAATAACTGCAAGTCCGCCCAACCCCTCTGAAGCGCTAATTCAACAAGCGCCAAACTCAGCCAGTTTTAGTAATATACCGGCCTATTCTAATACAGTTCCAACCCCAAACTCTAAAGTAACTTTTACACCGCCATGTACTGCACCACCATTAGGCACGCTTAGTTTTACAGCTATAACAAATACGTCTATGACGCTTAATTGGCCTGATTGGGCTACCAATGAATTAGGTTATGTTATTTATTATTCTATAGATGCCGGTATAACATATAACTATCTTACAATAACGGCTGCCAACACTACATCTTACAATGCCACCAATCTTTTTTATCAAGGAGTTTATTATTGGAAAGTGTTTGCGGTAACCGAAGGGTGTTTAAGTAATCCTTTATTTAGCACGCAGGCTACTTTACCAACCGGCAATTTTATTTCAGTTAAAAGTGGTAACTGGAGTGATCCTACTGTTTGGAATGCCGGTACTGTGCCAACTAATGGAGACAACGTAACCATAGCCAATACACATACAGTTACTATTGATGGAGATTACGGTGCCTCTAATCTTATTATAGGACAAGGGGCAAGTGGGGTTTTATTAATAGGAAATGATGTTACCAATCGCACCCTTATTTTCTTTGGAAACATAACGGTAAATACGGGGGCAATTTTTAAACCTAACCCTGCTTTTGCTGCCACACACACAGTAAACGTTTATGGAAATATAATAAATAGCGGCACTTTTAATATGATACCAAATGGCTTTATGATTAGTGGTATCCCTGTTTCTACTGCTTATACCGTGCCAAAAGCTGTTGCAGATTTTACCTTTAATTTATCTATCGGTAATCAAACAATTAGTGGTGCGGGTGCTACTACAACTTTTAATAATATAACGCCTAATTTAGGGGTTAGTATCAGCAATATATTAGAAGTTACTTCCACTAATTTTTCTGTCCCATCCGATTTCCTTAAACTAACAAATGCCAACGGTACCTTTAAATTTTCAGTACCTGTAAATGCTATTACCCTAGATGCGTTTTCAACATCCATAATAATTCCACCAACTTCTGCTATTTGGATGAATAGCCCAAATTCAACTTTGTTTTGCCACTCTACACTTTTATTCCGAGGTAACTTTACTTGTAGTGCTGGTATTGTAAATGTGGGCGATGTGGCAGATGAATCATTAATTTCTAATGGAGCTATCTTTACTATTGCAGGTGGTACGGTTAATGTAGCCGGTAGGTTAACACGACCGAGTTATGTAGCCGTTACCAATTTTGTAATGACTGGCGGCACGTTAAATCTTAACACCAATGCCGTACCCTCAAATGATGCTTCTCCGGCTTCTGGCACTACTACTGCCCCACCTTTTTGTATAGATGTGGGTGGTTCAAGCTTTAATATGAGTGGTGGTACTATTGTGATACCAAAAGCAGGATCAGGCGCTGATGCAATTTTAGGTGGACAAGTAAATTTAGGATATAGAAATATTAATTGTTCTAATTATTCTTTTACAGGAGGAACCTTGCAAATAGGAGATGCTACTACTCTTGCCGGAGAAGTAATAAAAATTGAGACCGATCGGCCAATTTATAATTTAATCGTAAACTCAAAAAACAACCCTGTAGCATCTATACTTACAAATACATTAAGTATAAAAAACAATGTTACCATTAACAGCGGCAGTACACTTTTATGCAATAACTTAAATGTTAATGTGGGTGGTACGTTTTTAAATAATGGAAGCTATATTCCGGGCACAAATCTTACCACTTTTAATGGAGCAACTGCCCAATCATTAAGTGGTACTACTACCACCGGTTTTTATAGTCTTGGAATAAACTCTGCCGGTGTAACGTTAGCTTCGCCTACAACAGTATCAAATGCTTTAATCTTAACCGCAGGTTTGGTAAATACAAGCGCTGTTAATATTTTAACCATGCGGAATGCTTCAACCGCACCTGCTTTAACCGCTGCTTCTACCAGCTACATAAACGGGCCAATGATCTATCAAAAATCTTCTTCCGGCGCCACCACGTTAAATTTACCAATTGGTAAAGGAGCCGATTGCAGACCCGCGGTATTAACGGTAGATCATACAACAGGAAACCTATATAATTACAAGGCCGAACTGTTTAATGCTAATCCATGGCTTACCTTCAGTAGTGTATTTCCTGCTGATATGCCAACTACAACTGTAGACACAATTTCAGGTGTACATTATTGGACGATTACAAGAACAGATGCTACCGCCACTTCACAACCAACTTTAGAATTGAACGGCAACCAGCAAATACAATTAAATTTTGGACTGAATGACCAGGTCTTTCAAGGAAGTTCTCTAACCATCGTTAAAAATACGGCAAGCAATACGCATAATTGGCTTGATATTGGTGGTACAAGCGGCCTTGGTAATTTTGGATCTGCACAAATTGGAAACATAACTTCTACCTCTGCCCCCACTGCTTTCAATTCTTTTTCTTCTTTTACATTAGGAAGCCGCAAAACAGGCTGGAACCCATTACCGATAGATTTGCTGGATTTTACTGCCCTCGCAAACGGCAACAAAGTAGATCTAAAATGGGAAACTGTAACCGAAACAAACAATTCTTATTTCACTATTGAGAAAAGTAAAAACGGTATTGACTTTATTAAATTAACGGATGTACAGGGTGCAGGAAACAGCACTTCGCAAAGAGATTATTATGATAGTGATTATCATCCCTACACGGGTATTTCTTATTATCGTTTAAAGCAAACCGATTTTAACGGCAACTATAAATATTATCCCATTAAAAGTGTAACGTTCAATTCTAAGCAAAATATACAATTTTATCCTAACCCGTTGCAGGCAAGCCAAAGTTTAACTTTACAGGTTGATGGCTTTTTAAACCAAGAAGTATTAGTTGTTTTACGCGATATTACAGGCAGAGAGTTATACAGTAAGGTTTTAATTATATCTGATAATTCTTTTCTACAAGCAATTGATTCAACTAACAGTTTACCTACCGGACTATATATTATTGTAGCGTCTTCAAACGGAAATATTTATAATCAGAAAATATTAGTAAAATAGTTTATTCGTTTGAATTTGGCATGTTGCCATCGCGATTGATGCACCTGCCTTCTCTTAATAATGTTTTGGTGCCGTCTTTTAAAATTACGGTGGCATCTGGCTTAACAATCGTGCCATTTTCAAGCTTAACATCTTCAACAATGGCAGCACCTTGGTAAATAACTACTATTTGATTTACACCTTGTTGCGCACAGTAAGAATTATTATCGCCTGATTCTTTATCAGCTTGAGCACATAAATTAAAACTAAAACTAACTATAAAAGTAATTATTGTAAGTGTTTTTTTCATTTGATAATTTCTATTATTACATAAATACTTGTGCCTATAAATTTTAACTATTAAGTTCTGTTAAAAATTACAAATTGTAGAAGTTATATATTAAGATTAATTTTAGTTTTACATTTTGAAGTAATTTAAGCCTCTTACATTTGGAAGAAATAAAAGATTTTTTCAGTAATTTATTTGAAACAGCATATTGGCCTGCACGTTGGCATTGCGGTTATTGGTCAGAGTTTCATGGATGGATTTATATCCTAAGCGATCTATCCATTTGGGCAGCGTATTTTACAATTCCCATCATCATCATTAAATTTGTTTCTCAAAAAAGCGGCATTCGCTTTTACGGGGCTTATTTTTGGTTTGCTGCTTTTATCTTAACCTGTGGTTTTACACATCTGTTAGATGCTATTATATTTTGGTATCCTATTTATCGTTTTAGCGCTTTGCTTCGTTTTGTAACCGCACTAATAAGTTGGTTCACTATCTATTATCTTATTAAAATGATGCCGATGGCTTTATCATTAAAAACCCCTAAGCAGCTTGAACACGAAGTTACATTGAAAGAAGAATTATTGAAAGAAGTTGGAATTTTAAATGAACAATTAAACTCCCAGAATATAAAATTAATAAAAGCAAACTCTGAAATGGAACATTTTAATTACATTCTTAGTCATGATCTGCAAGAACCTTTAAGAAAGATCCAGGTGTTTTCTAATATGATTATTGAAAAAAATAGTGAATCAGATAGCATAAAATACCTACAAAAAATTGATACCAGTGCTAAGCGCATGAAGAATTTGATACAAGATGTTTTAAGTTACTCTAAAGCTGACAGCCCTAATGAAGCTTACAGACCCGTTGACCTAAACCAAGTTCTAGATGAAGTGAAAACAGATTTTGAATTGGCTATTGATCAAAAAAAAGCTACTATTATAGCATCTTCGTTACCGGAAATTGAAGGTATAAAATACCAAATAAATCAGATTTTTTATAATTTGATAGGTAATTCGTTAAAATATTCAACTATAGATCCAGTTATAGAAATAACTTATAAAATGTTCAATAAAAGAGAGAACGGAACAGCTAAAGATTATTTGGAACTTAAATTTTCTGATAACGGTATCGGCTTCGACACGCAATACAGCGATATTATTTTTCAACCGTTTAAACGTTTACAAAATACTGCTGAATATGAAGGAACAGGCATTGGCCTTGCCTTAGTAAAGAAAATTGTTGAGAGCCATAACGGCACTATCAAGGCTGAAAGTACGATTGGACAAGGTTCTATATTTACCATCATTTTACCTGTAAAATACGCGTAAATAAAAATCCCCTGTAAAATTACAAGAGATTTTTTTTAATAGATAGATATTTTATGCTCTAAGCTTCTTCTAAAGCTGCCTGCATGTTAATAGTGGTTTCCGCAATTTCAGTTAAAGTTAAATCTGCATTTTTTTCTTCTTCTAAAATTTCGTTCAATAATTTAACCGCATCGTTAAGTCCTAATACCTGCGCAAAAGTTCTTAAAGTACCATAGGTGGCAATTTCATAATGCTCTACTTTTTGTCCGGCAGAAATAATACCTGCATCGCGCATGCCGCCTTTATCTGTATTTTGCATTATTTCGCCGCTTTCTTTTACTAAACCTGCCATTGCTTCGCATTTTTTAGCTGTTGGTTTTTTACCTAAGATGGCAAATACTTGCTCAAGCTTTTCAATTTGGCCTTCAGTCTCATTCAGGTGATTATTTAGTGCCTCCACCAATTCAGGCGCAGTAGCATTTTTGGCCATTTTTGGCAATGCTTTAGTTAACGCTTTTTCTGCCCAATAGATGTCTTTTAATTCATCTTCAAAAAGCTTCATAAGTTTTGATTCTTCAATACCGTATTCGGCTTCTACTTTTTTTGTTGTTTTTGTTTTCATACTTTTATTTTTAGTTTATGATACTCATTTAATAAAATGCCATGTTAAATAAATTTAATTTAATGTTTTTTTTGTGTATTAATTATTTTTTGGGAAAGTTTTTCTACAATTTTAAGTTCAATTAATTTTAGCTTCTCCATCCTGATATCTTGATGCATACATCATTCCTATTAAAGCAATTATTATGGCACCTCCAGATCCTTCAAAAAAAACTAATAAGGCAGCAATAAATCTATTTAATGCAGCAGAATCCGAGAAAAAAAGTTGATTTAAATAAGGATCTGCAAATGAAGAAATAAAGATAAAAATGGCAAATATAAAAAACGATATAGTACCCGTTATAAATACAGTTAAAAAGGCCTCCAAAAAGGGAATAAAACGATTATTTTTTTTTACTAACCAATGTATTTCATATAAAGACATTACCAAAAATGCAACGTAATTAATAATTCTTAAACCTGTAATTTCTCTTAAATTCAAATATTTAAAAGCTAAGAACAGAATTATATAGATGGCACAGTTAGCCATGCCAAAAAATAATACATACTTCTTCATTTTAGAAAATGAAATAATGGCTTGTTTTATCATAAATTTAGTTTTTTAATAGAATAGTAAATTTAATGCCTGTTTTTTTGATAAGTTGGAATAAAAATTGACTGTAAAATAGTATGCTTTTTCTAAACCATATAAAAAACACCTGCATATTTTTAATATTAATCTTTTGCCTTTTTTCCTGCTATGATAAGCCTAAGGAACTGCCAAAACAAATAAGCATAAAAATGGATACTACTTTAACGGATAGTTTATTTGTAAATAATGAGGAAGAAAATAAAATTATAGAAACAGGCAAACCCCACACTTTAAGATAAACTTCAACTAAAAAAATCTAATTGACTCGGATTATTTTTTGGTGGTTTGCTTTTACCTAAAACAGTTCTGCCCCCATATTTATAAGCATCTTTTCTTTCTATATCAAGTATGTTATAAAAATTGGCGTTAGGCACAAAATCTCGCTCTATTAATTGAGCTGCCATTGTAAGATTTTTTATAGCCTGTTGCTTATCTGTATGACCAATTTTTGCTTTCTCTATCGATTGTCTTAAAATTTCTATGCTTTTATCATACACCATTGTGGGCACCGGAAAAGGATGCCCATCTTTACCGCCATGAGCGAACGAAAACCTGGCAGGATCTGTAAAGCGAGAAGGTGTGCCGTGTATAATTTCACTAACCAAGGTTAGCGACTGTATAGTACGCGAACCTACTCCTTCCAGCAATAGAAGAGATTCAAAATCTTTCAATTCTTTTTCATTAGCTAAAGCTAAAATGCTGCCAAGTCTTTTAAGATCTATATCTTCTGCACGCACATCATGACGGGTGGGCATGCAAATTTTTGTTATTTCAGGTATAATTAATTTTGGGCCTTGTTTTACAATATCTAACATACCCAGTTTGGTATCATCGGCCAAAGCATCGGTAAGGTTTAAGATTTGGCCTTGGTTCTTACCATAAATAAACGTGTGTGGTTCTCTAACATACGAATCAAATTGTTTAGAATGCCAGTGATAGCGTCTTGCCATTCCATTGCTATCATTCATACCTTGTTGCACAACTGCCCACTCGCCTTCTTTTGTTACTACAAACGTATGCAGGTATAATTGAAACCCATCCTGTATGGCGGTGTTATCAACTTTAGCAGTTAGCTTGCTTGATCTTACTAATTCGTTTCCGTTTAAACCTGTCCTTTCAGATAGCGCAATTAATTCGGCTGGCGTTTGTCTTGAATACTTTCCTTTGCCACCGCAAATGTAAATTCCTAACTCATTAAATTGAGGGTTTAAGGCTTTTTTTAAAGCGCCCATTACAGAAGTGGTGATGCCTGAAGAGTGCCAATCCATACCCAACACGCAACCAAAGGCCTGGAACCATAAGGGATCGCTTAACTTATTTAGTACATCGCTTCTACCGTACTCTAAAGCAACCGCTTCAATAATTGCTCCGCCAAGTTTGCTCATTCTTTCAGCAAGCCAAGGTGGTACCTTTCCATAATGCAATGGAAGATCGGTATAACGTTGATTATTAAAATAAAGTTTAGGCATTATAGTGTATACAAAGGTACATTATCCTACTTATTTTTTAAAGTTGGAAACAAAGACATTTAGTTAAATAATTTTACGAAAGACAAATGCAGATATACTTCCCCAAAAAAGTCAATATCTTTTTTTAGAGGCAAAATTATACGCTGGCATAAAATTTTTAATCTACTATTAACTTAAAAAAAAACAACATGAAAAAAGCAATTTTATTCGCTTTTGCGGCCTTTGGAGTAAACGCTGCCATAGCACAAGCTAACACGCCTAATCAAACAACGCCAGGTTCATCTATGAATTCTACTACTACCCAACAAGGTACACGTAGTACAACCAGTACTACTACCGAAGGTAAAAATTCTGGCAGTAAATCTACGGGGTCACACAGTAGCACATCTTCTACTACAAATTCATCAAACACACGTACTAACACAAATACCAATGCTACTAATTCTAATAATAGTGGTGTAAATGGTAACAATTCTAACGGTACACAAGGCACTAATAACACTACGGGCGCAGGTTCTGCTGGTACGCCGCCACAAAAATAATTTACTAAAATTGGTTCTTTAAATAATAATAACATACTTTTATGAGACCAATATGGACTGGTGCAATAGGTTTTGGTTTAGTTAACATACCTATTAAATTATATAGCGCAACCGAATCGAGTACGCTCGATTTGGATATGCTAGATAAAAAAGATCATACGCATATAAAATTTATGCGTGTAAACGAAAAAACACAAAAAGAAGTAAAGTGGGATAATATTGTAAAAGGTTTTAAACTTCCTAACGATGAGTATGTGGTGCTTAGTGAGGAAGATTTTCAGCAAGCTAATGCCAAAAAAACAAAGACGATTGAAATTACCGAGTTTGTTAATGAAGCAGAAATAGAGAGCATTTATTATGAAACTCCTTATTACCTAGAACCCGATAAATCTGGTGCAAGAGCTTATGCTTTGTTAAGAGAAGCTTTATTAAAAACAAAAAAAGCCGGTGTGGCCACTTTTGTAATGAGAAATAAAGAGGGTTTAGCAATTTTAAGAGCCAATGAAAAAGTTATTATTTTAAATAGAATTCGCTTTGAAGAAGAAATAAGAGATACAACGGGTTTAACACTTCCGGCAAAAACTGCCATAAAAGCCAATGAGCTAAAGATGGCAGTTTCATTAATAAGCCAGCTATCGGGTAAATTTGATATAAAAAAATATAAGGATACTTACTCGGCCGATCTAATGAAACTTATACATGCCAAAGCTAAGGGCAAAACTATTAAACACCCAAAATTAAAAGTAGTACACGGTAAAACCACCGATATCATGGAACAGCTAAAAGCAAGTTTAAAAACAAAAACCCGAAAAGCTTCTTAATAATATTACCTACTTATGGGATTAACAACTTATAAAAAGAAAAGAAATTTTAAGGAAAGTCCGGAACCTATCGGCGGAAAAGCGGATGCGGATAAGTTGCGTTTTGTGATTCAGAAACACGATGCATCGCATCTACATTACGATTTTAGATTGGAGATGGAAGGTGTACTTAAAAGTTGGGCTATACCCAAAGGCCCATCAACCGATCCTTCTATAAAAAGATTAGCAATGATGGTGGAAGACCATCCATATGATTACCGAACTTTTGAAGGTATTATACCAAGCGGTTATGGGGCGGGTACTGTTATTGTTTGGGATGAAGGTTTTTATGAAATGATAGATGCCGGCGATAAGAATAAAAAAATACAGAATAAAGAATTATTGGCAGAGCTTAAAAAAGGAAGTTTAAAAATTGTATTGCATGGCAAAAAATTAAAAGGCGAGTTTGCTTTGGTAAAAATGCATGGTCGTGGTGAAAACAGCTGGCTTTTATTGAAACATAAAGATAAATATGCCAGTGAAGATGATATAACCTTAAAAGATAAATATGTTATTTCTAAAAAAACATTAGCTCAAATAGAAAAGACAACTACTAATTTTTATGGTTCAAAAAGAGTAAAGGAAACCGTAATAAAAAGTAAAAAAGAAATAGAATTAAATAAAAGAAGCGATATAAAAAAAGCTTCTCTAAAAAATAAAGAGGAGAAATCAAGTAAGACATCAAAAACTCCGGTTAAAAAAACTTCAAAAAAAAAAGTAGTTAAAGAGTCTATAAACGCAAAGATTACATCCATCATTAAAAAAGCTCCTTCTGTTTCATTTCCTACAAAATTTAAACCCATGTTGGCCACACTTATTGATAAGCCTTTTGAAAAAGAAGGTTGGGTGTATGAAATTAAATGGGATGGTTATCGCGCGGTTGCTTTTATGAATAAAGGCAAGGCCAATCTTAAATCGCGTAACGATAAATCATTTAACGAAAAATTTTACCCTGTTTATGAAGCCATTAAAGAATGGAATGTAAACGCCGTTGTTGGTGGCGAAGTTGTTGTAATTAATGATAAAGGAATTTCAGATTTTAGCGCTTTACAAAATTGGCGCAGCGAAGCTGATGGTACTCTTTTATATTATATATTTGATATTGTTTGGTTAGATGGCAAAGACCTCACTTCGCTAACTTTTTTAGAACGCAGGGCAATACTAAGATTTATAATGCCCAGAGAAAATACATTCATTAACCTCAGTGAAACTTTTGAAGGAAACGCGCATGATTTTTTTGATGCCGCTAAACAAAACGGCTTAGAAGGTATTATGGCTAAGAAGGCAGATGGAGAATATTATGCCAACGCACGATCTGAAAATTGGTTAAAAATTAAAGCCAACAAAAGACAGGAAGTTGTGATTGGTGGTTTTACAAAAAATGATGATACTGGTAAAGAATTTAGCTCGTTATTGGTTGGTTTTTACAATAAGGGAGAGCTTGTTTACATCGGAAAAATTGGCACAGGTTTCAGCCAAAAAATACAGGCAGAAATGATGAAACAATTTAAACCACTCATTACAAAAAAAATTCCTTTCTCATCAGAGCCTGATATAAATAAGCCTTCTCGCTTCCGCCCTAATCCACCGCATGCAAGTGCTACCTGGTTAAAACCCCAACTTGTTTGCGAGGTCAGTTTTGCTGAAATGACCAAAGATGGGGTAATGAGGCATCCCTCTTTTGAAGGAATGCGCATTGATAAAAAAGCAAATACGGTGGTTAAAGAAACAGCAACACCGGCAAAAAAAATTACCTCGAAGGATAAATTATTAAGTGATAAAAAAATGTTTCGCGCATTGATAAAAAAAGAACGTAGAACACTTTTAAACCCGGGTGACGAAACGCAAGTGCGCGAGGTAAACGGACATGAATTAAAATTTACGAACCTTACTAAAATATATTGGCCAAAAGAAAATATAACCAAGCGCGATCTAATAAATTATTACTACCAAGTTGCCCCTTATATACTAACCTATTTAAAAGACAGGCCACAATCTATGAACCGCCATCCAGATGGAATAAACGGGCAAAGTTTCTTTTTTAAAGATGTAACCGGTAAAGCGCCAGATTGGATAGACACTTATTTATATCATAGTGAAGCTGACGGCAGAGACCGTAAATACCTTATAGCTAAAGATGAAGCAAGTTTACTGTATATGGCATCTTTGGGATGTATAGAAATGAACCCTTGGAGTAGCAAAGCAAACACGCCCAATAACCCTGATTGGTGTATCATAGATCTTGACCCCGCTACTAAAACTAAATTTGAGCAGGTAATAGAGGCAGCTAATGTTACCAAAGATATTTTAGCTGCTATGGGTGTAACCTGTTATCCAAAAACAAGCGGGTCAACCGGTATACATATTTATATACCGATGGGCGCTAAATATAATTACGAGCAATCTAAAGAGTTTGCGCGTATAATTGCTAAATTAGTAGTAGCGCAATTACCTAAATATACGAGTATAGAACGTACTGTAAAAGACCGTAGTGGAAAAATGTATATAGATTTTTTACAGAACCGTGCGCAGGCAACTATTGCAGCACCTTACTCGTTACGACCAAAACCGGGCGCAACAGTTTCTATGCCTTTGCATTGGGAAGAGGTAAAAAAGGGTTTAAAGATGAGCGATTTTACTATTTATAATGCGATTGAAAGAATACAAAGCGTAGGTGATATTTTTAAACCTGTTTTAGGAAAAGGTATTAACCTTGAAAAGATAGTGAAACAGTTTTAATAACTACTATTACTCTTATTCAAATAACTCGATAGCATAACTAAGTGCTTTGCATTTGCTAATAAACTTATTATCAAACTTCCCAATATCAATATAAAGCTTCCATTAGTAAATGAATGTTTTATGACAGATAATTTATTAGTTCCGGAACTTTTTTCTTTGTTGTAAATAAACATTAATATTAAACCAACTATAATAGCGGGTGATTCCATTAAAGCCATAATAGCAACCATGTGCCCATGTAGTTGCAGTTTTTAAATATCTACATAAGATACTGCTGTAACAAACGTAACAGCATTTACTGAGCCATAAGCAGCGGCAATTGCGCCTGCATCAAATATATTCATCTTGCGTTTTAAAATGAAGAAGGTGTAAAAGGGGATGAGTAATAAAATTCCAATTCCAAAAAGCATCGACCACAAAATTTCTGAGCTAAATGTTTCATGAGAGAGTTCTTGTCCGCCCTTAAACCAATTGAAAAGAGCAAATAAAGCGAAATAAACTTTGAGGTGTTAAATGGTATTTCCAAATCGCTTTTAAGTTTAACGGTAATAATGCCCAAAATAAAAAATAAAAATGCCGGGTGGGTGATGTTTGAAATAAGTAAATCTAAATTCATACTTGGTTTGTTTGGTTTTTTTATGTTTATCTTTCTTTATCAAATAGTAATCTTTTTCCTTTATAATTTTCATTAAAAGTACCTTCAGAATAAACTCTGTGTCCGTTTACAAATGTTGATACGATACTACTTTTGAACGTGTAATTAGTTAGTGGCGACCAACCACATTGATATAAAATATTTTCTGTAGTTGCTTCCCACTTCTTGTTTAAATCAACCAAGACTAAATCGGCATAATAACCCTCTCTAATAAAACCGCGTTCTTTTATTTTATAAATGATAGATACATTATGACTTGTTTTAGCAACAATTTCTTCTAATGAAAGTTCACCTCTATGATATAGCTCAAAAAGTATAGGCAAAGCATGTTGAACAAGTGGTGCGCCAGATTTAGATTTTTCATAACCACCAGATTTTTCTAAAATTAGATGGGGCGCGTGTGGTCGGTTGCAATAATATCTAGTTTACAGCTTTTTAATCCTTCTAATAATCCTTTTCTATCCTCATCCATTTTTATAGCCGGATTCCATTTAATAAGCGAACCTAATTTTTCATAATCTTCATCAGAAAACCAAAGATGATGAACGCAGGCTTCGGCAGTAATTCTTTTTTTTTCAACTGATATATCTGATATAAATAACTCAACTTCTTTCTTTGTAGAAATATGTAAGGCATGAAAACGTGCTTTATATTTTTTTGCTATCTCTACAACACGCTTGGTAGCTAAGTAACAAGCTTCTTCACTTCTAATTAATGGATGATACTCAATAGGAATATTTTCTTCGTATTCTTTTTTGAAACGATTTAGATTTTCTTTGATAATGGCATCCTCCTCGCAGTGCAATGCCACTAACGAAGTGCTTCTTGAAAATAGTTTCTCCAAAAATTCAGGATAGTTTGCTAAAATCCCTTCATCATCATCAAAATACAAACCATCATCACTAATACCACAAATGGTTTCATTATTAATACGTAAAACTTCTTCGAGATTATTTTTTGTTACTCCCATAAAGAAAGAGTAATTAGCTAATGAAGATTTACCTGCCAATAGATATTTATTTTCTAAACTTTTTATATCCGTTGCTGTAGGCGATGTGTTGGGCATATCCATGTAAGAGGTTACTCCCCCAGCTACAGCGGCTTTAGATTCGGTGTAAATACTTCCTTTCTTTGTAAAACCTGGTTCGCGGAAATGAACTTGATCGTCTATCATTCCGGGAATTAAATACAAGCCTTCTGCGTTAATTATATTACATGTATTATTTTCGAGATGAATATTATTTCCGATTTTTCAATTCTCTCACCCGAAATTAAAACATCTAAAATTTTAATCTCTCCTTCATTAACAATATGAACTTGGTTAATTAATGTCTTCATTTTTTAGGGATTACAGAAATCGCAAAAGGTTGGCTCTTCATATTTTTTTTTATTCGGAAACATTTCTTCGTTACTAAATTGACACGATTGACATTCATAGACATATTTTAGGGTAGAGCGAGTTGGTAAACCGCATTGAGAACATGGTAAGCCGGGGATTGCCTTTTTTATACTAAACCCGGGCATACTACATTTCGGACAAGGTGTTTTAATTATTTTAATAAGTTTTGTAACAGCTTTTTGAATAACTTTCATTCGGGTTGAATTATGCATAGCACGCATATCTGTTTCTGCATACACCTCGCCATAAGCGGCGTGCAATAAATTAAATTTTTCTTTCAAACCTTTCCAGGTGCGAATTCCTTTTACTACCTGTTCATTATTATCCTTGGCTTTTCTTAGAATTAATCCATGACTTGGAAACTTTACATTTTTTGCAAATTCTTTTAATTGAGCGTATGATTTCACTTCATCTCAATTAAAATTTGTTTGCGTGCTAATTTCTAGTGTCGAAAATTCAAACCCGTTTTTTTTGTCAATCAACATAACTATCTCGTAGTCGGCTTGTGTAAACCAAATTTGCGGATGTGTGCCAAAAGAGCCTTCGTTAGAGATGCCCAAATCGCATCCCGTTAATTCCATAGCCTTTAAACATTTTAATCTAGCTGTTTCTAAAGCATCTGCTTTACGTTCTATCTCGCCGGAAAATGTACCAAAAAAATCTGTGTCAAATTCCTTCGGTACAAATGGTTTTAGCGCTAATTCTTTCTTTAACAAAGGAGCAATTACTTCTTCTTTTTTATGCTTTGTCGCAATAACAATATCTCTATTTTTAAATATTTTTTTAATCATTCGTTACTTAAACCGATAAATTATTTTGTGGCTTTTATTGGCTTCTTTAGTTTAATTTTTACATCACAAATAATTGTAAGTTTCATGTTATTTTTTTTTGCTTCTTTTATTATTTTATTTAAATAGTTTATGGATTGTTTTAATTCTTTCACCCTGTTTCTATCCAATAGGCTATCTCTGCCGGTTCTTACATGGATACCAAATGCAGAAACATTATGATAATTAATTTTACTCCTAAAAAAATCACATAATAATTCCTTTGCATCATCGGGCTCAAAAGAACCTTTTATCAACGATTGTTTTTCGATATACATAGTGAGCTTAAAATATTACGAAATAGTAATCTCTGATTCAATAACTAAGAAATCTTTGTGTTTTAAAATATTCTTTCTGGCTTCTGTTAATTCGTTTTGCAGTTTTATTATTCTGTTTTCACGCATTTTCATGGTTTCTTCATGATCATCATCTGTTATTTTATCTTCATGATATTTAATTTTTACTTGAATTAAATCAGAAATAAGTTTTTCAGCTTCTTTAGGAGTAAAACTCCCTTTTATTAATTGTATTTTCATTTTTTTGTTTTTTAAGTTATTATTATTGGCCTTGTCCTAATGAGTAACCTGGTTTACCATCAAACGTGTATAGGTTCTCAGTTTTAATGGTGTCAATTTTTAAATCTTCTGCATTTGAAAGTAATTTGATAATGTTTTTTTTATCAAGAATATTTTCGTTTGTTGTTTTAAAACGACATCTCCAATGGTCTGTGCAAAAAGTTTCCTTAAAACCTTCTGGCCAAACCTTGATACCTCTATTAGTTATCATGGATAATTTTACATCCGAAGTTTCCATTTTCATTATTTGATCTGCTAATTCATCAGGATTAGTTCCTGTCCAGCTTACAAAAACATCTACTCCAACCAATTCTTTTATAGCGGGAGTTCTGCGTTTATATTTGGGAAGTGTAAGTGCCGTTCTTTTAGTATAAGAAACAGTTTTTAGTATAGCCGGTTTTTTATTAAGATTAGCTATTACCGCTAGAGCAAATTCTTTAGTTCCTACTTTTTGTTTGCTTACGCCTTCTTTAAAGACATCGTATGTATGGATACCTTCTTCTATGGTTTTTAGCCAAGCATTTTGAATGTTCTCGGCAACCTCAGTTTGACCAATATGATTGAGCATCATAATAGCTCCTTGCAATAAACCGGAAGGGTTTGCCATATTTTGGCCGGCACGGCGTGGTGCAGAGCCGTGTATGGCTTCAAACATAGAGCATTCCTCGCCTATATTTGCTGCGCCAGCAAGTCCGACAGAACCCGCAATTTGTGCCGCCACATCAGAAAGTACATCACCATATAAGTTTGGCATAACAATAACATCAAATGCTTCGGGCGTATCAGCCATTTTTGCTGCACCAATATCTATAATCCAATGTTCATTTTCAATAGCAGGGTATTCTTTGGCAATCTCCTCAAAAACCTGATGAAACAATCCATCGGTTTGCTTCATTATATTATCTTTTGTAAAACAGGTTACTTTTTTTCTGCCATACTGTTTAGCATATTCAAAAGCATAACGTACAATTTTCTCGCATCCCGGACGGCTTATTAATTTTAAACATTGAACCACTTCATCCGTTTGTTGATGTTCAATACCTGCATATAAATCCTCTTCATTTTCTCTTATAATTACAATATCCATTTCTGGATGTTTTGTTTTTACAAAGGGATAGAAACTTTGGCAAGGGCGAACATTTGAGTATAGTCCTAAAAACTTCCTGGTTGTAACATTAAGGCTTTTATAGCCTCCACCTTGAGGAGTTGTTATTGGGGCTTTTAAAAATACTTTATTTCTTCGTATAACATCCCAAGCTTCTTTAAAAATACCCGCAGTGTTTCCGGCCAAGTAAACTTTTTCACCAACTTCAATTTCTTCCATTTCAATTTTTGCACCCGCTTCTTTTAAAACTAAAAGCGTGGCATCCATAATTTCCGGCCCAATGCCATCTCCTTTTGCTATTGTTATTTTTTGCATATGTTTTAGTTTAATTGTTTTAATTATATGCTACAAAAGTATAGGCAGTAAATCATATATTTTTATTTATATTTGTTATTATATACATAAAAAATATTTATGAATTATACATTACATCAATTACAAGTATTTGCTAAAGTGGTTGAAGCAAAAAGCATAACAAAGGCTGCAGTTGAATTACACATGACGCAGCCTGCGGTATCCATTCAATTAAAAAATTTACAAGACCAATTTGATATACCACTAACAGAAGTGGTTGGCAGGCAATTGTACGTAACAGATTTTGGGAAGGAGATTTACGAAATGTCTCAACGAATTTTAAATGAAGTGTATGCCATTAACTACAAAACCATGGCATACAAAGGGCATTTAACAGGCCGTTTAGTAATATCAATCGTATCAACCGGTAAATATGTAATGCCTTATTTTTTATCTGATTTTTTAAAAGAGCACAAAGGCATAGATTTGATAATGGATGTAACCAATAAATCTAAAGTTATTGCTAGTTTAAAAAACAATGAAGTTGATTTTGCGCTTATTTCTGTCATGCCGGAGGGCTTAGATTTACAAAAGGAATCGCTAATGGAAAATCAATTGTTTGTTGTTGGGAATAAAGAACATAAAACCGACAAAAAGATTTATGATAAAGATGATTTAAAACAAATGCCTCTTATTTTTAGAGAAGAAGGTTCTGGCACTCGATTTGTAATGGAAAAATATTTTACTAAAAATAAAATATCTGTAAGAAAGAAAATGGAATTAACTTCTAATGAGGCGGTAAAACAAGCTGTTATTGCAGGACTTGGCAATTCAATAATGCCTTTAATCGGCATCCGAAATAATTTGGCCACAGGCGATTTGAAAATAATTCCAACAAAAGGATTTCCAATTAAATCTCAATGGCAGCTAATTTGGTTAAAAAGTAAAAAAATGTCGCCAGTTGCTGCGGCTTATATTAATTTTATTAAAAAAAATAAAGAAAGAATTCTAAAAGAAAAATTTTCATAGTTTGAAAAACCCAACTATTACAAATAGAAAGAAACAATCCATTATTAAGTAGGTATAGTTTGTAAGGCTTTATAAAGGGAAAAAATTAATTGCAAAAAACATTTTTATAGCAACATATAAAGCAAATGCATTAAAATGGCCACCAGTTAAATTGTTCTTCGCCTAGAAAAACTCCATCAGAAAAAACTTTAATAACAAATGTCTCAACCTTAGTGGCCATGCCACTTAAAGCCTTTCCGGTTTTTAAATCAAAACGATAACGGTGTATAGGACAAACAATACTATTATCATCTATACAATAACCGGCACTTAATGCATATCCGTTATGCGGACATTTATCTCTTACCGCGTAAAAACCATCAGTTCCATGAACTAAACAAATTTTTTTCCCAAAAGCAGAAATAGAGTTTGTCTTTAAATAAACAATAGAATTTTGCATTTCTTCTTCCGAAGAGAAAATTTTAACCCACCTGTACTTTTTCTCTTTTTGGTTACTCATTAAAAATTATAACTAAAAAGGAGTAAAACTTAAACCTATCATAAAGTTAAAGCGCTGAGTAGGATATTTATCCCATCGGTAATATCTAAAATTACCAATATTATTAAAGCTTGCAAAGAATGAAAGCATTTTAGTATAACGATATTCAGCGCCTAAATTAATGTCGGTAATGCCTTTTAATTGAACAGATCGTAAAACAGGTGCATTATTATCGATAACCTGTTGTTGCGCCCATTGCTTACCAATTACAAAGATATCTGCCTTAAAAATTATTTTACTTTTTAAATTATAATTTACAGAAAAAGTAAGATCAAAGTTTGGTTTATGCCATGGTTTTGCATTGCTCGTATCTTTAATACTGTATCCATAATAATTTCCTTTTGCAATAAAATTCATCTTTTCTTTATATTGATATTTAACTTGCGCATTAACGTTTAGGTAATTAGTATTCATATAAATTACTTTATACCGATTAGCAAAAAGATTATCAACGTTTGCATTATAATCTGCTAAAAAAAATGCCATGTTATTATACCTTCCATATAAAACTTTTACATCATAAGATGTATTAGAGCTAAGGGCACCACGTAAACCACCATACACATTATACTTATTATCTGTATTTTTATAAGGAAGATTACTCAAAACAAATGGATTTACACTTGATAAATTACGATAGCTATTCTTATTTAAGCCACCATCCAAGCCTGCATAAGGAATAACAATGCTCTGGTATACATCATAAAAAATATTTAATCTTGGATAAAAATAATATTTTGTACCGATTGTATTAAAATTATCTATTACACCGGCAATGCCAATGTCAGCTTTCCACTTATCACCTCCTGCGGCAAAATACGGATTTACCTTAGCTATTATATTATTAACGGTATCATGCGTGCTGTGTACATTATAATAATCAACAGATGCTAATACATTAAAACTTTCTTTATTGATTTTGGCATTAAATAAACCATCTGCAAAAATATTATTCTCATACGTGCTGTAATGGTCTCCGTAATTGTAATAGTTTAAATGTATATCATGGTTTATTTTATTGGTGGTATCTCCATAATGACTCTGCAATCTAAGTTTACCTTCAAATAATTGAAAGTATTGTTTGTAAAGGTTTGCATCCTTGGCACTGTAAATTGTATCATTAAAGCCGTAATAATGTACTACGTTTCGGCTATAATTAAGATCACCGCTTAAGGTATGCTTCTTATAAAATTTTTTGGCGTAAATACTTGCGTTATCATCAGAAAAATCTGTACGACCCAAGCCTTTAAACTTAGCGTAAGATGATAAGTGGTTGTAGCGCACGCCCCAAGTCATATCCTTATTTCGCAAACTATTTAAAAAGAAATCTACATAAGGCATTGTGTAATTTCCAAAGCCTACTTTTAATAAAGATTGGTATAATTTAGGAAGCGGCTCGTTAACCATTTTAGCAGGCTCAATTTGCGAGGTTTGATACGTAGTATTATATAAAACTCCGGGCAAAGTATATGTTACGTTTGTAATTTTTCTTACGGTATCTATAATTTCAGGCTGATCGGTTTGTTTAACAGCCGCATCTTTAATAACAGGTGTAAAATTACTTTTCTGCTCAAAAATTTCTTCACCTAATGAGTTTTGTGACATGCCTTTATACGAAAAGCCTATAAGCAAGGTAAGTAAAAAATATTTAGATAAATAAAAACGCATTTTAGTTAGGTTGAATTAGATTTGTTTTTAATGAATCTGTTTTTTCTGTTTTGGGCTGTTCATCTAATTTAATATCATTTCCTTTATTTTGAAATTCTATCTGCATTTGTTTCTGTTGCCTTTGTTCAACTTCTTTAACTTGTCGTTTATCTTTTATTTCTTGCAATTTTTGGTTTGCCAAGTCAATGTATTCTTGCTTATCTGCATTCTCCGTTACAGATTTTAAAATAATTTCTGCATTATTTATTTCATTTTTTTCTACATACACATCGCTCATTAATAATAAAGCTTTCGTGTTCCAATCATTAGTAGAATAGTTATAGGCAATTAAGGTGTTGATCGTTTTTTCCGTTTCTTTCCATTCTTTTTTCCGGAAATGTATTAAGGCCATGTAATAATAAGCTTCTGCACCCGCTTCATTTTTGGAATTTTTAATTAAATATTGAAAATCATTAATAGCCTCATCTTTTTTATCCGTGTCATACAATGATTTTGCTTTCAATTGGTGTGCTTCTGCTAATTGTTGCGGCGTAATTTTATCTGTATTAATCACTTTATTACACTCATCAATACATAGATCAAATTGTTTATTAAAGTATGCGCAGCGCATAGCGCCCAACTTAGCTGTTAATTTATTTTGAGCAGATTCAGCTACATCCTGTAATTGCATATATAATGGAAACGCTTCTTGATAATTTTTATCTTTATATAAAATATATGAAGCCTTTACTAACGATATTTCTGTATGAATATTTCGCGACTTTGATAAAACATACTTATAAGAAGTTAAAGCTTCTATGTAATTTAATTTACTGTAAGCGCATTCTGCAAAACTAAAAGTAGCTTCAGTTACATATTTACCGGTAGGAAATTTAGTAATATATCGCTGCATTTCAGGCATAGCTGCATCACAATCTTTCTTTTCGTAATACAAATCCGAAGCTTTTTGCCAATAGCTTTCATCCAATTCATCTGCGCTTACCGAACTGCCTATAGATTTCATGTAAGCTTCCATTTCTTCGGGCTTGTTTTGTTCTTTATATATTTTTTTAATGGTTTCAATCGCATCTTTAGCTTCGTCAGATGTTGGGTCTTGCTTTACGATCTTATCCAAATATTCAAGGGCTTTTTCATTTTTATTTTGGTTATAATATAAAAAGCCAACCGTTTTAATACTTCTTTGCACATAAGGCGAAGCCGGATAATTACTTATTATTTTTTGGTAATAGGTTATCGCATTATCATAATCATTTATGGCTTTATAACTCTCAGCGGTTTCATAAGTAGCAGATACTACGTAATTAGAAGAAGGGTATTTTTGTTGTAAAGAATTCAGGTCATTAATTTTTTCTTTGTAATTTTTTTGTAAGCCATCGCATAATGCTTTTTGATACATAGCATAATCCACATCATTTTTATTAAGCGCAATTGCTGTTTCGTAATATTCGGCAGCCGAAGTATATACTTTATTCATAAAATAACAATCTGCCGTGCGAAGGTTCGCATCAGCGGCTTTTGAAGCATCGGGCAGGTTTTTATTTAATAAAAATTTACGAAAAGATATACCTGCTTCCTCGTAATCTTTACTCATAAAATAGGCGTACCCTATGTTATAATTACAAACTTCAAATTCTTTTAACTGAAAAGAGCCCGGCAGTAATTGAAAGTTTTTCCAAATTTCTAACGCATGATTATATTCTTTCTTTTGATAAGAAATCTCACCCAGCCAATATTTACTTTCAGCAGCAACTATCAGATCGGCAGAAAGGCTAGAAGAGGTTATAAAATATTTTTTAGCAGAATCGGGTGTCGCATTATTATAATAATTTACTGCGCGAAAATAAACCAGTTTCTGATACACTTGTTTAATGCGAATATCATTCGAATTCATTTTTTCTATGATGCGCATAGCACCTTCATAGTTTTTAGTAGAATGAAAACAGTTTACTAAATATGTATAAGCCTCTTCTTTATTATGAGACTCCGGATAATCAGTTATGTATTGTTGAAAATATTTTATCGCATCGTTATACGGACTAAAACCTGTTTCATAACAAAGCTTAGCGTAATTAAATAAAGAATTTTCTTTTATTTTTGCATCAAAATTAAGTGAATAAGCGGCATAATAGGCACTTCTTGCCTTAGGTTTATCATTCAGTTTTAAATAGCAATCTGCCAGGTAATAAAAGGAATTTTGCGCCAATGAATCATTTTTTGTAGTTGCTTTTTCAAAATAAGTAATAGCAGTTTTGGTATCATTTGCTTTATAATAAGCATAACCTAATTCATAATTATCATTAGCTGTGCCCATAGTTCCTTTCAATAAAAACGGGATAGCTTCTTTATACAGATCTTTATGATAATAAGATTCTCCAATAATTCGGTTTATCTCACCTGCTTTTTGCACATATTGGCTGTCATTTAATAAAGCAGGCGCAACTTTTATCACTTCATCATACTTACCTTGTAAGTAATATATCTGTGCAATATAATAAGGCACTACACTTCCAAAAGTTTCATCATTCAATAAACGGGTAAAGCCTTCTAAAGCAAGGGCATAATTCTTTTCCGTATAAGCAGTGTGCGAATAATAGTAATTAGCAGGTTTTGCATACTTATTATCTACATCTTTTATTTCATAAAGATCGTTCTTTGCTTTTTCAGTTTTATTAACCTGTAAATAGCTATAACCGCGTTTAAAATAAAGTTCGGCAAGATCTTCTTTACTTAAATCATAAATATCAACCTTTTCAAGGTATTCAATAGTTTCAACATATTTCTTTTTTCTAAAGTTAGACTTTCCTAAATAGAAATAAGCCCATTTTATTTTATTACTTTCAGGGTGTTGTTCAATAAACCTGTGCATACGCCACTCGCCATCTTTATTAAACAATTCTATAGAAGATGCCGCCGCGTAATATTCAGCATCAATACGTATAAGATCTTTTTTGTTTTTATGAGATTCGATAATATTTTGAAAGCTCTTCATAGCCGCGCCATACTTCTTTTTATCAAAAAGTTCGGCACCTATTTTAAATTCGCGGTCAGGCTCTATATAAATGGTGGTTTTTTGCGCTATTGCCGTGTAAAAATTCAGCCATAAAAATACCAAAGCAAATAAATTACTTTTTTTAAATATATGTGTAGGGGTAAATAAAATCATTAGAGTGCGCTGTAAAATTAGCTTGTATAAACGCTGTAACTTTCAAACAGCCATCAAGTTATTAACGCAGCCCTGTTAAAACATGCTGATGAATCATCTCATTAAAAATATTGTTAGCAGTACCTTAGCAAAAAATAAAATGAGCGCCGTTATACAAATAAATAATGTTAGCATTAGCCAATCGGCAGGTGTTGTTATTGCTAATTTATCGTTAACGGTAATTAAAGGCGAATTTGTTTATTTACTTGGTAAAACCGGTAGCGGTAAAAGCTCGGTATTAAAATGTTTGTATGGCGAGTTGGGTGTAAGCTTTGGCACAGCCACCGTGGCAGGTTATGAGCTTACCAAAATCAAACAAAAAGATATTCCGTTTCTAAGAAGAAAAATTGGTATTGTTTTCCAGGATTTTCAATTACTTACTGATCGTACTATTTTTGAGAACCTGCGCTTTGTAATGCGTGCAACCGGTTGGAAAGATGAAGAACAAATTAAGAAACAAATAAATTCAGTATTAGAAAAAGTTGGCTTAACAGGCAAGCATACCAAAATGCCGCATCAAATTTCAGGTGGAGAGCAACAGCGTGTAGCCATTGCAAGAGCCTTATTAAATCAACCAGAAATTATTTTGGCCGATGAGCCAACGGGTAACCTCGATCCAGATACATCTGCCGAAATCATGCGTTTGTTTATGGACATCAGTAAAACAGGCACCGCTGTTTTGTTTGCCACACACGATATGTTGCTATATAATAAATTTCCTGCACGCACCCTTAAATGCGAAAACGGTGTTGTAATTGAAGTAAAATAAATTTTAATTTTTTTGGCGTTCCGGCGCATAAACATTTCGTACAAAGTCAAAAATTTTCTGCGCCGTCGGGCTGCTTGCAGTAAAGCTTTTTAAGAAAATTAAAAAGGCTTTCTTGCCGCATCCCTAACGCAAACTAACTACACGGTAAAATTATTTTACAGATTGAAATCCATGAGAACATTTACCATCTTGCAACAAGCCCTGGCATTTTCCATACAAGGTAAGTGAGTGTCGGTTTATATCAAACTTTAATATCTCACCGGCCATTTCCTGTATTTGTTGTAAACGGGGGTCACAAAATTCAAACACATGCTCGCAATCTTGGCAAATAAGGTGGTCGTGTTGGCGATACATATACGCCTTTTCGTACATAGCCTGGTTCTTGCCAAATTGGTGCTTAATAATTAAATGACATTCTAATAACACTTCTACTGTATTATACAGCGTAGCACGACTAACCTGGTATTTTTTATTTTTCATGTGTACATACAAGGTCTCGATATCAAAATGCCCTGTAATACTATAAACTTCATCTAAAATAGCAAAGCGCTCGGCTGTTTTACGAAGCTGTTTTACTTCCAAATGATCGGTAAGTATTTTTTTTACTTTGCTCTTTATATCGTTTGTTACCATGGTAATTTATTTCATCAAAAAGTACACATCCATTAAATATTCTACCTTCTTCTGCTTTTAGGTTTACTGCCACCTTTCTGCGCTTTCTTAGGGCGTTTATTTGGGTTGGTTCTAACACCTCTTTCAGCACGACCGTGTGTTTCAGGGTTTTCCGAAATAGTATCTACCAAAACAAAATCAAGTTGCTTTTTAATCATGTCGGCATTTTTAATCTCAATTAAAACCTTATCGCCAAGGGCAAAAACTTTTTTGGTATTTCTTCCAACATAGCAATAATTATCTTCATCGTAGGTATAAAAATCATCTTTCATATCTCGCGCACGAATCAAACCTTCGCATTTATTTTCAATAATTTCTGCATATAGGCCCCATTCGGTAACTCCCGAAATCATAGCTTCAAAAGTACTACCTACTTTATCTTTTAAAAACTCAACTTGTTTGTATTTAATAGACGCGCGTTCAGCTTCAGCAGCTACTTTCTCTCTGGCAGAAGAATGCTTGCTGAATAATTCTAACTCCTCGGCATTGCTGTATTGCGTATGTTTTAAATAAGCCTCTAACAAACGATGCACCATCATATCGGGATAACGACGAATGGGCGAAGTAAAATGCGTATAAAAATCAAAACCTAAACCATAGTGACCAATGTTTTCGGTGGTATAAATAGCTTTCGGCATAGAACGAATAGCTAAAATTTCAATCGTACCGGCTTCGGGTTTGCCTTTAACATCAACCAATAATTTATTAATAGATTGCGTGGTAGATTGTTTGCTTTGCACATTTAATGCATACCCAAATTTATGTACAAAATTATTTAAGTCGGTTAATTTATCACTCGATGGCGAATCATGTACGCGGTAAACAACTGCCGGTCCTTTTGCACTTTTAGTCGGATTTTTCTCGTTCTTTTTAGGAAGGGCTTTGCTCAAAACCGTGGCTACTTGTCGGTTTGCGAGTAACATAAAATCTTCAATCAGTTTATTAGAATCTTTTTGCACTTTAAAATATACACCCGTTGGCGTTCCATCCGGATCTAAATTAAATTTAACTTCTTCTTTATCAAAAAAGATAGAACCCTCTTTTGTACGTTCGGCACGTAATTTTTTGGCAAGTCTATCTAAAGTTAAAATCTCTTCTTTATAATCTCCTTGGCCGGTTTCAATAATAGTTTGCACTTCTTCATAAGCAAAACGTCTGTCAGAATAAATAATAGTTTTACCAAACCATTCGTTTACCACATTAGCATGTTCATCCATTTCAAATACGGCAGAAAAGCAAAGTTTTTCTTCTTTCGGACGAAGCGAGCAAACAAAATTACTCAACACTTCGGGTAACATTGGTATTACTCTATCCACTAAATAGACAGATGTAGCGCGCTCTAAGCCTTCCTCATCAATGATATCGTGAGGTTTTACATAATGCGTAACATCTGCAATATGCACACCCACTTCAATATTTCCATTATCTAATTTTTTAAAAGAAAGCGCATCATCAAAATCTTTTGCATCGTGCGGATCGATGGTGAAAGTTGTAATTTTTCTAAAATCTCTGCGCTTACTAATTTCTTCTTCGGTAATTTCAGTGGGAATTCCTTTAGCAGCTGCTTCAATTTCATCCGGGAAATGCTCGGGCAAACCATACTCAGCCATAATAGCGTGCATCTCGGTTGTATGCGCACCCGGGTAACCAAGCACTTCGGTAATTTCAGCCATTGGGTTGCTTTCTCCGGAACCCCAACTGGTTAATTTTACTAAAACTTTTTGTCCGTTTTTAGCACCTTTAGTTTTACTTAAAGGAATAAAAAAATCGATGTGTAGTTTATTACTATCAGGAACTACAAAACAATTTTTTGCATTTACCTGTGCAATACCCACAAAATCGGTACGCTTGCGTTGTAGAACTTGTATAACAACACCTTCGCGCTGGCGTTTATCATACAATGGGTTAAGCATAACTTTAACCGTATCGCCATGCAAAGCATCTTTGGTTTTGCCTTTTGCTATAAAAATATCTTTTTCGGTTGGAGATGTAACTACGTACGCGCCGCCCGTCGATACAAAATCAATGATACCGTTCACGTAATTCTCTCCTGATTTAAATTGAAATTTGCCTGGTTCTTTTTCCTGCACTAAATCTTTTGAAAGAAGTTCTTCTAAGGCTTCAATTACATATAGCTTATCCGGTTCTTCCTCAATTTCTAACATGCTAGAAATCTGACGGTAGTTAAGCAGTTTAGTTTCGTTATGTTTTAAAACATCAAGCACTTCGTTATATAAACTTGGATGTTGTTCTTTTCCTTTTTTCTTTGCCATACTATATTTATTGAACTTATTTGGTGCTTAAAATTGTTAAGGTTTCTAAGCAGAACAAATGTAGCAAAAGAATAAGACCTTATTAGGATGGAATTAAAACCGCATTTACAATTCATAAACAAATTATTATCTTTATAAAGATGCAACAACAACTTATTAAACTGTTATTTATACTTCTTTTTACCACATCGCGTTTTTTTGGTTAAGATAAAGAAATTGATAGGCTCGTTTCCGGAGAACTCAAGATGACCTTTCCAAGTATGTATTAAAACACAATTCTATAGGTTACGCTGTCATGCCTTATGCAGCTGATTCATGCTTTATATATATATAGCAATCCACATAAAAGATATTAAAGATTTTGTTATTTGGCGAGACAGCAGCGAGACAGAATTGTTAACGAGCAAACGTATTAAAAAACTAAAAGCTGATTTAAATCAATATACTCCATCCAAAGAAATTAATATCCAATCGATAGGGAAGAGCAAAAAATTTCTCGTAGAACGATTGATATGGGTGCTGACGATGCTCAAACTCAATATTTGTTATCTTTAAATAGTGTTTTTGATATTTCTAAAACTCGTTTTCCAATAATAAAGAGAGAAAAAAATCATATTGAACGCCCTCGTATTTATTGTTGGAGTTGCTGGAAAAGCGGGTTTCATATGAGTAAATCCAGTAGAGAAATTCGCTAAATGGCAAGGGATAGAAAGAATGATAATAAAAAATAGATAAAGCAGTGCGTAAAAAAAACAAAATACTTACTTTTATAAAAGATTATAGTAAGACAGATATACAAACTATTAAAAACAGAAAACATGAGTATTAACTTACAGGCATATTTTGACAACATCAAAATTAAAACGGGTAAAACCCCTGCCGACTTTAAAAAACTTGCTGAGAAAAAAGGTTTTCTTGTTAAGGGAAAAATTAAACCAACTGTAAAAGCTACCGAAATTTTTAATTGGCTAAAAGAAGATTTTGAATTAGGTCGTGGTCATGCAATGGCTATTTACCACGCATTAAAAGAAGATATCCAGTAGCTTACTTCAATTTAATCAAACAATTTCCGTTAGTAGATTCTATATGATATTTTTCTTTATTTCTTCTGCCAGAGATCCTTTCAAATTTTAATTTAATTTTATACGTACTGTCTTCATAAGCTAATTGCATTAAATTAGTAGGAATTATGTTGTAAACATTGCTGTGAATTTTTTTAATAGAATCGCTTATAGAATTTGTAAGCTCAGAAAAAACAAAAGTATGGATAAGTTTATGATTCTTTTTAATTTCTATGGCTAACGAATCTTTAGTGATATCGAGCGAAAAACTATCTTTTAGCAAGACATGACCATTATAGTAATCATCAGATGCATATAAATAACAGTTAAACATAAATTCGTAGTCATACCCTTTTATTTCATGCACTTCCTGAACAGAACAACTATAATCAAAATATTTATATTCGTTTTTTGCATCACCATAATTATAGGTAGAATTATAGGTAAGAGGTACGTTCATTAATTTCAACATATTATTTACTTTATCATATTGTAAAGTATCTGCAATTAACGAATCGATATTGGTGTTAAACCAAGGCTTAAAATCGGTAAAGCCATGCATGTTGTTAAAATATTGCACAATAGATGTTATTTGCTCGGCAACACTATCTGCTACCGGCTTATGCTTTGCATCAATTTTGCCATCTTTTAAAATATTGTTTTCAATTAATACGTTTTTTAAAATAATAAATTGACTTTTTTTAGAAACACTAAACGCACCCCATGGTCCGAATGAACCCAGCAGCGCAATAACACATAACGTAATGGGGATGTATTTTATGTTAGCTTTTTTGCTGAATAAAAAATAAGTAGAAATTCCTGCCAGCCATATTGCCAACACGATAATAAAATAACGTTTTTCGGTTATGCCGTATTCATCAATACGTGTGCCAATGGCTACAAAAAGTAAAATTACCAAAGGATATAACGCGCCATAAAACCATTTAGAAAAAACGTGTATCCATTTATTGCCCTCGAGGTTACGAATAGGATGCACCAATAATAAAGCCAAAATACCCAAAATAGAAAAGCCAATAACCAAATAAGAAACCCAACCCTGTGGCAAATTTTGTGTAAAAATTATTTTACATGTGTACGCATAAAGTATAAATAAATAGAGCGTAACCAAGGGCAATAAAACGTATTGCGTAAATATTTTTAAGCCTTTTGGGTAATCATCGCTACTTTCAAGTTCTTCTAAGTTTTTTGGCACTCCCGCTAGAAAAAACCAAGTATTAAAAACGCCGGCAATAATCATCCAAACTCTATAATAGACTTTGTAATCAACGTTCACGTTAAATAATTTATCAATAGAAAACAAGGCTAAGCAAATACCCAGGTATAAAGTGCCACTGTAAATAACAGCAATAAACAAACGCAAAAACAAGGTTTTATTAAATTGCCAAAAACCGGTTACAGTATTTTTATTGATGAAACCTGCAAAAGAAGCAAGTAAATGCATCGCAAGATTAATCAATATATAACGAATTAACTCAATATCATTAAAGCTATTTCTTAAAAAAAAGTAATAGCCGGTTAATAAAACAACTGCGATTACATTAAGTAGGATAAATTTACTTTTTGCTAATTGTTTTCGTTCTGAAAAAAGACTGATGGCAAAAAATAACGTCAGCCCTAAAGAGCAAACCATAATTAAATAGCCCGTGTTCTTTACCGCTTCGCGATGGTTATAATCTAAATTATTTAAATAAATACTGGCACACGTTCCAATAATAGCACTTATCAGGGAAAGCGTAAATCTTTTAAAAGTAAACAAGCTATCTGTAACTAATGTTTTTATAGAAGGAAATTTAGCCATAGTTATGTTTTAATTTTTAGTTCTTCAATAACTTTTTCTACCGCTTTTGGAAAATAAAAATATTCCAACTCATGTATTTTTGCAGCAAGTGTTTCTACTGTTTCATTTTCATCAACCCGGCAAACAGCTTGTAAAATAACTTCGCCTTTATCATACTCTTCATTTACATAATGTGCGGTTATACCACTTTCTTTTGCTTTTGCATCAATAACAGCTTGGTGTACAAAGTTGCCGTACATGCCTTTGCCCCCGTGTTTTGGCAATAAGGCGGGGTGTATATTTATAATTCTGTTAGGAAATGCTTGTATTAAATTTTCGGGTATTTTTAAAAGAAAACCTGCCAGTACAATTAAATCTACTTTTTCAGTTTGCAAAAAATCAATAATTTGCTCGGTATAATTGGCAAGTGCAGTTTTAGATATTATTTGTATGTTTTTTTTATGAACTTCAGCGCGTTTTATCACACCTGCTACGGCATTATTTGTAATAACCAGTTTTATTTTTACTTCTTTACTTGCTGAAAAATAACTTATCAAATTTTCTGCATTTGTACCGCTGCCCGAAGCAAAGAGTGCCAGGTTTATCATGCTTCTAAATTAATTTATAAAACACTATAAATGCCCTAAGTTTTGTTTACTTTTGAACACTTTTATGATGCAACATTTATTATTTATTATATGGAATGTAAACCCTGAAATGTTTATCATCCCAATTATTAACTGGCCTGTGCGTTGGTACGGTTTATTATTTGCCTCTGCTTTTTTAAGTAGCCAAGTGGTGGTTGGTCATATTTTTAAAACAGAGCAACGCCCGGCCAAGTATTTAGATATTATAACTATTTATATTATTACCGGCACAGTTATTGGCGCGCGTTTAGGGCATTGTTTATTTTATTCGCCCGAATATTATTTATCTCATCCTTTAGATATTTTAAAAATATGGGAAGGCGGGTTGGCCAGTCATGGTGCGGCTGTTGGAATTATCACCGCTATGTTGCTTTACTGCCGTAAAACCGGCGAGGGGGTTTGGTGGCTATTTGACAGGATGGTTATTGTAGTGCCTTTAGCAGCTGTATGCATACGATTAGGTAATTTAATGAATTCTGAAATTGTAGGTAAGCCTACCACCCTACCCTGGGGTTTTAAATTTTTACGTTGCGATGAAGATGCACAAATAGCGCAGTTTCATGATATAAATTTAATTCCGGCACGTCATCCGTCTCAATTATATGAAGCCATTTATTGTGTGTTTTTATTTTTATTGATGTTTTATTTATGGAAATATAAACGTCAGGTTTTACCTCAAGGTTTTATGTTTGGCTTGTTTTGTGTACTGCTTTTTACATCTCGTTTTTTTATGGAATACTTAAAAGAAACGCAAGTTGACTGGGAAAAAGGATTAACTTTTAACATGGGGCAATGGCTTAGCGTGCCGTTTGTAATAGGAGGAATATTTATTATGATCTATTCTTACAGAAAGAAAAAACGCAGCTTGGAATAATTTAGAACGGATAACCGATACCGAAGTTCAATACAAATAACTCACCAAAAGATTTCTTTCCAAATACAAAGCGATGGCCTTCATCTTGCGAAGGATCATAAACTTTATATGCTCCATCTACCCGTAATATAAAAAAGCCAAAATCTGCACGTAACCCAACACCGGTGCCTGTTGCAAATTCTTTATAAAAACGTTTGAGCGCAAATTCTCCCAATGGTTTTGCCTCTTGTTTTTTTCGTAACCATATATTTCCGGCATCAATAAAATAAGCACCGTTAAGCCATTTATATATTCTGAATCTGTACTCAAAATTCATTTCAATTTGTATATCGCCAATTTTATCAAAATAATAATCAGGATTGGCCGGATGAGCTAAATTATATTTTACGGCATTATAACCGCCGGGTCCCAAACTCCTTGCCGTCCATGCTCTTACATCATTCGGCCCGCCGCCGTAAAAACTTTTTTCATAAGGTAGTGCATTAAGGTTTTTTAGTGCATAACCCATGCCGCCGGCAATCCTGTAAACGAATCGTCCTAACTTCCTAACTGTTTTATATAATCTGTAATCAACATCAAAACGCAAAAATTGAGCAAAAGGAACGTTTAAAATATGATAACTGCCTACACTATCTTTTGGCTGACCAGTAAGATTATAAAGCCCACGTAAAATATTTCCTGATGATTCAAGATCTAACTTAAAATAAGAAAAAGGTTTATTAGGCTTGGCATCCACATTAAGCTGGTTATTAAAAATAAATGTATAGCGTGATACGGTAGTTATGTGGCTACTAAAGCTTTTTTGAAGAAATAAATTTCCGGCTGTTTGTAACTGGTCAGAAAATTCTTTACTTAAATACGCCTTAATTAAATTTGCTTCAAAAGGTACAATAATATGCCTTACATATTTTTTACCGGCAAATTGTACACCATAACTTAAACTGGTTAGCGCACGCGAGTATAAACTGTTTTGTTGAAAATTGAAAGAGGTTGAAACAATAGTATAAGGCGCCGCATTTTTATAAAATTTAATTAGTGTAAAGGGGAATAATGGTTTTGGAAATTTTAAATTTATTTCCGGACCAAATTGTACCGTATTAAATACCCTTAGAAATGGAATGTCAATATTTGCATTGTTTGGATTATCGGATGAAAAGTTTTTCTGTGCAATTAAACCGCCTTTAAGTTTTATTTCCAACAACTCAGAACCTCTAAAAATATTTTTATTCTGATAAACTATGCTTGCTTCTACACCAAAGTTACCGGATGTATTAGTTAGATCAGTTTCTATAGAAAAATTTTGCTTAACAGCCGGCGACATTAAAATATAACTATTTATATAATCTTTCTTTTTATCATCTTGCTTAAAATTAATATTAACGCTTTTAAAAGCTTTCATAGATGTTAAGCGAGAATATGTTTCATCAACCTTATCGCTGTTATAAAGCTCATCTTTATAAAAAAATATTTTATTATCAATATCCTTTTTTCTAAATAAAAGTTTTCTGTTGTAAATAAAGGTCAAATCATTATAGGTAATTGTATCTTTATATTGCTTGTTGCGTTTAAAAATATCATAATCGGTTATTACGTAAATATTATTAATATGATAACGTATATGGTTGGTATAGGTTACAGATTGCGAGTTATCATTACGGTTAGAATATTTTTTTACATTAATCTCAGCATTTACGCGGTTACCGGTTAAGTTAGTATCTATCTCTAAAAAAATAAACTCCGAACTAAAATTGTAGTAACCATTGTTGCGCTGTTGTTTAGATATCCTGTTGCGCTCTTTATTTAATAAATCAGAATCGTAACGCATACCACGTTTAATAAGGGTGTTTACAGTGTCTTCTAAAATAAAATATTTTAGAGTTGGGTCTTCTATTCTATAAGTTATATTTTGTATCTGATAAGGATTGCCCTGAAATATTTTATAAAAAACTTTAGCCTTCTTTTTATTTTTATTTGCCCAAACACTGTCTTTTACTATTGCATCAAAATATCCTTTGGTAAAAAGATATTTTTTTATCTGCACATCACTTAATTTTATTTGTGATGAATCTAATATAGAAGGTGCCTCACCGTTTTGCAGCCAACTTTCTCGCCAGGTTAAAGATGTTTTATCTTTCAGCTTCACATCCTTAGGTTTTTTACCTTTTTCCTCTCTCTTTTTATTTTCTATATCATTCTTTACAATTCGTTTTGCGTTTATTTGGTCATACTTAACATCACGCTTTTCTTTAACACGCTGCATTTTATCTTGATTAATGGCATTATACAACCACAAATAATATGGAAACCATTTTATACCCAACGCTTTTATATTAACAAGATACCTTACAGGTTGCTGGCGCACATAAGGCAATATATCTGATGTAGGTACTTCTGTTTTATTATTAAGGATTACATTCTCTACCAGCAAATATTCACCCTCTTTAAGCTTGCCGGTAGTTTTGCAAGAAATAAGTAACGATGCCAAAAAAATGGAACTTATCAGTAATGCGTATTTTTTTATTATTTTGCGTGCTATTATCACCTTTGCGCAAAATTAAGGTCAAACACGTTATGATTAGCAAAAATCAAGTTAAAAATGTTAGCGCGCTTCATCAAAAAAAGTTCAGAAAAGAGCTTGCTTTGTTTATTGCCGAAGGGCCAAAGGTAGTTGGTGAGTTTTTGCATTCCGACCTAAAAATACTAGAAATTTACGGGCTTGAGGAGTGGGTTTTTAAAAATCTTTCCTTATTAAAAGAAAAAAATTGTACATATTTTACTGTAAGCCAAGCCGAACTTGGCAAAATAAGTGCGCTGCAAAGTCCTAACCAGGTTTTAGCTGTTTGTAAACAACCTTTTTATAATATTGAGAAGGCAGATAAAAAAGCAATCTTGTTCTTATATTTAGATGGCGTGGCCGACCCAGGTAATATGGGCACTATCATTCGTATGGCTGATTGGTTTGGTGTTAAGCAAATTTTTTGTGCTGATACTTGTGCAGAAATCTTTAACCCTAAGGTGGTACAAAGCACCATGGGTTCTTTAGGAAGAATTAATTTTTATACCCTCTCGCTAAGAGAAGTTACTAGTTTATTAAAAGTAAAAGATATTTTTGGAGCGGATTTGGGTGGTGAAAACTTATATACAACCAACATACCTGAGCAAACTTTATTGGTAATAGGAAGCGAATCTCATGGCATACAAGCTGAAAATGCTCTATTATTAACCAAACGTTTAACTATTCCGCAGGCTAAAAAAGGTAAAACAGAATCTTTAAACGCAGCAGTAGCAACTTCCATACTACTCTCTGAGGTTTTTCGCCGAAATAATTTTAAATAATTTTTTGCTATTTCTTACAGGAAACTTGCAGAGGAAAAATAGTTTCCATAATTTTACGGCATGGCAAAAAAAAGAGGATTAAGCAGTGAGACCGATGATCTGCCAAAAGCAAAATTATCTGTTCAAAATTTAAAAAGGTCGTTAAGGCTTTTTAGTTTTGTAGGTAAACATAAATGGAAATTTTTTTTAGGTCTTTTTTTCTTGGCAGGAACAGCTTATACGGCTCTTGTATTTCCTAAACTGATAGGTAATTTAATGGGCCTAGTTGGTAACAATGGAGAAAATATAACCAAAGATTTTAAGTTGGAAGCTGCTTATGATACAGGCATTAAGCTACTTGTGTTGTTTGCTTTTCAAGCCATCTTTTCGTTTTTCAGGGTGGTAACTTTTACCAGCTTTACCGAACACATGCTGGCTTCTATACGCCAGGCAGCTTATCAAAAATTAATTCAAATGCCAATGAGTTTTTTTTCTGAAAGGCAGGTTGCTGAGTTGAACTCGCGGATGGCATCAGACATTACACAAATTTCTGAAACATTTACAACCAGTATTGCCGAGTTTCTTCGCCAATTTATTATAATTGTTGGCGGAACCATTATTATCTGTACCATGAGCTGGAAAATGGCATTGGTCATGCTTTCCATTATTCCTATCATAGCAATTTTTACCCTCGCGTTTGCACGATACATTCGCAAATTATCAAAACAAGTGCAGGATAAAATTGCTGATTCTAACATTATTACGGGCGAAGGACTGCAAGGCATATCCAACGTAAAAACATTTACCAACGAAAATTTTGAGATAAAAAGATATAATACCGTTACGCAAGAAATACTTGGGTTGGCCATTAAAGGAGGTATAGCGCGTGGTGCATTCTTTTCCTTCGTAATTTTTTGTTTATTCGGCGCTATTGTTTTCATTGTTTATATAGGAATAACTATGACGCTTAAAGGCGAGTTGCCTGCTTCGCAAATGATGTCGTTCTTAATGTACACCGTTTTTGTCGCCGCTTCCATAGGTGGTATTGCAGAGCAGGTAGCTGCAATTCAACGCGCGCTTGGTTCTACCGAAAGGTTAATGGATATTATAGATGGTAATATCGAAAAGATAAACCTTTTGCCGCAGCCAACCGATCGATTTGCGGGTACTATAACATTTAATGAGGTAAACTTCTTTTATCCTTCGCGGCCTGATTTTAGTGTATTAAAAAATGTAAGTTTTACAATAGAAAGCGGCAAAATGCTGGCACTTGTGGGCCCCAGCGGATCGGGTAAATCTACTATTGCCTCGCTACTGTTGCGTTTTTATGAGCCGCAAAGCGGGAAAATATTAATTGACGGAAAAGATATTGCTACTTACGACCTTACCGATTATCGAAGTAATATGGCCATTGTACCACAAGATGTTTTATTATTTGGAGGAAGCATTAAAGATAATATTTCTTATGGCAAACCTAACGCAAGCGATGCCGAAATTATTGAAGCTGCCAAACAGGCAAACGCACTTGAGTTTATAGACAGGTTTCCTGATAAATTTGACACCAAAGTTGGCGAACGTGGTATACAGCTATCGGGCGGACAAAGACAACGTATAGCTATTGCACGCGCCATTTTAAAAAACCCTTCAATACTTATTTTAGATGAAGCCACCAGCTCTTTAGATAGCGAAAGCGAGCGTTTAGTACAGGAAGCCCTTGATAAATTAATGATTGGCCGCACCAGCGTAGTTATAGCACACCGATTATCTACCATAAGAAATGCCGATAAAATTATTGTGATAGAAAATGGTACGGTAAGAGAAAGCGGTACTCATGCAGAACTAAGTAACGTTAATGATGGATTGTACAGAAGCTTATCTCGACTGCAATTTGATGTAGTGAGATAATAATTGGCAAAGTGAAATTTTTGAGCCTGTAAAGAATTTTGTCTATTGCCATATTAAAATTAGGTTAATTTTTTTTATGCCACATTTTAGTAATCAAGTAGCAATTTGCAGTAAACAGTTCATAAGTACGGCTGCATGACGTTCGCATGAGATTGCTTTGCTTCACATTGACGAATATTTAAGCCAGTTTAGAATCTATATTCAGAAACGTTTTTACCAAATTTTGTTTCTTTTTCCAATCGTCAATTTTAGCTTTTTCGGCTAAGATTTTATTTTCCAAATCAATCATCATAGAATTCTTTGTTTTTGCATTTTTAAAGAAACCCATGTTGTTTTCGTAAACGTTAAGCTGTTGTTGTATATCGTTCATTTGTTTTCTGATAAAATCGTTTTCTTTCATCAAAAGATCGCGTCCGTTATCCGAACTTTCTAATCTTTCCATTTTCAGTTTATATTTTATCAAACCTTTTTCGGTATCATCTCCGGCAATAGCTCCGTAAAACTCTTCTAACTTGTTATAAAACGCATCATTTAAACGTTTGCGCTCGGCAGCAGGTGCTTGTCCGCTTTCTTGCCATTGTTTGGTAAATTCTTTTAATGCATTAGCATCATTCTCGGCATTGCCGCTTGCCGCAAAACCATGCAGATTTTGTATAATAGTTTCCTTATGTTGGATGTTGTTTTCTAACTCAGCATTTTGTTCAGCAAATTGCTGGCGTTTAACTTCAAAAAAGTGATTACAAACTGCACGGAATTGCTCAAACATTTTGTGCTCATCTTTAGCATGCGCATTTGGCAAACGTTTCCACTGCTGTTGCAGGTTCATCACTTTTTCAGTCGTTTTTTGCCAATCGGTACTGTCTTTTAAAGCCGCAGCTTCTTCAATCAATTTTAATTTTTTTTGTTTGGCTTGCGTGTAACGTTCTTTCGCCTGCTCATAATATTCTTTTTTCTTTTCAAAAAAACCATCGCACACTTCTCTAAATAATTTCCAAACATCATCGCCGGCTTGTTTATCGGTATGTCCGGCTTCTTTGTATTCGTTTTGTAAATCTAATAAAGCTTTAGTTTTTTGTTCCCATTCTTTTTCGGTGCGAGGCGTTTCGCTAATTAGAGTTTTTGCTTTTTCGATTAGCTGTTTTTTCGTTTCTAAATTTTTAACTAATTGCTCTTTTTGATCGCCATAAAAACCTTGAATTTTTTTATTTACCTGCTCGTTTAAGTTTTTAAAATCTTCGCGCATAGCAAACCATTTATCTTGCGGTACAGCACCTGTAGCTTCCCATTCGTTACGGAAAACTTTTATGGTACGTTCAACATCTTTTACATTTTCGGAAACAAGCAAGCGTGTAATTTTTTCAAGCAAAATTGTTTTCGCTTCAAAATTCTTTTTCAGATCAACTTCTTGCGATTCTTTATATAAGTTTAAACCAAAGTAAAAAGTATCAACTACTTTGTTGTATTCGGTTAAAATATCTTTGTGTTTTGCAGCGGGAACATTCCCCGTCTCTTTATATTTTGCCTGAAGTTCGTGCAGTTTTTTTATCGCACCGCTAACGTTTACTTCCAGTTTAGAAAGATCATTTATATCACGAATGATATTTGTTTTAATCTCTAAATTTTTTTCCTGCTCTGCTTGTAATTTATCTGAGTGTTGTTTTTTTTGTTTGCGAAATTTATCAAACAGCTCTACAATCTGTTCGTCTTCTTTAGATTTGGTATAGACAAAATCACGCGCGCGTCCGCCTTCATCGGTAAATTGCTGCTTGGCAATTTCCATCTCTTGTGAAAAAGCATCTTCGTATTCGCGCTGTATCGTTTTTATTTTCGCGGAAGCTGTATTAATATCTTCTTCTAAAAGATTTTCTAGTTTGGTAATAATATCTTGTTTCATTGTTAAATGTAATTCGTTCCGAAAATTAATAAAAAAACACGTAAATAAGTTTGTTTTTTAAAGATTAATCAATCGTTTTCTGCTCCAAAATTTACCAGTTATTTGTTAAAACCAACCAGTTATAAAGAAAATCCTACCAGATAAAAAGTTGTTTGCTTTTGCGTATTTCAATGAAGTAAATTTGATTAACCAATTAAAACAATCTGTCATGAATAATATCTTAGAAAACAACGTAAACGGGCTTAACGAAATAATTTTTGAGAACAGAAACAAAAGTTATGGAGCCTACACCATCAGGAGTATGTATACCAACACGATTGTAAAATCTTTGGGCATTACGGTATTAATTTTTGCATCTGTTTCAATCATTGCTTTAATGATAAGTAACACTACACCCGAAGATAAAGTGTTAGACACAGGCACAAATATAATTCCTGAAATAATTTACAATGTAGATGTAGATATAAGCCCCTTAAAAAAAATTGAAGCAACTTCTCCAAAGCAAGATGCAGGCAGTATTTCTAAAACAATGATTGTAAGCACTATTATAAAAGACAACCCAACAGAGCAAGTTAAAGACCAAATAGAAACTACGGATTCTCCTAATACCCTAGGTAAAAAAACAGATATGACAGAACCCGGCAAGGGTACTAACAGCGACACAAAAGAACCCGGCACAAGTTTACAACCTGCAGAGCCCATGCTGGCGCCCGATGTGCTGCCCACTTTTAATTTAGGACCTTTCCTTCAAAAAAATTTACGGTATCCTGAAATGGCAAAAGAGGTAGGGGTATCAGGTAGAGTAATTGTAAATTTTATTATTGATGAAGAAGGAAATATTATTAAAGCGACCATTCTTAAAGGCATAGGCGCCGGTTGCGATGAAGAAGCTTTGCGCGTTATTAAATTAATGCCAAAATGGAACCCGGGCATGAATAATGGCAAACCTGTTAAAGTAAGTTTTAATCAATCTATTGTTTTTAGATTGCAATAAACCGTATTTTTGTATGCTTGTACACCACTAAAAATATTTTACCACACGATAAAAAACTGCTCGATGAGGGTACTTTACTTCCGCTTATGGAGCAGTTTTATACCATACAAGGTGAAGGTTTTAATACAGGGAAAGCCGCTTACTTTATTCGACTTGGAGGCTGTGATGTTGGGTGCCATTGGTGCGATGTAAAAGAAAGCTGGGATGCTTCCATTCATCCGCTCACAAAAACCGACCAAGTGCTGCAAAATGTTATGGCAGAAAATGCTAAATCGGTTGTGGTTACAGGCGGAGAGCCGCTTATGTACAACCTTAACGAACTTACCAAGCAGTTAAAAGCTAAAAATATTGAAACATTTATAGAAACTTCGGGAGCTTATAAACTAACCGGCCATTGGGATTGGATATGCCTTTCGCCTAAAAAAACAATGACACCTTTAAAAGAAGTTTATGATAAAGCACACGAGCTAAAAATTATTGTTTACAATAAACACGATTTTATTTGGGCCGAAGAAGAAGCAAAAAAAGTAAATCCAACCTGTTATTTATATTTACAGCCTGAATGGAGTAAGCATACTGAAATAACTCCTCTAATTGTTGATTATGTAAAAGCAAACCCAAAGTGGATGATCTCTTTACAAACGCATAAATACATGAACATTCCATAATGATAAACGTACAAAACATACATAAATTTTATGGCACATTGCAGGTGCTTAAAGATGTTTCTTTGCAAATAAACAAGGCCGAAGTAGTTGCTATTGTTGGTGCTTCGGGTGCGGGTAAAACAACCTTACTTCAATTAATTGGTACTTTAGATAAACCATCTAGTGGAACTATTTCTATTAATAATATAGAAGTTGCTTCTCTTTCCGATAAAAAATTATCTGCTTTTCGCAATAAAAATATAGGTTTCGTTTTTCAGTTTCATCATTTATTACCTGAATTTACTGCTATTGAAAATATTTGCCTGCCTGCTTTAATTGCCGGAATTTCTAAAAAAGAAGCTACTCAAAAAGCAAATGATCTACTTAATTTATTGGGCGTTTCTCATCGTGCAGAACATAAGCCCAATGAACTTTCGGGTGGCGAGCAGCAGCGTGTGGCCGTGGCAAGAGCTTTAATAAATGACCCTGCTGTAATTTTAGCGGATGAACCTTCGGGGAATTTAGATACTAATAACGCCCACGATTTACATAAATTGTTTTTTACACTTCGTGAAAAACTGCAACAAACTTTTGTTATTGTAACGCATAATAAAGATTTGGCTGATATGAGCGATCGTCAGCTACTTATGAAAGACGGCATCATGCAATCATAAAAATTAATTTATTTTAGGGCGTTCTAGTTGATTTATAAATTTGTATTTATTATTTTTAATGGAATTTATAAAGGCTGAAAAGCATTTCAACCGGCAGGCTTTTCAGTCAATCTTTTATTGAGTACAATAAAAGGTTTTTCCCTGCAATCTCTAACGCAAATATTACATAAATTATAATGAGATTAAGTAAACTTTTTGTATAAATTTGTATTACATCAAATAAAAATTTATGATAGAGAACGGACAAACCTATACCTACGAATTTAATTTTTCTCAAGCGGATGTTATTGCTTTTGCTAATGCAACCGGCGATAAAAACCCCGTACATTTAGATGAAACTTACGCTGCTAAAACCATGTTTAAGCGTCCCATTATGCACGGTATGCTAAGCGCGTCGTTATTCTCTAAAGTTTTTGGCACTTTATTTCCGGGTGAAGGAACCATTTATTTAAAACAAACGCTTAACTTTTTAAAGCCTATGTACGTAGATACTGATTACGTAGCAGAATTTGTAGTGAAAGAAGTTATAAAAGAAAAGAACCGTGCAACCGTAGAAACACTTATTAAACAAAAATCTTCTGGAAACGTTTGTACCAGCGGAGAAGCCGTTGTTATGAATACCGATAAGATCAAGTAATTTGTTAAGTAATTATAATAGTCAAAAATAAAACGTTTATTTTTACGTTATTGTTGCCAACTGTGCCTGAAAGAAAATCCATAAAAAACAAGTTCATACTATTTGCCATACTTCTTGTAAGTAGCCCTACCGCTTTTGCCCAGCCTAATACGCAAAATGGATTAAACTTGGCTACTTTTTATATGCGCAAATTGCATTTTGGGTTTAGCCTAGGTTATAATCAAACAGATTTTAGAATTCATGCCGTACCAAATTCGCAATTAACGCGCAATTTAAGAGATACCATTCGTTATCCGGATGATACGCTAAACCTTAAATCAATTACCAGTAAGGCAGATCCGGGTTTTAACCTAGGTATAGTTGTAGATTTTAAATTGCATAAATATGTGCGTCTTCGTTTTTTACCGGGCGTATCTTTTGCATCTCGCACCCTATTTTACGCTTTTGAAGGGGTAAGAAAAGGAACACGTTCTTTTACCGCCACACGCAAAACAGAATCTGCTTTTATAATATTGCCACTAGCTTTAAAATTACAATCAAAACGCATACGTAATTTTGGGGTGTATGTGCTTGCAGGCGGCACCTATAGTATAGATCTTGCTTCGGGTAAAAAAGATAAAGCCAGCAGCGATGTGGTTCGTTTAAAACAAAGCGATATATATTATGATGCCGGCGCAGGTGTAGATTTCTATTTTCCTTTTTTCAAATTTGCCATTGAATTTAAAGTAAGTACCGGACTAAAAAATATTATCATACAAGATAATACCGAATTTACCACCCCTATCAATAAATTAAACTCGCACGTTTTTACAATTGGCATTACCTTTGAAGGATGATCAGCACACTCAACTTACTGCTAACGCCTTCCGAAGCATTTTCTGAAATTGAAATAAAAGAAAAAGCCAGGCAGGAATTATCACTTTCAGAAAAAGATGAACTGCATATAAAATTACAAAAACGCTCCATAGATTCACGCCAAAAAAGTATTAAAGTTTACGTAACTGTTCAAGCCTTTATTAATGAAGCTTTGAAGGAAGAAATATTTACACCGGCTTATAAAAACGTTTCCGGTAAAAAACCAATAATTATTATTGGTGCGGGGCCGGCCGGTTTATTTGCCGCTTTGCGTTGTTTAGAATTAGGGTTAAAGCCCATCCTATTTGAACGCGGAAAAGATGTAAAAACTCGCCGGAGAGACCTTGCTATTCTGAATAAAGAACATATTGTAAACCCCGAAAGCAATTATTGCTTTGGCGAAGGCGGTGCCGGAACTTACAGCGATGGTAAACTTTATACACGCGCAACTAAACGAGGCGATGTAAATAAAATTTTAAAAGCCTTTGTTTTTCATGGAGCCGATAAAACAATTTTAGTCGACGCGCATCCGCATATCGGCACCAATAAACTTCCTAAGATCATTGAAACCATTAGAGAAACTATTTTAAATTTTGGTGGAGAAATACATTTTAATGCCAAGTTAGTGGATGTCATCGTTTTGAAAGAAAAAATGCAAAGCATAGAAATTTATCACACTGAAAAAAATGAAATTAAAAATTATCCAAGCACTCATTTAATATTGGCTACCGGCCACAGCGCAAGAGATATTTATGAATTACTAAACAGTAAAAATATTGCCATAGAAGCAAAACCATTTGCCATGGGTGTGCGTGTAGAACATCCACAGGAAATTATTGACAGCATACAATATCATTGCAACATTAATCAGCTGCAAGAGGTAAGAGAATTTTTGCCGCCTGCTTCTTACAGCTTGGTACACCAAGCAAACGGCAAAGGGGTTTATTCTTTTTGCATGTGTCCGGGTGGTATCATTGCGCCTTGCGCAACAGCTCAGCAAGAAGTTGTTACGAATGGCTGGAGCCCGTCTAAAAGAAATAATCCCTATGCAAACTCGGGCATTGTAGTTGGTTTGGATCATAAGGATTGGAAAGATTTTGAAGAACAAAAAGATCTTGCCGCACTTGCTTTGCAAAAAAAACTAGAGCATAGCGCCTGGGTAGCCGGTGGTAAAACACAAACTGCACCCGCACAACGATTAGTAGATTTTGTAGAGAATAAGATTAGCGCTTCTTTACCCAATTGTTCTTACCAACCCGGCATCATCAGTAAACCTATGATGCCCATTTTAGGAAACGTAATAGGTAAAACATTACAAGAAGGTTTTAAAAAATTTGGTGCCAATTTAAAAGGTTACTTAACAAACGAAGCTGTTATTGTAGGTGTAGAATCTCGCACATCAACCCCGGTACGCATACCAAGAGATAAAGAAAGCTGCGAGCATATGCAAGTAAAAGGATTGTATCCATGTGGAGAAGGATCAGGATATGCCGGTGGAATTGTTTCGGCAGCTATGGATGGAGAGCGTTGCGTAGATGAAATTTTTAAAACTTTATCTTTGTAAAGTAACTCGTTAAATAAAAAATTTATATTTTTACCTATCAACGAAAATACAACCGATACCGAACTGATCGCCTTATTTAAGGCTAATAACCAAAGAGATGGTGTTTTTGCCATTATTGTAAAAAAATACCAAAAACGTTTATACTGGCACATCCGTAAAATTGTTTTAAACCATGATGATACGGATGATATTTTGCAAAACGCGTTTATAAAAGCGTGGAAAGGGCTGGATAATTTTAAAGAAGAATCTCAGCTGTTTACCTGGTTATACAGAATTGCTACTAACGAAGCCTTAGGTTTCTTGCGGCAGAAAAAACGTGTTTCAATTGAATCCATTCACCCGATAGAAAATGAGTTAAGCAAAAGTTTAGAAACCGATCCTTATTTTACCGGAGACTCCATACAATTAAGGTTGCAGCAAGCTATTTTAACACTTCCAGAAAAACAGCGCCTTGTTTTTAACATGCGTTACTATGATGAAATGCCTTACGAAAAAATGTCGGAAGTGCTGGAAACCTCTGTAGGTGCGCTAAAAGCATCCTATCACATAGCGGCAAAAAAAGTAGAAGAATATTTAAAAGAACATTTAAACCTTAACAGGTAAATAGCATCACATGGTAGACCATAATGAACGAAAAAGATATAAATAATAACAATCAAAATTTTCCGGGGAAAGAAGATAACTTCTCTTTGCCTGAAAATTATTTTGATTCTTTCAGTTCCCGCCTGTTTAAAAAGTTGGAAGAAGATGAAGAGTTGAAAGATTACCCTTTGTTGGTTTCTGCTAAAAGAAAAAATCCCTTCGGCGTTCCTTCAGATTATTTTGACTTAAAAGAAGATTCCCTTGCTTATCCTTTATTACTGGCACATAAGGCAAGTAGTTTCAACGTTCCTGATTTATTTTTTGAATCTTTAATAGAAAAAATTTCAGATCGTATTTCAATTGAAGAAGAGAAAGAAATTTACTCTACGCTTCATTCGTATAAAAATGAAGATATTTTTAAAATTCCATCAAATTATTTTGAAACGTTTATAGTTTCTACCGAAAAAACTAAAGTCATTCCGTTATATAAACGAATTAAGCTTTCTTATAAAATTGCCGCGGCCATTACGTTCCTTATCAGTTTAAGCATTCTGTTTTATACACAAGAGAACAACCACCCTTTAAGTAATGATTGCCATACATTTGCCTGTTTAGACAAAAAAGAAATTTTAAACAGCGGGTACTTACTTCGTGTAAGTGATGAAAATATTATAGACCTGATAGATGATAAATCTTTAAATGATAGTTTGTTTTTAAAGAAAGATGGTAAAACTCAAAAAGTAGATATGAGCGATGTTTCTGATAATGTGGATATAAATACTTTAACTGACGATTTATAAGTGAAAAATAAAAAATACATACTTTTTTCTTTATTCATGCTTTTTGCTTTGCTAAAAGTATTTCCGCAAGGTGGTACTAAAAGAGAAAAAATAGAAGCTTTGCGTGTTGCTTTTATCACACAAAAATTAAATCTAACGGCAGATGAATCGCAAAAATTTTGGCCGGTATATAATGAATATCAAGATAAAATTAAAGCATCTCGCCAAGAATTTAAAAAGCAACCAACTATTTTTTTAACCGATAAAGAAGCACAAGACTATTTAGATGCGGAATTACTTTTAAAACAACGCGAGTTTAGTTTGTATAAAGAATATTATGATAAAATAAAAAAGACTATTCCTATTATAAAAGTTGCCGAGTTACGCCAGGCAGAAGAAGGATTTAAGAAAGAATTACTGAAGCAATTGCAAGGTAAATCAAACGATTAGCAGATGTTTTATTCAGGATTTAAAACATTTTTATTTGTTACTATCTGCATGATGGTTACCTTAACTGTGTTTCCTCAAACCGACAGCACTAAAAAAATTAAAGCGCCCAAACATTATTTTACGCCTACTATTTTTTCAGATTATTATGTTACTCCGCAAAAAGACCTTGATGAAAAATATAGAAAAGGAACTGATAATGCAGCTATCAGAAATCATCTAAAAAATTATCAATATAGTCAATTAGTTGGCGGGTTTTATTTTCCTTTAATTACAAAAGATTATACCCATGCAAATGGCCGCACAAGCAACTTTCATTTATTAGGCACAGGCAGCTATATGATGGCTATGCCCAGGTTTGGCGGCACCAGCAACCATAATTTATTAAAGGCAAGTATAGGTATACGCGGTATTTATAACTCAGGTAAAAAAGGCATTTGGTTTGTAGATGCAACGCCTTTTATGAGTACCGATCTATCCGCTCAAAGTAAAACAACCTATCGTTGGGCCAGCACTGTTTTGTATGACCACCTGGTAAGTAATTATTTTAGTTTTAGGGTTGGTTTTACCCGTACATTTATTTTAGGTAATAGAAAATACCTGCCGTATTTAGGTGTGCGCATAGGGCGGTTAGATAAAATATATGTTAGCATACAATTTCCGCGTAACGTAACTTTTAGTTTTCCTATGGGAAAGAATTTACGAGGCAGTATTTATTTTAAGCCGATGGGTGGAGTGTTTAATATGGCTAATAACGATAGTATTTATACCAAAACTAATGACAAAACAATACTTTACGGAAGGTATGAATTGATAACCGGCTTTAGGCTTGATGCAAATTTTAATAAGCACATTTCTATTTTTGCAAGCGCAGGTTTTACAGGTGTAAAATACCTGTCTTTTTATTCTGACACAGAAAACAAAAATAACACATTCGATTTCAAAAATTTTTATAATGAAAAGATCTCCCGTGGTGTATTTTTAAACGTTGGTTTTACTTTACGAATTGGAAGGGCTAAAAGTATTTACAATAATTATAATTTATACGAAACTTTTAATGTAAACAGCACTATTGATGCCGGAGATAATAACACCTATACAGGCGATGGAAATATACCCAATGCAACTAAAAATAAAGCAAAGAACAATCTTAAAATTAAAGATGTACAGGACCTGATTGAAGCGCAGGATCTTTATTAATTGTAAAATTAATCTCATTGTGCACCATCCATTCTTTACCGTTGTGTTTTAACAGGCAAAAACTTTTTACCATAAAGGAAGCATGATAGTTTTGCTTTTTAAAATAAGCTAACGCTTCATAAAACTTTTCTTTTTTCAAATCTCTGAAAGCGATGGTTATATGCGGATGAAACCCACGCATATCATTAGATTGATTAAATAAACGCAGATTCTTCTTTATATACAATACTAATTCATTCTGCAAACAATTAAGGATTTCGTTCTTAACAACATCTACAAAAATTACACGTGGCTCGAAACACGAAAAATCTTTTAATTCAATTTTTAATTCCTCGTTTAAAAAAAAATTTTGCAACGTTTCAATCAGAAAATTTTCTTTTTCTTCCTTCCATTCAAACGGCATGTGCAAAGTTATATGCGCAGGAGAACGAAGCGCACCTTTACTGTTAAATTTATTTTTTACATCTTCTTTTAAAGACATAATTTCTGCTTGCTCGGGCTCCGGTGCAACTATGGCAATAAAATATTTTTTAACGCTCATCTTAAAACTCTCCGGCTTCTATTTGTTTAATAGCCAGTTCAATCAACTTATCATTCGGGTCATTTATATCATATTCCTGTTTCATAGAAGAGCCAAATAAGGAAGCAAGACTTTGCCACATAAACGCGTTAAAATTTCCGCGCATTTCCTTTACAATAGTATAAGTTGTTTTTCCGGTTTCCCTATCAATTAATTTCATTAAGATCATGCCTTGGTTAATACTCAATCCTTTTAACTCTGTACCAAATTGTTTTTGCAGTTCTTTCTCGCTTTTCTTTAAAAAAGCCTTTCGGTCGTTTTCCTTAGGTATTTTAGCCAACTCAATGTCATATTCCTTCAATTTGGCTGCGGCCAAAATAGCGTATGGATATACCATTTTTACATTATGTTTCAACCTTGTCCACTCTGCATATCTTCTTTTGGTGGCAAAAGACATTTTATCAGTTATTATTACCCAGGGCATCCACACACATGGCACGGTATCATTTCCTACAACTGTTGCCGTTACTTTATAGCCTTCTGGTACTTTGGTTACGTACGGATAAATGCTATTATCATTTTGCGAAATTAAATCTGCTTTTAAAAACAAAAGAAAAGAAATAAGGCAAACATAAATTAGTCTGTTTTTAAAATATTTTATGTTTACATAAACAGACATGCAAGAAGTTTAATTTTATACCATACAAACTAAAAGGTAACCCTATTATATGATATGTGCAGCTACAAGTATCGCGCCAAATATTAAAATGGTAATTGCTATGCCAATAGCACCCAAAACTATACCTACCATAGTACGGTGCCTGTATGGAAGTAGGGTCTTAGGATCTTTATCAATTAGGTGGAGGCATTTCATGCCCATTATAATGGCTATTATGCCGGCAGGAAAACCATAAAAAGGTATCAATGAAAAAGCACCGAAAAAATTAGCTGCTACACATCTTTTACTTACATAATTTTCTGTATAAGAGCCTTGATCTTTGTCTCGCTTGTTATATTTATTTATAGCCGGCGCAGGTTTAAATTCATCAACAAAAGAATCTAAACTACCGTTGGCGTATTTAACATAAGAAACCTCATATCGGTAAACAACATAATTTGGACCCGATAAGTTATTACAGTATTTGAATTTAATTTCTGTCGGCGTAATTTCTGTAACCTTGGCTTTTATTTCTGTACCGTTGCGCATTATTAACGTATCACAATTAACAGAATCTGGAGCTAATAAAATAATGGCTTTTCTTTTTTCTATAGAAGCTGTTAAAGTTTTTACATCTTTTAGGGAAAGAATCTCTTCGTAGGAAATAATTTTTACTTTACTTTTAATAGAGGTTTCTTTTTTTTGTGTTAGAAATACTTTCTGGTTTTTTGATTTAACGGAAGGTTCATTTTTATTCCACTTTACAGCGTAACCACTAGTATATCTTCTCTTATCTACTGAGCAAGCTTGGATAATAAAAACTGCGAAAAAAAGTAAGTAAATAAGAGATTTGATATTCCGCATAATTTTTATTTTAAAATTTATTGCACCCGGTTAATTTTCCATTTAGAACTTGACTGAAAACTAGTTTGATCTGTTTGCTTACTAACTTTAGAGTTTTTATTTATAAAGATTGCACCAAATAATGCGGCAATTTCTGCCTCTTGCTCTGTAGATGTATCCAACATTTCTGGTTTAAAATAATTTTTAATAAAATTGGTATCAAAGTTTCCACTAACAAAAGCATCATGTTTTAAAACGAATGAACAAAATTGAAGTGTAGTTGAAACGCCTGTAATTACATATTCATCAATGGCGCGCAACATACGCGCAATAGCTTCTTCCCTGTCTTTACCATGCACAACCAATTTTGCAATTAACGGATCATAAAAAATTGGAATATCCATTCCTTCTTCAAAACCATCATCAACACGCACGCCGGTTCCTTTAGGAACTTTATAAGTAATTAGTTTTCCAATATCAGGAAGGAAATTATTTTTTGGGTCTTCGGCACAAACGCGCACTTCAATGGCATGGCCGTTTATTTTTAAATCTTCTTGTGTGTAAGATAGTTTTTCGTTGCGCGCCACTTTAATTTGTTCTTTAACCAAATCAAGTCCGGTAATCATTTCAGTTACAGGATGCTCAACTTGCAAACGCGTATTCATTTCTAAGAAATAAAATTTCATAGCATCATCTACCAAAAACTCAACCGTACCGGCTCCGCTGTAGTTACAAGCCTTAGCCACGTTTACCGCGCATTCGCCCATTTGTTTACGCAACTCAGGCGTTAAAATAGATGATGGGGCTTCTTCAATAACTTTTTGGTGACGACGCTGAATGCTACACTCGCGTTCAAACAAATAAACAACGTTACCGTGATTATCTGCCATAATTTGAATTTCTATATGTCTTGGACTAGAAGCAAATTTTTCTATAAAAACAGCATCATCGCCAAAAGCAGATTTTGCCTCGCTCATAGCCATTTTCATCTGTTCTTCCACATCTTCTAAACGCTCAACCAAACGCATCCCTTTTCCGCCACCACCGGCAGAAGCTTTTATTAACAAAGGAAACCCTGTTGCTTTGGCAACAGTTATAGCTTCGTTTAAATCTTTAATAGCACCTGCACTGCCTGGAATCATGGGTACGTTAAACTTTTTAGCAGCCGCTTTGGCAGAAAGTTTATCACCCATCATATTCATAGCTTCCGCACTTGGACCAATAAACGTAATGCCCGCTTTTTTAACGGCTTCTGCAAAACCTGCGTTCTCCGATAAAAAGCCATAACCCGGATGAATACCATCCACGCCTAATTTTTTAGCGACTTCTATAATTTTATTACCCAATAAATAACTTAGGTTGCTGGGTGGTGCACCAATACAAACAGCTTCATCGGCATATCTAACAAACATAGCGTTTCTATCAGCTTCACTAAAAACGGCTACGGTTTTTATACCCATTTCTTTAGCGCTTCGCATAACACGCAAAGCAATTTCACCACGATTGGCTACTAAAATTTTTTTCATACTATTACTAATATTGCTTAAAGATAGTTGATTAAAAAATAAAAGTAAAAGAAATAATTCTTAGAATTATTTAACAATAAATTTGTAGTTATATATCTTATCGTTGGAAGACGCAGTTACTAAATAAGTACCTTCAGGTATAGTATGAAACTCATCTATAATAAAAAGCTGGCTATTCTCTTCACTCAGTAAAACTTTGGTAAAAAATTCCCTTCCTTGCACATCTCTCAACACAACGGTAACAGCTTGGTTCTTATAACCATTTATTTTTACACTAATATTATCATTTTTATTAATTGGATTGGGGTAAAGAAATATGTTTTTACCTACCGAAAAATTAACCGATCGCATAGGGTAATATTTGTAAGCCCCGTTAAAATCAGTTTGTTTAATACGATAGTAAGAAGTTCCATCATAAGGCTGGTAATCACTCTCGTAATAATCTATTTGAGAGGTGCTATTACCTGCGCCAGGCATATCAATTAATTTATTAAAAATAATTCCATCTTTACTTTTTTCAATGGTAAAGTAAGCGTTGTTTGTTTCAGTAATGGTTTGCCATTTTAAGTCAACTTTATTTTGATTGGCAACAGCGCTAAAATCAAGCAATTCAATGGGTAAAGAATTCCACCCGCCAAGCTTACTGCCCAATGTAAACGTTGAAAATGAATTAAACGGTGTACCCGAAGTAGTTGAAATTATGCTGCCCGCCTGTGGTGTACTAAAATTACCCAAAGCGCAACTTGCTCCAATATCTATCCATTGGGTTGGTGCTACCGCTGTATTTTTTACAATGGTAAGGTTAGCCCCTTCATACACATAATCATTGGTTCCAAAATAAAGTTGTATAAGCGGATAAGCGCCCGCGCTATAATTTAAATTGGTTGATGATGCTGAAATACCTGAGCTTGTAACCGTGCGGGTTATATTCCAAAAGTGAACACCAGAAACAGTATCTACAGTTGCAGGCAAAGTATAATTTGAATATACTGCCGATGAATCAAACACTTCAGCCATATAACTGAATGATGTAGCGATATTATGTTGAAGGGTTAAAATAACCGGACGGCAATCAGCACTTTTACCTATAGGAAAAAGTAAGTTTTTTGTGGAAGCATTAACCGACATGTCATATCGCATTGGTCCGTTTATATAACTGGTTGATGCCGATGTAACTACCGGAAGCACTGAAACTGTTTCATCCATTAAAAACAAAAAAGCGGAAGAAGATGTATTTAGCAAACCGTTATTTAATGCCAGGCTTCCATTTGCAGGCATACCTACACTATTTTTAAGTGTAAAACTTGCACCACCTGTTTTATTCATGGTGATACTTTTCATACTAGTACCTTTTGTGCCATTATTAGTAAAGTTAGCCGAGCTTGTACCTGAAAGAACAACACTTCCGCCACCCGAGGCAAAATCAACAGAATCTGAACCTGCAAGAATAGTTATGTTTCCAGCATAATTGCAGGCGGTAACATACGCCGGACTTAATGCGCCTATTGATGCCCTACTGTAAATTACATTTCCATTATAGTTATCAGCAATAGTGTTTGCTAATCTCCAATAAACACTTCCGTTATTTACAAATGTACTGGTTGATCCTACTCCAAAAGTATTTCCTCCATAACATGTTTGGGGATTAGTAGTTCCGTTCATAGTAAAGTTATTACTAGTGCCGTTAAAATTACTTTTTGCAATATTAATGTTTGGGGCTGTAAAATTTACCGATCCATTCCAGGTACAGGGTGCTAAGTTTGCGGTTGAACTTCCTACACCAATATTTATGTTACTATTTGTGGGTCCGCTGTTTGTAGTAGTTTGTACTAAGCCTCCAACTTGGGTAATATTTAAAAAATAAATACTGGTTGCGCCGGCAATTAAGCCATCTATTAACTGACCTGTATTATTAAAATTGATAGTTGAATAAGAGTTGTTTCCTACATAAATATCTCCGGTAGATGAAGCTGAAGAGTTTAATTGCAAGGTATTTTTAAAAATAACACTATCATTTTTTGAACTACTAGATTCTCCAAAAGTAACGTTACCGGTTAGCGTTACACTTACAATAACAGGGCCATTAAAAGTATGTGAATTTGTTTTAGTGTCATTACTTCTTCCTACAAATAAGCCACCCACCGTTGTACTGGTAAGATACACCGAATCTGCATAATAATTACCCGACGAACCTGCACCCAAAATAAAATTATTATTACCTGCGCTTCCATTTGCATTTGCATTAAAGGTTGATACGGCTAAAAAAGTATCGGGTGGTGCAGCATTATCACCCATTCTCCAGTGTCCACCAGAAGCGGGACTGGTAAAGGTAACATTGTTATGATATTTGTTGCCACCACCACAACTTGTAGAAACATAATCTAACGATTTAGTAAAGTTACCTACTCCGTATAATTCCAAGTTAGCCAAACACATACGGCCAACGTTTATAGTTAACGGAATGGCATGTGTAACAGAACCAACATTAGTTCCAGAAAAAAGTACGTTGGTAGAATCATTAGCATCTGTAAAACTAATAGCCGCACCTGCCGAAGAAGAAATTATTTTACCCGCAGATAAACTACATGTAATATATGCTCCAGTATTATTTTGTGATGCGACTGATAAAGTATGCCCGTTCAAGTCTAAGATGGCTATCCCGGTTTGATTATATGCTTGAGTTACCGTTATATTTTTTGATGTGCTAACACCCGGGCTTGCAACCGAACTGTTGGTTAAACTAAGGTTATAAAAAGTTTCTCCCGCCGCTAAAACTGTACTTATTGTTTGCGTACCTGACGTACCCTTTAATCTAACCGAACTCATACCTTCCACAAATGGGTCTGCTGCTGTGCTTGCAACCGACCAGTTACCAGTTAGATTAATTATGTTGTTAACAGAAGTGGCATTCAAAACAGCTGAAGGTGCTTGTATAGTAAGATTACCCGTAATGTTTAAAGTTAAACCTCCAAGTGTTGTAGTACCACCTGTTAGCGTATTAAAATTTCCCGTCAAATTAATCAGACCGGTTGCTCCTCCTCCGCCAATAGTTGAACCGCCGGATGAATTTAAATTACCACTCATAGCTACTGTTTGTGCGGCAGAAAAATTGATAGAACCACTTGCGCCCACGGTAACATCACCGGTAAAAGTTTTTGTGCCCGTTACATTAGAAAATAAAAGCGTGCCATTTATCGAGGAAGTATTTGCAACTGTTAAGGCTAATCTTCCTAAAGTTTCCGTTCCGCCAACAACACCTGTAAAAGTCCCTCCAACAGTAATTACGCCTGTAACACTTCCATCTATAGAACTGCCGGGGTTCATAATTAAATTGCCCGACATAGCAACTGTTTGCGCCGCCGTAAAATTAATAGAACCTGTTGCTGATATGGTTACATTACCTGTTAATACGGGAGCACCGCCTGTGTTAGAAAAAATTAAAGTACCATCAATTTGAGAGGTAGAAGTAACTTTTAAGGAATTAAGTCCCACCGTTTCTATGCCACCTGCTGCCGCGTTGAAAGTTCCACTTACATTAATGGTGGAGGTTACCGTTCCATCAATAGAACTTCCCGCATTCATTATAAGATTATTAGATAAATTTAACGTTACACCTGCGATAAAATAAAAGATACCGCCGGTATTCATTGTTACGTTACCTGTTAATGTTTTAGTGCCTAAAGTGTTATTAAAAGTAAGTTGCCCGTTTAATGAACTAGTTCCTCCAATGGAAAAATTTATACCAGACACAGTAGCCGTAGCTGCAACGGCAACCAACATGGTTCCGGAAACTGAAAGTGCTCTGGTTGCATTAGCACCTGTTGTAGCCCCTGTACCATTAAAAATAAGGTTTCCGCTTGCGGTTAACGTAATTAAATTAATATTAAAGTTTAAAGTTCCGTTAATTGTAAGGTTAGTAATGGATGAATTTACATTAACATTAATAATGTCGCCTGCAGCTATGATGGCATTATCTCCTGCGGTTGGTATTATCCCACCAGACCATGAAGCATTCGCATTCCAATTTCCGCCTCCTGTGCCATTACTGGTTATATTTGCAGAAAAAGATTGTTGCAAAAAACTTATAAGAACTAAAATTAAAACATAAAATTTATTCATGCAATTGCTTTTTTGTTAAACAAAAATAAGAAAACATAGTGAAAATCAAAATTTTAAGTTCACTAATTATCCACTAAAGATTGTGGGTGTTAAATACCAGTTTTTAATTCATATTAATTTATGGCTTTCAACTTTTATCTAACGTATCTTTAACAAGCTTGCTAGTAACTTTAGGGTCGGCTTTGCCACCGCTAAGTTTCATTACTTCGCCCATAAATAAACCAACCAACGTTACTTTTCCGTTTCTATATTCGATAACTTTTTCAGGGTATTTAGCTATTACCTGATTTACCAAATCTTGCAAAGCATCTGTATTACTTTCTTGCAAAAGATTTAATTCTTGTGCAATTTGAATAGATGTTTTGTTAGGAGATTTTATCAGTTCAGGAAATATTTTTTGCGAAGCAGATGAGTGACTGATCTTTCCATCATCAATAATAGAAATCAATTCGGCAATTTGCGTAGGTTTTACCGGAAAACGATCTATATCAATGGCATTTTCGTTTAAATAACTTTTAATATTAACTGTTAACCAGTTAGAAGCTGCTTTATAATTTTTTGTATGATTAACCAATTCATTAAAATAATGCGCAATGGCTTTGGTATCAGTTAATACAGCGGCATCATAATCAGATAGTTTAAAATCTTGTACGTAGCGTTTATAAAGTGCATTTGGCAATTCGGGCAAAGTTTGTTTAACCTCGTTAATGTATTTTTCGGTAATAAAAACGGGTTGCAAATCGGGTTCCGGGAAGTAACGGTAATCGTTTGCATTTTCTTTACTACGAAGGCTAAATGTAGTTCCTTTAACGGCATCAAAACTGCGGGTTTCTCCTGCAATTTCTTGGTTGGTTTCTAATAAATCAATCTGACGAATAATTTCATACTCAATAGCGCGTTGCACGTTACGAATAGAATTCATGTTTTTAACCTCTACTTTTTTTCCGAATTCTTTAACACCTTTAATTTTAACCGAAACGTTTGCATCACAACGCATAGAACCTTCTTCCATGTTGCCATCACAAATATCAAGGTATCGAACCAGTTTGCGCACTTCGGTTAAATAGGCGTACGCTTCATCTCCATTACAAAGCTCGGGCTCAGAAACCATTTCTAAAAGCGGTACTCCGGCGCGGTTTAAATCTACCAAGGTATCAGTCGCATCTTGGTCGTGCATACTTTTGCCGGCATCTTCTTCCATGTGTATGCGGGTAAGGTTTATACTTTTTTCTACGCCTGTTTTAAGTTTTATAGTGATTTGTCCGCCATTGCAAAACGGTGTTTTATCTTGGGTAATTTGGTATCCTTTTGGTAAATCGGCATAGAAATAATTTTTACGTGCAAATTGGTTTTCGTAACGAATATTACCATCAACTGCCAAACCTAATTTTACGGCAAACTCAACAGCACGCTTGTTTACTTTTGGCAAAGTACCTGGGTGACCAAGGGTAATAACGCTAACGTGTGTATTAGGTAAGCCGCCGTATTCGGCACTATCGTTTGAGTACATTTTGCTCTCTGTTAGCAATTGTATATGGACTTCCAAACCAATTACTGCTTCGTATTTATCGTAAATGCTCATCGTGCAAATATATACATTTGAAAAATAAAAATCCCGACGTAACTCATCGGGATTTTATTGGTGATTTATAGTTGATTAATTATCTAACCGCACTAAGCAAAGATGATAATGTGGAGGCGTTTGTGTTTTGCACCAAAAAAGAAGCCAAACTCCCTAAAGTACTGCCGTTGCTAGTTACATTGCTGGTAACTGCCGGTTGTGAAACGCCAAACTGAGACGAAATTAAATTAGTTAAGGCATTAGTATTTGAGCCATTTGACCCAAGAATAGACGTCATTAACGTTGATGATGTTGCTGCACCCAATAAACTTGCTAATTGAGGGTGATTGGGGGCTAATTTTCTCTGTAAGTAAGAAACAACTAATTGCTCGCTTTCTTGTTTGGCAAATGATTTAACTTCCGATTCGAAATTTGAAGTAGTACCTGATTTTGTTGTAGAACAACTTTGACTAAAAGTTATTGCCATTAACGCACAAGCAATACGTAGGATTAATTTATTCATATTATTTATATTTTAAAATTTACGCAAATCTATTGTTTTATTAAACAGTTATCAAAAAAAGTAGAGAGTTTTTGTAATGAATGTGTTTATATAATTTTTAAACTATAATGTTTATAAAGATTAATTTCCAAACATCAAATTAGTATACATGCTTTTAATCAGTTTTGTGGTATAATCCTTATTAAATTCAAAACAATCGCATTTTTTGCCATAGTTTACCAATGCCACCGGAAAATCTATATCATCATCTTTAAAATGCACCGATAATTCCTCGCTTATTAAATTGGTTTCAAGTTTAAATAGGTAAAGGTTTTCTATCTCTAATTTAGCAGGTAATTTTGTGGAGATACTAACTGTTTTAGTTATATACTCGGGTTTTTCAAGCTTAACCGCATATAACATATTCCTTCTCATTACAAACCTAAATTGTTTATAAACACTTAGCGTTTGTTGTTCTATTACTTTATTATCTTTTATAAGTTTTACAGTATAAGTACCTTCCATATCTTTTACGGTACCATCAAAAGTACCTATAAATTCGAGGCATTTACCTGTATCAGCTACTAGTTGCTTTTGCGAAAAAGCGTTTTTACTTGCAAAAATTAATATAAAAATAATTAGGGGGATGTTGAAGTTTTTTTTCATGAAAGAATTTAGGATAACAAACATACAATACATATAAAAATCAAAAACCAGATAAACAGAAAAACCTTACATCTAATACAGGCTATTGATGATGATATTTTTCTCCCTTAATAATGGTGAAAGCACGGTATAATTGTTCGCAAAAAAGCAAGCGTATCATTTGGTGTGAGAAGGTAAATTTAGAAATACTTAGTAATTGATGTTTTTTGCGAAGCTCATCGGTAAAGCCATAAGGGCCGCCAATTACAAAGCAGAGACTTTTTTTACCCGCGTTTAAAATGCTTTGTATTTGATTGGCAAACTGCACCGAAGAAAACTCTTTCCCGTTCTCATCCAATAAAAAAATAACATCATGCTTGCTAAGCTGGTTTAAAATTTGTTTTTCTTCTTCTTTTTTTTGCTCTTCGATACTTTTACTGCGCATGGTTTTATTAATTGAAATAGTAATTGTTTCAAAAGAATTGTATCGATTAACTCGTTTACAAAACTCCTGCACGCCATGTTCAACAAAGCTTTGGTCGGTTTTATCTATTTGAAGAAGAATTATTTTCATTTTATATTTGTCGAAGATAAATTAAAAACCTTTGCCACAGATTACACTAATATACACAAATTGTTTTTTTACGATTAGTTGGTATAATTGATACCAAATAACAAATCTTTCGTTTTAATTTTTAATTTCGTAGCTATTAAATATAAAAATTTTGTACAGATTGCATTGGTAAACATAGATTATTTTTTATCTGCGTAATTTGTGAAATCTGTGGCTAACATTAAAATAATATGCAATCTTTTATAAAAAAACACCAAGATAATTTCGATTTTAAACAGTTTGTAAAACAAGCCTTGACCGAAGATGTGGGTTGTGGCGACCATACAACCCTTGCCACACTTACTAAAAAACAAAATGGCAAAATGCACTTGTTAGTTAAAGAAGATGGTATTCTTGCCGGGGTTGAAGCCGCTCGTTTTATTTTTAAACGAATTAATTCAAAAATAAAATTTACCGAAAAAATTAAAGACGGCACTTCTGTAAAAAAAGGAGATGTAGCTTTTGTTATAAACGGACCAACTTATCAATTACTTACAGCCGAGCGTTTGGTGCTAAATATTATGCAACGCATGAGTGGTATTGCTACAAAAACTAAACAACTGCAAACACTTTGTAAAGCTACAAAAACCAAAGTGATAGATACACGTAAAACTACACCACTGTTTCGTTTTTTCGAAAAATGGGCTGTGGTTATTGGTGGTGGCGCAAACCACCGTTATGCCTTATATGATATGATCCTTATAAAAGATAATCATATCGATTTTGCCGGTGGTATTACTCAAGCCATTGATGCAGCTAATTTATATCTCAAAAAAAATAAATTAAAATTAGCTATTGAGGTTGAGTGTCGCAATTTACAAGATGTAAAAAAAGTTTTAGTTCATGGAAAAGTAAACCGCATTATGCTTGATAATTTTACGCCTGCACAAGTAAAACAAGCGGTAACACTTATTAAAAAACAATTTGAAACCGAGGCATCGGGTGGCATTACCGAAAAAACAATCAGAAATTATGCTTTAGCTGGAGTTGATTTTATTTCGGTTGGAGCTCTTACGCATCACGTAAAAAGTTTAGATCTAAGTTTAAAAGCTATTAAGTAATGAATCAACCCAAAGCCTTAAATAAATTAATTATTGTAGCTGCGCTTGGCTATTTTGTTGATATTTATGATTTACTACTTTTTGGTGTTGAGCGTACTCACAGTTTAAACGAAATACTTCCTTTACAATTTGCAAATCTAACTCCGCAAAAATTAGCCGAGTTAAATGCTTATTATGGTAAGATGTTACTTAACTGGCAAATGGCGGGCATGCTTATTGGCGGTATCTTTTGGGGTATTTTAGGCGATAAAAAAGGGCGATTATCTGTTTTATTTGGTTCTATTTTAACGTATTCTATTGCCAATATCGCTAACGGTTTTGTCAACTCAACCGATTGGTATGCGGCACTTCGTTTTGTTTCGGGCTTTGGTTTGGCTGGCGAGTTAGGAGCCGGAATTACGTTAGTAAGTGAAACTATGAGCAAAGAAAAACGTGGCATAGGCACCATGATAATAGCTACCGTTGGTGTGTTTGGTGCCGTAGTTGCCGGTTTTATGAGTGATGTATTCAGCAGTTGGCGGCATTCTTATTTTTTTGGCGGTGCTATGGGTTTAGCCTTATTGGTGCTTCGTATTGGCGTATTAGAATCCGGTATGTTCAATAATATTAAACAAGAAAATATAAGCAAGGGAAATTTCTTTCAATTATTCAATAACAGAAAACGATTGCTAAAATATCTTTGCATAATTTTTGTAACCGTGCCTGTTTGGTACGTAATGGGTACCTTGGTTCTTTTTTCGCCTGAATTATTTGCCAAATTAAGCGGAGACCCTACCAACGCTAAATTAGTAACCGCGGGCAAAGCAATTATGTACGCTTACGCAGGTATTACAGTAGGAGATTTCGTTTGCGGAGCTATTTCTCAATGGATAAAAAGCCGAAAAAAAACCTTATTTCTCTTTCTTTCACTAACTGTTTTAGCTATTATTTGCTATTTTATTTTTGGTGGAAGATCAGTTACAACATTCTATGGCTGTATTATTTTTATCGGCTTTGCTACAGGTTATTGGGCTGTTTTTATCAGCACCGCATCAGAATTATTTGGCACCAATATTCGTTCTACGGCCACAACAACCGCGCCTAATTTTGTGAGAGGCTCAACTATTTTAATATCTTATTTACTTACTTTAATGACTGTCTTTTTTGGAAAAGAAGGCTTAACCGCTACCATTGTTACCGGCATTATTATTATTGTGATAGCATATCTATCACTTTATCATTTAGAAGAAACTTTTGGGAAAGATTTAGATTACGTGGAAACCGCTTAAACCGACCAGTTATTTGTTAAAATCGACCAGTTATAAAATTATTTAAAGGTTTATTGGCTGTTATTTATTTTTTGACTAAAATTGTACTCTAAAGTAAAAGTTAAAAAATCTTATTTTAATATGAAAAAAATATTTTACACTGCAGGCGTTTTAGCAACCTTATCAGTAACCTTATTTACAAGCTGCAAAAAAGATAAAGAAGTGTTTCCTACTAAAACTCAAAGCAACGGTAACTTTACCGAGTTTTCTTATACAACACCGTTTTTCCCAACTATATCTGATGCAGATGGAATTTTAATTGCAGCACAGGTTAGTAATGAAAAAACCGTTGTGGTTAGTCCGTTTGTAAACATGTACGAATATGGAATGGCTAAATTTACCAATACAACAGGTAATTTTTCAAATTTGGCAGATGCCGGAAATGTTTCCGTTAATGATTCTTTGTTAGTAAAAGCTGCCGATGCTTCATATCTTTCAACGATATCTACTTATAGTTTAAATTTTAACAATACCATTAAATGGAATGTTAGCGGCAACGGAAGTGTACCGACTATAAGCAATTATTTTTTACCAGCAGGTAGCAACCCAACATATACAAATTCTATAAATAACTGGGATTCTAAATGGATACCAATTTTTCCTAGGATTTTATATGCTGTTCCAAACAGACCTGCCTATACGCATTTAAACAGTACTTCTACACATACAGATACAGTTGGGCACATGGCAGATATTATAAATATTAATGCTTTTTTATCTGATTCTACTACCCATAATAAAGATTCGACTTACAATGCAACTAATCAGTATGCTATTCCTATTACGCGTTTTACTTCAAATGCCGATACGGTTTATATTGCCATGCTTGATGGTTCTGGTTTCTCTTATATTCGTAAAATGGTTCCGGCAAACGTTTCAGATTCGGCTGCCAATTTTAAACCAAATGATTTTGCAGGTTACCCAAGTTTTGATATAAAAACTTTTAACTTACAAGTTAATGCTATTAAATATAACTCAAGTGTTATCAATTCTAAAAAGTATTATTTCTTAAAAATGGATGCTAATATTAAATATTATCAGGCAACTAAATAGATTATTACGTTTAACGTAAAAAATTCCGCTTCTAAAATAGGAGCGGATTTTTTGTTTAAAAGAGAAAGAAGTAAAATTAAAAGTTGGGTTTCAATAAATATTTAGCGTAAAATTGGGTAATAACATGTACTGCTTCATCTGCCGTATCAACTACATGCAGGCGTTGTAAATCATTTTCATTTACATTATGTTCCTGCTCAATCATAGTGCCTCTTACCCATTCTAATAAACCTTGCCAATACTTTTTACCCACTAATACAATAGGAAATTCGCCAATTTTAGTGGTTTGAACCAAGGTTAATGCTTCAAATAATTCGTCCAACGTGCCAAAGCCACCGGGCAAAGCAATAAAACCTTGCGAATATTTTAAGAAAATAGTTTTCCTCACAAAAAAGTAGTGAAAATCTATGCTTTTATCTCTGTCTATAAAATCGTTTGGTTTTTGCTCAAAAGGTAACTCAATATTTAAACCAACCGATTTACCATTACCGCGCCTTGCACCTTTATTGGCTGCTTCCATAATACCGGGCCCCCCACCGGTTATAACCCCGTACCCTTCTAGTGTTAATTTATACGCAATTTCTTCTGCTAAAATATAATAGGGATTATTGCTTTGAGTGCGCGCACTGCCAAAAATAGAAACACATGGACCAATACGAGCCATACGTTCAAAACCATCTACAAACTCGCTCATAATTCTAAAAATTTGCCAGCTATCGGTTGCTTTAATCTGGCTCCAATCTTTATTTTGAAAGGCTTTACGTATCTTTTCTTCGCTATTTTCCGTCATTATAAATGGGTTCGTTTTTTTTATTTTGATTTTCTATCCACATAAAAATATGCGGATTTTGTATGTACGTATTAAGGTCTTTATCTAATAAAATTACAATAAAATCTATAAAGGGTAAAATGCCAAAAGCGCCGCCAACAGTGCCAATGTAAACTAAAGGAACATAAGGTTTGGTTCCTAAAAAAATGCGGTGAAGACCAATTACACCAAACGGCACAGGAAACGACAACACAGCGGCCAAAACTTTGGTGCCTTTATAACCCTTCTTCTTTAAAGAAAACATAATTGGGTTAGGGCGATGTTTTTGTAAGATCGATTTTTTACCAAATGTGTTTGTCGAAATATACAAATGGTTAGCAGCACATAATTTGCCTGTGCAGATAATAAATAATATAAGAATAATTTTTTTCAAAAGATCTTGTTTTAGGTAAAAGTAAAAAGGATTTGCGTTGTGCAAATCCTCTTACCCAATAGTATTCAACAGGCTTTATTTAATAGCTGCGTGGTAATTTTTACTTACTTCATCCCAGTTAATTACATTCCAAAATGCGGTAACGTAATCCGGACGACGATTTTGATAATGCAAATAATAAGCATGTTCCCAAACATCTAAACCTAAAATAGGTGTTGCTTTACATTCAGCCACATCCATTAAAGGGTTATCTTGGTTTGGGGTTGAGCAAATTGCCAAAGATTTATCGCTTTTTACACAAAGCCATGCCCAACCGCTACCAAAACGGGTTGCAGCCGCAGCGGCAAATTGTTTTTTAAATTCGTCTAAGCTGGTAAAATGCTTATCAATTGCTGTAGCTAATTCTCCGGTTGGATTTCCGCCACCGTTTGCTTTCATTAATTTCCAAAAGAAAGAGTGGTTAAAATGTCCGCCACCGTTATTACGAACTGCTACCGGATATTTAGAAATGTTTTTGCAAATCTCTTCAATACTCAGTTTTTCTTCTTCTTTGCCAGCAACTGCGGCGTTTAAATTAGTTACATAAGCTTGGTGATGTTTATCATGGTGAATTTCCATGGTTTTTGCATCAATATGCGGTTCTAAAGCGTTATTTGCGTAGGGTAACGCGGGTAGTTCAAATGCCATATTTTTTTATTTAAGTTAATATTAATTAATCGGTATGAAAGTAACAAACATTTAGTACAAGCAAATTAAATAACTGTTATATTTTGTTAGAAGAATAAATTGCAGTAAAATCAAGGTTTCCAACAGTAAATAAAATTTTAATAATACGCCAAAAATTGTAAATTTGCAGCCCTTATTATAAAAATATCCAAATGAATATTACTAAAGAAAATATTGACACATTAAACGCGGTAGTTACCATAGAGGTTGGCCCATCAGATTATGAAAAGCGCGTAGAAGACGCTATTAAAAAAGCGCAACGCCAGGCAACGCTTCCCGGTTTTAGAGCTGGTAAAGTTCCTGCTGGAATGATAAAAAAAATGTACGGTAAATCTGTTTTGGCAGATGAATTAAATAAAATTTTAAACGACAGCATCAATAATTATATTGTAGAAAATAAAATTGATATTTTAGGAAACCCGCTTCCTAAAGCAGATGAGCAAATTGATTGGGATAACGGCAAAGAATTTACTTTTAAGTACGACCTGGGCCTTGCCCCTGCTTTTGATGTGGATATCTCTGATAAAATTGCTTTCAATTTTGAAATAGTAAAAATAGATGATACGCTTATTGATAAATATGTAAAAGATGTTCGTAAAAATTACGGCAAGCCTACAAACCCAGAAGTTGCCGAAGCAAAAGATGTAGTATTTGTTGATATTAACGAGCTTGATGAGAAGGGCGAAATTAAAGCCGGTGGTATTTATAAATCTACCAGCATTGGGATAGATCGTTTAAAAAGTGAGTCAGGTAAACAAAAATTAACCGGCGCTAAAAAAGATGAAAAAATTGTAATTAATTGCAAAGAATTGTATGCAGACCCGATTGAACTTTCGGTTTCCTTAGGTATTGATAAAGAAACTGCTGAAACCTTACATTGTAATTTACAACTTACCGTTAAAAACATTGCCCGCATGGATGATGCCGAACTTAACGAAGAATTATTTATGAAGGTTTATGGCGATGGTTCTATCAAAACAGAAGAAGAATTCAGGAACAAAATTAAAGAAGAATTATCTTCTATGTTTGCGCAAGACAGCGATCGCAAATTCTTTACCGAAGTAGAAAAAACATTAGTAGAAACCATCAATCCTGCCTTGCCCGAAGAGTTTTTAAAACGTTGGTTAATGGCCGTTAATGATAAGCCTGTAACAAGAGAACAATTAGATACCGAGTTTGGTTCATGGGCACAATCTATGAAATGGAAGTTGATCGAAAACAAAATTATTAAGAACAACAACCTTAAAGTTACACAGGAAGAAGCTACCGAAGAAGCAAAACGCTTTGTACGCAGCCACTTTGCGCGTTACGGCCAAGCACCAAGCGATGAAGAAGTAGAAAAAACAGCTAAAGATATCTTAACCAAGGAAAAAGAAGCTGAGAAATTATACGAAAATCTTTTCTACACAAAAATTTTAAACCTCTTTAAAAGCAAATATAAATTAAACAATAAAGAAACAGGTTATAACGAATTCTTTGGTATTAAAGAATAAGTAATCATTTTTATAAAAACTAAAGCCCCAATTATTAGATTGGCGCTTTTTTTTTGGGCGTTCCGGCTAATTCTTAATTCAAGCTAAGTTGAGAAATACTATACGCCGTCGGGCTGTAGGCGCAAAGCTTTTTAAGATTACTTAAAAAGGCTTTCTGCCACCATCCCTAACGCAAATATATATATTATATTAAGCAGTTTCTCCGGCCCAAACTTTGGTACCTTCCGTACAATTTTGACAAATATCAATCTCCTTACGAGAATGTAAAATTGAAGACCTGAACGTGTTGTAACCCTCGCTATGCCATATATTTTTAATAGATGTTTCTTTTAAATTACCTAACCTGTGCTGCGCATCCTTATCAAAACAGCAGGGCACTACCAGCCCATCCCAAGTTATAACGCAGCCGCTCCACATACGCCAGCATTGATTTAACAACTTATTTTTAATAGAATATGTTCCATCACTATTTTTTTTATAACGACTGTACTCAATATTATCTGGAATTAACTCATTACCGTTTTCATAGTTATAAACCTGTGCCGTTTTAAATTTTATTTCATCAACCCCTAATTCTTTCGTTAGTTTTTTTGCCTCCTCTATTTGATGCTCATTTGGTTTAACCACCAAAAACTGGAAAACAACATAAGGCGTTTTACTTTTTAATTTTTTTTTCCATGTAAGAATATTTTTAGTACCCTCAATAACTTTGGCTAGGTTACCTCCTACCCTGTACTGCTCATAAACATCCTGCGTAGTACCGTCAATAGAGATGATCAATTTATCAAGTCCCGATTCTACCGTGCGCTTAGCATTAGCATCATTTAAATAATGCGCGTTGGTAGAGGTAAACGTAAAAATATTTTTTTGAGAAGCATACTTAACCATGTCCAAAAAATTAGGATTTAAGTATGGCTCACCTTGAAAGTAAAAAGTAAGGTAAATTAATTTCTCATAAAGGTCATCAATGGTGGTTTGAAAGAATTTTTGATCGAGCATACCTATTGGCCGTGAGAATGAACGCAAACCGCTTGGGCATTCAGGACAACGAAGATTACAACTGGTGGTAGGCTCAAAATTTAAGGCCAGCGGCATGCCACTATGGTAGTTGCGTTTGGTTATGCGCGAGTAGTGATAAGAAGCAAAAACTTTAGCCGCATTAAAAAATTTTTTAGTGCTTAGTTTTTTAAATACGCGTATGTTTTCTATCAGGCTCACTAAGCAAAGTTACAAAAACTAATAGGTTTTTAGCAGATTTTGATTGAATGGGATATGGGTAAATTCTTTAAAATAAAATTTGCTTTTTTAATATTGATTTAATTCAATCAAATATTGGCTATAGAAAATTTAAAATCAAACTATCCATTTTTATACAATTTATTATATTTACCACTTATTAAGGTGTATGATTTTAAAGAACGATAAAAAAACAATTCGTGCCTGGACCTTTTATGACTGGGCAAATTCTGTTTATCCTTTAGTTATTTCATCTGCCATCTTTCCTATATTTTATGAAACTATTACTAAAAACCAGTTAGGCGGTGTAATTAATTTTTGCGGAATAGGATTTACCAACACTGCTTTTTACGGGTATGTGGTAGCGGTTTCTTATCTTATTGTTGCGTTCTCATCACCCTTATTATCGGGCATGGCCGATTATGCCGATAGTAAGAAAAAATTTCTGCAATTATTTTGTTACCTTGGTTCGTTTAGCTGCATAGCACTAAGTTTTTTTAATACTGAGCATATTTTATTAAGTATGTTGGTTTTAATGCTTGCCAGCGTAGGCTATTGGGGCAGCCTGGTTTTTTATAACGCGTATTTACCCGAAATTGCAGATACCGATAAGCACGATAAAATAAGCGCGAGGGGATTTGCAATGGGTTACATAGGCAGTTCTTTATTGCTGATCTTAATTTTGGTGCTTGCCGTTTTTACCAAAACCATCCCCAAGATACAATATACGTTTGCCTTGGTAGGGCTTTGGTGGCTTGGCTTTGCGCAAATTACGTTTAGAAGATTATCTTCATCAAACCCACAGCCTGGTAAACCTAAAGCGCATTTACTAAGCAGTGGTTACCATGAATTAAAAAATGTTTGGAACGACTTGAAACAACGTTTAAAGTTGCGTCGTTTTTTAACCAGTTATTTTATGTACAACATGGGTGTGCAAACTGTAATGATAATGGCGGTGCCTTTTGCCACTAAAGCTATTACCTGGAATAACGAACAGCAAAAAACTCAAAGCCTGATCATTTCTATATTAATTATCCAGTTTTTGGGTGTTGCGGGCGCTTTTATCATGTCTAAATTATCATCCATAATGGGCAACATACAAACCATTGGTATAACCATTGTTATTTGGGCTGCTATTTGCGTTTATACTTATTTATTTGTTAATACACCTATAGAATTTTACATAGTTGCTGCAAGTGTGGGTTTGGTAATGGGCGGTATACAAGCTTTATCGCGCAGTACCTATTCTAAAATGTTGCCACAAACTAAAGATCACGCCAGCTATTTCAGCTTTTATGATGTAAGTGAAAAAATTGGTTTAGCTATAGGTACAACTACTTTCGGTTTAATTGAAGATCTTACCGGGGGCATCAGAAACTCTGTACTTTCTTTAATAATTATCTTTATTGTTGGCTTTGTTTTACTGTTACGCGTTCCAAAAGAAAATACTAAGGCTGTTAATTAACCTTCAGAATTTACATCCTTACTTCTATTATCGTATTTTTGCCTTTTATGCTTATATTTGTTTAATTATTAATCATTTACCTGTTTGTGAAAAAAAATTTTATTTTCATATTATTTTTCTTGACTGCCTATTTGCAGGCACAAATTAATACTCACAAGCATTCAAAAAACAGTTCTTGTTCTGATGAAATTATACCTTCTTTATATAACTGGACCCTGATAGAAAATCAATTCAGTAATCGTTTAAATACTACGCCTCAGCAAACAAAAAACTTTTTTAGGTATGCAGCCAAATGGAATTATCTTAAAACAGATCAATATTATTCGCTGGTAAAAGAAGGTTCTATTACCCAAGCAAACGCGCAACAATATTGGGTAGATAAACTTCCTTATTTTGAAGAAGTATATAAATACAAATATCTTCCTTCGTTAGAGAAAGAAAAAGAAAACGCTGCAAAAGTGCCTTCATTAAGCAACCGCACAATGGGCAGTTGTAATAATTTAGATTTTTCTTCCGGAAATCTTAATAGTTGGACAGGCCAATGGAATGATCAGGGCACATCAGGAACGATTAATACCGGCGGTACATTACAAGGATATGGTAATTTAACGGTTAATGGTTTAAACACCGGGCCTAACAATTCGCAAAGTTTTGTGCACGAAGTATTTACCGGCGGAACTGATCCTAATGTGCCTATAAACACCGTAGCACCCGGCCATAGCTATTCATTACGATTAGGAAATGATAGTGCGTATCGTGAAATACAACAGGGAGCAAGCAACGCTATTCTTCCTTTTAATCATCAAATTATCAGCAATACTTTTTTAGTTACACAAGCTAATAAAATCATTACTTATTGGTATGCAGTTGTGCTATGCCAGTACAATCCCAATAATCACTCTTCTACCAACCAGCCTTATTTTAAAATTAGAATGTATGATGGCAACAATAATGAAATTGTATGCGCCCGTTATGATGTAAACGCGCTTACGGCAAGTTCTATCGGTGGATTTAATACTATTGAAACTCAGGTGCCCGATAATAATGGCGGCACAACTCCTTATGATTTTATTTATAAAGATTGGAGCCCTGTATTAATTCCGTTGGTAAATTATGTAGGGCAAAATGTTACCATAACCTTTGAAAGTTCTGACTGTGGTGGCGGCGGCCACCCCGGTTATGCCTATGTAGTTACTGATTGTGCCCCTTTTCCGGGAATTACTTTTACTCCATTTGCCTGCGGTAGCGGCGCTTCTACTGTATTAACAGCTCCGGCAGGCGTTGCCTCTTATTCTTGGGCAGGACCGGGTGTAGTTGGCGCGGCTTCTAACCAAACCGTTACTGTAAACACTGGTGGTACGTATACGGTTAACATGACAACCATTGGCAACAGCGGCGTGTCGTGTCCATTTAAAATTGATACGGCATTACAAGGGCCTTTACCATTGCCGGTGGCGCATTTTACAAACAATACCGTTTGCCAGGGTAATTCAACCACATTCGCAAATCAATCAACAGGTGGTCCTTTTATTAAACAGATCTGGAATTTTGGAGATGGCTCAATGGATTCTATTCATGCTACACCAACCCATACATATACTTCTGTAGGAACTTATACAGTTTCTTTATATCTAAATAATGGATGCATAGATACTTATACTACCACGGTAACTGTTAACCCCTCGCCTACTTCGGTATTTTCAACAATGCCTGTTTGTTTGGGTGCCCCAACAATATTTAACAATAATTCAAACGGTGGCATAACATATCATTGGAATTTTGGAAATAACGCAGGCAGTTCTATCGTACAAAATCCTACTTATTCATATCCTGCGGCTGGTAATTTTGTAGCTACTTTATCAGTTACCAATACATTTAGCTGCACAGCGGTTTCAAGCAATACGGTTATTGTTAATCAATATCCCACAGTTAACTTTTCTGCACCGCAGGCCTGCTTGGGCACGGCAACGGTTTTCAATAATACCTCAACGCCCACAACAGGTGTATCTTATAACTGGAATTTTGGGGATGGCTCTACGGCCGCAGATACATCAAGCGTAAAAAACCCTTCTTATTTATATCCTTCTACTGGCACTTTTTCAGTTACATTAACCATAACACCTCTAAGCGGTTGTGTATCTTCTAAAACAACTACTCTTAATGTTAATCCTATCCCATATATTACGGTAACATCGCCCCCACCTTATTGTTGGAATAATATAATAACTTCGCCTACCATCACCAATACACCATCTACTACCAATATTACCTACGGCTGGGTAAACAATAATACGTTGATAGGTTTAAATGCTTCGGGTACAGGTATTCCACCGGTATTTACAGCCGCGTTAAATAATTCTCCTAACGATATTACAGGCGTTATAACCATTACACCTCACTTAAATGGTTGCACAGGCCCTCCTGAAAGTTATACCATTATTGTAAAACCAACCCCTATAGTTACTCACGCCAGTTTAAATTATTGTCCGGGTGATGCGGTACCCGCTATAATCTTAACAGCATCGCCGGCAGCAGCCACTTCAAACATTACCTGGAGCACAACCACCACACCATTTATAGGTTTAACTGCTACAAACGGAAGCACAGGAATACCTTCCTTTACCGCGATAAGCAATGTTACCCACGAGGTTAGCAATGTTATTGTGCTTAATGATAATTTAAACGGGTGCGTTGGGCCCACATCCACTTTTTCTATAAGCGTTAATGCTAATCCTACTGCCATATTTAGTTATGCTAATGCGTGTGATGGCAACCCGACCAATTTTACCGATCTTTCAGTAGCCAATAGCGGCAATATTTCTCAATGGAATTGGAATTTTGATACAGGCACCACAACAGCTCAAAATCCTACTTATTTATTAACCCCGGCAGGTATTTATACCGTAAATCTTCAAGTAACCAGTAATAAAGGTTGCAAACATGATACTACCGAAACCATTGTTGTAAACCCAAGTCCTGTAATTGGTTTTGGCTCGCTTACTTCGGGCTGTTCGCCGTTTACCACCACCTTTATAGATACGGTATCTGCTGTGCCGCCCGTAACAACCTGGAACTGGAGTTTTGGCAATACGGCCATAGCTACTTATAGCACTAATGTATTTACGTCGTTAACCTACACAAACGCATCGCACACGCAAAGCACTTATTATACGGTATCCTTAAGCGTAGTATCTGATAAAAATTGTGTTACCACGCTAACCAAAAATAATTACATACAGGTTTATCCAAAGCCATTGGCAGCCTTTACCTATGATCCAAAAAATGCTGATCTGGTAGAACCTACCATTACTTTTTCAGATCAATCTTTAGGTGCTTCGGGGACTAATGCATACCATTGGAACTTTGGCGATATGTATGAAAAAGTTGATTCTTTAGATACAGCTTCTGTTGCTAACCCAAAGCATTTATATAGCGATCAGATAGCATCTCAATATACCGTTACGCAAATAGTTACCAATACGTTTGGCTGTAAAGATTCTATAAAAGAGGTATTGAACATTCATGATGCGGTAACCTTTTACATACCTAATGCTTTCTCTCCTAACGGAGATATTAAGAATGAAGGCTTTAAAGGAACGGGCATCGGCATTGACGAAAAAACGTATAACCTTTGGATCTTTGACCGGTGGGGACTGCTTATTTTTCATGGTACAAACTTAGAAAGTGCTTGGGATGGCCATTATCATGGTGGGCTCGTGCAGGAAGATGTGTATGTTTGGAAAGTAAGTTTTGAAGATGTTTTTGCCCGTCCGCATGCATATCACGGCACTGTAACTCTTATTCGGTAAAATAAATTGCTGCGGTATTAAATAAATACTTATATTTGCATACTTCATCTAAGAAGATTGTATCTCAGTCTATTTGTAACACTCTTGCAATCCGATAAATTTTACATTTTCAAAATGAAGTACCAAAAGAGGTATTTAGTATTTATGCGTCGGTTGGTTTAAAATAAACAAATACAAAACAAATAAAATAACAAAACAACAAAATGAAAAACGGAGTAGTAAAATTTTTTAATGAAACCAAAGGTTTCGGATTCATTAAAACAGAAGGAACAGGCGAAGAAATCTTTGTTCATGTATCAGGTATTCAAGACGAAATTCGTGAAAACGATAACGTAACTTTTGACGTACAAGAAGGTAAAAAAGGATTAAATGCTGTTAATGTAAAACTTGCATAATTTAAGTATTTTTTATACAAAAACGCTGGCTTATGGCCGGCGTTTTTTTTGCCCTTTAATTTCTTTTACCGAAAGTGTTTAGATTTATTGACGTTTTTAATTTAATACGAAATCGATACAAGTATCATAATTAAGTGTGCTAAACGTTTATTAATTAATATAAATTTCTTTTTCTAAGACCTTATCCAAAAAAAAACATAAAAATTTAATACCTTTTTTTAAACAAACTATATAAAGAAACCAAACACCAGCTTGCTTCCAAAACTATAAAAGGAACCGACCTCATCATGTAAGAGCCATAACACGCCAAACCTGAACCCACTAAATTTAAAAGATTGTAATAGATGTTTTGCATATCTATTTTCTTTAAAGTAAGTAAACAAAATGCCAATAAAATAAGTGTTACACCAAATGAGTTTATAATATCGGCCGCAGACATTATTTGCTATTGGCTACATAATTTTTGTAGAACAAAGGAATTGTTTCAATACCTTTTAAATAATTAAATATTCCATAATGTTCGTTAGGCGAATGTAAAGCATCGCTATCTAAACCAAAACCAAATAAGATAGAATCTAAACCTAATTCTTTTTTAAACAATGCAACAATAGGTATGCTTCCACCGCCACGGGTTGGTATAGGCATTTTACCATAACTTTGTTCCATAGCTGCCGATGCCGCTTTGTAAGCCACCGAAGAAGTTGAAACCACTACAGGTTCGCCACCATGATGCGCAGTTATTTTTACTTTAACAGATTTAGGCGCAATGCTTTCAAAATGTTTAGCAAATAAATTACTTATTTTATCTGAGCTTTGGTTAGGTACCAAACGCATAGAAATTTTAGCAAAAGCTTTTGAGGGAAGAACAGTTTTAGCCCCATCGCCGGTATAACCACCCCAAATACCGTTTACATCCAATGTAGGGCGAATGCCGGTACGTTCATTAGTAGTATATCCCTTTTCGCCAAGTTCTTCGGCAATATCTAAATCTTTTTTAAAATCGTTTAAATTGAAAGGTGCTTTATTAAGATCAGTACGTTCGTCAGCAGAAAGCTGCATAACTTCATCATAAAATCCGGGAATGGTAATATGGTTGTTTTCATCGTGCATAGATGCAATCATCTTACACAAAATATTAATAGGGTTAGCTACCGCGCCACCATATACACCGCTATGCAAATCACGATTAGGGCCTGTAACTTCAACTTCCATATATGCCAAACCACGCAAGCCCACATCAATAGAAGGTGTGCCGTTTGCTATGATAGATGTATCAGAAATTAAGATAACATCTGCTTTTAAGCGTTGTTTGTTTTCTATTACCCATGCACCAAGGTTTGCAGAACCAACTTCTTCTTCGCCTTCAATCATAAACTTTACGTTGCAAGGCAAGGTATTTGTCTTCATCATTAACTCAAATGCTTTTACGTGCATATATACTTGTCCTTTATCATCGCAAGAGCCACGGGCAAATATGGCACCATCAGGATGAGTAGCTGTTTTTTTAATAACAGGTTCAAATGGTGGGGAATCCCATAAATTTAATGGGTCGGCAGGTTGCACATCATAATGTCCGTAAACTAAAACGGTGGGGAATTTTGGGTCGATCATTTTTTCGGCATATACAACAGGATAACCTTTTGTGGCACATACTTCAACTTTATCGGCACCCGCAGCTATTAATTTTGCTTTAACGGCTTCTGCCATACGTTGCATATCTGGTGAGTGCTCTGGTTTTGCACTTATAGAAGGGATGCGCAATAATTCCATCAACTCATCTAAAAAACGTTGTTTATTAGCTTCTATATATTCTTTTATTTGTGAGTGTTGCATAATATTTTATTTGTTGCAAATATAATTTTTAAATTGATTGAAGATATGATCTTTAATTGATTTGCGTTAGGGATACGGCAAGAAAGCCTTTATGAAGTGCTTTTTCAGTATTCTGCGAAGCAATTAAAAAAATTAAAACAATGAGCTAATCATAAAGCTTTACTGCGGGCAGCCAGGTGGCGCTAAGATAATTTTCTTCCTTTGAAATGTCCATACGCCTCAACGCCAAAAATTACCAGTTATTAAAGGCCGCATTAAAAATATCTTCTATTAATTGGCGGTTAATTACATCTAATGCGCCGGGTTCGGCCTGAGTTAAACTTTGACTGCCGGGATAATCATAATATCTTGTAAACTCTTTATCGGTAAAGCTTTTTGTTTCATCTAACTTGTTTATAAAGTTTATACGAATGGTTACCGTTAAACGGTTAATAGCTGCCTGATCGGTAGTAGCGGTAGAGGTAATGGCTTGAGGTGCGGTGGAATAGGCAGTTATACGGCATTCTTCAAAACGAAGATCGCCACCTTGTTTTAATAAGGCTAAATTTGTTTGAGAAGAAACAGCGTCTCGTAATCTTTGCGATAATAATTGTGGTTCTACCGGTGCGGTTAAGTTAGCTTGGTTTTGAAAAGTAGCCACTGAAATTGTTTTTGCGCCAAGCGGAATTGTTATTCCTTTAAAGCCATAATTTACTTTACAAGAAGATAGAAACAAACAGCAAGAGATAAGAGCTAATGCAACATTTAAGATTTTGGTTTTAGAATTTTGCATTTTTTATTCCCTTATATTATACTCGTTTATTTTACGATATAGCGTACGCTCGCTAATACCAAGCTCATCAGAGGCAAGTTTGCGTTTACCTTTGTATTTTTGCAACGCTTTGGTTATCATTTCTTTTTCTTTATCAGATAAAGAAAGTGTTTCTTCCACTACAATGGGTTCGTTATAATTTTGAGGTGGGTTATTACTTATAAAACCACTTTTAGTTGGATGTAAAATTACACCTGTTGATGTATTTTCTGTATCAGTTTCATTATGTATACGATTCAATATTTGTACATCGTCGTTAGAAAGATTCGATCTACTTCCTTGATTAAACTGAACAATATCATGAACAACCTTTTTCAAATCATTCATATCTTTTTTCATGTCAAACAAAACTTTATACAACAAATCTCTTTCCGAAAAATCTGAGTTTGTAGTGCTATCTTGTTTTGGAAGACTTAATAAACTATTACCACCAATAGTAGGAAGATACCTTGCCAAAATCTCCGCACTAATTTCTCTTGTTTTTTCTATGATAGAAATTTGTTCGCCAATATTTTTTAATTGACGAATGTTTCCTTGCCAATAATAATCAGTCAGCATTTGTTGCGCATCAGGTAATAACTGAATAACGGGCATTCTATATTTTGCGGCAAAATCTGCCGCAAATTTTCTAAATAATAAATGAATATCTTCTTTTCTATCTCGCAAAGCGGGAAGTAAAATAGGCACGGTATTTAAACGATAATATAAATCTTCGCGGAATTTACTTTTTTCAATGGCTTGTTGTAAGTTAACGTTAGTTGCCGCAACAATACGTACATCTGTTTTTTGCACTTTACTAGAACCAACACGAATATATTCTTTAGTTTCTAAAACACGCAGCAATCTGGCTTGTGTTGCTAAGGGCAACTCCCCTACTTCATCTAAAAAAATAGTTCCGCCATCGGCTACTTCAAAGTAACCTTTGCGTGCTTCGTGGGCGCCTGTAAAAGAACCTTTTTCGTGCCCGAATAATTCGCTATCAATAGTCCCTTCTGGAATTGCACCGCAGTTAACTGCAATATATGGGCCGTGTTTGCGTGTACTAAACTGATGTATTATTTGAGGAAAAACTTCTTTACCTGTTCCGCTTTCGCCGGTAATTAAAACACTTAAATCAGTTGGGGCAACTTGTCGTGCAATATCAATAGCTCTATCTAACGCTGGCGAGCTACCTATTATGCCAAAACGCTGTTTTATATCTTGAGGGGTCATTTCATTAATTAATTGTAAATAGTTAATAACCAATAGGCATTACATATTTTAATTCTTATTCTATAAAGCTTCACCAATTAATGTGCCACTCGTGCATGAAGTTGCAAGCACATTTACATAATCACCTTTTTTGTAATGTAGTTTAGGAAAAACAACAACGGTGTTTTGTGTGTTTCGTCCCATTAAACTTTCGGCTGATTTTTTAGAAGTACCTTCTACCAATACCTTATGTACTTTGCCAACGCCTTCTTTAGTTTTAATAGCACTGTTTTCTAATTGAAGGGCTACAATTTCTTGTAAGCGAATCTTCTTTATATCTTCAGGTATGTTGTCTTCGTACTTACGTTCTGCTAGTGTTTTTGGTCTTTCGGAGTACATAAACATATACGCAAAATCGTACTGAACTTGTCTAAATAAAGAAACGGTATCTTGGTGTTCTTCTTCTGTCTCGCCACAAAAGCCGGATATGCTATCTGTAGAAATTCCGCACTCAGGTATAATTCTTCTAATGGCAGCAATTCTATCTAAATACCACTCTCGCGTGTAGCCACGGTTCATCATTTCTAAAACTCGGCTGTTACCGCTTTGCACCGGTAAGTGAATGTATTTGCAAACATTTTCATATTTAGCAATTACGTGCAACACATCATCCGTCATATCTTTTGGATGCGAAGTGCTAAAACGCACGCGCAAATCAGGACTTACAAGCGCGACTTTTTCTACCAGTTGTGCAAAGTTTAATGAGTTTGCTTTTTGCTCCTCGGTAAGTGTTTCTTTTTTTAAACCGCCACCACTCCACAAATAACTATCAACGTTTTGCCCAAGTAAAGTAACTTCTCTGTATCCTTTAGCAAAAAGATCATGTGCTTCAGCAATAATACTTTCTGGGTTGCGACTACGTTCTCTGCCTCTTGTAAAAGGAACTACGCAAAAGCTGCACATATTATCGCAACCACGCATAATACTAATAAACGAGCTAACGCCATTGCTACCGAGCCTTACAGGCGTAATATCTGCATAGGTTTCTTCTTTAGATAGGATTACGTTTACCGCTTTATGTCCGCTTTCAGCTTGCTCAATTAAATTTGGAATATCTCTGTACGCATCAGGACCGACAACCAAATCAACAATTTTTTCTTCATCTAAAAATTGGTGTTTTAAACGTTCGGCCATACAACCTAAAACGCCAACCACCATATTAGGATTTTTCTTTTTCGCTTTTTTAAAATCGTGTAAACGCTTGCGCACTCGCACTTCGGCGTTATCTCTAATAGCGCAGGTATTTACAAAAATAACATCTGCTTCTTCAAATTTATCGGTTGTTGTATAACCACTTTTGGTAAGTATAGAAGCCACAATTTCGCTGTCGGCAAAATTCATCTGGCAGCCATAGCTTTCTAAAAAAAGTTTTTTGTTTCCAGCAGCGCCATCTTCCAGTACAATGGCTTCTCCTTGTCTGCTTTCGTCTATTATTTTGTTATCTATCATTGCAGCTGCAAAGATATTAAAATATGACAAGATGACAGAATCTTATCTATATGAAATGTAATATTTAATCTTCCTTAAATGCAAAAAATAATTTAAGCGCTTTAGAATTTGTTTTCTTTAAATGAAAATACGGTACCTGCTCTCCGCCAAACGAACGAAAATACCGTTCAATAGGTGCTATCATACTGCCGCAAAAATCAAATTGTTTAGTAACGCTTGCTGCCGCCTTAATAGCATGCCAAATTAATAACGTATAAGCCCCACTGCTACGGTAGTTCTCATCGGCACCACCCATTAAATAATAAGCGCTATTCGTGTCCCATACCATGTAAATAGCGCCGTGTACATTTCCTTCTGCATCTTTTGCTAAAAGTATTTTTCGGCAATTATTTTTGGTGCAAACAGCTTCAATGCGTTTTACAAAATTTAAGCTGTAAGGAATTTTTTTTTCTTGTCGTTCGAACGTTAGTGAGTTCAGCTTATAAAAAACCTCTACATCTTCTGTTTCACTAATGGTAATATTTTTTTCTGCTTTACGTATCTGCGAACGTATACTAGAGTTGAACTCTTCAAACATTTTATCAGGGTTGCTCAAATCCTTTAAACGGTAGCTATATCGCGTGGTTTGCTGAAAGCCTTTCCAGTAAAAGGCCATGTGATTTTTATATAAGGGTAAGAATCGCTGATTGAAATAATCAAATTTTGGTAATTGATTAATAAGGTCTTCCAGCACCTGGTAATCATGACTTAAAACACTGGCGTATTTTTGCCCGGGGAAATAAGTTATAACAGGCCCCAGCCCCGGCGTTAACAAAGGCATATTGATTAGCTTTAGGCCGTACTTGCTTTTTACCGGATAAGCCCAGGCAGCAATAATATCGCCATTGTTTTCATGTATGGCTGCATCCCAGTTGTTCTCGCCGCAAACAGCATCCAGCCACCAGTTGCGTTGAAAAATAATCATGTCAGTTTTCTTACTGCAATAATCGCGGTATTTTTCTTTAGGGCTCAAGTAGTTTGGGTTTTAGTTATTTTTTTTACACCTAAAAAGATAGAAATGTTATAACGTTCAATTTCTACAAAACCTGCTTTGGTAAAACTTTTTAAGGAAGATGAATTATTGCTGAACACAGCAGTTAGCAAATGTTTGTTCGTAAGGTCGTCGGCTATTTTTGTAAGCACATCGGTAAATACATTTTTGCCGCGGGCTTCGGGTGCTGTTTCACAATACTGTATAAAAGCTTCGTTGGGCTTTAACTCGATAGCACAAAATTTATGTAAGTTTATTTTACCTGTTTTAACCGTTACCCAGCTGCGGTGTATGCAGTTATTGTTTAGGTAAGCCAGATAACCCAAATCGCCATGGGCTAAGAAAGAATGGAATTGTTTGAGATAAGTTTTACTTTGAAAGTAAGTGGTGTCTTTAATATTGTTGGCGGTAGCAAGTTTTATTTGCAGGTTGCTTGTAAAAGTTGTGGGTAGTTTTTTTTCAAGCAGCAGCACTGTATCGTTTGTATAGATACGTTTTAAAACAATGCGGTTAAATTTTTGCCACAAACTCATAACGCTTTTAACTGCTCTTCTAAAGCTTTTATCTTGTTAAGCGCATCACTTTCTTTTTTGCGTTCATTCTCTAAAATTTCAGGTTTAGCATTAGTAACAAAACGTTCGTTACTTAATTTTACTTGCACCGATTTTAAGAACCCTTTGTTGTAATCAAGTTCTTTGTTGATGCGTTCTTTCTCTGCTTCAGCATCAATGTTGCCTGTTAATGGAACATAAAACTCAGTCGATTTTATCATAAAAGAAAACGCACCTTCTACTTTTTCTTTTGAATAAGTAAAAGAACTGAGGTTTGCTAATTTTATAACTGCTTCATCAAAGAAGCTATTTTGTGCATCTGATTTTTCAATCAACGCTAATTTTTCTTTAGGTGAAATTTGTTTTTGTTGACGTAGATTTCTAATAATCGCAACAACATCTTTGCAAACTTCAAACGCTGCTAACTGTTTACTGTTTACTGGCGACTGCTTTGGCCACTCGGCAGCAATGATGCAATCTTTTTCGGAACGTTCTTTTAATAAATGCCAAATTTCTTCAGTGATAAAAGGCATCCACGGATGAAGCGTTTTTAAAATATTTTCTAAGAAATTGATGGTAGCATCAAAGGTAGTTTTATCAATTGGTTGTGCTTTGCCATCAATAAATTCAGGCTTAATCATTTCTAAATACCAGGCACAGAAATCATCCCACACTAATTTGTAGGTTGCCATCAACGCATCGCTCATGCGGTACTTGCTGTAATGGTCGTTGATGATGGCTAATTGCTCAGAGAATTTATTAGTAAACCACTCAATAGATGTTTTGCAAACAGAAGGCTGATAAATAGCTGCGACTTCAAAACCTTGTATTAAGCGAAACGCATTCCAAACTTTGTTGGCGAAGTTTCTACCTTGTTCGCAATAGCTTTCGTCAAACATTAAATCGTTACCGGCAGGCGAACATAATAACATACCAACACGCACGCCATCTGCACCATACTTAGTAATTAGATCTAATGGATCGGGAGAATTGCCCAATGATTTGCTCATTTTACGACCTTGCTTATCGCGAACGATACCTGTTAGGTACACATTGCTAAAAGGCTTTTCGCCCATGTATTCGTAACCGGCAATCATCATGCGTGCTACCCAAAAAAATAAAATTTCGGGTGCAGTAACTAAATCGTTGGTTGGGTAATAGTATTGTAAATCTTTATTGGCTTTATCTTTTCCGTTTTTAATTACGTTGGGATCGAACACGGTGATAGGCCATAACCAAGATGAAAACCAGGTATCTAATACATCTTCATCTTGACGAATGTCTTCAACTTTTACATCCGCATTTTTAGCTTTTAATTTCTCAATAGCTTCTTCTTTAGTTTTGCAAACAACGGTGTTTCCTTTGTTGTCATACCAAGCTGGAATTTGTTGTCCCCACCAAAGCTGACGAGAAATACACCAGTCGTGTACGTTATCCATCCAGTGTTTGTAGGTATTAATGAATTTCTCGGGAATTAATTTTACATCTCCATCCAACACGGCATCTAAAGCAGGTTTAGAAACATCGCTCATCTTTAAAAACCATTGCAAAGAAAGTTTTGGTTCTATAACAGCATCGGTACGCTCACTATAACCAACTTTATTTTTAATGTCTTCTATCTTTACAATATGTCCGAGTTCTTCTAAATCTTTTACAATTTTTTTACGAACAGCAAAGCGATCTTCTCCAACATAAAAACCTGCTGCTGCACTTAGCTTACCTTCTTGTGTAAGTGTATCAATTACTTCGAGATTGTGTTTTATACCTAAGTTGTAATCATTAATATCGTGTGCGGGTGTAACTTTTAAAGCCCCTGTACCAAAAGCGGCATCTACATATTCATCAAAAATAATATTTACAGCACGGTTTACTATGGGTACAATGGCGCGTTTACCTTTAAGATGCGTGTAACGTCGGTCGGTTGGGTTTACACAAATAGCGGTATCGCCCAAAATAGTTTCGGGGCGTGTGGTGGCAATGGTAATCCAAGCCTTACCCCCTTGCCCCTCTCCTAAGGAGAGGGGAGAACCATCTTCGTTGATTAATTTATATTTTATGTAAACTAATTTTGAGTTTACTTCTTTATGAATTACTTCTTCATCGCTAACGGCGGTTAAACCTTGTGGATCCCAATTAACCATGCGGACGCCACGGTAAATATGCCCTTTGTTGTGCAGATCAATAAATACATCTATTACAGCCTGACTTAAATCTTCTTCCATCGTAAAACGGGTACGATCCCAATCGCAAGAAGCGCCCAGTTTTGTAAGCTGCTCTAAAATTATACCTCCGTATTTTTCTTTCCAATCCCAGGCGTGTTTTAAAAATTCTTCGCGGGTTAAATCGGTTTTTTTAATTCCTTTTTCTTTTAAAAGGGCAACAACTTTGGCTTCGGTAGCAATAGAGGCATGGTCGGTACCCGGCACCCAGCAAGCATTATAACCCAACATACGCGCACGACGAATTAAAACATCTTGTATAGTATTGTTAAGCATGTGCCCCATGTGTAGCACGCCGGTAACGTTTGGCGGTGGTATGACTATGGTATAAGGCTCGCGGCTATCAGGTTCTGACTTAAAGAATTTATGCTGCATCCAGTAAGGATACCATTTATCTTCGGCAGCATTTGGGTTGTATGTTTTTGCTATTTCCATAATGAGGGGCAAATTTATGTGATTTTGGTTGAATGTAGAATTTAATTATATTTGATATACAATTTATCTGACCCAACCTTTATTAAAAAACTAACGTATAAGTATTATATAAGTAGTAAAAATTTAATTAAAAAAAACATGAAAACATTTTTATCAGCTATCATCTTATTAGCATCTACAAACATTTTTTCGCAAGGAATATGTAATAATAACATTGATTTTGAACACGGAAACACCTCGGGTTGGTCTTTAACCAGCGGAGATATTAACGGAGTTACACTTCCTTGTAATAATTGTCCAACCGGAACTGGGGGTGTTTTTGCATTAACATCTCTATCAAATTCAAACTCCACTTGGTCCAGCGGTTTTGATCAGGTTACCGGTCTTTCTGTAGTAGCTCCAAATGGGGGCAATTTTTCTTTAGCTCTTAATGATAATTTTGCAGCAGGCAAAATACAAAAAGCAGCTAAAACGTTTGTTGTTATTGCTGCCGATACAGTACTTACATTTAATTATTTGCCTGTATTGCAAGATGGAGGTCATTCTCCAAGTCAACAACCGTATTTTTCTTATTATTTGTATGATAGCACCATGCATACTATGGTAAATGGCACTCAGTTAATAGCAAATGTAAACAACACCGCAATACCTTGGCAAACGAATACTGCGGCAGATTATTTACCCTGGACCATGGCTTCCATCAATATGGGTTCTTTAATTGGGCATACAGTAACTATAAATTTTGTAGTTAGTGATTGCAACCAAGGCGGTCATTATGGATATGCTTATATTGATGCCTTATGTAACGGTGGACTTGCCCCCTGCGGAGGCGCAACACCGGCAACAGTTTGTTTTGTAACTACCGATGATACGCTTCATAACGAAGTATATTTTAATCACAGCCCAACCCTTACATCGCAGCAGGGCACTGTTATTTACCGTAAAAACCTGTTAGGCAGTTGGGATTCATTAAGTACAGTACCTATTACCCAGCCCGATAAATATATAGATAACGCCGTAACCGCAGGCCAATCATATACCTATTGTGTAGCTGCTACCGATTCTTGCCATACTTTATATGGAAAATCAGCGCCACATTCTACAATATTCTTGCAAAGCAGTAATGGCAATAACGGACAACTAAATTTATCCTGGAATGCGTATGCCGGTATACCTGTAAGTACTTATAAAATTTATAGAGGAAGCAGTTTAACTTCTATGTCTTTATTAAGCCAGGTGTCTTCAACTACGTTTACTTATACAGATGTAAGTCCGTTGGTTGGTACTGATTATTATAAGATAGCTATTTCAGCGCCTGGAAATTGCACATCAAATGCTTCGCATGATACGCTGGTAGAATCAAATTATTTAATAAAAAATATTACTTGTAATAATACCATCACCCCGGCTACAAATTTATGTTTTGTAACCACAGATGATAGTTTGCATAACGAAATTTATTTTAGCCACAGCAACACGGGGTTAAAAGGCACCATTATTTATCGTAAAAACGCTTTATCAACTTGGGATTCTATTGCTTTTGTTACGGCCGCTCAACCTGATAAATATATTGATTATGGGGTTAATCCTAACCAACAAGCATTTACCTATTGCATAGAACAGATTGACAGTTGTGATTATCATCATGGAAAAACTCAAGCTCATACTACCATTCTATTACAAAGTAGTTTAGGTACAGGCGCTCAGGTTAATTTATCATGGAATGCGTATGTAGGAATACCGGTAAGCAGCTATTACATATACAGAGGCAGCTCGCCTTTTTTGATGTCTTTGTTAGCCCAAGTATCATCCTCAACGTTAGCTTATACAGATCTTAATCCGCTATCGGGTAATGTATATTATAGAATTTCTACACTTGCTCCGGCAGGTTGTACCACAAATGCCACACATGATAGTTTGGTGGGTTCTAATTATAAAGTTAATACTTTAACTGGAATAAGTTATTTAGCGAATAAATCTGAAGGGTTTTATTTATACCCTAATCCTGCAAAAGATATGTTGACTGTTAATGCTGAGTTTGAGTTTAATTCAATGAATGTATATAATTCATTAGGACAAGTTGTTTTACAAAAACAAAGCAAAAATAAACAAGAGCAATTGGATGTAAACGGTCTTTCAAAAGGAATTTATTTTATAGAACTACTTACAAACGATAAAGTATATATACATAAATTTGTGAAGGATTAGATCAACCGAAATTTAACACTGGCAAAATGCAAACTTTATATTAACCAACCCCTTATTTAAAGATATTTAAGTGCCTAAGGGAAAATTAATAATAGGCCAAAGCTTAAACACTTGGCTTATTTCCCTATTAAAAAAAACAAGCAAAACAATATCAAAAAAGCAAATACCTCTACACCATTATAGTTGAAGATCTAAAAAAGTAAAAATTTCATTGTTTCATTGTATATCAATTTCTCCCTTTTTAGCGAGTTTCACAAGCTATATAAGGCTTTCGATCCAATTAACGTTTATAGATTTGATAATTAACATAAAATTTATAGTTTTGCGCCCTTATTTATAATTATATATATATGAACAATTCAATAATTTATTTAGTACCTGCCCTTGGTATTGTAGGACTAATAGTAATGGCCATTAAATCTGCCTGGGTAAGCAAACAAGATGCGGGAGATAAGAATATGCAGGAGCTTGCAGGCTATATAGCCGACGGTGCAATGGCCTTTTTAAAAGCAGAATGGAAAGTTTTAAGCATTTTTGTTGTATTTGCCGCTGCTTTATTAGCGTATTCAGGCACTATACATCAAGTGCATGGTAAAGAAATCCACTCAAGCTGGATAATATCCATAGCCTTTATTATAGGAGCAGTTTTTTCGGCAACAGCCGGTTATATAGGTATGAAAGTAGCTACAAAAGCTAATGTACGTACTACACAAGCGGCTCGCACAAGTTTAAAACAAGCTTTAAAAGTATCTTTTACAGGTGGTACCGTTATGGGTCTTGGTGTTGCAGGTTTAGCCGTACTTGGTTTAGGTGGTTTATTTATTGTATTCCTTAAAATATTTAATGTAATTGGCGAAAATGGCGTAGATACTATGCACATGAAAACAGCCATCGAAGTACTTACAGGTTTTTCTTTAGGCGCTGAGTCTATTGCATTATTTGCCCGTGTGGGTGGCGGTATTTACACTAAAGCTGCCGATGTAGGTGCTGATTTGGTTGGTAAAGTAGAAGCAGGTATCCCTGAAGATGATGTTCGTAACCCGGCTACCATTGCCGATAACGTAGGTGATAACGTAGGTGATGTTGCCGGTATGGGCGCCGACCTTTTCGGTTCGTACGTGGCTACCATTCTTGCTACCATGGTATTAGGACAAGAGATCGATGCGTCATCCGATCAGTTCGGTGGTTTATCACCCATACTTCTTCCGATGTTAATTGCCGGTTTAGGTTTGTTATTCTCTATTGTGAGTACTTGGTTCGTACGCATTAAAAAAGAAACCGACAGTGTACAAAATGCTTTGAATATCGGTAACTGGTCCTCCATTATATTAACTGCTATTGCTTCTTTCTTCGCCGTAAAATATTTACTTCCAGAAACACTTAGTCACCGTGGTACCGTGTTTACTTCTACTGATGTTTTCATTGCAATTATCATTGGTTTAGTAGTTGGTACACTGATGAGTTTAATTACAGAATATTATACAGCCATGGGCAAACGCCCTGTACTTTCTATTATCAGGCAATCGGCCACAGGTCATGCTACGAATATTATTGGCGGTTTGGCTGTAGGTATGGAATCAACCGTGTTACCCATTTTGGTATTGGCTGCTGGTATTATCGGTTCACATGCTTTTGCAGGATTATATGGTGTAGCCATTGCGGCATCAGGTATGATGGCAACTACAGCGATGCAACTTGCCATTGATGCTTTTGGCCCGATAGCTGATAACGCTGGTGGTATTGCTGAAATGAGTCAGTTACCTCCTGAAGTTCGT
>JBBRAG010000010.1:0-124912 GCA_038206945.1 Bacteroidia bacterium | reverse complement strand
TGGCGGAAGTGGCTAAGGCTTTTATTAATGCTACATTATTATTTTTAATGATCTCTGAAAGATTGCACAACGCATTTACACCGCGATCGAACGCTTCGGGGGCAATGATGTTATTGGTTATACTTTCTTGTCCAAGTTTAACTACTTCTCGGGCGTGATGAACTAATTCGTAATCATTATCCTGCACATCTACAATAAGTAAGCTAAATGTGTTGGTACCAAGGTCTAGTATAGCTACGCGGCGCATAAAACTTTCTATTTAATAAATTTGAATTCGGTTCGGCGATTTAATTCATGTTCTTTTTCCGAACAAATAACATCGTTGGCACACCGGTTAAGTATTTGTTTTTCGCCCATGCCTTTAGCACTTAAACGAGTTTTAGTAATGCCTTTAGAAACCAAATAGTCTAAAACTGCGTTGGCTCTTTTGTTTGATAATTCTAAGTTGGTAGCATCATCGCCCTGCGAATCGGTATGCGAATATATCTCTAATTTAAGGGTTAAATTTTTGGTTAATTGCTCTACTATAATATCCAACTGATCCGCCGCATCATCTGTAATTTTATATTCGTTTAACGGGTAATAAATATTTTGCGCAACAATAATTGTTTTGTTGGTTGATTTGGTAAAGGCATCTATTTTAAAATCCGTATCATCATCTTCATCATTAAGTGGCGTTAGTTTTACTACGTCAGCCGGCAACATTCTAAAGGTAAAATTGGTGCCGGCTCTTTTAATGGTAGATACAATAACACCTGTTTGCTGTGCTACGTATATTTCTTTTTCATTCTTTATTTCTGCGGTATTTTCTACTTTAATTTGCAGGTTTTGTTTTCCTTGAACTTGTTTAAATTCAAAATCTCCATAATTATTAGTCGTGGTATTTTTTAAAGTATCGCCTGTGTTATTGGTTAAATATACTTTGTGTTTTTTAAGCGGCTTATTTTTATTTTGTCCGTATAAAAGTTTTGCTTCTATATTTATGAGACTACTTTCGGTAATTTGTATGCTATGCCTCGAATAGACTTCCTTTTTTAACGCTGCGTCTATTCGGCAAATGTAACCCGCATCAGTTTCTATAAATTTTGAAAGTTTTTTGTTGCCGTTACTATTTAGTAAAAAAAGTTCATCGCCTTTTGCTTTAGCTATTTTTAGTATAAATAAACTGTAGTTGTTTGAGAGCCTAACACTATCTAAAATAAAATAGGCTTTGTTTCCGCCATGCGTCATACCGGTTGTTTTAATGGTATCGCCGGTTTGGTTGATAAGGTACAATTGGTAATCGCTTATAAAATTTGCTCGTTTTGGAAATAAAATATTTCCGCTTATAAAATAAGAACCAATTTTTTTTTGCGCTGTTACTGTAAACAGTTGTAAACAGAACAATAAAAATAAAAATCTTACGAGGAAAAACTTCATACGTTATTATTTCTTAGAATCTTCGAGCAGGCTTTCTAATTTTTTTTCTAACGCTTCTCCACGCAAACCGGTAGCAATAATTACGCCTCTGCCATCTAGTAGCCAGTTGGTTGGGATTGAACTTACCTCATATTTTTCAGCAGCTTCAGAACTCCATTGCTTTAAGTCTGATACATGATAAGGCCATACCAGTTTATCTGCCGCAATAGCTTTTTGCCAGGCTTGCTTATACATATCTAATGATACACTATAAACAGTAAAACTTTTTTCGCCTCCTTTAAACGCTTTATTTTTATACTCGTTATAAGCTTCTACCACCCGCGGGTTTTCCATACGGCACGGACCACACCAGCTTGCCCAAAAATCAATTAAAACGATTTTTCCTTTTAAAGACGATAACTTAATAACAGAATCATTCGGGTTTTTATACGCTAATTCGGGTGCCTTGTTTCCGGGTCTTAATCCGTCAAGCACACCAGATGGCACACTCCAATCGGTTTTTTTTTGCGCTAAACAAGCAAAGCCTGAAATGACAAAAAACAGTAGTATGTTAAATTTTTTCATGTTACAAATATAAGGTTGCTAATTTAAAAACGGCATTAAAAAATATTAATGTATATTTACCAATCATAGAGGTAGTATGCAAATAGAAAAAACGTCTGCAAAAGAATTAGCCCGTTTAATTGGAGCCGAACTTATTGGCGATGATTCCAAATTAATTTCGGGTTTAAATGAGATTCACCGTGTTCAGGAAGGTGATCTTGTTTTTGTCGATCACCCAAAATATTTTAAGAACGCCTTATCCAGCGCGGCTACAGCTGTTGTTATAAACCAGCAAGTTGAATGCCCCGAGGGAAAAGTATTATTATTACATCCCGAACCTTTTACGGCATATAACAAACTGGTCAGGCACTTTAGACCTTTAGAATTAAGTAATGTTAACATTAGCCTTTCTGCTAAAATTGGTAAAACAAGCGTTATTATGCCCGGCGTATTTGTAGGAAACCATGTTTCTATTGGCGAAAACTGTATTATTCATCCTAATGTTACTATTTACGACCATACCCAAATTGGCAATAATGTGGTTATACACGCCAACAGCGTTATTGGCAGCGATGCCTTTTATTTTAAAAGAAGGCTGGATAAATTAGAGAAATTGGAATCTTGCGGGAATGTAATTATTGAAGATGATGTAGAAATAGGCGCATCTTGTACTATGGATAGAGGCGCTTCGGCATCTACCAGAATAGGCAAAGGCACTAAAATAGATAATTTGGTACATATTGGGCACGATACTTCTATTGGTAAAAATTGCACCATTGCGGCGCAGGTAGGTGTAGCGGGTGTGGTTTCTATTGGAGATAATGTTATTTTATGGGGGCAAGCCGGTGTTGCCAACGATGTTAGCATCCCTGATAATGTTGAGATATACGCCCAATCGGGTGTTGGCAAGGATTTAGAAAGCGGTAAAGTTTATTTTGGCAGCCCGGCTGCCGAAGCAAGAGAGAAATTTAAAGAACTAGCTTACCTTAAAAAGTTACCATCGTTTATAGAAAATAAAAAATAATACTTAAAACCCATAACTAACAATATTCTGTTAAAAATTACACCTAAAAGTTATAAACCAATAGTTAATTTTATTACTTTAGCCGCTTAAATGAAAAAAACAACTACTCTTATTATTTTTTTTACACTTGTATCTATATTAGCTTTTTCTCAAGTTAGAAATAAATATAAATACGAATTATTAGGTGGAATAGGGCCTACCGGCTTTCTAGGCGATTTAGGAGGTGCAAGCGGAAATGGTACACATTTTATAAAAGATTACGACTTTAATACTACACGCTTTAATATTAACGCCGGCATACGTTATAAAAAAACATCTGCTTTTGGCTTTAAAGCCATGCTTACCTATGCCATGGTATCGGGCAATGATGCTTCCACAGATGAAATTTACAGGCACAACCGTAATTTAAATTTTCGTTCTCCTATATTAGAATTAAGCGCGCAGGTAGAATATTATTTCCTTAATGATAAAACAAAAAACCTTTATAGCATTGCAGGTCTTCGTTCTAAAAAGAAAAAAAGAAAATTAACAGCTTATATATTTACCGGTATAGGGATTTTTTATTACAACCCAAAAGAACAATTAAATGGTAAATGGTACAGCGTAAGACAATACCATACAGAAGGACAAGGTTTACCTGGCGGACCCAAACAATTTTCTAATTTTAACGTAGCCATACCAATTGGTTTAGGGGTACGTTATGCAGTAACCAAGCGGTGGAGCATTGGTGCAGAACTTTCAGTTAGAAAAACTTTTACAGATTATATTGATGGCGTTAGCGGTACTTATTATGATAAAGCTAAATTAAATGCTGCATACGGGCCTACAGCGGTTGCTTTGGCCGACCCAAGTTTAGGTATTATTCCTAACGGTACTGCGCCTAACGGCGATGGAACAGGCGCACAAAGAGGAAACACAAAATATAAGGATTCTTATATGTTCTTTACTATTAATGTTGGCTACAAATTTACCAAGCAACATCGCACACGTGCCAAGTTCTAATTATAGAGTAGAGCAACCGGCAACGCCAAAAGATTTTGAATTTTATTACAAATTACGTTACGAGGTTTTACGCAAACCTTGGCAGCAACCACTTGGTTCAGAAATTGACGAAACCGATACTACCAGCACACACGCTTTAATAAAAGAAAATAATCGGGCAATTGCCTGTGCTCGTTTGCATTTTGTAGATGATACAACGGCACAAATACGCTACATGGCTGTTCATCCCAATTATCAAGGAAAAGGCCTGGGAAAATTGATTATTAGTTATTTAGAAGAAATTTCAAAAGAAAATAATCGCTTAATTGTAATTCTTCATGCCAGAGAAAACGCGGTAGATTTTTACAAAAATTGCGGATATACTATAAATGAAAAATCTTACCTTTTATGGGGTAAGATTCAACATTTTTTGATGCAAAAGAATCTAAGAATTTAAGGGACCGCGATGGGGCTCGAACCCACGACCCTCGGTACCACAAACCGATGCTCTAACCAACTGAGCTACGCAGTCCATAAATTCAGGCTGCAAATTTATAAAAAATTTTGTATAAAAAAATCAAAATAAAATAAACCTTGTAAAATAGCGTTATAGCAAGGCTTTGCAACATATTAGTAACTTTACAAAATTGAAACAAAAAAAAGCCATAGTATTTTTTTCAGCCGGCTTGGGCGATGCTGTTTTGCTTATTCCGTTGGTAAAACAACTTAAACAACAAGGTTTTTTTGTTGCCGGATTTTTTAACTCCATTCATCCTTGCGAAGAAATTTTTTATGAAATAAATTTATTGGATGAACTAATTATAAAAAAAAGCATCTTTAACCAATTTGTTTTTTCGTTTACTAATCTTTTAAAATACGATAAAGCTTTTATTAATTATTTTGCAGCTAACCGTGCAAATCTATTAACAGCAAGCCTTTTAGCAAAGAATATTTTTACAAATAAAAAAGTAAATTCGTTTTTAGTTAATTTATTTCAATCTAAAATAAAATATATTGAACCCGTTAAAAACATACATGACGGACAACAAAATTTGAATTTATTGAAAGATGGTTGTTCTCTTTTTTTACAAGATTTTTATATTGATTTTCAAACTAAAAAAACAGAAGTATTACCCTACCCTTTTATAACTGTGCAAATTAGCGCAGGCAATAATAAAGTTACGTATAAAAACTGGCCCATAAATTATTGGGTTGATTTTTTGAAATTGATCTTACAACAATATCCGGACAAAAAAATTATTTTGTTAGGAGATGAAAATGAAATAAATCTTTCTACTAAAATTACTTCGCAATTAAATTCTAATGTTATTTCTTTTAATGGAAAAACAAGCATTACAGAGGCGATGGATATTATATCTCAATCTCAATTTTTTGTGGGATTAGATGGTGGCTTAATGCACTTGGCTGTAGCGTTAAAAAAACCAACCTTCACTTTATGGGGGCCATCTTCTATAACTTTATACGGGTATAATAAATTAAGTAATCTGCACAAATGTGTTAGTTTAAATTTAGCCTGCAACCCTTGTAGTGCATGGATAAATGCTAATCACACAAAAGCTTCAAGTCCGGAAACTTGTTTGGATCATGCTTGTCTGCAACAACTTTTGCCAAAAAATGTGTTTACCCAACTAACGCAATATGTAAATTTACTTTCTGTACATGCTCACTAAAATTATTCAAACCATATTTAGTAAAGGAATAATTTCTATCATTAATTTTTTGGTAGTGCTAATTACAGCTCGCTATTTAGGTGCCGAAGGACGCGGAGAAATAAGTATTTTATTTTTAAACGTAACCGCAATTTTATTATTTAATGATATTATGGGCGGAAGCGCGCTGGTGTACGTTATTCCTAAGAAAAACCCATATAGTTTATTGCTACCGGCAGCATTGGTTGGGGTTGTAACCGGCATTTTATTTCCTCTTTTATTTCACTTATACTTTCATTTTCAAACGGAAGAATTACTTTATTTTATCGCTCTCGCATTACTATCAAATCTTAGCAGTATTAGTAATGTATTTTTAAATGGATTTGAAAAAATAAAACAAAATAATTTAGCCAGCACTTCGCAAAGCTTTGCTATCGTTGGGTCTTTAATTATTCAGTTTTTTTTATTAAATGAAATTTCTGTTTTTTCTTTTTATCGATCCTTAGCATTTGGGTATTTGGTTAATTTGGTAATCAGTCTTTTTTATTTAAAAAATACTTTTACCAAAATTTCATTTTCTTGGATGGAATCATTTGCGTTGATGGCACGTTATGGCTTGGTAGTGCAGGCCGGCAACTTATTTCAACTTTTAAATTATAGGTTTTGTTATTACGTTTTAGATAGTGCTAACGATTTTCAAAGTCGGAAAAATGTGGGTGTTTTCTCAACCGCAGCCTCTATTAGCGAAGCCGTTTGGGTAATTATGAATGGCATTGCCATGGTTCAATACGCCACTCTTTCTAATAGAAATAACCCGCAATTGGCTATAAATCTTACCGTTAAATTGGCTAAAATAAGTTTTGCGTTATCTATTTTTGCGTTGCTGATTTTAAATATTTTACCTGCGGAAGTATTTACATTTTTATTTGGAAAAGATTTTACCGATATAAAAATATATTGTTTGTTACTTGCCCCGGGTATTGCTATTTGTGGGTTAACGGGCATTTACGCGCATTATTTTTCAGCCACAGGCAATATGAAAATTAGCGCCACAAGTGCTTTAGTAGGCTTAGCCATTACCTTATCCTGTTCATTTATTTTAATACCCATGTTTGGCACAAAAGGCGCGGCATATACCAATTGCGCATCTTATATTGCATCATCTTTATTTTTATTATTTATGTTTAAAAAACAAAGTGGCGTTTCTTTTTATAACTTGCTTTTTAAAATGAAAAATTTACTTCCTTTAACCGCTAAAGAATAACCATGTGTGGTATTGGCGGCATACTTAATTTAGAAAATAAATCTATCAACTTGGCTGATGGCGCTACCATTATTAGTAAAACCCTGCAACACCGCGGGCCAGATGATGAAGGTTTTTTGTTTTTTAAAGATGCAGAAATTGTTTTAGCTTATGGGAATGACACGCAAAAAGAAGCGATCAATAATTCATTTAATTTTTCTGCGAAACAAAACATACAGCAAGTCGAACAAAATTATAACGGCGTATTTATTCACAGAAGATTATCCATCATTGATATTAGTGAAAGTGGCCACCAACCAATGTGTACAGCCAATGCAAAAGTTTGGATAACGTTTAACGGAGAGATTTATAATTACATAGAATTACGTACAGAGTTAGAAAAAGCAGGTTATACATTTAAAACCAAAAGCGATACCGAAGTTTTATTAAATTCTTATTTACATTGGGGAAATGATTGTCTGCAAAAATTAAACGGTATGTTCTCCTTTGCTATTTATGATATAGAAAAGAAAAAACTTTTTTGCGCACGAGACAGAAGCGGCGTTAAACCATTCTATTATTATTTTAAAGATGGTATTTTTTGTTTTGCTTCAGAAATGAAGGCTTTACGAGCGTTACCCTTTATTGAAACATCTTTAAATGAACGTGCTTTACAACATTATTTATTGCACGATGCGTTGGAATATGAGCCCGAAGGTTTCCTGAAAAATATCTTCGAATTATTTCCTTCCAACTTTTTAGAAATTGATTTACGCAATAATGAAATCAATATTAAAAAGTATTTTGACGTAACTATTAATACTGATTTTACAACCTACAACGAGCAAGATTTTTTGCTTTACAAAGAAGAAACTGAACAAGCTGTAACCGATTCTATCTTAAAACGTTTGCGTGCCGATGTACCTGTTGGTTGCTGCCTTAGCGGCGGAATTGACAGTTCGGTTATATCCGGAGTGATTGCAAATGATAATAAAAATTTTAATGCGTTTACGGCAACTTTCCCGGGCGAAAAAATTGATGAAAGTAAGTTTGCAAAAGATGTAGTAGATTTTACCAAAGCAACTTGGCATACGATTACTCCAACTGCCGAAGAATTAATTGCCGATTTTGATAAACTAATTTACGCGCTTGATATACCTATTTGGAGCACCAGCACCTATGCGCAGTTTAGGGTTATGCAATTGGCAAAAGATAACAAGGTAAAAGTTGTTTTAGACGGACAAGGCAGCGATGAATTATTTGCGGGTTATCCACATTATTACACTACTTATATTAATGAATTGTTGCGCAATAAGCAGTTTAAACAAGCGGCTTCTGAAATTAAAAACTTTGGAAACAATTTCTGGTACATCTACACCAAAGAAAATGCAAAACGTAAACTGCATTATAATTCAAACAAAAAACAATTAAACGCAGCATTTGTAAAAGCGCATACTCCGCCTGAAAGGCTTACCGATAGCTTCTCTTCCCTCAACGAAAACCTACATTACGATTTTTTTAACGGTAGATTAAAAACATACCTACGTTGTGAAGATCGTTGCAGCATGCACCATTCAGTTGAATCTAGAACACCTTTTGCAGATGATACAAGCCTTATTAATTTAGCTTTTAAAACGCCTTCATCTTTCAAGATAAAAAACGGTACAAGTAAATATATTCTTCGCGAGAGCATGAAAAATTACCTGCCAAAAAGCGTATATAATCGTAAAGATAAAATGGGTTTTGTTACACCACACAACAAATGGCTGACTCTATTATTAGAAAATAAGGTGGATTTACTGCATTCTGCCAAAATTAAGCCATTTTTTTCTGACCAGTTTTTTGTTAAAACCGACCAGTTATCGGCAAAAACCTACCACTTAAAAAATAGTTTGGGTTTTAAAGAAAATACACTTGCCTTCAAAGCCCTTGTGTTTACGGCATGGGCAGATTTAATGAAAATTTAACATTCTGTTAATCAACAGTTTATAACTTAACAAAAAACAACATCTTTTTCATTAAAATATTTATATATTTGTCCCAATAGTTAATGTTAAACCAAAAAATAAAAATCATGAAAAAAACACTATTATTAGGTACTGCTTTAGTGCTTGGTGTTACGGGGTTTTCCCAAAGCACAGCAAAAAAAGCGGTAAACCCAAAATACCTTCAAAAAGAAGTTATTTCTGGAAGAACAACATCTGAGCCAAGCCCATCAACAGGAACTGGTATTAAAGCACCAAAGAAAAACGGTCATCAATCTACTACAGCTGCTTGTAATAACAACGAAGCTTTTACCAATTCATACAACTGTTTTGGTGTTGGCGGAGGTTCTACAACTTCTGAACAAAACTGTTTATCTTATAACAAAGATCTAAACACAGTAGTTTGGACACAACGTGGATCTAAAACCTGGCCACTTATTACAACCAGCGGTTTCATCCAATCTACCATTTTAGATGCTGCAACCGGTGCAAAATTAGATTCTGTTATTACATTTAGAGATAATAATACAACACACCACGCGCGTTACCCGGGCGGTGTTTTATTAAACCCTACTACAAACACAACTAACAACTACAAAAATGCCTTAGCAATTGCTTCTGGTCCTACTACAGATGGAACTGCTTGGAGTGGAACTGCCTATACAGCAAAACCATTATGGAGCGTAAGTGCAATAAATCATGGTTTACCTACAGCAGATTCTTTATTTACACCAGGTAATAGCGGATCTAACGGTATATTTGGTAGTGTTACTTCAGCTAATTTTATTGGTTCTCCTAATACGGATATGCAAGCAATGCCTGATGGTAAAACTGTTATGGTTATTGGCCAGCTTCAGGATAATGCTTATGTAGGTGTTACAAATGCGGTTGCCTTACGTAAAGGTGTTATAGCAAAAGGAACTTTAGATAATACCGGTAAAATTGTTAATTGGACGGTTGACTCTACTTCTTTAGTACCAAATGCTTATATTACTGCTTTAGGTCGTATTTTAGATGGCCCTCGTTTAGCTTTTGGTCCTGATGGTATGCATGGTTATGCATTATTTAATGGAAGATTGGCTACCACGTATGGTAATAAATCTGACTCGGCTAAAACACCAATTGTTTATAAAACTAATGATGGTGGTGCTACTTGGACACAAGTTTTAATGGGTTATGACTGGATGTGCAAACACCCTGAAGTTGTTAAAAACGTAGGTGAATTAACAGGTAAAACGCATAATTATAGTTTTGATGTATATGCTCAAGGATCTGATGTAACAGTTGATGCAAGCAATACATTACACTATGTTACGTGTGTAACGCAACCTTTTCACGGTACTGATATTGACTCTTTAGGAGTTTACAGCTATTCTTATGATTATGATTATGTAAACTATCACCCTATCATTTGGGATTTTATGACAGATGGTACTGATTGGAAAACAATGATGGTTGATTCTATTATGACTGCAGCTTGTAGCAGTTCTGCAACTGATACTACATCTACACATAGTGCAATGGGTGGTTCTCAGATATTAGCCGTTAGCTCTCATATTACTGTTAGTCGTTCTGCTGATGGTACTAAAGTGTTTTATGGTTGGGCAGATTCTGATCCACAAATTACAGGTACACCTTACAACACAAACCCTGATATTTTAATGAAAGGGTATGATGTTAATACCGGTAAAATGACAGCCTTAAAAAACACTACTGGTGGTATTGGTACTTGTTTTTATCCTTTCTTAGCTGATATAACTATGTATGATGGCGCACAATGGATGGTACCTGCGGTATCTACTGTTGGGCACGTAATTGTAGGTACATCACCTCAAACTACGTATGATGCAAGCAGCCAGGCTGATTATAATTACAGCAACTGCGGTACATTTGTTAGCTCTGATTTTTCTATTGGAGCTACTGTATATATTGCACCAACCGGTACAACTTGTAATACTAGTGTAGGTATCAAAAACAGCAATGCTTTTGAATCTTCTATTAGTAATTTCCCTAACCCTTTTAACAACACAACTACTATTGCTGTAACTTTAACAGAAAACAAAGCGTTCAATGTTAATGTTTACAATGCAATTGGTACTTTAGTATTCAGCAAAAAAGTTAACGGTAACGTTGGCGAAAACGCTGTAACTTTTGATGGTTCTGCTTTAAGTGCTGGTGTTTACTATTACACAGTAACTTCTGGTAACCAACAAGCTACTAAGAAAATGGTTATTCAAAAATAATTTAAGGTTTATACCTTAATTTTCAAAAGAGCGGCTTTGGCCGCTCTTTTGTTTTATATAGTTAGCCTGTTTGCGTTAGGTATTGTAGTGGAAAGCCTTTGCTTAAATGCTTTTTAGCATTCTGCGAAGCAATTAAAAAAATTAAAACAATGAGCTAAATCAGCAAAGCTTGTAACAAAAAGCCCGGCGGGGGCTACAGATTTACTCATTTGCTTTGATTATTTTTAAAGGTATTTGTGATATCGCTTCGCTAAGTTCTCACATTTATTCGAAATGACAATCCGCCGAAACGCCCAAATGGTTTTGGTAAAGTCAAATTGACACATATTATTTTTTATAACCGTTCATTTTCTGCAATAATGTCTTTTAATAAATTATAATCTTCATTGGCACGGAATATGACTACATTCGCACGAGTAAAAAAATAACAAATCAATAAAAAAAAATATGGCAAAAGGAAGTGTACATGTAAACGTAAAACCATTGGCAGATAGAGTGCTTGTAGAAGCAGCTGCTGCTGAAGAAAAAACAGCCGGAGGAATTATCATTCCTGATACAGCTAAAGAAAAACCAATGCGCGGTAAAGTAATTGCTGTGGGCGTAGGTAAACCTGATGAGCCTATGACTTTAAAAGTGGGCGATGCTGTGTTATATGGCAAATATGCCGGAACTGAGCTTGTTGTAGAAGGTAAAGAGTACCTTATTATGCGCGAAAGCGATATTTACGCCATCATCTAATTTCGATTTGTAGAGTTGAGGAATTGGAGATTAAAAATCAACCATTCTATAAATCAAAACTCAACAAATTAACTAATTCAATAAATCTAAAAATCATTAAATCAATAAATAAACAAAATGGCAAAAGACATAAGTTTTAATTTAGAAGCTCGCGATGCGCTAAAACGCGGTGTAGATGCTTTGGCAAATGCAGTAAAAGTAACCCTTGGTCCAAAAGGACGTAATGTTATTATCGACAAAAAATTTGGCTCGCCAGTTATCACTAAAGATGGTGTTAGCGTAGCTAAAGAAATTGAATTGTCTCACCCTGTTGAAAATATGGGTGCACAACTTTTAAAAGAAGTTGCCAGCAAAACAGCTGATGCGGCCGGTGATGGTACTACAACAGCAACAGTTTTAGCGCAAGCTATTGTTACAGCCGGTTTAAAAAACGTAGCTGCAGGTGCAAACCCAATGGATTTGAAACGTGGTATTGATAAAGCGGTTATTGCTGTGGTTGAAAATTTAAAAAAACAATCGCAATCAATCGGTAACGAAAACAAAAAAATTGAACAAGTAGCTACTATTTCTGCAAATAACGATAGCGTTATTGGTAAACTTATTGCAGAAGCAATGAGCAAAGTAAAAAAAGAAGGTGTTATTACGGTGGAAGAAGCAAAAGGTACTGAAACTACGGTAGAAGTGGTTGAAGGTATGCAATTCGACCGTGGTTATATTTCTCCGTATTTTGTTACTGATGCAGAAAAAATGCAAACTGTATTTGAAACTCCTTACATCTTAATTTTCGAAAAGAAAATTTCGGCTATGAAAGAATTGCTTCCTGTATTAGAAAAAGCAGTTCAAACAGGTAAACCACTTTTAATTATTGCTGAAGATTTAGACGGAGAAGCTTTACAAACATTAGTTGTAAATCGTTTACGTTCTAACTTAAAAATTGCTGCTGTTAAAGCTCCGGGCTTTGGCGATCGCCGTAAAGCTATGTTAGAAGACATCGCTATCTTAACAGGTGGTACATTTATCAGCGAAGAAGTTGGCTTTAAATTAGAAACTGCTGATCTTACTAATCTTGGTAAAGCAGAAAAAATTACCATCGACAAAGACAATACTACTATTGTTGGTGGTGCTGGTAAAAAAGCAGATATCCTTGCGCGTGTAAATCAAATTAAAGCTCAAATAGCTTCTACAACTTCTGATTATGATAAAGAAAAATTACAAGAGCGTTTAGCTAAATTGGCTGGCGGTGTTGCCGTTCTTTACATTGGTGCTGCTACCGAAGTTGAAATGAAAGAGAAAAAAGATCGTGTTGACGATGCTTTAGCGGCTACTCGCGCTGCTGTTGAAGAAGGTATTGTGGCAGGTGGCGGAACAGCTTACCTACGCGCTATCTCTAGCTTAGATAAATTAAAAGGTATTAACGAAGACGAAAATACAGGTATTGCCATTGTTCGTCGCGCTATCGAAGAACCTCTTCGTCAAATTGTGGCTAACTGCGGACTTGAAGGAAGCATTGTTGTACAAAAAGTAAAAGAAGGTAAAGACGATTACGGCTTTAATGCACGTACCGAAGTTTACGAAAACTTACTTAAAGCAGGTGTTATCGATCCAACTAAAGTAACTCGTGTTGCTTTAGAGAATGCAGCATCTGTTGCCGGTATGTTATTAACTACCGAGTGCGTAATTGCTGATAAAAAAGAAGCTTCAGCTCCAGCTATGGGCATGCCGGGTGGTATGGATGGCGGTATGGGCGGAATGATGTAATCATCTTTTTTAATTCTATAAAACATAAAAGACCTTTCAGTAATGGAAGGTCTTTTTTATTTGTAGCATTATTTATTTTGGGCGTTTAGCTGATTACAGCTACGGGCTTTACGCTACAAATCCTCGGCGATTACGCCTGTGGGTTTTTCGCTGCAATCCCTAACGCAGTTAATTCAAAAGTTAATCAAACAACATAGTACCTGGTCCTACACTAACTGAATAAGTACCCACAAAACTAAAGTTAGATTGATAACGATATAATTTACCATTTGCATTAAAATTACCCGGGTCGGTTATGTAAATAGTTTCGTCATCCGGATCTATACATAAGCCATAAAACGAATTAGCGCCTTGTTGTATAATATTTGTTAATGTTGTTGAACCAATATCCATTTTAAAAACATCATTCATTAAATAATACAGCGTATTACCTGTGCCGTTTATACACAAACGACTAATAGAATTTTGAGTAGTGTATAAAGAAACTGTGGTTTCAATTGAATCTTTAACGGGATTTATCCTTACAAGTTTTGCAGAAATATTATTTGTGCCATCTGCATTACAACTAACCCATAACTTTTCGTTTTCATCTTTTATAATACAGGCACTGGTGGCTCCTACATAAATGCTATCTAATGCATCGTTTGAAACATCAATAACGTAAACGTATTTTTTACTTTGATTAGTTATGTAAATCTTTCCGTATGATTGAACCATTTCTTCTGCCCAACCATCAACACGAATAGATTTTGTAATTGTATTCGTACTAATATTTACAACCTGTATATAATTTGTTTGATTAGAATTTGTAGGCAGTACAATATTACTTACATACGCTTTGTTATTGCTAACCACTTGCATATAACGGGGTGAAATGAAACCAGAAATAGTAGAAAGTCTTTTAAAATTATTATCGCATACAACAATTTTACACGAGTTATTTACAACTAAATAATATTTGTCATTATATTTTGTAACCGATTGTAAAACATCACCTAAATTTTGATTTGAATTTGCGCTTGCATACGCTTTAATAATAGTTGCATGGCTTGCAGGATCATAAACAGAAATCTCTGCCTGATTATTTCCAAAGGCACCTTCATCGCAAATTAATAAACGCTTACTTGCGGTTATACTGCCTTGTTGTGTTAGCGTAGGTGGTGTATCTTTTCGGCAAGACACAACTCCTGTAATTAGCAGAATAAAAACAAAATATCTATTGTAGCGTAACATTATTTAGAGATGATTATTTTTTTTGTGGCGCACCTCAAATTATCTTTTATTTGAAGGAAATAAAATCCGTTATCAATGGCTAAAACATCCAGGGTAATAAAGGTTTCAGAAGCTGAAATATTTTTCTGCAGAATAATTTTTCCATTTATATCTTTAATAGAAACAGATGCATTATCGCCTACAGTTTTATTTAAACGAACAAACAAGTTGTTACTTGCCGGATTTGGATAGATAGAAATATTTGTTTGATCATTTATTTCTTTAATTCCATTATTTGTTTGCTCGTTTATAACTCCTACAGCATCTAAATCAAAACCAGAAGAACTATAAGGTGTTGGCCACGGATCATTTATTTTATTATTATTTATATCATGAGTTGCATACAAATCATTTATACTTCCAACCACATCAATTATCTTTACATGTGTTATGTGATTAATATCTAAACCTGCAACACCTTGCATATCCGTTAAATCAAAAGGAGTGCCATATTGCGCTTTATATTTACCTGCCAAGTTATTTATTTTAGTAGCGTCGGTATATCCAAAACCACCCGTTTGTGCTGTATCTTGCGTGTTTGATGCAGCAGGGAAACGAAAGAAATTAATTCCATCACTACTTATTTCAACAAAGGCAAGTTCTAAATAATTTCCATCAAATGAGTTTTCAAATACGGCAAAATCATAGCCTGCACCATTATATATTTCATTCAGAAAGGTACAAACAACATACCCGCCATCACCTAAGCTAACTATATTTCCATCTGCAATACCAATCGGACTCGCGCTATCTCCAACGCTTGCGTAACCCGAAGATATATTTGAAATATCCTGTAAGCCACGCGTTATTTTACAAGATGTTGCCCATGCTACAAATGCAGTGCTGTCTTTATACATGGCTGTACTGCCAAACTGCCCTTGCGGTGGGGCAAATTGAGCAATAGCAAGCTGTGAAATAAAACAAGTTAAAAATGTAAATCGCATTACTGTTTAATTAATTTTTTGGTTAAAAAATTATTTCCTGCATTAAGCCTAATATAATATATACCGGCAGGTAAGGTTGCAACATCTATTTTAAATTTATTTAATCCTGCAAAAGATTGTGCTTTTTGAGTTATTAATTCGTTACCTAACAAATCAATTAGTTTCATATCTACTGGCACAGATGCTGTTGTGTTGTAAACAATTTCGGTTTCTTTTACCGCAGGATTTGGGTAAACATTTAGACTGTTTTCAGAAAAATAATTTTTAATCCCTGTTTCTAAGGTATCCCTGTTTGTGTTTAAAGTTAAATTATCAATACAAAAAAACGCAGGTGTAAGCATACCAAAAGAATTATTTTGTGTAGAAGAAAGAGTAAACATCAAGCTATCTACATTTCCTAAAGATGAAAGACCAACCCACTGCCAATTTTTAAGAATGTAATTTTGTGTAGTGTCTGTATATCTAAAATCAGCTAAATAAATTATAGAACTATCAGTAGATAAATTACCATGAAAATATTTTTTAATGGTTAGTTTAAACCAATCTTTATTGGCTCCAGAATATGCATGGGGATTGAAAGAGTCGCCGTGTTTAATACTATTATAAGCGTATGTATTATTGCAAATATACATGCCGGTTACTGTTTTACCAAGTAAGGTATCTGTCATACGTAAAACAAGAGAACCTGATGTTGTACCAACCGCATATTTATTTGAATGACTATATCCATCGTAGGCTGCACAACCATATAAATTTGGATATGAATTAACGGTGTCGTTTACAGCACTACAAGCCCAGCCGCCGCTCCAAAATCCGCCATAAGAAGTATCCCATGCGCATGGAAATGAAGCGTTGCCACTTACAAATCCGTTTCCACCGGTAGAATCATTATACACTGTATTATGATTACTTGTTAAAGTTACATTTTCAAAATCGCTGATTTGTGTAGTAGTCCCGGTATTGACTTGCGCCGATGTTGTTAAAACACCTGTAAACAGGGCAATAGCTAATAGTTGTTTTTTCATTTATTGGTTTTTATTGGTTTATGATATTGAATAATTAATCCGGCTCTATAATTTCGTAAAGGCATTCCATATTGGTTGATGCTTTGGTAGTTTACATTCATTATATTATTTACTTCGGCAAAAACATTTAATGCAACAGTTTTATAGATAAATGTACGCGCAAGTCTTACATCTATTAAAGAATAAGGCGTTAAATAATTATAATTATCGGTACTTAAATAACGATAGCCTGTATAGGTGTATGCTCCTCGTAATATAAAATTTTTATACTCAAAGGATAGGATAGCAGAGCCAGAATACATGGGTACATAAGGCATTTGAAGTCGTTGGTTTTTATCGGGCAACGAAGTAGATAAAATGTAGTTGGTTAATATATTCAACGATGTTTTAAATGTTTTATTTTTATAAGCTAGCTGCGTATTGGTTTCTACTCCCCTACTCCACACATGCAAAATATTTACCGGACTCCAATTGCCATCTTTACCCGGCTGCCACATTATCCAGTTATGAATATCTCTGCTAAAAACAGTTCCGGTAAAATTTGCAGAAATATTTTTTACCTGATGTTTTATTTGCAACGATGTTTCTTCGCTATGCCCTTGTTCAGGTTTTAAATTTATGTTTCCACCCGGGTTCCAATAAAGATCATTTAGTGTTGGATAACGATAAACCGTTCCAGCATTCGTTTTCCAAGCAAGCCAACTAAAAATGTTAAGTGTAGTTGTAACGCCTGCGGTTGGCACAAATATTTTTCCATTAAATAATTCTTGTCGGGAGTAAGCGTTTACAATAAAAAAATTACGCTTACTATTCCAACTTACATTTTCGAACAAAGCATTTTTTGATTGTAGTTTTTGAGAAATAAAATTTGGAGAATTTGCCAATGATAGCATGTTACTTGTTCCTCCACTAATAGCAAAACCATTACCTGCTTTGTATTGCCAATCAAAATCTAAAGCAAATGTTTTAAATTTATTATTGCTGTAAATTCCATCCGTACTATTAGTATAAATAATCGCTTCGTTAAAAAGAGCGAGTTTTGTAGTGTACGTAATTTTTTTCTCACTTACTTTCCAATCTAAAATTGTTCTAAAAGTTTTATCCGTTTGATTTGCATTTACCTGCGAAGCATTTGCTGTATAAGGTATTTGCCTGTCTACATTTTGTACCCAAATATGTAAACCCCATTGCTGGTTAGATTTTACGTTGTATAAAAAATCTTGCAGTAAAGCCAGTTGATTTGTCTGCGCGTGTTGCTGTGTTTGTTTAACCAATGAGGTATCTGTATTTTTATAATATGGATATTTATTCTGAGAAAAATCTCCTAACAGTTTTGTAGAAGAAAATAATTTACCCGCAGAGAAATTTACCGAAGCCCATTGCACACTATTTTGCAAAGACGAATATGAAGTAGATGCTTGTACTGTTAAACCTTGCGTTTGCTGCGGATTGCTTTGTAAATTTAAAACACCTGCCATAGCCCCACTGCCCCAGTAACCACTAAGCGCGCCTTTTTCAATACTTATGTTATTAAAAAAACCAACGGGCAATAAAGAAATATCTGCCTGACCAAGCATAGGGTTATTGATGTTCATACCATTCCAAATAACGGCGGTTTGTTGTGCTGTGCTACCTCTAATACTTAGTGAAGCAATATTGCCCGCACCGTATGCTTTTACCAAAACAGCATTTTGTTGTATTAACAATTGCGATATATTAGAAGTTAAAAATGTGCTTTGCAAAGCAGAATCTATTTTAACCTGTACAAAGTTTTGCGAAGATTTTTTAATGCGATAATCGGTAACATCCACTTCGTTCAATAACATAGTACCTCTCTTTTGTTGTGAGAAACAAAAAAAACAAATAAGCACAAAGGCAATTACTAAACTATATTTTACTTTAAACATCATTTCGTTTTAAACCCTTGTCCACGAAGGTTTTTACGTTAATGCGCTTGGCAGGTCTTCTGACTCTCTCTTAAACACCTTCCCAATGCAACAAGCATTAGTGGCAGTAGTTTTGTTTATTTGTCTTTCAACAAACGAGATTACAGCAGCGGGCACTGTTATCGATTTTCACGACATTCCCTTTTAATTTTTCTGTTGATAAATAACAGTAAAAAACCAAACACGGCGGCAAATGTAAGCAATAACATTATACTTTTGCAAACCTATGGCATTAATCGTAAAAAAATCTCAAATACCCGGTTCGGGCAAAGGCTTGTACACTACAAAAGCATTTAAAAAAGCAGATAAAATTATTCAATATCGCGGCGAAGAAATTGGCTGGAAAGAATATGAAAAACGTGTTAAGCGTGATGAAGACGGATATTTGTTCTTCTTCAATAAAAACAAATGCGTAGATGCTTTTCATACACCGCAATTTAAAGCGCGTTATGCTAATGATGCTAATGGTTTTACCCGTATAAAAGGATTAAAGAATAATTCTCAGTACGAAATTTTTGGCGAAAAATGTTTTGTAGTTGCTATTAGAGATATTAAAGCCGGCGAAGAAATTTTTACTGATTATACCAAAGATTATTGGGATAGCATGCGTTATAATGTTAAACTAAAACAAAAGCAAGACAAAGAAGCCGCGCAAAAAGAAAAAGCTGGCAAAAAGAAAATATCTGCTAAAAAAGTAGTTAAGAAAAAAACGGCGACTAAAAAGAAAGCTGTTACCAAAAAGAAAAAATAAGAGGTATTTACTCTTATATAATTAGCTAATTTTCCATTCTTACAAGCCTTTATTCAATAAATTTTAATTTTTAAAACTGAAGTTCTTTTAACAGCAAAGCGCTTGCTTTTTTTATTTTGAGGGCTATCTTTGGCCGGCTATAAAAGTGAACAACCTAAAAGACGCCTGCAATCTTTAACCACTTTTAAATTTATATTAAGAAATTAATTATTTTTTAAATGGGAAAAAATTACAAGTTAAATTATCGTTTTTGTTTTCTGTTGTTTTATGTTGCATGGATGTCTATTACGAATACAGTAAAAGCGCAGCTTTCGGGTAACAATATTATAAAGCAACAAGATATCGTTTTTTTTGGTGGTGATTCTTTAAATGGTTTTCCCCTTGAAAATGCATTTAATAAATACAAACAACTTGCAAACAGCGCAGGTGCCTTATATGAATATAAATATATCCTTAAACAAAAAGAAGCTTTATTTGTAAAGAAAAAATATAACATTAATAAACTTTCTTACGAAATTGGTCAGGAAAAAGACTTTAAACAAAATGCAAAACAGATAATAACTCCAAAAGAAGCGCTAGTATACCGCCAAAATAACCCACCCACAACACTTGTCTCTAGCTGTAATAACCTAGATTTTGAAAATAGTAATTTTACTAATTGGGTAGGCTATGAAGGCTATAATGAAGGGACAAACAACCCACTTGTAACTACTGTCGGCCCACTTGGCCCGCCTCCTACTAACCTTAACAGCGCTGAAACAAGCTGCCAGTACTTTTCTATTATAGCTAACGGCAGCACCGATCCTAATATGGGTATAGTACTTACCTCGCCCTTAGGCGGAAACTGTGCCCGCATGGGTGGCGAAAATAGAAATTTAGCTACTGCAAACGGTGGTTGCGCCGGAGGAAACGGAGGTACTTTTAATTATACGGTTCCTACTCAATGTGTAGCAGATTATTTTGGCGCAAACATAGGCGATCAAGTACAATTAGGGGGTGCACCCGGAGAAGTATTAGAAACTACATTTATTGTTACTGCACAAAACTCAGCGTTTCAATATGCCTATTTATTTGCGTACGAAGATAATGGCGCACACGATACTACCCAACAACCGTATTTTAAAGTAAGAGTTTTAGACCAGAACGGGCAAGAAATTAATTGTCTTAACTATTTTCAGCAAGGCTTAGGAAATGCCTGTGGCAGTACCCATGCACCTCCCGGCTATTCAGGTAGTCTTGCTTCAGGGCTTTTTTATACTTCTAACTGGCAAGTTAGTTCATTAAACTTGTTGCCCTATTTAGGACAATCTGTAACCGTTCGCTTTACAGTAGCCGGCTGTACAGTAGGTGGCCACATGGGTTATTCCTATGTAGATTGTTCTTGTGCTCCTCAACAAATTATTATTCCTTTCACAGCCTGTATTGGGGCAAATACTACTTTAATAGCACCTCCACTTGGAGGAGCAGTTTATCAATGGATTACGCCGGATGGTAATATCGTTAGCGGCGCTACAAGTAGTACTGTTACTGTAAATCAATCAGGCACCTATTCTGTAACCATAACTCCTACCAAAACCAGTATTAATAGTAGCGGAGGTCTTGTAACCCAAACGTTAACTTCATGTTCTTATGAGTTAGATACTACTATAACGTTATATCCAAACCCAATTGTTTCAGTAAATAGCGCAACAGTTTGCAATGGAGGATCAGTAACTCTAACTGTAAATAGTACAGGCTCTGCCGGAGCATTAACTTATACTTGGAGTCCTCCACCTCCACTTACTCTTGCCCCAGGAGATAGCGTAGCCTCCGGCACTCCACCGCCATCAAATGCTAATTACACAGTAACCGGGGTTAGTGTTCATGGTTGTAAAGATACAGGGGTAGCTCATATTACTGTAAATGCGGTACCACCACCCACGTTTACAGCGCCGGCAGTCTGTTTGGGTTCTCCAACCATATTTAGTAACGCAACAGCAGCAGGAAATTTATATAACTGGGATTTTGGCGATTTAACAACCACAACAGATGTTTCTACTCAACCAAACCCTACTTATACCTATCCAACTGCAGGAAATTACGCTGTTAATTTTACTGTTACTGCTGTAGGAGGATGTACATCAAACACCACCCAAACAGTAACCGTTAATGCCATGCCAACTGTACAATTTACTTTAAATGATGTATGCGATGGCACAGCTGTTGATTTTACGAATACAACAGCTACTCAAGGCTCTTTTTCTAACTGGCATTGGGATTTTGGCGATGGTAGCACAAACAATACAGTTTCTCCGCCTGCACATCTTTATTCAGGTCCGGGTTGTTATTCTGTAGCACTTACAGCTACTACAACTACAGGTTGTGTAGGTTCTTTTGATACTGTTGTTCAGGTTCACGCCAATCCTGTTGCTTACTTTAGTTTATTTGAAGCTTGTTTAGGAACACCTTCAGAATTTATTGACGGTTCCTCTATTCAAAATCCTCCTTGTTTAAACGATCATATTTCATCATGGCATCTTGATTTTGGTGACGGGCAAATAGGAACCTATATTAATACAGTACCTGACACTATAATGCATACTTACGCAAACTGCGGAGGTTATAATATTAGTATGACAGCCATAAGTAGTTTTGGGTGTATTGATGCTACTATTTTTACCGGCGATAGTGTATTTTGCCTTCCTGTAGTTACCGCGCCACCAAGTTTTTCTATCTGCCCGGGAATGGCAACAAGTTCTCAAACATTTACATCAACAGTTAACAACGGCGGCCCCGCTTACACCATTTGGTTTACAAATTACCCAGTTACTAATACAGGTATGACCATTAATGATACCTTAGGTTATGATGTGTTTCCCAGCTATAATACCATTCCAAAAAATTTAAGTTGCGGAACTCTATCTGATATGATATATGGAGTGGCCGCATCTAATTATTGCTTAGGTAATATAGATTCTTTGCAGGTTACCGTTTATCCAACTCCTTTTTTATCGCACATGAATAATATACAGGTTTGCGCTAACCAACCAGTAGTGGTACCTGCGTTTACTGTTTGTCCGGCGGGAGATACAATTACTTGGACAAATAATAATACTTCTATTGGTTTATCAGCTTCTGGTATGAATAATATTCCTACTCCTTTTAATGGAACTAATGTAACAACTCAAGTTGAAACATCATTAATAACCGCTCACGCGGAAGCGAATACTTGTATAGGGCCAGATTCTACTTTTACTATAATAGTAAGTCCTTTACCCACCATAACTGTTGCCAATCCAGGAGTATACTGCCCGGGAGATAATGTACCTTCTCCTGCTATAGTTATAACGCCTACCACATCTATTTATAACTGGACAAGCACAAACAACATTGCCATTGGTATGCCTGTTTCTGGTACCGGTTTGCCTGCACCTTATACCGCACCTACTAATAATAGTTTAGCCGCGCAAACAGGTGTGGTGACTTACACACCAACGTTAAACGGCTGTCTTGGCGCACCAGCATCAGAAACCATAACCATTAACCCTACACCAGTTGTAACCCAAATGCCTGATGGATTTTATTGTCCGGGCAATGTTGTACCACAAATTAACTTTACGTGTACTCCATCCGGGGGTACGCCTATCTTTAGCTATGCAGGTTTAGGAGGTATTGGCATTATTCAAACAGGTAGCATACCAACTTTTACCGCCATTAATAACAGTAATACCTTATCAGCTGTAAATACTATAACAGTTAGTGCTACCTTAAATAATTGTAAAGGCCCCCCAATAAACTTTAGTATTACGGTCTTCCCTACCCCCATAGCTAATTTTTCTTACACACCGGTTTGCGACGGCTTACCGGTTAATTTTACCGATGCATCCACTGCCGGTGGTGGGTTTGCAGTAAATTCATGGCAATGGATAGAGGCAGGTAATATTTTTTCAACTACCCAAAATCCTTCTCATTTTATTACTACAACTGGCACACCTATTAGTTTATTAATTCATACTAGTTCGATACCATCCTGTTCTGCAACAGCAACAGAATCTGTCGTTATATATCCAAAACCAAAAGGAGATTTTGTAGGGATAGATTTAAAAGGTTGCTCACCTGTTAATACATCATTTACTTATATACCCGGGGCAGGCAATGCTACCATTGCTTCCTGGAATTGGAGTTTTGGTAACGGGCAATCATTTAATGCGCCAGCTCCGGGTGGGCAATTTCCAAAATCTCAAAATTATACAAACGCCTCATCTTCAACACCTAAATATTATACAACTTCATTAATTTTAACCTCTGATAATGGTTGTAAAGATACTATTGTAAAAACTAATTATATAGAAGTTTATCCTACCCCTATCGCTGATTTTTCGTGGGGCCCGGGTAATGCAGATCTTTACGACCCAAACATTACTTTTGTTAATCATGCTATAGGCGCAAGCACCTATACACCAACCCTAACTTATGGTATTTATGGGGTTGAGTATTATTTAGGTGATGATATATATGCCACAAGCAGTAACCCAAATTATGTTTTTAATAACAGCAGTTTTTTTCATAGCTTCAATAACCCTGATGTAAATGATGTAGTATTAACTTATCCTGTAACGCAATGGGTAATTAATAGTTTTGGCTGTATAGATTCTATTACTAAACCTGTTGAGATACAGCCCATTTTTACCTTTTACATTCCTAACGCTTTTACTCCTAACAGAGATGGCACTAACGAAGGTTTTAAAGGCACAGGTATAGGTATTAAAGAAGGAACGTATAACTTATGGGTTTTTGACAGATGGGGTTTAATGATATACCATGCCGAAGATTTGGAAAAAGCCTGGAATGGGCACATGCGTGGCAATGAAGACAAGCCTTTACTACAGGAAGATGTGTACGTTTGGAAAGTTAGATTCAATGATGTTTTTGGCAAACAGCATGATTATCATGGAACAGTTACCTTGGTAAGGTAAATTTATTTATCGCTTTAACTTTTAATAACTAAACTACTTTTTGTTTCGTAAAATAAATTAGGCTTACATTCGTTCTCCTATAAAACTAAGTATATGAGCAACGAAAAAATTAACCTTCTTTGGGCAGATGATGAAATTGAATTATTAAAACCGCATATATTATTCCTGCAACAAAAAGGTTACGATGTTAGCACCGTTTGCAGCGGAGATGAAGCTTTAGATCTTGTTAAAGAAAAATCTTTTGATGTAGTTTTATTAGATGAAAATATGCCGGGCTTATCAGGCCTGGAAACACTTTCTCGTTTAAAGGCTTTACGAAATGAGATACCTGTTATCATGATTACTAAAAGCGAGGAAGAATATATTATGGATGATGCCATAGGTTCTAAAATTGCAGATTATTTGATAAAACCTGTAAACCCAAACCAAATATTACTATCGCTAAAAAAAACTTTAGATAACAGGCGTTTGGTAGGCGAAAAAACAAATACTTCCTACCGCCAGGCCTTTCAGGAAATAAGCAGCATGCTTTTTTCTAACATGGATTATCAAGAATGGGTAGAGCTTTATAAAAAAATTGTTTATTGGGAGTTAGAAATAGACAAATCTTCCGACAAAAGTATGCTCGAAATTTTACGCATGCAAAAAATGGAAGCAAACAATGCCTTCAGTAAATTTATAGAAAAAAATTATTTAAGCTGGTTAAACGGCACTTCAGATATGACACCGGTTATGTCTCACACACTAATTAAAAATAAATTAATCCCTGAAATTAATAAAGACGAATGCGTATTTTTTTTATTGATAGATAATTTACGATACGATCAGTGGAAAGTAATACAACCCGTTTTAGCCGAACTATATAAGGTAGAAAGTGAAGAATTATATTTTGGTATTTTACCCACAGCCACCCAATATGCTCGTAACGCAATCTTCGCAGGCTTGTTGCCTACTGAAATTCAAAAGAAATTTCCGGATATGTGGCTGAATGATGAAGACGAAGGTTTAAAGAATCAATTTGAAGAACAGTTTTTACAAGCACAGCTAAAACGCCTTGGTAAAGATGTAAAAATGAGCTACAATAAAATTACCAACCATGCTGCCGGCAAAAGATTAGCCGAAAACATAAACAACCTCATGCAAAACAACCTCAATGTTATTGTATATAATTTTGTCGATATGCTTTCGCACGCCCGTACCGATATGGAAGTTATTCGTGAGCTTGCTGATGATGAGCCTGCTTACCGTTCTATCACTAAATCGTGGTTAGAACACTCGCCCTTATTGGATATCATTCAACAGCTGGCACATAAAAAAATCAAAATAATTATTACAACCGATCATGGAACTGTACACGTTAAAGAACCCATAAAAGTAGTTGGCGATAAAAACGTAAACAGCAACCTGCGTTATAAAACCGGTAAAACAATGGATTATAATAAAAAAGATGTTTTTGAGGTTAAAAATCCGCACGATGCTTTTTTACCAAAGCAAAACGTAAGTTCAGTCTATATTTTTGCTAAAGAAAATAAGTTTTTTGCATACCCTAATAATTATAACCACTACGTAAATTATTACCGAGATACGTTTCAGCACGGTGGCATTTCTTTAGAAGAAGTGGTTATACCTTACATCACCTTAACGGGTAAGTAAATATTTATTTTTGGGCGTTCAGGCGTATCAACATTTTCTACAGTTCATAAATTTTCAGCGCCGTCGGGCTGCCTGCAGTAAAGCTTTTTAAAATTACTTAAAAAGGCTTTCTTGCCGCATCCCTAACGCATTAAAACTGCATATAAATAAACCTGCTACCAGAAGTAAATACACCCCAACCTGCCAATAATAATAAAAGTAAAAACCACATGGCATAATTAATTTTAGACTGAGAAAAAATGTTGAATATCTTTCTTTCAAAAAGCAAGCATGTAAAACATAAAAGTAAAGTAAAAGAAAAATTAAAATAATCCTGTTGGGTACCACCAGATGCTAAGGGGGCAAAATATAAGCGTAGCCAATCAGTAGGAAAAAAGTTTGTAAGATCAATTAAACGTTCTACCAAAAAAGAATAATCAGGTTGGTTGGCTGTCCTAAAAAACAATAATCCTATAGAAAAAAGCAAGAAAATAAATACAGAAGTTAAAACTGTTTTCTTTCCGTTAAAAGAAAGTTCAACTACATAAAATAAAGCATACAAATACCCGCTTATAAAAAACCCTGATTTTATTCCGTTAAAAAAAGCCATGGCACTAAATACAGCAATAATGCAAACGCTTTGTGCTACTAATTTATTTACTTGCTTACGACTAAAAAAAACATACAACGGAATAAAAACATATTGCCATAACCAATGCGTTAAGGTAATGTGCCAGCTCCTCCAAAAAGCCGCCCATGTTTTTTGACGAAACGGAAAGTTAAAGTTTTCCGGCAAAGAAATATTCCACATAGCAGATGCTCCAATGGCTATATCGCAGTAACCCGAGAAATCAAAATATAATTGCAACGTATATAAACAAGCACCACTTAAAATTGTTATAGCCGGGTATGGATCTTTAAAATCAAGAGCCGAACTTACATATACAACAAGGCTTTCAGCTAATACCAGTTTTTTAAATAAACCAAGCAGTATCCTGTTCATGCCATAAGAAATGTTGTTTTTAATTTCTTTTGGTGTATTTATTTCTTTTTCAACCTCAGGTAAAGAAGCAATCGGACCCATAAAAAATTTAGGTGCGTATAATGTTGCGGCTATATATTGTATAAAATTTTCAGGTGCATTAACCACCTTAAAATAAACCTTACAGGCATAATCTATAAATTGCAGAATTAGATAAGTAACTCCAAAAAGCAAGGGTACTATCCCCCACTCTTCGTAAAAAATTTCGTAGTAATGAAATGTGGCTAATCCAAAAAAATTAATAAGAATACAGCTTACAAACAAACCTTTTTTTTGCAAAATATATTTTATCAATAAAAAATTTATAGAAGCAATAACAAAACAAAATATAAGCGAGGTTACGCTGAAAGAGGCAATGGCAAGTGCACTTAGCAACAATAAAATTAAAGCGCGGTTTTTATTTACATAAGAAAATAAAATACCCGATAGGCCAAAAAGTATAAGGGCAAGTAAGAGCATAGTTTATTTATTTGCTGCGGGTTTCAGAGATAATACAGGTTTTATTTGTATTTGAGTAATTTGTAACATCTAAGGCTTTTATTAATTAAGTACATAGTCTCCTTCAAATACAAATTGAGCGGGGCCTTTAAGCCATATATCTGTAAATGAATTATCGATAGTTTTTTTATAAGCTACGCTAAGGTTTCCCCCCACGGCAATAACCTTACAAGTTGTGTCGTTGGTTTTATTTATAATTGCATCCACTAAGGCCGCTGCTGTAACGCCGGTTCCGCAAGCAAGGGTTTCATTTTCTACGCCACGTTCGTAAGTACGTATATATAGAGCATCATTTTTTTTCTGAATAAAATTTACATTGGTTCCCCCGCTATAGTTAAAAGGTTGGCTGTAACGTATTTCTTTTCCTTCTTCCAATACCTTATAATCATCAATTTTATCAACCCATTTAACTACGTGTGGAGAACCGGTATTTAAAAAAAAGTAATCTTTGTGTTCTTCTATTTTGTCTACATCATTCATTTTTAATGAAACAATTTCTTTATCCATTAACGCAATATGTTCTCCGTCAATTGCTAAAAAATGCGCCTTATCTTTTATTATTCGCAAACGATTGGCAAAGGCTGTAATGCATCGTCCGCCATTACCACACAAGCTGCTTTGGTTACCGTCACTGTTATAATAAACCATTTTAAAATCATATCCGGCTTCGTTTTCAAGCAGCATTAAGCCATCGGCGCCAATGCCAAAATGCCTCTGACACAATTTATTAATTTGCTTGGTGCTTAAATTTATTTGATTGTTACGATTATCAAGCAATATAAAATCGTTGCCACAACCTTGATATTTATAAAAGTGCAAATTCATTTACTAATCTGTTTTTTATTATCATTTTGCCGAATGCTTAAAAAGTATTTCATCAAAAATAGTTGAAAATATTTTTACCACACTATCTATAAAAATGTATTTTAGTTGCGCACATGAAGAGATTTATTTTCATAATTTTATTGTTTTCCAATAAGTTTTTCGCGCAGCAAAACGAAATTAAAACTGCTTTTGAAAAATATGGTCCTTACGGATCACCTGTCTATACCGATTTAAAAATTGCTATTAAAGATGAACTGGCCGTGTATAAGCTAAACCTTAGTTATCAGCCGGTTGATCTTAAAATTTGGCCAAAAATATCTAAGCTTAAAAATTTACAAGCCTTGCAACTGCAAAGTGTATCTGTTAACCAATGGCCTGATGATTTTAGCGCACTTAGTAATTTGGTTTATTTGGGCTCTTATAACAATGCATTTACAGGGTTTCCTAAAGATTTTAAAAACATGGGCGGACTTATGTACCTTGAATTTTACAATTCTAAAATAGATTCCATTCCGCAGGATATTGCTTATTTGCAACGCTTAAAAACATTCAGGTTTTCGGGTAATAGTGATACGCTCAAGCTTCCAAAAAGTTTAAAATATTTAAAATCTATTAATGATATTATAATGGAAAGCGTAATTTTAGATAGCTTACCAAAAGGTTTGTTCTCTATACCATCTTTAAAAAATTTAGTGATTGCCAATTGCGGTATTTACGCTATCCCGGATACGCTTGCTAAATCAACTAATTTAGAAGTACTGGTATTAGATTTTAATAAGTTAAGTGTTATTCCACGTTCTATTTATCAATGTAAAAATTTATTTGTTCTTTCCTTACGAAAAAATAATATATCTAAGATACCGGATACTATTTGTCAGCTTAAAAATCTTACTAAGTTGGATCTGCGAGAAAATCCTATTAGTAAAGATGAGATAGAAGAACTAAAAATTTTATTGCCTGGATGCCAGATACTTTATTAATTAAGATTTACGTTTCCCAGTTCGCCTAAATAATCAGGCGTACAAAAATTTATTGAAACAAGTTTTCCTTTTTCAAAATAAAGGTCGGCAAAAGCTTCATCAAAACTTAAACGTTTTTCGCCCCATGCGTGCTTTTCGGTTTCGCTTAGCGGGAAAGCATTTTTTTTAAACAAAGCCTTGATTTCTTCTTCGGATAATAAATATATTTTTTCGCCCAACAGAATGGCGTCTTTATTATCAACTTCTACGCAGTGAAGGCCTTTGCTTACATCGTTCTTAAAAAAAAGCGAAAAACCCAGATCCCAATAATGATACACCGTACTTTTTTCGCCTAAAATTTCGTCCACCAACTCTTCAATTTCATTAGGATCTGCAAAAATAGTTATAGCCCTTTGGGGATTATCGCCAAAAAACAGGCCGCAAAAGCCTTTTAAAAGGTGTATGGTTATATCTTGCATTTTAGTAACTTTGCCAACTTATTAATGAAACGTAATATCTTTAAATATATTCTTTTAACATCTTTATGTGTTTCTTTTTTCGCCTGCGGTAATTTCAATAAAATTTTAAAAAGCTCTGATTATGAGCTTAAATATACTAAAGCTGTAGAATATTACAACAAAACAAATTACACATCGGCGCAAACGCTGTTTGAAGAGCTTATACCCGTTTTTAAAGGAACCGACCGAGCTGAACAGGTGTATTTTTATTATTCTTATTGCCATTATTATTTAACGGATTATGCGCTGGCGGGTTTTCACTTTCGTACCTTTGTAAGAACGTTTCCTAATAGCGAGCATGCCGAAGAATGTGCCTTTATGAATGCTTATTGCTATTATTTAAGCTCGCCAAAATACAGCTTAGATCAAAGCGATACTAAAAATGCCATACAAGAAATGCAAAATTTTTTGAATGAATATCCCGAAAGCAAGCGTGTTGATACCTGTAATATTTTGGTAGATAAATTGCGCTTTAAATTAGAGCGCAAAGCCTATGATATTGCTAAAGGATATTTTTTTAGAGACGATTGGAAAGCAGCCACTCCCGCTTGCGAGAATTTTATTAAAGATTTTGCCGAATCGCCACACAATGATGAAATGCTTTACCTTATTATACAATCTTACTATTTATTGGCTAAAAACAGCATAGAAACAAAAAAAATAGATCGTTTAGAAAAAGCTATGATAAATTACTTAAAATTTGTAGATTTGTACCCCACTAGTAAATTTTTGGCACAAGCAGAAACTACTTATAAAGATTGTGAAAAATTAAAAATAGAACACTTTAAACTAAAATAACATGGATTTTAAAAACGTAAAAGCAGACCCCACTACCGTTACACGCGATATTCGTCAGTTTGATGAAAAAACCGGTAACATTTATGAAGCCGTTACTATTATTAGTCGCCGTGCTAACCAAATTGCTTTGCAAATGCGCGAAGAACTACACGAAAAGTTAGAAGAATTTAGCTCTCATTCTGATAATTTGGAAGAGATATTTGAAAACCGCGAACAAATTGAAGTTTCCAAATTTTACGAAAAATTACCAAAACCAACTTTAATTGCCATACAAGAATTTTTGGATGAAAAAATTCATTATCGCAAACCAACCGAAGAAAAAGGACAATAATTTTTAATTTGCACGTTATTAAAGGCAGTAGGCATATAGCACGCTGCCTTTTCTTTTTATGCTAAACGGAAAAAAAATACTTTTAGGTGTAACAGCCGGCATAGCAGCCTACAAAGCCGCTACCTTAGTACGTTTATTAATTAAGAAAGGCGCCGATGTAAAAGTTATTATAACGCCGGATGCACAAACATTTGTTAGTGTTGAAACCTTTTCTGTATTATCTAAAAATAAAGTTGAAATTGATTTTTTTACATCAGAAAAAGTGTGGAATAACCACGTACATTTAGCCCTCTGGGCAGATGCTTTTGTAATTGCGCCCTGTACGGCAAATACATTGGCAAAAATGGCTACCGGCCTATGCGATAATTTATTGTTGGCAACTTATCTTTCGGCAAGATGTAAAGTGTATGTAGCGCCTGCAATGGATGTAGATATGTATCATCATCCGGCATCGCAAAATAATATCAGCAAAATTACTTCTTACGGAAATATCATCATTCCACCTGAAACCGGCGAATTAGCTAGTGGTTTACATGGCGAAGGAAGAATGGCCGAACCTGAAAACATTGTTTTATTTTTAGAAAAAGAATTGGAAACTTTTGGTTCTCTTAAAGGCAAAAAAGTTTTAATAAGCGCAGGTCCTACTTACGAAGAAATAGATCCGGTTCGTTTTATTGGCAATCGTTCAAGCGGCAAAATGGGTATTGCTTTGGCAAATACGTTTGCTAACGAAGGAGCAGATGTTACATTGGTGTTAGGTCCTTCTCATCTATCTCCAAATGCAAATGTTAGATGTATTCGCGTAGAATCATCTAATGAAATGTTGGTGCATTGTACTGAGTTGTTTAAAATATCTGATATTGCCATTATGTCAGCAGCTGTTGCTGATTATAAAGTAGTTGAATATAGTCCGCAAAAAATAAAAAAGAAAGAGGTTGAGTTGCAGCTAAACCTTACCAAAACCATCGATATTTTAGCCGAATTAGGCAAACAAAAAAAACAGCAATGTTTAATTGGATTTGCGCTTGAAACAGAAAATGTAATTGATTACGCTAAGAAAAAAATTGCCGCTAAAAACTTAAATTTTATTGTAGCCAACTCTTTACAAGATAAGGGTGCTGGTTTTGCTACCGATACCAATAAAATCACCATTATTGATAATCGTGGAAAAACAACCCAATATAATTTAAAAACCAAAGAAGAAGTTGCCAAAGATATTCTTAATTTTACGTTAGATTATTTAAAGAAATAAATGAAAAAGATCATTCAAAATATTTGTATTGGTTGTTTGCTGTTTTCTACTAACATTTCTTTTTCGCAAGAATTAAATTGCCAGGTTTTAGTTACCTCGGCCCAACTATCCGGTGCAGATAATCAAAGAGTTTTTGCCGCGTTGCAGGTTCAGGTAAATGATTTTATGAATAATTATCGTTTTACAAAAGATAAGTTTGAAATAAACGAAAAAATTGATTGTGAGGTTACGATTAACGTATCTGCCGATTTGCAAAGCGGTAATTATCAAGCCACTATACAAGTGCTATCTCGCCGCCCCGTGTTTAAGGCCGGGTATAACACTCCTTTAATAGATATGCAGGATAAGTTTTTTCAATTTAACTATAATATGGGGCAGCCAATGATTTTTAGTTTACAGTCTTTCGATAATAATTTAACCTCTATTTTAGCCTTTTACGCATACGTAATTATTGCTACAGATTATGACAGTTTTTCTTTATTAGGTGGCACCGAGTATTGGAAAAATGCCCAAACCATTGTAAACAACGCGCAGGGTGCATCCGAAACAGGTTGGCAATATTCTGACAATGGTTTAAAGAACAGGTACGTTTATATTGATAATTTGATGAACTCTATGTTTCAGCCTTTACGAGAAACTATGTACACATATCACCGCAAAGGTTTAGATATGATGTACGATAATTTAGATGCCGCACGTGCAACAGTTTACCAAGCGCTTAGCAATATTAATGAAGTATCTAAAAACAGGCCGGGCTCCTATAACGTGCAAACTTTTTTTGAAGCAAAAAATGGTGAAATTGTAAACTTGTTTCAGGGGTCTACCAATAATGAAGAAAAAAATCAACTAATACAACTTTTAAGTACAGTAGATGCGGCTAACACTACTATTTATTCTAAAATAACACAGCCGCAATAACGTCATTTTGGCAAATTTGGCTATATGGCATAGTTTTTAACATTACTAAAGTAAATTATTAAAAATGACCGATCTATTCAACGATATACGTTTCAATAATATTAACGATGAAGATGCTGAGTTTATCCCCTTGCTTTCGCAGGAAGATGAAGACCATATGAACAACGAAAAACTACCTGAATCTGTTTTTATACTTCCTTTGCGCAATACCGTTTTATTTCCGGGTGTGGTTATTCCTATCACCGTTGGCAGAGATAAATCTATCCAACTTATACGCGATGCCTATAAAGGAAGTAAAATTATTGGTGTAGTTTCTCAAAAAAATGATGCTATTGAAGAACCCAAACCAGAAGACTTGAACGAGGTGGGAACCATTGCGCACATCATTAAACAATTGCGCATGCCCGATGGCAGTACCACCGTAATTCTACAAGGTAAAAAGCGTTTTAAAACAGGAGAATTTACGCAGAACGAACCTTATTTTAAAGCCAAGGTTATTCCATTTGAAGAAACAATACCTGTAAAAAATAATAAAGAATTTTCTGCACTAGTATCTTCTTTAAAAGATCTGTCAACGCAAATCATCAAGCAATCGCCTCAAATGCCAAGTGAAGCAGCTTTTGCCATCAACAATATTGAGAGCGCTTCTTTTTTGATAAATTTTATTTCATCGCACGCCAACGTTTCTTCTTTAGAGAAACAAAAAATGTTAGAACAGCCAGATCTTACCGAACGTGCAACCTTAGTACTTAAAAACCTTACATCAGAGTTGCAAATGCTACAACTAAAAAACGAAATTCAAAATAAAGTAAGAACTGATCTTGATAAACAACAACGCGAATACTTTTTAAATCAGCAGATAAAAACCATACAGGAAGAATTAGGCGGCAACCAGCACGAGCAGGAAATTGTAGAGTTTAAAGAAAAAGCAAAAAATAAAAAATGGGCAAAAGAAGTGCAGGAAGTTTTTGAAAAACAGGTTTCCAAACTTCAACGCATGAATCCTAACGCGGCTGAGTACGCTATTCAATCAAACTATTTAGAACTTTTACTCGATTTACCTTGGAATGAATGCACCGCAGATAATTTCAATTTAAAAAATGCAGAACAAATTTTAAATGAAGACCATCATGGTTTGGATAAAGTTAAAGAACGTATTTTAGAACATCTTGCTGTTATTAAACTAAAAGGAAATTTAAAATCGCCCATTCTGTGCTTATACGGCCCTCCGGGTGTGGGTAAAACTTCTTTAGGAAAAAGTATAGCTAAAGCACTTGGCAGAAAATATGTGCGCATGAGTTTGGGTGGATTGAAAGATGAAAGCGAAATTCGTGGTCATCGTAAAACATACATTGGCGCTATGCCCGGCCGTGTTTTGCAGAACATAAAAAAAGTGCAATCGTCTAACCCAGTTTTTGTGTTGGATGAAATAGATAAAATGGGTTCTGATTACCATGGCGATCCTTCATCGGCTTTGCTTGAAGTGCTTGACCCTGAACAAAACTCTACCTTTTACGATAACTATTTAGAGCTTGATTACGATCTTAGTAAAGTGCTTTTCATCGCAACAGCAAATTCATTAAATACAATTCAGCCGGCTTTACGCGATAGAATGGAAATTATTGAAATGAATGGTTATACTACCGAAGAAAAAATCCAGATTGCCCAAAAACATATTCTTCCTAAAGTAACCGAAGATACGGGCTTAAAAAAATCTCAACTAAAAATATCTGATAAAGTATTAGATAAAATTATTGAAGATTATACACGTGAAAGCGGTGTTCGTTCGTTAGAAAAACGCATCTCTAAAATTGCCCGTTTTACCGCTAAAGAAATTGCCAGTAATAAAAAAATTCTTACTAAAGTTAACGAAGAAAATCTGCTAAAAATACTTGGTCCTGCTCACAGCAAAGATAAATATCAAGGCAATGATGTGCCCGGTGTTGTTACTGGGCTGGCATGGACGCAGATGGGCGGCGATATTTTATTTATTGAAACAAGCCTATCTGAAGGATCTGAACAAAAACTTACCTTAACCGGTAATTTAGGGGATGTTATGAAAGAGAGTGCTGTTATTGCTTTGGAATTTTTAAAAGCGCACCCACAAATTATTGACGCGACCGCTGAAACTTTTAAAGGAAAAAACATACATATACATGTGCCTGAAGGGGGCACACCAAAAGACGGCCCATCCGCAGGTATTGCTATGTTAACAAGTTTAGCATCTGCTTTTACAAAACGTAAAGTGCGTAAAAACTTAGCCATGACAGGGGAAATAACCCTACGCGGTAGAGTGCTTGCCATTGGCGGATTAAAAGAAAAATTATTAGCAGCTAAACGCGCAGGCATTAAAGAAATTATTTTATGCGAAGAAAACCGCAAAGATGTTGATGATATAAATACTGATTACCTTAAAGGTTTAACTATACATTACGTAACGCACATGCACCAGGTTTTAGATATAGCTCTATTGAAAGAAAAGGCTAAATCATCTGTTTTGCACAGTACTGAAAATTAAGTTGCGCTGTTTTATAAATTAACATATATTTACAGTAATGGAACTTGGACAGCACCATATTGCGTTAAATGTAAAAGACCTTAAAATTTCGAAAGAGTTTTATATGAAGCTTGGCTTTGTAGTTGATGATCGTTTTAGCAACCTTCAACGCAAGTACCTTATTATGCGTAATGGCTTATTGGTAGTGGGCTTGTATGAAGGTATTATACCACGTAATACAATAACCTTTAGTCCGCAGGATATTATGACTCTGCAAAAATACTTGAAAGACAACGATGTGTCTTTTGTGTTGGAAGCTAAAGAAAACGCTAAAGGCCCAGCACATTTTTTATTGCTCGATCCGGATGGAAATCCTTTATTTTTTGAGCAGCATTAAGTTAAAAATCAAACCGTACCACTTCATCAACTTTTCCTTTAATGGCAAAGGCAGCCTTGTAACCTTCTTCGGCGTGCAAGCGTTTTAAAGTCCAAATAGCATTGTTATCATATTCGAAGGAAATCGTTTCATTATTATAAAAATCAGCTAAATTAATTTTACTGATATCGATACTTAAACCAGTGCCAGTGGCTTTTATAAAAGCTTCTTTAAATGCCCAAAATGTGAATAAAGTTTCTTTGTTTAATTTATTATTTGCAAAGATCATAGCTTTTTCTTCTGCCGAAAAAGAATAGTCTAAGAACGTATCTACATCTTGCAGATCTTTCATGTATTCAATATCTACCCCAACTTCATTATCTTTTGAAATGGCCAGCAAACCATACTCTCTTCTATGCGAAAGATTGAAAAATAAATTCGTGTTTTTAATATATGGCTTTCCAAATGTGGTATAAGAAAATTTAATTTCTTTAGGAGAAAGATTTAAATAATTAGCTAATACTTTTCTTAAAAAAACATGATTACAGATATATTTTACCTTATCTGATTCATTTATAAAACGAAGGTATTTTTCTTTTTCTTCAAACGAAAGAATTGGATCTGTTTTTTCGGAATGATAATTTTTAATCTCAACCTTGTACTGCCAAATATGCAATTCACCCGGTTTTAGTATTAGAATGGACAAAAAAATTTAAATTAAAAAGAGATCATTTTGGCACGAAGCGCAAAGACTTTTGTATTTATCTCAGCAAACACTTCATCAGTCATGGTTGTTCCTTCAGGTATTTTATCGTAAGATGTTTTAAGGTCGTTCAAGCCCTCTAAAACAAATGTTGCGCCTGCTACTTTACCATTAGCAATTAATTCAATTAAATCGTTTAAAGATTTTTTTTGCTGACTCATTTTTTGAACCATCCTTTTGTTCTTAGATCTCTCGGCAACTTTACCCGAAAGATATAGGCCTTCTATCCAACCGCCCGCAACCATTAACGCTGAAGTACCATGACGCTGATTCTCTCGTAAAAAAGCATCAGCTCTATTAAAAGATTGAGATACAATAGTTAAAAGAGAATCTTTATTTTCTTTATTATTTTGTAACCTATCGGCTGTTTTATCATCAAACGCATTGGTAATACCTAAACTTCTACAAAGCGTATTTAAACATTTTAAGAATAACATACTTTCTTGTGTTTGCTCATATACGTTGGCATAAACCATATCGCCACCGTAAACGCCTAAATTAATAGCACGGGCATCATCAGTTGTATATTTATTTAGGTTTTGAGGGTCGTTCAATAAAGCACCATCATAATCAAGGCCTGTTTGGTTAACTAGTTCAGCTAATTCATCAGGACCCGGTATTGAATTAAAAACATTTTGTGCGTTTATTTTTTGCTCTTCAATGGCTTTGGTAGTTTCGGTAGTTTCTGCAAGGGTTTCATCATCATTGTTTTTATTTGATGTGCAACCAAGTAACAGTAGTAGACTTAATCCTATTTGTATAAATATGTTTTTGAATTTCATACGTCGCAAATATAATCAAGAAAATATATAATTAGCATTATTTTTTAGGCATAAACACTTCATTTAAAATATGTATTTTTGCCGTACTTTTAATACAAAAAACTATGACAAATAATTTGTTACAAGGCAAAAGAGGCATAATTACCGGGGCTTTAGATGAAAACTCCTTAGCCTGGAAAACCGCTTTAAAAGCGCATGAACAAGGTGCCACCTTTGTACTAACCAACGCGCCAATTGCTATGCGTATGGGCGAAATAAAAAAACTGGCCGAGCAAACCCGCAGCGAAATTATTCCGGCAGATGCTACCAATATGGATGAACTTACTAATCTATTTACGCAATCTCAGGAGGTTTTAGGCGGTAAGATAGATTTTGTTTTACATGCTATTGGCATGAGCACTAACATAAGAAAGAATCTTCCTTATACCGATCTTAATTATGATTTTTATCATAAAACATTAGATGTTTCAGCACTTTCGTTGCACCGTATGTTAAGTGTTGCTTATAAATTAGATGCTATGAGCGAATGGGGCAGCGTAGTTGCTTTATCATACATTGCCGCGCAACGCACGTATTCTTTTTATACCGATATGGCCGAAGCAAAAGCTATGTTAGAATCTATTGTGCGTAGTTACGGGTATCATTATGGTAAATACCGTAAAGTGCGTGTAAACAGCATATCTCAATCGCCTACTAAAACCACGGCAGGTGGTGGTATTAAAGGTTTTGGCGATTTTTATGATTTTGCGCAACTAAATTCTCCATTAGGAAACGCAAGTGCTGATGCTTGCGCAGATTATTGTGTTAGCCTTTTTAGTGATAATACTAAAATGGTAACCATGCAAAATTTGTTTCATGATGGCGGATATTCAAATACAGGCATAACCGATGATCTGCTTCAGGCTTTTGCTAAAGAAGAAAGACATTAAAATTCCATCATTCTTATCGAAAAAATCTAACAGTCTTTTAAATAAGATGCGTATAATTTATAATTTTTTAAGAAATACGGATGCTACTAATTACTTACTTTTTAAAATTATAAAAGGAGTTTGCCCAAAAGCCTTAAAGTGAGTAAGCCAAAAAAACACAATATGAAAGCAATTATGATTAAAACCTTAGCTACAGGTATAGTAGCCATGTCTTTATTAGTTACAGGTTGTAAAAAAGGTGATACAGGTGCTACAGGAGCGCCAGGTACAAACGGGTATATACCAGCATCTTCTGATGGGTTTATTAAAGGTAACATTGCAGGTACACGCCAAGATGGAACAGCATTTAATGAATCTTTTAATTTTAATAACTATTATGGTTCTCCATCCGGAACCTTAGATAGCACCAGTGCTACATCTTATAGATTCTTAATTACACGTTCAACTGATATTTTTGGAAAAAACCAGGCTCAACTTTCAATTAATACCACTTCTCCAACTTCTCAAACAGGTTTTTTAGGTGTTAATCTTTCCTTCACAAAATCTTTAGGTGCAAATAAAGAGTTTGATTTTTCTTTAAGTAATTTTAATACCACTATTACCAACCTTACTTATAACACAAGTACTAAAATGTTTACAGGTAGCCTTCCTATAAATGGAGTTATGGTTTCAGGTTCACAAAATAGCACCGGTAATAACGTAACTCTTAGCTTAAGTTTTGAAGCTACTATTACTCAGTTATATATGATGGTTCATCATAACAATCCTAACGTGGTTGAGGTAACAAAAGGAAATAATTAATATAAAATAGTCAATAAAAAAAGCCTTCGTCAATTTTTGGCGGAGGCTTTTTATTTTACGTATGTTCATTATTTATTTCTTACCTATATTAACGATGCGTAAATATTAAAAAATTTTTGGGCTTATAAACGAAGCCTTGTTATAAAGTAATAACGCGGCAAACACGCACATCTAATTGTAATTATTATCTTAGCTGCATCATACTAAAACAGAGTTTATGAATATTATTATACCTATGGCCGGCATGGGCAAACGTATGCGCCCGCACACATTAACAGTGCCAAAACCTTTATTACCCGTTGGCGGAAAACCAATTGTACAAAGGCTTGTAGAAGATATTACTAAAGTTTGCGGCGAAAAAATAAATGAAATTGCCTTTATTATTTCTCCTCTTTTTGGAAAAGAGACCGAAAAAAAATTGATAGAAATTGCCGCATCGCAAGGCGCTAAAGGCGTTATCTACTATCAGGAAGAAGCTTTGGGTACGGCTCACGCGGTTATGTGCGCCGCACCAGCTCTTACAGGCAAAACAGTGGTTGCTTTTGCAGATACTCTTTTTAAAGCCGATTTTGTAATGGATACCAATAATGATGGCGCCATATGGGTGCAAAGTATTGAAGACCCAAGGCAATTTGGTGTGGTAAAATTAAATAAAGAAGGTTTTATAACTGATTTTATTGAGAAGCCGCAGCAGTTTATATCCGACTTAGCCATTATTGGAATTTATTATTTTAAAGATGGAGAATATCTTAAAAAAGAAATTCAATACCTGATAGATAATGATATTAAAGATAAAGGGGAGTTTCAGCTAACCAATGCGTTAGAGAACATGAAAAGCAAGGGCACAAAATTTATTCCCGGCAAAGTAAGTGAGTGGCTTGATTGCGGTAATAAAGAAGCAACCGTTTTTACTAATCAACGTGTATTAGAGTATGATAAAGGCAAAGCCCATCTGCGTTGCTCATCCGCAAAAATAGAAAATTCAAGTATAATAGAGCCCTGTTATATTGGCGATGATGTGGTTATTACCAATTCTGTCATTGGGCCGCATGTATCTATAGGCTCGGGCAGTAAGGTTACCCATAGTATTTTAAAAAACACTATCGTACAGCAAAACAGTAAAATAAATTCGGCTTCGGTTACAAATTCTATGATAGGTAATCATTCTGAAATACATGGCGCTGCGTTAGATATTAGCATAGGAGATTATACTATTTTAAAATAACTTGCATAAATTAAAACTCATATTTTTATTTTTTATAACAAGCCTTTTGCTTGTTATGATTTCTTGTTCGTCAAAAAAAAATACAATTGTTGCTCCTGTTAATTCCAGCAAAAAATCTCTTTCACAAAAAGAAATTGATGATGCGTTTAAACTTAAAAATTATTTTTATGATGCCTGCATCGAAAAAATAAAAGGCAATACCGAGATTGCCTTAAATCTTTTTAAAGAGTGTTTAAAAATAGATCCAAACAACGCTGCCGCTAATTTTGAAATCGCTAATATTTATAGATATACCGGCAATTATGAGGATGCTTTAAATTGCGCGAAAACAGCCGCCTTATCAGATGAAAAGAATGAATGGTACAACATACTTTATATAGAATGTCTGCATAATAAACATTTATACTTAGATGCGGCGGCGCGTTACGAAATCCTGATAAAAAAATATCCATATAGAACAGATTTTTACCAGGGATTGGCAGGTGAATATATTTATGCCGGTAAAACAGATAAAGCCATACAAACATATACAAGAGCGCAACAAATACCCGGTACCGAGGATGATGTTTCTTTACAGAAAATAAAATTATATACGCAGTTGAAGAAGTGGAATGAAGCGGAAACTGAATTAAAAAAACTAATCACCGGTAATCCAAACGATACACGTTATTATACGTATTTAGCTGATCTGTATCAACAACAAAATAAACCTGAAAAAGCCTTGGAAACTTATACTAATATTTTAAAAACCGATTCATTAAACCCTTATATACATCTTGCCATTGCGGATTATTACAGACAACAACATAAAGATGAAGATTTTTACAGAGAATTAAAAAAGGCATTTTTTAGTGAAGACCTTGATATTGAAAATAAGCTAAAAATTGTAACCTCCTATTACGAAATTACCACCTATAACGATAAAGAACCCGTTTCAGAAACTACTAAAAAACTTGTAGCACAAGCTTACGAACTTTGTAATTTATTGGTAACGCAGTATCCCGCAAATGGTAAAGCCCACACCATGTATGCTGAATTTTTATACAGGGACAGAAAATATACCGAAACAGTGGCAGAACTTAAAAAAGTTTTACAATACGATAAAAGTAAATATGGTGTTTGGAACAAGTTATTAGTATGTGAAACCGAAATGCACGCTTACGACAGTCTTATAAAACATAGCGCAGAAGTTATGGATCTTTTTCCTGAACAACCTGCCCCCTATTATTTAAACGGTATTGGCTATAAACAATTAAAACAATATCAAAAAGCAATTCAGCCTTTAAAAGAAGGCAAGCAATTTGTGTTTGAAGATGTGCCTTTATCAGTTGAATTTGCTTCTAACCTAGGCGATATATATAATACATTGAAAGAATATAAAAAATCTGATGCAGAATTTGACCAAGCCATAGAATTAGACCCTGATAACGCCGGTATATTAAACAATTTTGCTTATTATCTTTCTTTAAGAAAAGCTAAATTAGAACAAGCAGAAAAAATGTCTAAACATTCATTAGAGCTTACACCCAACAACGTAAATTATTTAGATACGTATGGATGGATATTATACCAGGAACAGAAATATGAAGAAGCAAAGAAATATTTGGAAAAAGCATTTGACCGCGGCGGGTTTAATCGTCCCGCCATTGTAGAACATTACGGTGATATATTATACAAATTAAATGAATCTGAAAAAGCGGTTGAAAATTGGAAAAAAGCAAAAGAATTAGGAGGCAATTCTGATATGTTGAGCAAAAAAATTGCTGATAAAAAATTGCACGAATAATGAATAGGGTTTTTAAACATACTTTATTTAAAATTGTTTTTGCAGCAATATCAATAATGCTAGGGGCTTTCTCCTGCAAAAGTAAAAAGAATTTAGCTAAGCAAAATATGGTTACCATTGTTGATACAACGGTAGAAAAATGCCGCATGGAATTTAAAACTGGTAAAGCGCTAAGCAAACGAATGTATGATAGCGAGCTTGATTTTATATACGCTTACGCTAAATTTAACTGCCAGTTAACCATAGATAGTGATGAAAGATCTTTTAATGTATCGGTAAGATGCAGAAAAGATAGCGTAATCTGGTTATCCATTTCAAAATTAGGTATTGATGCCGCCCGAGTATTGATAACAAAAGATAGTGTAAAATTTACATTAGGGTTAACAGAGAAAAAATATTTTACAGGAGATTACTCGTATATCAATCAAATGCTTCATGCCGATTTGGATTATGATATGCTACAAGCTTTATTGGTTGGCAACAGTGCTGCTTTTCAAGATGATGACAGCAAATTAAAACCCGGACGCGACAGGAATACTTGTCAGTACTTTTTAAGCACCATACGTAAACATCATCTTAAAAAAATTACAAGCGGACAAGAACCTGCCGAAGATTCTTATCAAACTATTTACTTAGATCCGGTAACTTTTAAAATAATTACACTCGATTTTACCGATATACATACAAATAGAAAGTTTAACGCCACTTACAGTAATTTTAAACCGGTAGATAAATACCTTGCCCCGTTTAAATTGGTTTACAATATAACAGCAGAAAAAAATATAAAAGCAGAAATTGAATACAGTAAAATAATCATCAACGAGCAACAAAGCTTTCCATTCAAAATTCCATCCAGCTATGAGCGTATTCAGTTTAAAAAATAAGCTGGCCTTATTGCTAACTTTTTTATTACTTGTAGCAGTTGTGCCGCAAACTTTTGCACAAAAAAATAATAAGAAAGATCTTGAGACAAAGAAGAAAAAACTGAAGGAAGAGATAAATACCATTAATGATTTGCTGCATGAAACTAAAAGCAGTAAAAAATTATCGATGAACCAAGTAGCTATTTTAAATAAAAAAATTGCCGTGCGCGAAGAACTGATAGGCACCATCAATTCAGAAATACACCTTATAAATAAACAAATAAACGAAAACCAGATCTCTATAAAAAACTTAAATGCCACATTGGATAAATTAAAAAAAGATTATGCCGCCATGGTTTATTTTGATTACAGAAACAGCGATGCCTATAGCAAACTCATGTTTTTATTTGCCGCTGATAGCTTTAACCAAGCTTATCAACGGTACAAATACACGCAACAAATTGCCGAATTTCGAAAGAAAAAAGCGGCAGAAATTAATGAGACACAAACAGAAATAACCGCCAAAAACACGGAGCTAAACAACCGAAAAGCAGAAAAACGGCAATTATTAACTTCCGAGGAATCAGAAAAATTAAATCTTGCCAATGAAAAAACCGATCAGGAAACTACCTTATCAAGTCTGCAACAAACTGAAAAACAGCTAAAAACAGAATTAGATAAAAAGAAAAGCGAAATAGAAAATTTAAACGCAGCCATAAAAAAACTCATTCAAGAAGAAATAAAACGTCAGCAGGAAGAAGAAAAGCGACATGCTTTAGCCTTAGCAAAAAAGAAAGAAGAACGAGCAGCTAAGGTTAAAGAAAAGAAAAGCAAAACCTCTGCAACTAACGCTAAAAAATTAGATGCAGAAATTAAAGCGGATGAAAAAGCAGAAGCTGCAGAAATTGCCGAGACAAAAGAAGCTGAGCAACTCTCAACAGATTTTTCTTCAAACCGTGGTAAATTACCTTGGCCTGTTGCAAAAGGCGTAATAACCATTGGTTTTGGTGAGCAAGAGCATCCAACCATAAAAGGCTTTATGATAAACAATAACGGCGTAGAAATTGCGGCAGCAAAAGGCCAACACGCACGCGCGGTTTTTGAAGGCGTGGTTACCGGGGTTACCACCGTACCCGGCATCGGTAAAATTGTCATTATTAGGCACGGAGATTATTTAAGCGTTTACTCAAATTTGGAAGAAGTGCTTGTAAAATCAGGCGATAAAATAGCCTTAAAACAAAATATTGGCAGCATTTCCTTTAACGATGATGAAAACCGAAACGTTATAAATTTCCAAATTTGGAAAGGACAAAAAATACTTAACCCCGAAGAGTGGCTCTATAAATAAGCGAATTGGGCGTTCCGGTTGATTACAACCGTCGGGCTGCCCGGCGTAAAGCTTTTTAATTAGCTCATTGTTTTAGTTTTATATTTACTTCGCTGAAATGCTGAAAAAGCATTTCAAAAAAGGCTTTCTGCCTGCATCCCTAACGCAAATACAAAACCTTTTTTCTGTTGTATCTTGATAGGAAGGCTTGATGCAAAATACAATGTACATTATAAAAATTCTGGCTTGTATTATTCCTTAAATTAATTAACTTCGCAACCCCTTAACTATGGAATCTAAAGTAAAATTTTTTGCAGGAAGCGCATCCAAGCAAGTAGCCGAAAAAATAGCGGCTTCTTATGGCTCCACATTAGGTGCGGTAAAGCTTATACGCTTTAGCGACGGCGAAATTCAAATTTCGTTTGAGGAAAGTGTACGCGGACAGAAAGTATTTTTAATACAATCTACCATGCCACCTGCCGAAAATTTAATGGAACTTTTACTTTTAATTGATGCCGCAAAACGCGCCTCTGCTAGCGAAATTGTTGCCGTACTTCCTTATTTTGGCTATGCTCGTCAGGATAGAAAAGACCAACCTCGTGTTGCTATTGGCGCTAAATTAGTGGCCGATATGTTAGCAGTTGCCGGTGCTACCCGCGTTATGACAATGGATTTGCACGCCGATCAAATACAAGGTTTTTTCGATGTTCCGGTTGATCATTTATACGCTTCTACCCTATTTATGCCGCACATTCAGGCATTAAACTTACCAAATTTAACCATTGCTGCACCTGATATGGGCGGTAGCAAACGCGCAAATGCTTATGCAAAATATTTAAAATGCGATATGGTTATTTGCTACAAACAGCGTACAAAAGCTAATGTAATAGATCATATGACGGCTATTGGAGAAATTGAAGGCCGTAATGTGGTTTTGGTTGATGATTTAATTGATACCGGCGGCACGCTTTGCAAAGCTGCTGATATGATGATGGAACGCGGTGCGCTTAGTGTACGTGCGGTTTGTACACATGGTGTATTATCTGGCAAAGCGATTGAAAATATTGAAAACTCTAAATTGACTGAATTAATTGTAACAGATACTATTCCTCAAAACAAGAGCATTGGAAAAATTAAAGTAATATCGGTAGCAGATTTATTTGCCAAAGTAATTTATAATATTGAACATTTAGAATCTATTAGTTCTCATTTTATTGTGTAATAATTGCGTGAGGGATTGTAGCAAGAAAGCCTTTTTTGTAACCGAAAAAGCTTTACTGCAAAAAGCCCGACGGTTGAAATGCTTTTTCAGCATTCATGAATTCCTTTTTAAAAAAATTAAAAACGAATGAATAATCCAACCGGCACGCCCAAAGAAATTAAACCCGCAAAATAAATAAACAGGGTGCGTAAAAAGTAAGCGGGACTTTTGAAACACTCACAAATAAAAAAAAATGACACAAGCGAGAGCGACTGCATTTTACAATTAAAAACCATTAAATAAAAACAAAATGAAAGTAGTAACATTGAGCGGTTCGCCAAGAGCGAACGTAGGAAAAGTAAACGCAACGTTGTTGCGTAACACAGGTAAGGTACCATGCATACTTTATGGCGGTAAAGAACAAACGCATTTTAGTGCAGATGAAACAGCTTTTAGGCATATTATTTACACGCCGGAAGTTTGTTTTATTGAAATTGATATTAACGGTAAAAAAACAAAAGCAATTTTACAAGAAGCCCAATACCATAAAATTACCGACAAATTACTTCACGTTGATTTTTTAGAAATATTAGATGGTAAAGCTATAACAATGAATGTGCCTGTGAAATTACACGGACAAAGTGAAGGTGTTAAAGCTGGTGGAAAACTTAACTTTAAACAACGTATGTTAAAAGTTAAAGGTATGGCTGATAAATTACCGGGGCAAATTGATTTAAACATTGAAACTTTAGGAATAGGTAAAAGTATTTCGGTTGGAGATGTAAAAATTGAAGGCGTTGAAGTTTTAAACCCAAAAAACATTAGTGTTGTTGGTGTGGCCATGTCGCGTAACGTGGTTGAAGAACCTAAAGCTGCTGCGCCTGCTGCTAAAGCTGCTGCACCTACTGCGGCCGCTGCTGCAAAACCGGCTGCTAAAAAATAAGTATAGTTTAATTTATAAAAGCCGTTTCTTGTAAAAGGAACGGTTTTTTGTTTTTATAAAGATGCGGTTTGTTTTAAAAACGCATCTTTGTATGAGTTCTTTATTATGAATATCCGGATGTTGAAATTGGTATACAAGTACGCTTGAGGTGCGTATGCCGCAAGGCGTGAGGGTTCGAGTCCCTTTCCGGATACATTAAAGTGAGGGATTATAGAAAATTAAAAAGATGGCTGAATTAAAAAATTTTATTAAAAACATCTATTTAATCATATGGAAATTTAAAACATTATTTTACTGTACTTCCGTTATTGGTGTTTTCTTTTGAAGGAGATACTAAACTCAACTCGCCTTTATTATTCTCTGCCATTAAGATCATGCCATTGCTTTCAATGCCTTTAATTTTGCGTGGTGCTAAGTTCACCAAAATACTAACTTGCTTGTTCAGCATTTCCTCTGGTGTGTAATGCAAGGCAATACCGCTTACAACTGTACGCACATCAATTCCGGTATCTATTTTTAATTTTAAAAGTTTGTCAGCACCTTTTATTTTTTCGGCTTCTAAAACAGTACCAATGCGAATATCCATTTTCTCAAAATCATCAAAAGTTATTTGCGATTTTGCTTCAACGATTTGCGCAGGCGCAACGTTTTGCTCGTTCATTTCTTTAGAATGCTGTAATTTTAAAACTTGTTTAGTTACATCTTCGTCTTCTACTTTGCTAAATAAAAGTTCGTCTTTATTTATTTTATGTCCGGCATGCATATTACTTGTATGCTTAGCGCCATTCCATTTTATAGGATTAATGTTTAACATTTCAAATAATTTTTTTGAGGTAAACGGTAGAAAAGGTTCGCATAAAATAGCCAGGTTAGCTGTAATTTGCAGCGATACGTTAATGATAGTTTTTACCCGCTTCTCATCTGTCTTAATTAATTTCCATGGTTCGGCATCTGCTAAATATTTATTGCCAATGCGCGCCAAGTTCATTAACTCGTTAAGTGCCTCTCTAAATCTAAATTGATCTAACGAAGAAGAAATTTTCTCAGGTACTTTACTAATTTCTTCCAGTATTAAAATATCTTCCTTGGTATATTCAACAGCTTCCGGCACCAGCCCTTCATAGTATTTATGTGTAAGCACTAACGTTCTGTTTACAAAGTTTCCTAAAATAGCAACCAGTTCATTATTGTTTTTTGCCTGAAAATCTTTCCAAGTAAAATCGTTATCTTTTGTTTCGGGTGCATTGGCGCAAAGCGTATAACGCAAAACATCTTGCTTGTTTTTAAACTCCAATAAATATTCGTGCAACCAAACTGCCCAATTGCGAGAGGTAGAAATTTTATCGCCTTCTAAATTTAAAAATTCGTTAGCGGGTACATTATCAGGCAAAATAAATTCGCCGTGCTCCATTAACATAGCTGGAAAAATAATACAATGAAAAACAATATTATCCTTGCCAATAAAATGTATCAAACGAGAATCTTTATCCTTCCAATACTTTTCCCACCCCTCTCCGGCTCTCCCCTCAAGGGAGACAGAATCAAAAAGTTCTTTTGTGGCCGAAATATATCCAATAGGCGCATCAAACCAAACATACAACACTTTTCCTTCGGCATCTTTAACCGGAACGGGTACGCCCCAATCTAAATCTCGGGTCATGGCACGCGGCTGCAAACCGTCTCCACTATCTAACCAGCTTTTACACTGCCCATAAACATTTGGCTTCCAATCTTTATGCTGCTCTATGTAAGCTTTTATTTTTGGAGATAATTTATCAAGCGGTAAAAACCAGTTTTTAGTTTCTTTTTTAATAGGTTTAGAACCCGATAACATCGAGTGTGGGTTTATCAATTCCATAGGCGATAAAGAAGTGCCGCATTTTTCGCACTGATCACCATAAGCATTTTCGTTTCCGCATTTTGGACACGTACCCACAATGTATCTATCCGCTAAAAACTGTTTGGCCTCTTCATCATAATATTGTTCGGTTACTTGTTCCGTAAAAGAACCCTTATCATATAATTTTTTAAAGAAATCTGAAGCGGTTTGATGATGTGTTTTGCCGGAGGTGCGCGAAAAGATATCGAAAGAAATGCCAAATTCTTTAAAAGAATCGCCCATTATTTTATGGTATTTATCAACCACTTGTTGCGGCGTAATACCTTCTTTTTTTGCTTTAATAGTAATGGGTACACCATGCTCATCGCTGCCGCAAATAAATTTTACATCCTCGCCTTTACTGCGCAAATAACGCACGTAAATATCGGCGGGCAAATAACATCCGGCTAAATGCCCAATGTGTACAGGGCCGTTTGCATAAGGCAAAGCAGCGGTAATTAAGTGTCGTTTAAATGTCATATTTTATACATGCAAAGATAGTAATATCAGGCAACAAGTAACAGATAGGCAATATCATTTTAAGCTGTAATGTATTTGGGCGTTCCGGCGGTTTATTAATTCATTAGGCTCAAGCATTTCTGTGCAGGCTGTTGGCTTTATATTTCATTTTTAACCGACATTATGATGTCGTTAAGGCCTCGGCATTAAATTTGTGTAATTAGTAGTATGAGTAAAATATTATTAGCAGATACCAAAATTTCGGTACTTGATTTGGCTATTGTAAGAGAGGGTAAATCAATCTCTGATGCGTTTAATAACAGTGCCGATCTTGCACAACATGTAGAAAAGTGGGGATATAACAGGTATTGGTTGGCCGAACATCATAACATGGAAGGTGTTGCCAGCTCTGCTACTGTAGTTTTAATAGGATACATAGCATCAAAAACAACTACTTTGCGTGTAGGCTCGGGCGGTATTATGCTGCCAAACCATGCACCCTTAATTGTTGCCGAGCAATTTGGAACTCTGGAAACACTTTACCCTACCCGTATTGATATGGGCTTGGGCAGAGCGCCGGGCACCGACCAACTAACGGCTTTAGCCCTAAGGCGCGATCAACGGGCGGCTTCAGCCTTTAAGGAAAACATACAGGAGCTTCAAAAATATTTAGCTTCTTCCAACAAAAACTTGCCTGTACGTGCCATACCCGGCGAAGGACTAGACATTCCAATATGGATACTTGGTTCAAGCATAGATAGTGCCTATGTGGCAGCTGCATTGGGTTTGCCTTACGCATTCGCCAGTCATTTTGCCCCTGCACAGTTACACCAGGCTTTAGCTATATATCATCAAAATTTTCGTCCCTCATCGCAATTAAAACAACCCTACACACTGGCCTGCGTTAGCGCCATTGCAGCCAATACGGATAAGGAAGCTATAAAGCTTGCTACTTCGTTTAAAAGACTTTACCTAAGTATTATTACCGGCCAGCGAGAAAAATTAAGGTTACCTGTTGATCCTTCCGAATTTAATTTAGACCCCATGCAGGAAGCAGCACTTCAACAAATGATCACCTATTCTTTTATAGGTGGACCCGAAAAAGTAAAACAAGAGATGCAACATTTTTTAGAAGTAACCCAAGTTAATGAGTTGATGATAACCACACCGGTTTATGAGCATACGGCAAGACTTAGATCTTATGAAATTATTGCCGCTAATAATTCATAACGCTACTAATTTCCGTAACAAATTTTGAATAAATCTTACAGGTAAAAATTTATTATTGTAAGCTCTTCAATGCGCGGAATTAAATAAAGCACCGCCTAATTTTATATTTACAATTCTTATTTTATCTTTAAACCATGAAGCTGGTTTTAAAATTGGTTTATTTATTGGTTTTTTGTGTAAGTTTTAACACCTACGCGCAAACCAAAGATAAAATGTGGTTGTTGGTAGATGGTGTTACCTATAAAAGGCTTCACCCGCTTGATAAAGCCCTGCTCGATTCTTTACTTCCACTCTATCATAAAGCCACGCACGATTCTGTACGGTTAGAAATATTATATAACCTAATTGAAAATTGTAATGATGAAACCCTATGGCCTAAGTACAATACATACATGCTTGCTTTAGCCGAGAAAGGAAAAACAGGTAATTTTTATTTGATATATCAAGCGGCGGCTTTAAATAATATTGGATATTTAGCTGATAACAAAGGCAATATAATTAAAGCCATAGAATATTACAGCAAGGCGCTAAAATTACGCGAGCAGGCCGGCGATAAACATGGCATAGCAGAATCTACCAACAACCTGGGCAGTTTATGTAGCTTTCAAAACGATTTTAGAAAATCTATCTATTATTACAGAGCGGCTGTAAAACTTTATAAAGATATTGGCGATAAAGCAGGCGCCGCAATGTCGTTAAATAACATGGGCAGCACGTATAATAATTTACATCTAATTGATTCAGCTATTTTATACAATACCGAAGCATTAAAGCTAGAACAAGAAATTGGCGACAGACTTAACATGTCTAACTCGCTAGGCAATCTGGGTAATTGTTTTTTAGATCTAAATGATACTGCCAAAGCGGTTAAATACTTTACCCATGCCTTAGCCATACGCGAGGAGTTAGGTAATAAAGCCGGCATAGCCGAATCGTTAAACAGCTTAAGCGATATATATATTACCCAAAATAATATAACTAAAGGAGAGCAGTATGCTGCCCGGGCTTTGGTGTTGGCACGCGAAATTGGCTACCCAAGTGTAATTAGCACTGCGGCCGAGCTTTTATATAAGGTTTATAAAAAGAAACATCTTAGCGAAAAAGCTTTAGATATGTACATTTTGTATAAGCAAATGCATGATAGCATAAGCGGACTTGAACAAGTAAGAGCTACTACAACGGCTGAATATAGTTATAAAGAATCTCAACAAAATTTAGAGTTTGAAAAACAGAATGCACTTGCCGAGGTTGAGCATAAAAAGCAAAACATGTTTATGCTGTTTATAATTTGCGTGGCGGTTGCCATTGGCATCATAGCACTTTTTATTTTTAGAAATTTGCAGCAATACAAAAAAGCTAAACGCATTATAGAAAAGCAAAAAGAACTGGTTGAAGAAAAACAAAAAGAAATATTAGACAGCATTCGCTATGCCAAGCGTATACAAGATGCGGTGCTAAAAGAGCAGGAACATGTATCGGCACATTTGCCCGGGCATTTTGTTATGTTTCAGCCAAAAGATATTGTTAGCGGCGATTTTTATTGGAGCATAGAAAAAGATAATCACTGGTATATAGCCTCGGCAGATTGCACCGGCCATGGCGTACCGGGTGCGTTCTTAACCATATTAGGTACCTCTTTTTTAAACGAGATAACGGCTACTGATAACCTGCTTACACCAGCAGAAATTTTAGATAAGCTGCGCAAACGAATGATTGCCGAATTATCGGTTACCAATAAAGAAACCAATGAAACAAAAGATGGCATGGATATATCTTTAGCAAGATTAAACCTGGTTACCAAAGAATTGATGTGGGCAGGAGCCAATAACCCCTTATGGATAACATCTAACAATAGTAAAAAGGAAGGCGAACAGTTTAGAGAAATTGCCGCACACAAGCAACCCATTGGCCACTACCCTACCCTTACACCTTACCCAAACCATGTAATACAACTTACAAAAGGTGATACTTTTTATTTGTTTACTGATGGATATGCCGACCAGTTTGGCGGCCCTAAAGGAAAAAAATTAAAATATAAAACCATGAAAGATATGCTGGTTAATGCCGCAAATGATAGCATGGAAAAACAAAAACAAACGCTTAGCGATTATTTTACTAAATGGAAAGACCATTATGAACAGACGGATGATGTATGTATAATTGGTGTAACTATATTTTAAACAAATGAAAAACAAACTATCTTTTTTAATGCTTTTTATAGCTATGGCATCTTCGCTAAATAGTAAGAGCCAGAATGTAATTGCGTATACCGATAACCGCGGCTACTTTAATATTTTTGATAACGGGGTTACTATGGTAGCTGCGTATCAGCCTCCGCAATCATTTCAGGTGGGTGGTAATTGCGTAGCTTTTTTAGATTTTACCAACGTTTTAAAGGTTTATTATAACGGAGAAATTACTACGCTCTACGAAGGTATACCCAACAAATACCAAGCAACACATAATTTTGTGGTATTTAATATTGGCGGTATCATTAAAGTATTCGATAAGGGAAAAATCACAACCGTTTCTACTTGGACGAGCGATTACCAAGTGGGCGATAGCTTAATTGCTTTTATTGACCAAGGTACGGCTTCTTTTAAAGTTTATTATAAGGGAGATTTTCAAACGATAGAAGATTTTCACCAGACGCAAAACATTTTAGAATACCAGGCAAGCAATAACACCGTGGCCTACCTTAGTTATTTAAGCGAGTTTAAAATATTTTGGAACGGCAATGGCTATACAATTTTTAAACTACCCAACGGGGCATCGCAAATACAATACCAAACGGGCAGCAATATTGTAAGTTTTGTAACCACTAATTTTATTGGACTGAATGTTTTTTACAAAGGCAATATGTATACGGTATCTAATAAGCAAATAACCGATTTTCAAACCGGCGATGATATGGTTGCTTTTACAGATGTGGGTGGTATGCACGTTTTTTACGCGGGCAAAACATACGACCTTAATTCCTTCGCGCCCGATTTTTATAAAGTGGCCGATAGCGTTTTGATCTATGCTAACCCGGGGTTTTTTAATGTGTTTAACAAAGGTAAAAATACGGTGTTAGAAAACTTTACCCCAACTGATTATGCCATAGATAATAACACGCTTGCCTATGTAGATCTGCAAGGCGGCTTAAAGGCTTTTTATAATAATGAAACTTACGTACTTTCTACCTTTGATAAGCTGGTGGGCTTTAAATTAATTGGCAACGCGGTTTGGTTTAGCACAGCCACCGTTTTAAACAAGGTGTTTTTAAAAGGAAAGACTTATTGACGCAACATCTTTATCAATATTATACTCTAACACCATTTTACCATTACTAGGATTAGGATATAAGTTTATACTTTGTTGCTTACCTAATATATTATTTATATTGGTAGTATGTTGAACGCGTTCCTCTTCACCGTTACTTACAGCGCATGCAGCAGAATAATCAACAATATTACCGTAATACGAGTTTAACAAGGCTCTTGCTTTCCATACAATACTTCCACCGCTTAAAGGGCATTGGTTGGCTATGCTTTGCAGGGTGCTAACATCTGTATTATTTAATGTATCGACTACGCAAAGCCCGACGGTGTGCTTCAATAGGCTCAGCATGACGCACGACGAAAGCCCAACCCTTCAATATGCTCAGGGGACTTTTACAGTAAAATAATAATTTATTTATTTTTATAAAGTATGTGTATGCTCCAGATGTTGGCACGGTCTTCCCAGTTATTAATGTTGAATTTTAGTATCCAGTCAGGAAACATGCAGTAAATTCTTTTACTTGTATAAGTAGGTGCATTTACTTTTAAGGTGGCCGTCTTTTTAAAAACGATGATAGAATCTGCTACGTTCTGCACTAACAAAGTATCTAAAGCCGTATCATCTTTTAAGATAACCTCTTTAATGTTTTTTGATTTATAAAAATTTGCTTTAAGCGATGCCAGGCTAAACAAAGGTTCTTGTATGCAATAGATGGTAGTTGCTTGTTTAAATTTTTTATGTACAAACTCAAAACAAGGTATAGCTTCTTGCGCAGGCGCGATGGTACGATATACTAAAATAGCGAAGTTAAATATCAATAAAATTTTAAAACTATACGTAAATAATTTATTAGCGTGGTATTTTAAGATGCACCCATCTATACCTACAGAAACTATATAAACAAAGGCAAACCAAAACGGAAACAGAAAACGCATTTCTTTATGGCCGATTACAGAATGCCCAATAACAAACGGAATTAGAACAAACACAAATACGCTTTTTGGTTTACCATACATACCGACACCAAAAAAATATAACAACACTACGCTTAGCGGTGGTACGGCTAACATTATAAATAATACGGGGTAATACCAAAACGGATCTGTACCAAAATTAGCGGCTGCATGTTGTAGTATATTTACCCGGTAATAATTATACGGAGTGAAGGTATAGCTACCATAAAGCCATTTATCTAAATAAATACATAAAGCGGCTGTGCATAAACCGGTTAAAATAATTGCCAGCCAATTTTGCCAGGTAATTTTTTTAATAAGCAGCAACCAAAGGCCTAAGCCTATTATTGCAAACGCCATTTGAAAGCGAAAGAAAAAAGAAAGCGTTAATAAAAACCCAACCACAATAAACGAAGTCTTTTTTTGAAATTGGCTTCGGTATGATTTTATAAGAAGATATATTGCGCATAAAAAACTTAAAGCGGCCGTATTTTCTGAAGAAAAACGTACATTTAAATAAGGTACAAACCACAGAAAAAAACTTAAACCAATAAATATTTTTTTTCCTTTATCGCTTGAGAAACTCGACAGCAAAACCAGTATTAATTTGCAAGTTAACAGCCAAGCCAAAAAACCAATTAGCAGCCTGAATATGAAGGTACTGATAAACGGACTATAAATGCCGACTGAGTTAAATAGATTTATAAAACAGTAAGCAATAAATGGCTGTAAACCCGGGCGTATCTTAGTGGCAAATTCCCAAGGCAGATCTATTACCGGCGTGTTACCTAATTTATAATTAGCAAATTCAAGTATCTGAAAATGTTCATCGGGATGGTGATAACCAACACTGAACCAAGCAGCAAGTATATTTAGGAGCAAGCCGCACAAAAAATATTTAGCATACACAGATTGAAAGATGTCTTTCATACTACAAGCTTAGTTTATTTAATTCATCTAAATAAACAACATCATTTATGGATACACCAAGCGCTTTAAAAAGCGTTTCTGCTTTTAGCAAACATTCGTTCCATTCTTCTAAAGGGTTGCAGTTGGCCGTAATAGCACTGCCCACATGAAAGGATAGTGTTTTTAATTTTTCGTTATAAATAATAGTCCGTATAACTACGCATAGGTCTAAATCTCTATTACTATCTATACAACCCAAGGCACCCGAATACATTCCTCTTGGTGAGAGTTCGTAGGCTTTAATAAGTTCTATAGCTTTTACTTTAGGCGCCCCTGTCATAGATGCAGGTGGAAAAGTTGCTTCTATTATCTGATTAAAGCTGGTATTTTCTTTTACTTTACAACTTACAGTGCTTACCATTTGATGCACATTTTTAAACGTTTGTACGCCAAATAATTCATTTACGGTAACACTTCCATGCGCTGCAATACGAGAAAGATCATTACGAGCCACATCCAACGCCATAACATTTTCGGTTTGCTCTTTTAAACTATTTTGCAAAGCAGTCTTTATTTGTGCGTCTTCATCGGCATTTGTACTTCTACGCGCTGTGCCTTTCATTGGTTGACTTACCAATACATCTCCCTTTTTTTGAATGAAACGCTCCGGACTTGCACAAAGAATATACGTATCTTCTGTTTTAAGTAGCTGGGCAAAAGGGGCTTCGGTTAATTCATTTAATTTTTTAAAAACCTGCTGTACGTTAATAACAGCATTCTCACAAAAAAATTCTATGCAATAATTTATCTCATAAATATCGCCGCGCTTAATATGAGTTAATAATTTATTTATATTTTTAAGGTAACTTTCTTTATTTAAACGACAATAAATAGTATTTATCTTATTGATAATCTTATTATCCACGTTTGTAGAAACAGGAATTACCTTTATTTGTTTACAGTCTTCAAATAAAAAAAGCGTGTAATATCTCATGCTAAAATATACTAAGGCTTACCTTCATCTTCCTTATCAAAATCTAATTTACCGCCCCAAAAACGCATTTGCTGCATTACCCAAAGTTTACGTCCTTGTATGTAATTACCACTAACATTTTTACCATATACGAGCGGGTTAGGCAATAAAGAAGCTAATATGGCTGCTTGCTCGTTACTAAGTTTGGCTGCCGATCTTTTAAAGTAATGCTGAGACGCGGCTTCGGCACCATAAATGCCGTCTCCAAATTCTATTACGTTTAAATACACTTCCATAATGCGTTCTTTACTCCAGGCGGTTTCTATCAGTAAGGTAAAATAAACTTCAAGGCCTTTGCGTATATAATTTCTACCGTTCCATAAAAAAACATTTTTTGCTGTTTGCTGCGATATGGTACTTCCACCTCTTATTTTTTTCTTTTTTTCATTATTAATCATGGCCTTTTTTAAGGCTTTAAAATCAAACCCGTAATGCAATAAAAAATTTTGGTCTTCGCTGCAAACAACGGCTAATTGCAGGTTAGGAGAGATTTCTTCCAAAGGTTTCCAATCTTTAGAAAGCTTCATGTTTTTACCGTCAACTTTTTGTTCAACGCAACGTATTAGCATTAATGGTGTAACCGGTACCGGCGTAAACCTATAAATAAGCGTAGTTATTACTGAAAGGATGATAAACCCTATAATAACTTTTAATATGGTTTTTAGTAAGCGACTGATCATAGCGCTAAAGTATTTGCTACTTTTGAAAAGATAAGCGATTACTTAAAATTCTTTTCAACAAAAAAATATGATTAAAAAATATGTAATACCCGCATTGGTTGTTTTAGGAGTTATTTTAATAGCACTTTACCAATACCAAAAATACCGCGTAGCCCCAAAAACCAATCTTGCAAACATTGATTGTATAGATAGCTGGGAAACCCGGTAAATATATCAGCCATAAAAAATAATACTTACTTTTTATGCCAGTTGGTGCGGCGATTGTTTACGGGAAATGAACCAATTAGATGAAGTTATGAAAACCCAATTGCAGGATGTGGAAGTGTAACCTCTCCGAAAAATTGGACAGTTTAAAAGTAGAATATTAACTTTAAAAACTGTCAAAAAATGAAAACAACACGATTTACCGAGGCGCAAATAGTTGCGGCCTTAAAAGAATTTGAAGCTGGCAAATCTGCCGCTAACATATGCCGAGGTCTTGGCATTAATAAACAAACGTTTTACAACTGGAAAAATAAGTATAGTGGTATGGAAACGCAGGACTTGAGAAGGCTTAAAGAACTTGAAGACGAAAATCGAAAAATAACGCAGATGTATGCTGAACTTGCGATGGATAAAAAATTTCTAAAGGATGTTATTTCAAAAAAGTTCTAAAGCCTTGTGAGCGGAAAGACCGGGTTAACTATATCCGCCAAGAGCATGGATATAGCCTCACAAGAGCTTGTAAATTAATCAACTTTCCAAGATCCCTTTACTATTACGTTTCAATAAAAGACGATACGCCTGTGATTGAAAAATTACAAGAGCTTGCCGAAAAAAAGCCCAAAGAGGGTCAGGATAAGTTCTGCGGTAGAATACGTAATGAAGGTCTTAACTGGAACCACAAACGGATTGCAAGGGTTTATAAATTATTAGGAATGAACACACGAAAAAGAACCAGAAAGCGCTTACCAGCAAGGGTAAAGGCTCCGCTTATCATACCGCAACACCCCAACGACAAATTTATTTTAATTACTTTAATTACTTCCTTCTTCTCTAAATAATCGTCCTGTTAGTTCAGGAAAGCGAAGCGCAGCTGTTATCCATACAATTATCTCAATTATAATAACCATAGCAAGTGGTTGATGTGTTAATATATGAGCACATATAGCGCCACCTAAATAAGCAATTAAAAGAAGCGAGCCAACAACCCCCGTACGTGGAATGATAAACAGAATTAGGCAACAAATTTCGACTATACCTATCATTCTAAATGTTTCGGGGTCTATACCCATTTTGGTTGCCGCTTCCATAACTTTAGGATTTAGCGTAATCTTCAAAAAGGCGCTCATAGTAAATAAAAGTCTAAACGCAATGGTTAGAACCCATCCTATAATTTTCATTGCTTTTGGAGTCATATTGCTTTTTTTTAAAAAATATTTAAGCAATGCTATTAAATATTGGCGTAGGGATTTACTAATAAAGCCTCTAACTGGTTACTGTTTTTTAACCATAGCAAAGTTGCCTTTAATATCAATATTCCAGTTTTTTTCGAAAATTCGGGGCAGGTAACGGCGGTATAAATACATTCTTGCATTAGTATTCAAATCTTCTTCATCTTCTTTATCAATAGCATGAAACTCGTAGGTAGTAATTTTAGGGTGCTCTGCCATAAACGCACGCACTATCTCAGAAATAGTGCTCATAACGCCGTAAACCTCGCCACGGTTAGTAGTAGTATATTCTTCGCCTTCAAACTCTTCGTTAATAACGCCAAAAACAATGGTTGCGTGCAGTATGTTATCTTGTCGGCGGCCAAAGCGTACCTCATAATGCAAACCACTGGGTGTTTTAAAATAAAAAACACTAGCCGATCTTATGACCGGAAATTCAATCTCAAAATAATTGTTTCCAAACTTATCTACAGGCATAACTAACGCGAGTAAAAATACATAAATTGCAGCAAATTTGCAGAATGAGCGATAAATATAATTCAAGAGGTGTTTCGGCAGGAAAAGAAGATGTGCATAAGGCCATTGCCCATATAGATAAGGGTTTATTCCCTAAAGCATTTTGCAAAATACTGCCGGATATTGCTGCGGGCGATGCCGCTTACTGCAATATAATGCATGCCGATACAGCGGGCTCTAAACCAAGTTTAGCCTATGTGTATTGGAAAGAGACCGGAGATAACAGCGTTTGGAAAAACATTATTCAAGATGCACTTATTATGAATATTGATGACCTTATTTGCGTGGGCGCTATGGATAATATTGTGGTATCCTCAACCATTGGGCGGAACAAAAATTTAATAACAGGCGAAGTTATTTCTCATCTTATAAATGGTACTAACGATTATATAAACCAATTAAATAAATTAGGCGTTGGCTTAACGCTTGCCGGTGGCGAGACTGCTGATGTAGGTGATATTGTACGCACCTTGGATGTTGGCTTTACCGCTTTTGTTAGATTAAAAAGATCCGAAGTTATTGACAATGGAAATATAAAAGCCGGAGATGTAGTGGTTGGTTTATCTTCTTTTGGTAAAGCGACTTACGAAACTGAGTACAATGCCGGCATGGGCAGCAATGGCTTAACTTCTGCCAGACATGATATGTTTTCTAAATACGTGGCCGATAAATATCCGGAATCTTACAACACAGAACTTTCTAAAGAGGTTGTTTATTGCGGCAATTTAAAACCAACAGATAAGGTGTGGATAGAACACATAGGTGTAGATGGCAAACATTTTAAGCAAGAAATTGATGCCGCTAAATTGGTGCTATCTCCTACCAGAACGTATGCGCCCGTTGTAAAAAAGCTATTGGCAAAATTAGGTAAACAGATACATGGCATGGTGCATTGCAGCGGTGGCGCCCAAAGCAAGGTGTTGCATTATATAGAGCACTTACATGTTATAAAAGATAATATGTTTGATATACCGCCTTTGTTTAAATTGATACAAGAGCAATCTAAAACATCCTGGCAAGAAATGTATAAGGTTTTTAATATGGGTCATCGGCTGGAATTATATGTGCCAAAAGATATTGCTGAGAAAGTAATTGCCATAGCAAACAGCTTTAATATTGAAGCTAAAATAATTGGTCGCGTGGAAACATCTGATAAAAAACAAGTTACTGTTAAGACTGATAAAGGCGAATTTATTTATAACTGATCTACATTTTTCTTGTTGTTAGTCTTAAAATTGATTAACAAAATATAACAGCGTATACATAAAGTTACTAGTACCTTCATATTGTTTTTCCTATAAGCAAACACGTGCAAATTTTATGGAGTACAGAGATTATTATAAGATACTTGGAGTAGATAAAAAAGCTTCGCAGGATGAGATTAAAAAAGCATACAGAAAACTGGCTGTGCAAAATCATCCTGATAAAAACCCGGGAAATAAAACAGCAGAAGAAAAATTTAAACAGGCAAATGAGGCCAACGAAGTATTAAGCAATCCCGAGAAAAGAAAAAAGTACGATGAGTTGGGAGAGAATTGGAAGCAGCATGAACAAGCCGGTAATCAACAAGGGGGTAACCCGTATGGCGCTGCCGGCGGACAATATAATTACCAAGGCAACGGTGGCAATCCATTTGAAGGTGCGGGTCAGGAAGATTTTTCTGATTTCTTCGAACAGTTTTTTGCTGGTCGCCAAGGTGGTTCTCAAAGCAGGCGCAATACAAATACCAAAGGTGGCGATTATGAAACAGAGATGGAAATTACACTGGAAGAAGCATACCAGGGTACCAGTCGTATAATAAGGGTAGAAAATGAAAAGCTAAAGATCAGTACAAAACCCGGCGCATGTAATGAACAATCATTGCGCATAAAAGGCAAAGGTGCCATGGGTAGTAACGGTCAAAATCGTGGCGATTTATATGTTCGTATAAAAATAAAAAACACCCCACAGTTTACCCGTAAAGGAGACGATCTTTATAATACGCATGCCGTAGAGCTTTACACAGCTGTATTAGGGGGCGAAACAATTGTAAATACATTATCTGGACAGGTTAAAATAAAGATAGAAGCAGGTACACAAAACGGAAAAACAATTCGTTTAAAAGGAAAAGGAATGCCTGTTTATGAAAAATCTACCTTCGGTGATATGTATGTTGAATTATCAATAAAAATACCAGAGAAACTTTCTGATAAACAGCGCGAACTATTTGAACAATTAAAAACAACGGCTTAATTTTTATCTCATGACAACATTTCATATCGTTCCTCATAGCCATCATCAGCACGCATCGGCATCTAATAAATTTGAAGAAGATATTTATGATGCCGCGCTTATATATTCTCTTAAAAACATGTGGCTTATAAGTGATCTTACCGAAGAAAACCTTACAGATGCTATTAAAAAATGTTTACAGGTGTGTAAACTGGCCGATATAAACACCAGGCAGCATTTTAAAAAGATATATGTGTTTGATGCAAAGGGCGGAAACCTGCATGTAGATTGGCTAATGAGTAAAAGCGGCTTTAATTTATTAGTGATGCAAATGAATGCTATGAACGAAAAAACAGCGCATTGGTTGTGGCAGTTAAGTAATTTATAACTTACTTTTGCTAAGCTATCCTAACCAATGAATTTCGCAATCTTTACAGAAAATTTAAAAAACAATTTACAAAACCAACCTTTACCCGGGCAGGATGCGCAATACATTATGGCTGCTGATAACATTCGTCATAAAAAAATAGATCTTAGTTTAATTAGTAATTATAAGAAGAGTGCGGTTTGTTTATTGTTATATGAACATAATAACGAAATATATTTTGCTTTGGTGAAACGCCCTGGCACGCACCAATTTCACGCGGGGCAAATTGCTTTACCCGGCGGAAGCTGCGATGGGAATGAAACCTACGAGCAAACAGCCATTAGAGAGTTACAAGAAGAAACAGGCGTAAGTATTATATCTGAGAATATTTTAGGTTATTTAACGCCTTTATATATCCCTGTAAGTAATTTTTACATACAACCTGTAGTAGCTGCCATTAACAGCAAACCTTATTTTTTGCCCAGTATGCATGAAGTAGAAGAGTTGATTGAATATAAGCTAAAAGATATACTTGATGACCGCATGGTTTCTGAAACTATAGTTAATTTAACAAATGATTTAAAAATAAAAGCCCCGTACTTTAATGTACAGGGCAATGTTTTGTGGGGCGCTACAGCTATGCTATTAAGTGAAGTAAAGCAGCTTGTGCTTAGAGAGAAAGCTACCTTTTCTTTTCTATTTGAGTAACCACATTATCATAGCATAAATAATATTTTCCTTTGTTTAAAGTAGATATATCCACATTGCTGCCATATCCTTTCTTTAACACATTTCCGTAATAATCATACACTTCAAAAGTTGTTTCATTACTAAAATTAACCGATTTAGAATCTTCTTCTACTTTAAAAGATGGTTTATCCATTAAAGAACTATAAGAAACTTCTTTAGAATAACGAGGCATACCGCCAAAACCAACTTGCTTAACCCTGTACCTATTTTCGCCGCTGCTTGGGGTTACTTTAAAAGTATATAAATGGTCTTGAGGAGTACCCACCCCATTTACTTCGCCAATATAAACCCATTTATTCCATTTAAATTGCTCAATTACATAAGGTAAAGAACCTAATTCGTTTTTTGTACCCCAAGTTAGTACAGCATCTTTATTAATATCAATACTTAAAAGGTCAAAAGTAGGACGTGGTTTAATAGCCTCAGGGTTTAATACTTTAGGTATGCAACCGTCTTTATGTTCAATTTCAATAGTAATTTTATCTCCGGCCTTAAATTTAAAGGGAGAAAAATCAATTTCAAACGCGCTTGAGTTAACTTCATCAGTAGTTACCTGGCCGTTTACTTTAACCTCGTAAGCGCAGAAACCAACCCCATTGCTGGAAAAACCGTTTTGTATATATATATTTTTTTGCTGGTATTTTCCTTCAACAATTAATACACTGGAATTTGCAAAAGCAGCTGTTGCTGAAAAAACGATTAAGCAGAAATAAATTATTTTTTTCATTTATTTAATTATAAGTAGCAAAAGTAACGCATTTTTATTTAAAAAACCAAGATTTAATCTTAATTATTAAAAATAAACAACTAAATATCAACATTATAACAATAATTATGCGGTAACTTTTAGGAAAATGAATACGGTTTGTTTGTAAATCTTTTCGATAAGCATAAATTAAAGATGCTATAAATAACACTAAAAAAAACAACGTAAAAACAATTCGACCGGTAGTAAACATAATAATGTGTTAATTGCTTCTGCAAAAATATACTTTTGTAATCACAAAAACGATGTCTAAATTTTTAGTTTACATATTTTTAATAGGCAGTTTTTTTACAAGCTACGCATCAAGTATTGATAAAGCCTATAAAGCATTATATGAATATGATTATTTTAAAGCGAAAAAACTTTTTTATTCCCAATTAAAAAAAAGTAAACAGGAAGCAGCTTTTGGTCTTGCCACTATTTATTACAGAAACGATAATCCGTTTTACAATTTAGACAGCGCCTACAAATACATAGCGATATGCCGAAATAATTACTTACCTAAAAAAGTTAGTAGTTATATTACTGATAGTGATTTAATTTACCTGCATGATTCTATTTGTACCAAAGCATATTTTATTTTTTTAAAAAACATTTCCGTTACATCAGCAGAAAAATACGCGACAACTTATTACGCATCAAATTTTTTAAACCATGTTTTATGCACGCGCGATAGTTTAGTTTTTAATGGCATAAAAAACAGTTCTCAATCTATCGAAATTTTAAATTACATTAACACATACCCGCAAAGCTGCTACCTTCAAAACGCCCAGCAGTTGCTTGATTACAACCTGTATCAAGAAATTACTCAACCTCAAAATGAGGGTGCCTATTTAACTTTTATTAAACAATACCCGCACACAAAATATACGCAGCAAGCTAAAGCAGAATTGCTGAATTATTATATACTTACAAAAAATGTCGGCGGAATTTATTATTACATTAAAAAAATCAATCCGTCTTACTTTGCATGGAATGCACTTTTTAGCGTAGAGATAAAAAATTACACGGAGAAAGATTTGCAGATATTCTTAGAAAAATATCCTGATTATCCTGATAAAAAACAAGTAGAAGAAGAATTTATGTATTGGAAAACTTCTTTTCTATCCATAAAAAATAACGATAAATACGGGTATATTGATAGCAGCGGCAAAGTGTGTATAGACCCTATTTATACCGAGGCAGATGATTTTAAAGAAGGTTTTGCGTTGGTAGAGAAGAATAATTTATATGGATACATCAATAAAGCCGGACGAGTTAAAATTGACTTTCAATTTGAAGAAGCAACTAATTTTGCAAACCAGGTGGCTATTGTTCAAAAAAATAAAAATGTTTATTTAATTGATCATGCCGGTAAAAAAATATCTGGTGATTATGATGAAATAGCTGATTTTACTAATAATATTGCCATCATAAAGAAAAATAATTTATACGGAGCTATCAATCATAGCGGTGAAGAAATTATTAAACCTACTTTTTCGTACCTCTCAGATTTTTCTGAAAACCTGGCTTCCATTCTTCAAAATAATAAATATGGTTTTATAAACAAACAAGGCTTTACCGCAATAGCACCTATTTATAATTGGGTCTCTGCGTTTAAAAACAACCAATGTCGCATAAAAGTTAATAATCATTTAGGACTTATTAATAAAAAAGGAAATGTGGTTATTGAACCACTATTTGATCTTATTGATGAGGCTTATAAAGGTATTTATGTTGTAGTGAAAAATAATTTATATGGTTTTATAGATTCCAGCGGATGTTATCTTTCAGAAATTAAATACAATTATAATCCGGCTTTAAAAATTACAGATTTAACCAATGGAAATATGCTTCGGTTAATCAAAAACAACAAAGAAGAATTGCAGGATAAAAACGGAATAAAATATTTTTCGCAACAAAACTTTACCAACATTTATGTGTCTGAAAATGATATACTAATAGGTACCAAAAAAAACAAATCTGTTTTTTTAAACTTGCGTAATAACTTACCTAACAAAACTATTTACAATAAAATAAAATATGATCATAAATTTTGGTATGCCTTTACTGATAAAGGTTGCAACGTATATACACTTAATTTAAAAGAAAAATTATTTACGATAAAAGCTAACAACGTAAAATTAATATCTGAAGCATTTTTTACGTATACAAACGATGATGGAACGGGAATTTTAAATAAGAACGGAAACATACTTTTAGAAGCATTTTTTGATGATATCACTCCTACCCTATTACCTGCTATTTTCTATATTGAGCGCAAAGAAAAAGGTGCTTACTTTAATGTAAACACCCTTCAATTTATTTGGAAAGAAACCGGTTTTAACACCGCTTACATAGCCGATGAAGAATAACGTGATTCTTTTTGTTTTGGGTTAACCGTCATTACCGGAATGTTTGAAATATCAATTACTTTTTGAGATATAGTTCCTAAAAACATTTCTCTAACTGATAGATCAGGTTTGTTCATGATCATAATAAGATCGGTCTCAATTTTGTTAGCATACTCAACAACTGTTTCTGCAATGTTATCGCTAGGCATAGTTTTGTTGCTGCAAGTAACCCCTTTTGCTTTAATGTATTGTTTTACTTGGTGTACATACGCATGTAACTGGTTTTCATACTTCTCATCTTTTAACGAAAAGATACCTAATATACGTATTGCTGCGCCAAAGTATTTAGCAAATTCTATAGCGATATCTACTTTCTCACGCGAATCGCGGGTAAGATCTATCGGCAATAAAATATTTTCGCACCCATCACGCTGCTCTTGTCCGCGAATACTGATTACCGGGCAAGGGCTTTTACGGATCATTTCAGAAACACTATCTGACAAAATATCTTTTGATTTGATATGAGATTCTACGCCAACAACAATCATTTTAGCATTAGTTTCCTCTGCCACCCGTATAGTTTCTTTATAAATATTTCCTTTAATATTCATAAAATCGCAAGGCACATTAGCTTCCTGTTGCGTTTTTTTAGTTAACGCGGTAATTTCATCAAAACGTTCTTCGCCTTGTTTTTCATAAACGTGCAAAAGCAAAAGTTTAGAATTGGTATAACTTGCCAAGTTGTATGATTGTGTAATGGCATACAGACTTTGTTCCGTAAAATCTATCGGAATAATAATTGTGTGTTTGGGTTCGGTTGTGTTGTTATCCATATAATGTTTTATAAGTTGGTTATGCGAAAATAGTAAAAAAAATTAAGAGCTGTTTTAGGTTTTAAATTAAAAAATAACTTTGCGACCAAGTTTATGAAACAATTTTTAAAAAAATATCACCCTTACTTTGTAGATGTATGGCAATATCTTATCATACTTGTAATAATGGTTGTTGCCGTTATTTTTATTTTATAAAATTATTGACCTTTTATTTTTGCGTTCATTTTTTCTGCTTTATCAGGCTGATTAGTTAACAGATACAACTTTCTTAAATGCTTCATGGTAGGTGTATCGGCAGGGTTTAGTTCGATGGCTTTTTCAAAAGCAGGAATAGCCTTATTTAGCATTTCATCTTTTTTTGCTTCGCATTCTTTAAGTTTGGTTGCTTGTTTAAGTAAGTCATCGCAACGTTTTTGCCAATCGGTACTCCAGTTATTATAAAGCGTTCCTAAATTAAACCAGGCCTCGTAAAGTTTTGGATCTTCGGCAGTAGCGTTTTTATAACCTGTTTCGGCTTTGCTCATTAGCTCGTCATAATTTTTTGGCTTATCTAAATCTTTTTTTGCAGCGTTATCACGCGGGTTTGCCATGTTGTAATAAGCAATACCTTTTGCCAGATTAAATTTAGATGCATTTTTAGGGTCTTTTAAAATCGCTTTATCTAAATTTGCAATAGCCTCTTGGTTTTGCCCCTTACTCATTAAATAATCGGTTTCCCGGTTCATTAAATCAATGTTATTAGGAAAAGCTAAGCGACCGGCTTGTATAGTTTTTATGGCGCCGGCGGTATCTTTAGTTTCCATTTTAGTATCGTACAGGTTAAAGTAGTTGTAAGGCGTGGCTACTTTTTCATCAATGGCTTTTTGGTTAAGCATTTTTAATTTTTCGTTATCTTTTTCTTTTTGAGCACAGATAATGGCATTAGTTAACTGGCTGGTATCTTTTTTACCCATCATTTTTGAGGCTTCGTAAGCTCCTTCAAAAAAATCCATTGCCTCTTTGTATTTACCGGCATTGTATTTGCCAATGGCTAAGTTATTTACATCATTAAGCATTTGCAAGCCAAGCATTCCTAAATCAGCCTGATAATTTTTATCCTTATCAAGTGTAACGGCTCTTTCCGTTGCTTTGCCTGCTTCTTCATAATTTGCTATCGATACAGCGCCATAAGCTTTGGTTAACCTATCGTTTTTATTGGTAACCGATGCAGGTACTTTTTTTTCTTCTTGATCTAAATCATTTTTATACAAATCGTAATAAATTTTAGATCGGTAAAACCAGGTTTTAGGTTTTTCTTTGGTTTCTTCGTTGTTAGAGGCAAGATCAATAGCTTCTTTGGCTTTCATTAAAGAAGATACATCTTTACTTGTTTCATAATCTTGCACAGCGCGCCAGGCTGTTTGTACTTTTGCACTTTGCGAAAACGCTACAACGGGTATGCTTAACGCGATAAATAATTTAGCTGCTTTTTTCATTTTGATGAAATTATTGTTTTATTTATTAATCTATTATTATTTTGTTCAAATATATTAGTTATTGTCTATAACCTTTGGTGCTTTAAAATAATCGCTGTCTTTTTTTGGTGCGTTTAACAAGGCTTCTTTTTGTGAGATGGTTTCTTTTACAACGTCTTCTCTTAAAACATTATATTCATCGGTCATGTATATCAATGGTTCAACACCTTTGGTATCAAGTTCGTTCAGCTTATCTACAAAGGCCAGCATACGGCTCATATCATTGGCCATCTCATCTTTTTCTTTATCGCCAATAAATTCAAGACGCGCAAGGTGGGCAACTTCATCTACTGTTTTATGATCTATTTTATTACTCATGGTATGTTTTTAAAGTCTCGTTTATTAATATAAAAACCTGCGCGCGCAAATTTACAATATTTTCTTCGGTCATACCTGTTGTTTGTATTGGTGCATGTATAATAGCTTTAGATATGCCCGGACGGCCATAACTTTTAAAAAAGCCGCCGTTTTGTAAAAGCTTCCAATTATTAACAAATGTAATAGGTAAAATGGGTACTTGTTTTTCTACCGCTAATTTAAATGGACCGTTCTTAAAAGGTTTTAAAATTCCGTTAGATGAAATTGTTCCTTCCGGAAAGATGAAAACACTATGTCCGGCGTCAATTTCCTCGCCTGCGCGTAAAAATGCTTTGTGACTACCGGATCTACTTTTTCTATTAACCGAAATTTGCATGTCTTTAAAAAAGACATTAAATAAAGGCGCTTTATTAAGTTCTAATTTTGCCATAAATACAAAGTATTTTTTAATAATAAAGTAACTTAAAATAATATCAAGGTATGATGCGTGATTTGATACAATTACACAGGGTTGCGGTATAGTTTTAGGATCTACCTGATATATTTTTTTAAGGTAAACGCCCGATAAGTAAGTTATCCACCTGGCCATAATTTTTTGGCAATAGAACGCGTATTTATACCGTTTTCTATCCGCTAAAAAAAACACTAAAAAAGGATATAGAATAATAAGTATGCTTAAAAATGCTGATAGAAACAGGCACTTCCACAGGGTATAAAAAACACGTTTTATAAAAATCACGGCAGCAAAGTTAGCTTTTTTGGCTTTATGTTTGATTAAAGTTGATTCGACTAAAATATTTGTAGTTCACAAAAAATTATGCTTACTTGGCGCGTATAAATTAAATCTACTTATGATTAGTACCGTTAAGTTAAACGTTGATGAGATAAAACTAACTACCAAAAGCAGGTTAGCCGATCAGGATATAAATAAAGTACCTTTTGGAAAGGTTTTTACCGATCATATTTTTGTAGCCGAATATGAAAATGGCAAATGGGGCAAAACATCTATCGAACCTTATGGCAACGCACCCATGAGCTATGCAGTTAGCGCTTTACACTACGGACAAACAATTTTTGAAGGGATGAAAGCCTTTAGGACAGTTAATGATGAAACCGTTTTATTTCGTCCGTTTGAAAATTTTCATCGTTTAAATAAATCTGCCATACGTATGGCTATGCCAGAAGTACCAGAAGAAATTTTTATGGGTGGCTTAACAGAGTTACTAAAAATTGATAAGAGCTGGATACCAAAAGATGAGTACGGCTCTTTATATATTCGTCCCTTTATTATTGCAACCGATGAAGCTATTGGTGTTCGTCCTTCAGAAACCTATAAATTTGTTATTATTATGGCGCCGGCCGGTAAATATTATGCCGACCCGTTAAAAGTTTTAATTGAAAGCGCTTATTTTCGTTCGGTAGAAGGCGGTGTAGGCTTTGTAAAAAATGGTGGTAACTATGGCCGTTCATTATATCCCACTATTTTAGCGCAGCAAAAAGGGTATCAGCAAGTAATTTGGACAGATTCTAAAACACATCAATACGTAGAAGAATCAGGTACAATGAATTTGATGTTTGTAATTGGTAACAAAGTAATTACACCCGGTTTAGAAGACACTATTTTGGCCGGCATTACGCGCGATACAGTATTAAAATTAGCTCGCCTTTGGGGATATGATGTTGAAGAACGTAAAGTAAGCATTAAGGAAGTTTTAGAAGCGCACGAAAACGGCACTTTAAAAGAAGCTTTTGGTACCGGTACCGCGGCTACCATTGCACATATTATAACTATTGGTTATAAAGATAAAGATTACCAACTACCTGCCATGGAAGATCGTAAGTTCTCTCCTAAAGTAGATGAAACTTTGCGTAATATTCGCAGAGGTAAAGAAGCTGATACTTTTGGCTGGATGGTAAAAGTTTGCTAATTAAAAAAACTTACTATTTTTAAAAAATCCTCCTTCGTAAAGGAGGATTTTTTTTATTTCAATTATTTACATTTCAATATATTTTGGGGTAATAATTACCCAACATAATTATTAAGACAATACCAAATAATGTTATTACATTGAAAAACAATACTATACACTTTTAAAAGATTGGCTAACTTATTATAGATAAGTAATTCAACTTTAAAAGTAAAAAACAACTATGCTATTTTATGACCTCTGTTTACCTTATTATAAATCTATAAAATTATTCACAAATTAATAAAGCAAATTATTAAACTCAACTAAATATATCATGAAAAAAAAATTACACCAATTACTTTTAGCGCTTACATTTATAATATCATCCACATTAATTAGCCAGACACAAGTTAATGGCAATTCAAAGTTTGTTCTTTATCCATCAGGTAATGCTGTTTCTAAAGAGAGGATTGCGCAAGTTGTAAAAAATGCAACTACTACTAAAGTTAAGCCTGCTTCAACATTATCTAACCAAGCACCCGATGCGCAAAATGATACAATTTCTTTATGTAAGAACAGTACCACAACAATTAATGTTCAAAATAATGACACCGATTCCAATGGCGATCCTTTAACTACTTATATTTTTGCGGGTCATGTTAATGGCGCTTTTTCTATTAGCGGCACAGCTATTACTTACACTCCCAATAACAACTATATAGGCACAGATACAATAATATATTACGTTTGTGATAACGGTACGCCATCTTTATGCGATACGGCCATTGTATTTATACATGTAGTTGGAAGTTTTACTACTAATTTATCTGTTTCTATTTGTAACGGGGATAGCGCGTTTATTGCAGGTGCTTATCATACCTTGGCAGGTGTTTTTACAAATACTTTAACCGCTACAGGTGGATGTGATAGTATATTGGTAACCTCGTTAACTGTTAACCCAAAACCCGTTGCTACTATAACACCTAATGGCCCTACTACCTTTTGTCAAGGAGATTCTGTATTATTAACGTCAAGCACGGGAACAAGTTATTTATGGTCTACAGGTGCGGTTACACAAAGTATATCGGTTCAAACTTCAGGAAACTATTATGTAACAGTAACCAATGCCAACGGATGTTCTTCTACATCACCCACGGTTACGGTTACAGTAATACCCACCTTAACCGTAACACCTTCATCTGCTACTATATGCATTGGAGGATCAACTACCTTAACAGCCAGTGGGGCAATAAGTTATATTTGGGGGCCATCGGCAGGTTTAAATACCACTAGCGGCAGTACTGTTGTAGCAAGCCCCACGTTAACAACAACATATACCGTATCAGGTACAAGTGGTTTATGTAATGCTTCTAAAACGGTTTTAGTTACCGTTAACCCGCTTCCGGTAGTAATTATTACACCATCAGGACCAACTACTTTTTGTCTGGGAGATTCGGTTAAATTAACAGCAAGCGCTTCCACAACATATTCCTGGTCGACAGGTGCAACTACGCAAACTATAACTGTTTATAATGCCGGTAATTATTACGTTACAGAAACAAATACCAATAATTGCTCTGCAACCTCTGCCATAACCACTGTAGTTGTAAACCCCTTACCAACAGCAAGTATTACACCAAGTGGTGCAACAACTTTTTGTCAGGGCGGTTCTGTTATTCTAAATGCAAATAACGGTTCATCTTATTTATGGTTTCCAACTAATGAAACTACGCAAATTATAACAGTTACTACAAGCGGCACATACTCTGTTGCTGTAGCTAATATATGTGGCACAGCTACTTCAACGCCGGTAATAGTTACTGTTAATCCTGTACCAACTGTAACCATTACCGCCAGCGGTGCTACCACTTTTTGCCAAGGAGATTCAATTACGCTAACATCAAGTTCAGCTACTTCATATTCGTGGGATAATGGCGCTACCACCCAAAGCATAAAGGTTGGCTCTACAGGGAATTATTTTGTAACGGTAACAAACAGTTTTAGTTGTTCTGCTACTTCTTCTAATATTGTCATTACGGTTAATCAACTGGCAATAGCATCTTTTAATTATGGCGAAGTAAAATCATCTATGACGTATTCTTTCAATAATACTTCTACAAATGCAACTGCCTATACCTGGAGTTTTGGAGATGGGCATACTTCTACGTCAGCCAATCCAACTAATTCTTATGCTGTTGGGGGCTTATATACAGTAACCTTAACAGCTACAAACTCCTGTGGACCTATTTCAACCACACAAATTATAGCAGTTGTAGATAATTCAGAATTTTATACAGGTTTCTCACCTAACGGTGACGGGCATAATGATCTTTGGAACATTCCTGTATTAAATGACCATACTAACAACACCGTTAAAGTATTAAATCGTTGGGGAAGTGAAGTTTGGCAGGGCATTAACTATGATAATACAACAACAGTATGGAACGGTAAAAATTTAAGCGGAGACGATCTGCCTGATGGAACTTACTTCTACATCATAACTTATTATAATGTAGATAAACGCGGTTGGGTAGTTTTAAAACGATAAGCTAATTAGAAAATAATATAAAGAATTAAAAATAAAAAAATGAATAAAAAAATTATTACTATCCTAATAGGAATACTTTCCTTAAGTGCTTTGGCACAACAGGACGCAGGTTTCTCTATGTACTTCTTTAACCCCCTGTATATTAATCCGGCTTATGCAGGTAGCAGAGAAGTTTTTTCTGGCTCTGTAGTTGACAGAAGCCAATGGGCTGCAATGCCGGGTTCGCCCGTATCGCAATCTTTAAGCATGCATAGCGCTATTCCTAACAGCCGTGTTGGCTTAGGCTTGCAGGTTTATAACGATAAACTTGGCCCAATGAAAAACACAGGACTTAGTTTAACCTACGCATATCATCTGCCATTAAATGATAAAACCAAATTATCTTTTGGATTGAGCGGCATGGTTAACAACGTTCGCATGAATTGGAGCCAAATAAACATTCAGGACAATAATGATAATTCTTTTGTAGGAAATTCAACTTCTACTTGGGTGCCTGATGTTAACGCAGGTTTATATTTATATCAAAAAAGATTTTACTTAGGTGTAAGTGCTAATCATCTTATACAATCTAAATTTAATTTTAATAATTCGGCTACTGATAACTTGGCTAAATTTTACAGGCAGTTCTATCTTACATCTGGCGTGGTAATTCCAATTAGTCATTCGGTTGATCTTAGGCCTTCTATCTTGGTAAAATATGTTCAGGCTGCGCCAATTTTAGGAGAGATAGATGCAACTTTTATTTTCTTTAAAAGATTATACGTAGGTGCCGGTTACAGAACAGATAAAAGAATTAACTTGGGTGGTTTAGACAATATGTTAATAGGAATTGTGCAATTTGAGATATTTAATTCTTTACGCGTTGGATATTCTTTCGATTATTACTTGGGCCGTACAGGAAATTACAACAGCGGCGGCACACATGAAATTATGCTTGGATGGGATATTAGCTGCACTAAAACAAAAATGGCAAGTCCAAGATTTTTCTAAATATTAATTTAAAAACTATATGAAAAAAAGATACATTCTTATAATTATAACTGCGCTTTGCACACACGTAAATGCGCAAACCAAAAGAGCAGACAGCCTTTTTGCAAACTGGGATTATTATAAAGCAGCGCAGCTTTACGAGAAAGAAGCTACCAAGCACGGTAAAACAGATGTTTATTTTAAGCTGGGAGAATGCTATCGTAAAATGAATATGTATAAAGAGGAGCTGGCAGCTTTTGATAAGGTTAATGCAGCCGGCACTTATAACAAACCTGAATTTTATTTAGATTACGGACAGGCATTAAAAAATAACGGAAAATACCAAGAAGCAAAAGCTGCTTTTGATAGATATGCGCAGTTAATGCCTAATGATACAAGAGGAAAATTCTTTAGTAACTCTATAGATATTGTAAATGATGATCATAAAACAGATGAAAACATCAAAACAAGGAATGTTTCAGTCTTAAATTCAACTACCGAAGATTTTTCGCCGGTGTTATATAAGGACGGTATAGTTTTCACTACTTCAAGAAAAACTCCTGATCATGAAAAAACCTACGGATGGACAGGTGGTGGTTACCTGCAATTATACTTTGCAAAAAAAGGAATTAACGATACTGTTTTTACAGATGTTGCCCCTTTTGGCGGAAAAGTGATTGATCAAAAATATCATGACGGGCCGGCTTGTTTCTCAAAAAATTATGATACAATTTATACTTCACGCGTTGAGAAAGATCTTAAAGGGGAGGAAAAGAAAACATTAAAGATAGAAAGAAATAAAATTTTCAGTTCTACTATGAAAGATGAGAAATGGAGCAAAGTAAGTCCTTTTCCTTTTAACAGCGATACTTTTTCAGTAGCTAATCCTTTTTTAATGCCCGATGATTCTCGTATTTATTTTGTGTCTGATATACCAGGAGGCTTTGGTAAAACAGATATTTATTATTGTAACCGTGTGGGCACCGGTTGGAGCAAGCCAATTAATATGGGGCCGAATGTAAATACATTTAACAGAGAGAAATTTCCGATGGTGGCAGCAGATGGTAATTTTTATTTTTCTTCGGATGGATACCAAGGCTATGGCGGATTAGATATTTGCGTTGCTTTAAATAAAAATGGTTCATTCGAAAAAGCTATTCCGATGAAATATCCTTTTAATTCTTTTACAGATGATTATGGAATTATGTTTTTAAAGAATGGTAAAACAGGTTATTTTTCTTCTAATCGATTTGGTGGCCAAGGAGATGATGACATTTACTATTTTAATTTATTAAATGATAAAGTAGATACTAATTTAAATACTTCTATATACACTATTGGCTACCAACCTAAACCCCCGGTAGAAGTTTTAGCAGTTACACCTTTAAATGAAGATAGTGTTATTATGGCTCACGAACCTATTGCTATAAAAAAATTAATTCCAATTGAATTACGTATCTATTTTGATTTTGATAAATCTAACATTCGCCAAGATGCTATTAACCGTTTGGATAGTGTAGTAAATTATATGAAAGCTTCTCCCAAAATGACCATTGTTATTGACGGACACACAGATAATATTGGTACTCCTGAATATAATCTTGTACTTTCTAATCATCGTGATAATGCCGTTATAGATTATTTACATGCTAAAGGAATAAACCCTAAACGCATTTCTGCTACAGGTTATGGAATGAGTAAAATGGTTAATCGCTGTGGTCCTGGCGTAAAATGTTCTGATGAAGAAGAACAATTAAATAGAAGAGTTGAATTTCATTTCTCTATAGAAAAAACAATAATACAGAATCAATAACTTCAAAATTATTTTACAGTTAATCAAAGCCTCGGTAAAGCCGGGGCTTTTAATCTTATTTTGGTTGTAAAACTTTCATTATTAAACCAAATAGATCTATATCAATATTTTTAAATAAATATTTATACGAATAATCTTTTCATCCATATAGATAAATATCTAAGTTTAAGTAAAAAAATTACCTTAAAAAAGTATTTTTAAAGGTATTTATTGTTTTTTGTGGTGATATTTAACTAATTTAAATATCTAATTATTTATAATAAACGAGTTTAGAAGGGTATTAATACAAAAAGTAAATTTAAAAAAGCAGTATAATAGCAACATTTTTTAATTATTAATTTTGATTTTTAAATTTTAAACCTATCTTTGCACCCCTTAAAAGGGATTTAAAACAAAGAAAAGTGGATTCAATTAGTTACAAAACAGATTTTGCCAATGCGGCAACTATTCAAAAAAAATGGCATTTAGTAGATGCGCAAGACCAAGTAGTTGGTCGTTTAGCATCTAAAGTAGCCTATATTTTAAGAGGTAAAAATAAAACTTCTTTCTCTCCCAATGTAGATTGTGGAGATAACGTAATTATCATCAACGCCGATAAAGTAAGATTTACCGGTAAAAAAGCTGAAGATAAAGAATATATTCGCTACACCGGGTACCCGGGTGGACAGCGTTTTGCAACTCCTAACGAGTTATTAAAACGTAAACCAACCGAAATACTACGTTTGGCTATACACGGTATGTTACCTAAAAACAGTTTAGGACGTGTGCAAAATACAAACGTATTTATTTACGCTGGTACTGAGCATAAACACGAAGCACAACAACCGGTTAAATTAGATATTAATACCATTATCGCTTAATTATATGGAACAAATCAGCACTTCAGGAAGAAGAAAAACATCGGTAGCCCGCGCTTTTGTAACAAAAGGTACCGGCGAAATTGTAATTAACGGTCGCGATTACAAAGAATATTTTGCAACCGATACTTTACAGTTTTATGTTCAACAATCATTAATGGCAGCTAACCTGCGTAATGATTACAACATTAAAATTAACGTACATGGTGGGGGTACTACAGGCCAGGCCCAAGCTATTCGTTTAGCTATTGCTAAAGCGTTGGTAGAAGAAAATCCTGAGTTACGCGCAGCAATGCGCCCTGATAATTTGCTAACCCGCGACAGACGTATGGTTGAGCGTAAGAAATTTGGTCGCGCAGGTGCTCGTCGTCGTTTCCAATTCAGCAAACGTTAATCATTATATATATATTACAATTTAAATAAAAACATGGCTTTAACATCGTTTAACGAATTATTAGAAGTAGGTGCACATTTTGGTCACATGCGTAGCAAATGGAATCCGGCAATGGCTCCTTATATCTTCGCTGAGAAAAATGGTATTCATATTATTGATTTAAATAAAACCGTTGTAAAGATTGAAGAATCTGCAAACGCGTTGAAACAAATCGCTCGTTCCGGCAAAAAAATTCTTTTTGTTGCAACAAAAAAACAAGCTAAAGAAATTGTAGCAGAAAAAGTAAAAGCAATTGGTATGCCATACGTTACAGAACGTTGGCCGGGCGGTATGCTTACTAACTTTGCAACTATTCGCAAAACAGTACGCAGAATGTCTCAAATTGACAAAATGACCAAAGATGGTACTTTTGACAATATCTCTAAAAAAGAGCGTTTAAATATTTCTCGCGAACGTGCAAAATTGGAAAATTTATTTGGTTCAATTGCAGATTTAACGCGTTTACCATCAGCTATTTTTATTGTTGATGTTAGTAAAGAAAACATTGCAGTTGCCGAAGCCAAAAAATTAAATATTCCATCTTTCGGAATTGTAGATACAAACTCAAACCCAAACTGTATTGATTTTGCAATTCCTGCAAATGATGATGCTTCAACTTCAATTGCTTACATTATGGATATCATCTGCAAAGCAGTAGCAGAAGGTCTTTCAGAACGTAAAAATGATAAAGACGCTCAAGAGTCTGAAGATAAAGAAGACGGTATGGAAAAAGAAGGTGCTACTAAATTCTCTTCTGCAAAAGATAACGAAGAAAAATCTCCGGCAAAAAAAGGCGCTCGTAAAAGAACTACAACTCCAGCAAGAAAATAATTATAAAATTGGAAACAAAAATGGCAATTACAGCAAGTGATGTAAATAAATTGCGCCAGCAAACCGGTGCAGGCATGATGGATTGTAAAAAAGCGCTTGAAGAAGCAAATGGTGATTTTGAACAAGCTGTTGATAATCTTCGTAAAAAAGGACAAAAAGTAGCGGCTAATCGCCAAGATCGTGATGCTAAAGAAGGTATGGTTATTGCCAGAGTTTCTGCAGATGGCGAAATTGGAAGTGTAGTAGTTGTTAACTGTGAAACCGATTTCGTGGCTATTAATGCTGATTTCGGAACTTTTGCAAATACTATTTCTCAAATTTCAATTGATAAAAATCCAGCTACTATTGATGCGTTCAATACATTACCTTACAATAACGATGTTACTGTAGGTGATAAATTTATTGAGCAAATTGGTAAAATTGGTGAAAAAATCCAATTATCATATTTCGAAACAGTTCAAGCTCCTTTTGTTGTAGGGTATAACCACCCAGGTAATAAATTAGCGTGTATTGTTGGTTTTACTAAAAAAGTAAGCGAAGAAGTTGGTAAAAACATCGCTATGCAAATTGCAGCAATGGGTCCTGTGGCCGTTGATAAAGATGATGTTGATACTAAAACTTTAGAGCGCGAACTTGAAATTGCACGTGAAGTAATTCGTGCAGAAGGTAAATCTGAAGATATGGTTGAAAAAATTGCTCAAGGTAAATTAAATAAATTCTACAAAGAATCTACTTTATTAAACCAAGAGTTTATTAAAGATAACAAAATGGATATTAGAAAATACCTTCAAAGTATTGATAAAGACTTAACTGTTACAGCATTTAAACGCTACCAATTAAGTTAATTAAATTTTAATTTTAAATCCCGACTATTTAGTCGGGATTTTTTTTGCCTTGTTGGGAAATAGAACAAACAAAACATTGATATGAAATATAAAAGAATACTTTTAAAATTATCAGGCGAAGCCTTAATGGGCAACAAAAACTTTGGTATAGATAACGAGCGCTTAGCCCAATATGCCAACGAAATTAAAGAAGCTGCAGATGCAGGCTGCCAAATAGCTATAGTTATTGGCGGTGGAAATATTTTTAGAGGTATTCAGGCAGAAAAAGGCGGTATGGATAGGGTGCAAGGAGATTATATGGGTATGCTTGCCACGGTTATCAATTCTATGGCTTTACAAAGCGCTTTAGAAATTATGGGAGTACAAACTCGTTTGCAATCTGCCATTAAAATGGAGCAAATTTGTGAGCCTTTTATTCGTAGAAAAGCTGTTCGCCACTTAGAAAAAAACCGCGTGGTAATTTTTGGTGCCGGCACCGGTAATCCGTATTTTACAACCGATACCGCTGCAACTCTTCGCGCTATTGAAATTGAAGCTGATGTTATTTTAAAAGGAACTCGTGTGGATGGTATTTACACGGCCGATCCCGAAAAAGATAAAACGGCTACTAAATACGAAACTATAACCTTTACAGAAGTGTATGAAAAAGGACTGGAAGTAATGGATATGACAGCATTTACCCTGTGTAAAGAAAACAACCTGCCAGTTATTGTATTTGACATGAACAAAGGCGGGAACCTAAAAAAATTGCTTCACGGCGATAAAGTAGGTACGCTGGTAGTGGTTTAAACCAATTCTTAAATCTTCATTTTAAATTATAAATTAAATTTTGGTGTTCCGGCGGTTACACCGTCGGGCTGCCTGCAGTAAAGCTTTTTAAGAATACTTAAAAAGGCTTTCTTGCCGCATCCCTAACACAAACACACTATCAATCAACACTTAATTTATTATGTATAATTGCTTTATTATAAACCTGTATAAAAGCTTTTACTTTTTTATCTGAAATCTTTTTATCGACAGCCATATTATAGCTTAGTGTGCTATCTATACGGTAATTAAAAAGCCCCAATACGCCTTCTCCGTTAAATTGCAACATATCATCGTCCGTAAAATATTGGTAATAACCGTTGAAATAATTAATAGCAAACCGTTTCTTGCTTTGTGTGCTATCGTTTAAGGTGTTTCCAAAAGAAAAGAAAGGCTTATTATAATGAAGCAAGTTTAATACAGTTGGCATAATATCTAATTGCTGCGCTACATTATTATCAATGCCGTTCAGAGAGTTATCCGGCATATAAAAAAAGATAGGTATTTGGTAATTTCCATAAGAGTTAGCATATACAGGGTCTTCTGATGGGCCGGTATGATCTGCCGTAAAAACAAACAACGTATTGGCAAACCATTTACTTTTTTTAGCCACATTAAAAAATTGTTGCAACGCATAATCCGTATAAGCAATACATTTTTGTATGGGGAGTTTTCCTTCATGAATTTTATTTTGGTATTTGTCAGGCAAAATAAATGGGTGATGCGAGCTTAATGTAAACACGGTAGCTAAAAAGGGCGGCTGTTGTTTATCAAGCTCTTGCGCCATACGTTTAAAAAATGGTTCATCCCAAATACCCCAGTTGCCATCGTAATCTTTATCGTTGTTATATTCATTCTTGCCAAAGTATTTATCATATCCTGCCGAGCCGCAAAAGCCATTAAAATTCATCGTACCATTTGTTCCTCCATGAAAAAAAGTGGAGTAATAACCTTTTGTTTTTAAGGTACTGGCTAAACTGGTTAGTTTATCGTTGCTATAAACAGTACTTATATAATCAATCTCAAAAGATGGCAGCGAGGCTACAATAGCAGGGATACCTTCTATAGATCGTTTTCCGTTGGCAAAAGCATTGGTATAAACAAGACTATTATCCATAAGCGAATCTAAAAAAGGTGTGAAGCTTTTTCGTTTTCCCAATTTAGTAAACTCTTTAGAGAAGCTTTCTAAAATAATTACAACCACATTTTTTGGTTGAAAATCTGTATCCGTATATTTAAACTTTTTTATAGGATCTATAAGCGTATTTGCTTCTGCCTCAGGCATGTAATTTTTTTCGCTAAACGTATAAAGTTGCCCCGATTTTATGATGCAGAAAGGCGTATTTAAAACAAGGGGCACACAGGCGGGTTTTACATAATTACCCGCATCTATAATGCCAATAGGTATAAGCTGTACTCCTCCCCTAATACCGAATATACTTAAACCAACAATTAATAAAAAAATAACGGTTTTTAAGGCGATGGTTTTAAAAGTATTTTCTTCTTTATTGTAGGTAAAAATAAATTTTATTTCGATAATTTTATATAAACGAATAATAACGAAAAGGAGTACAAAAAACACGATAAACAAATACCAAAAATCCTTTATAAAAAGTGGAAGCAAAGTGGCGGCATCATTTTTTTTAAAGAAGAAACTAAAAGTTTCTGCTGTGCTACGCCTAAGTGTGTATGGAAAGTAGGCTACATCTACTAAATTAATAGCAAAGCCCAATAAATTAGTGCTTATAAAAATTAGTTTAAGTGCCGACCGATATTTTTTATAGGCAAGAAATGAAACAGGAAATATAACCAGGAAGATGAATAATGCGTTTATGATAGTAGTAGTAATTTCATCAAACAATAATCCGTAAAAAAATGAAGAAAAAATATCTGCGACCGAAGTATTTACAAAACTATTTTTATTGAGGATAAAAAAAAGTAGGCGCGAAAATACTGAAAGTAACAGTGCTAGTATATAAGTTGCCAGTAAAAATGAAACGCGTTTACGGTACAACTTCATACAGCTAAATAACAAAAAAAAAAATGAAATTATAAAATAAAAAAAAGGCCTTATTATAGCCTCTTAGTTATCATTCTAAAAATTTATGTGGTTTCGCCGATCTACAATTTAATATTTATATTGCTGCTATGCTAAACCAAATCCGACATAATTTTTAATTAATATTTCTACCAATCATCTTTTTTAGCGTCGCCACTGGGCTTATCCATCTTAGCTTTTAAATCATCGGCTACCAATTTTGCATCGGTAAATGCAGCAGATTTAATTTTTTTCCAGGTAAGGTCACCCAGCTTCATAGAGCCGCACTCGGGTACCTGCGCATATATGTCACCCCCGCTAACATCAGCTACAGTTGCTTTATGTTTAATGTTATTAATGGTGTAACGATACTTTCCTTCTTTGGCTTCAACAGTTACCGTCATAATAATTTCGCCATCTGTTTTCTCAATGGGGTTTAACTCTTTTACTTTATACATAAAAGCAACCTGGCAAACGGTATTGTTTCCATTGGTTAAACAATTGCTTTTAGTATATCTATTAGCGGTTGGCTTATCATTGCTCCAAATTTGCGCACGTTTAGCCAGTTCAAATGCAGGGGCGGGTATGGTGGTAATGCCGGTATCTGGTGGTGCTTCATCCGGTGGCGCTTCTTCAGTTTTTTTATTTTTTTTTCCCGGTGCAGGGGGTGTTGGTGGTGTTTTAGTAACAAATAAAGATTTATCTGCTTGTACGTTAACTACTTCACGTATCATTTTTGTTTCATCTTCCTTTTCTTTACCTTGTGCAAAAGTAAAGGTAGCAGAGGCTGTAAGTATAGATGCTAATACAAATTTCCTGATCATCATTTTAAAATTGAATTCAAAAATAGGCAAAAAGTATTAATAAGCAATTGAAGTTTTTAATTTTCAGAATTTTTCAAAAAAAAACCGTTGCTTATGTAGATTAAAACCATCTTTTATCGCATCAATAGAACTATTTAAAAAAAGAGGAACATGCTATTTGCACTTATTAAAAGATGAACTTTTAAAAAAAATTAAAGAGGCTATCCGCAATCTTATTGATGATAACGGGGCACCTATGTCGCCCGTCATTGCCCGCAAAGCGCTTGAATTATTAATGCACGCAAAAGTTGATATAGGTGGCAGCGATAAAAATACCAAAGAAGAAGCCTATAACTTAACAGAGCGCGAAAAAGAAATTTTAAAACATTTGGTAAATGGTTTTGAGTATAATTATACAACACTTTTTAATAAAATTACGGCTAGACCGGGAGCTTTTGCCTATTTAGCTCATCCACAAGCAACAGATTATGGTAATTTGCTGTCAACTTATAGTGCTAATGCATACCAAGCAGTTATTGGTATGGCGGCGAGAAGTGGCCCTGCTTTTTCAACTAATAGCACTTATTCTGATCCTGCTACAAGTGATTTTTTATATTTAATTCAATATTTTGATTTAGAATTACTTATTTTATTTGCGCTGTGTAACCTAAATAAGTAAAAACTAAACCGGTACTATCTCCTTTTGATAAGGATAATGAGTAAAAACCATTGGTGTTTGCCGATATTTCTGTTTTGGTTTTTGTTGCGTAAACTGTTGCGCCTATTGGCGTTTCACCTGTTTCTCCATCTTTAATATAACCGCTAATGATTACATTTTGCGAAATAGTAATAAACGGTAGAAAAATTAGAAAGCTCAATAAGGATAAATATTTCATATTTTTAATTAAGAGAAACTTAAATTTGCACAGTAATAATTCTAACTGTATTACTAAGCTATTCTATAACTAATTTCAAAAGAGCGTATAAGTCGTTCAGCGGATATTTAAAACAAAAATGCTTTTGTCAATCATTTATCATTCATGTTGTATGTGCTGCCAAGTTAGAGTTGGCACTTTATTTGCTTATCAAAACTCTTTTAAAATCTTTTGTATTTCCCTTACTTAATTCTACAAGATAAACTCCGCTTTGCAAACTACTAATATTAACACTATACTTTGATAAAGTTATTTTTTCAGTTAATATCAACCTCTTATATCATAAATATTTATCGTTGTTTTAGCCAGAATATTATCAATGTAAAGTAAATCACTTGCGGGATTTGGATAAATATTTATAGTCTCGAAAGAATCTTTGGTGTTAGCGATGCCTGTTACAGCGCCTAATTTAACTACCCAAATATCAGAATTGAGGTTAGTGCCGTGGTTTCCGGTAACATCCCCGTCATTAGATTCGGAAGTTCCTGCCACAACATAACCCCCATCGTTTGTTTGCTGCATTGTGTAGAACCTCAATCTATTGAACAGCCATTAGATTTTGAAATTCCTGAAAGCAAAATCATGTTGGCTATCTACCTTGCAGCACCCGAAGTAGATAATGACCGCAGAGCTTTAAACATTTTTCACGGCATACGCAGAGGTAAAAAAGAAGGTCGTTGGTTAGGCGCACGTTTAAGAGGGTATCAAAACACTCGTGATGTCAATAATAGACCAATAATGACTCCCGAAGGCGGGGAGCAAGAGGAACTGGTAAAACGTGCATTTAAAGAGTTTGCATCAGGATTATACAACATAGAAGAACTAAGGCTAAAGCTCTACAAAGAGGGTTTAAAATGCAACAGGAACTCATTTTGGATGCTTTTAAGAAACAAGGGGTACATTGGGAAAGTATTAGTACCAGCATTTAAAGAAGAACCTGAATATTGGGTGGACGGTATTCACGATGCTATAATTGATAATGATACGTTTTTTACCGTTCAAGATATAATTGAGGGACGAAAAAAGAAGATACCTAATAAATACCAAACTGTTAGGGACGAGTTTCCATTAAGAGGTTTTTTAACCTGCGCCCAATGTGGCAGGACTTTAACTGCTTCATCTTCAAAAGGCAAAATGGGTACATTGTTCTATTATTATCATTGCAATAAAGGATGTAAAGAGAGGTATAAGGCAAGTCAATTAAATCATCAATTTGAAAACTTACTATCGGATATAAAATCAAACTCTCAAAGCATCAATTTATTTTCAGAAATTTTAAAAAATGGATTTAAAAGTAAAAATACAATTATCAAAAGTGAATTAGAGAAAATTCAAAAGGATGTTGCAAAACAAAAGCAAAGATTGAAAAACGCAAAAGATATGATGTTGGATGGGGATATTTCATCTAACGATTATAAGGAAATGAAATCTGATATTGAAGAGGTATTGTTAAAATTAGGTAGTGATGAATCTAAATTAATTTCAGGTTTAGAAAATCACGGGCATTTAGTAGATGATGGCATTGAAATAATACAAAATGCTGAAAAGTACTACCACTCTAAGGATACAGTAGCAAAACAACGAATAGTGAGTTCGATATTCCCTGAAAAGTTGATTTATGAAAAAAATGAATATCGAACTCCCAAAACTTTAAAAGTCGTTGGTCTGCTTCATAGGATTAATGAGGGTTTAGGCAAAAAAAAAGGAGGGAAGAAAGCTGAAAAATCAGTTTCTTCCCTCCGAGTGGACCCGGAGGGATTCGAACCCTCGTCCAAACAAGGAATACAAAAGCTTTCTACACGTTTAGCGCAAATTTAATTTTCGTCTAATGGCAGGTATTTACACAAACCAACCAAAAGCTTAGTTGCTAATATTGTTTTAGTTAACAACATCACTAAAACAACTTGCTAATTTATGATGCAACATCCCACTCGCTAAGCAAGGGCGCTAATGGGGTTGCAAAGGCTGAATTAGCTGAGCTAATTAAGCAGCCATGGCGTAGTTATTTTCGCCAATTGAAGTTTTGAGAATTAGGTTTAAGGTGTCATGTTCACAACACACCACATGCTTACAATTCTACTGCTCTCGCTGTCAAAACCGGTCGGGCCCAATAAAATAAAGAACAAACTCTCGCAAAGTTACTCATTTAAAATTAAGAAATAAAATATGGGCGTTCCGGCATTAGCATTTTTGTAGAATTACTTTTGAATTATATGTTTTTTAGTAGTTTTCAAATCTTCCGCCCCAGTAAAACATACCGTATAAATACCGGCTTGTAAATCTCCAATGATAAGAGGTTCTGATATTATTTTCGTTTAAAACAGAACTGTTAGTTATAGTAACAAATACATAACGTTTATCCTTTTTTAAAAGCGATTTTATTCCGTCTATAAACATTTGATGGTCGTTGGCAATAATTATTTTTATTTAGTATCCATTTTTATATTTAGTATTTGTAATGCCGATAATAAGGCTTGCTAATATAAGCTATTTTATGTTTTTAGTGTTATTCGTGCTTAAATCATAATTCATTGCCGGGCTTTAGGAAAGATTCTAGTTTACTATCTTTGGCCGCACGAACGTACATCATAATACTTATATTTGTTGTCTAAATACTGTCCTTTACGGATGGGCAAAAGATACTTTATGACCAAAATCAAGATAGGTGTACTTCGCGAAGAAAAATCTCCACCCGATTTGCGTGTACCACTTACACCACTTATTTGTGCAGAACTTACTAAGCAGTATCCTAACTTAGAAATATACGTGCAACCTAGTCCTATACGTTGTTATAATGATAGTGAATATACTGCTTTTGGTGTTACTCTTAAAGAAGACCTTTCAGATTGCGATATATTAATGGGCGTTAAAGAGGTACCTTACGGTAAACTTATTCCAAATAAAAAATATTTTTTCTTCTCGCATACCATAAAAAAACAACCGCATAACATAAACCTTATGCACGCTTTAATCAATAAGCAAATAGAGATGATAGATTATGAAACCTTAACCGATAAAAATCATAATCGTATTATTGGTTTTGGTCGTTACGCAGGTGTGGTAGGCGCTTACAACGGTATTTTAGGTTATGGATTAAAGTACGATTTGTTTCGTTTAAAACCGGCTAATCAATGTAGAGATCGTGCAGAAATGGAAGAAGAACTTAAACGTGTAAAACTTCCTAACATAAAAATTGCTTTAACCGGTGGCGGACGCGTTGCCAATGGCGCTATTGAAACTTTATCGGCCTTGCGCATACGTAAAGTAACACCCGAAGAATTTTTAATGAGCTCTTTTCGAGAACCTGTTTATTGCCAGCTAAACCCAAAAGATTACGTTGAACGCGAGGGCGATCATAACTTTGATTTGCATGATTTTTTTAAGCACCCAGAGCATTTTGCCAGCAAATTTGTTCCATATACAAAAGAAACTGATCTGTTTATTTCAGCACATTATTGGGATCCCCGCTCGCCTAAAATGTTTACAACCGATGATATAAAAGCATCTGATTTTCATATAAGTGTAATAGCTGATATTACCTGCGATATTGATGGATCGGTGCCAACAACTATTCGTTCTACCACAATTGATAAGCCTTTTTATGGGTATAACATGAAAACCGACAAAGAAGACCTTGCTTTTACTAAAGATAGTATCTGTATTATGGCGGTAGATAATTTACCATGCGAATTGCCACGCGATAGCAGTGATGATTTTGGCAAAGACTTGAAAGAGCGCGTTATTCCTCATTTATTAGGTAATGATGCAGATAAAGTTATTGAACGCGCAACTATTTGTATGCAAGGCAAACTAACTCCCGCTTTTGAGTATTTAAGTGATTATGCTTATTAACAAGTATTCTTTAACTTTTTAAAAAAGGAAGTCGGCTTAATTTTTTTACATTTGTTTATGCAAAGGTTGATGCTTATTTTTTTATTTATCCTCAGTTTATTTAAGATAAGTTCCACTTTTGCGCAGACAGATTCTATAACTCCAGTAAAATCTCCTCAAAAAAAACCTTTATTATGCGAAGTAAAAATGCACGATGGTTCTTTATACAAAGGCTATATAGAAAGTCAGAATGATTCTACTTTTTTTGTAAAAAGCAGCGCTGGTGTTGTTATTCATATTCCAAAAAGCAATGTTTATAGTGTAGAATTTATAAGCGGGCACAGCACAAAAGATTCTATCGGAAACCTTACTATTCATCTGCCTGCCATAGCCAATCAATATTATGTAGCCAGCAGTAATGCTTTTCTTCTAAAAAAGGGCGAAGTATATGGAAGTTCAAGCTACTTTATTTTTTATAATGTAAACTATGCCTTTAACCAGCATTTTTCTTTGGGTGTGTCGACTTCATTTTTGGCTGCGCCGATCATGCTTCGGGCAAAATTAAATTTTGAATTAACCCATAAACTTTATTTAGGCATTGAAGGGCTTGGTGGAAGTGGATCGTGGTTAAACCCTAAAAGCTATGGTGGGGGTGGCCTAGCCAAATTAACCTATGGCAATGTTAAAAAAAACTTTACTGTTTCGGGCGGTTATGGTAATGTAGATTATTATATCAAGCCGCACAAAAAAAAAGGAGGTTACAGCAACCCCGGGCATTATAAAAATTACAATTCTGTATTAATAGGGGCTGCTTTTTCTTATACAATTTCGCATAAATTAAATTTTGTAGCCGAGGCTTTTGCCGCACCTCAATTAGGTGTTTACAGCCTTTCTCCCGCAATTAGGACTACCGGCAGTCAAAACATATCCTGGATATTTGGTCTTGAAGGATTTTTAAATACTACCAACGCTGTAAGTTTACCTGTAATTGCCGTGCCTTATTTGGGCTTTTCCTTTAGGTTATAGGCAAAAACTTGTTATATTTGAACTTCAAATTTAAACCAGCAAGGCGTTCATGCGCAAACTTATTTTTCTTTTCATAGCATTTTTAACCCTCTCTGCTGATGTAGTAGAGTACCCGCTATTGGCGCAAAAAGATGATACGCAAGCAAAAATTAAAGCACTTTATATTTATAATTTCACCAAGTGTTTCGAGTGGCCAAATAATAAAGATGGCAATTTTACCATTACTATCTTAGGCGATAATACCGGATTGGTATCAGAACTAAGCAATATGGCCAAAACAAAAATGGTTGGTTCACAAAAAATAGAAGTAAAAAGTAATGTTGCCGGAGCCGATCTTGAAAAGTCTAACATCTTATTTATTACCCCAGATAAATCTCACCTCTTAGCAGATGTGCTAAATAAATTTAAAGGAAAAGGTGTATTGGTAATTACCGAAAAACAAGGCCTTGCAAAAATAGGTGCAACTATAAATTTTATCGTTAAAGAAAATAAACAAAATTTTGAACTGAATAAAACAGCCGCTTCAAAAGCGGGTTTAAATGTAGGCTCTAGCATAGAAAAGCTTGCCGCCAATGTTTTTAATTAAATGAAAAAGGGCAAACACATAATTTTATTTTTCTTGCTTTTACTGGCAGGTAAAAATACGTTTGCCCAATTTGCATTGGTAGAAAAAGCTATGTCGCTTTACTCCGATAAAAAATTAGATTCTGCACTCATCATCATTAACAAAACCATAAAAAGTTCAGAAACATCTAAAAATTACCAAGCATGGATGATGCGGGGCTTTATTTATAAAGAGTTTTATAAAACCACCCAAACAACTAATATAACTTCGGCCTATCGCGATAGTGCGGCTGTTTCTTTAATAGAATGTTTGCAGTTAGATATCCAAAATAAAAACTCGCAAAAGAACAATGTACTTCAATCATTAAAATATTTAGCTTCTACCTATCATAACGATATTAATAAAAGCCTGGATACAAATGGGTATAAACAAGCTTTAATAAATTCTGATAAGCATCGCGCTATTATGAAGTTGATCGATCCGGCTTTTAATGAAAATAAATATAATTATGATGTTTACTCTACCGTAGGTTCTATGTTTGAAAAATGGTATGAAACAACTACCTCTAAAACCTTGCTTGATTTGGCAAAAAATTATCTACTTAAAGCATACGCAATAAATAATAATACAGATTTTATAAATAAAAATTTAGGTGTTTTGTATTATAATCAGGCGGTAGATATTATTAAAAAAATGGATTATGATGTTCCTTTAGATCAATTGCCTATTTATCAAGATAATTCAGTAAAATTAGGTAAGCAGGCTTTGCCCTATCTATTAAAAGCAAGTCAGATAAACCCAACTGATAAAGCGGTTGTAGAAGGGCTTGCAGGTATATATTATTTGTTAAACGAAACCGATAAGTACAACGAGTACAAAAAAAGGTTTGAGGATATGACTAAATAGTATGGCTTTTAAATTTACTATAGGAAAGAAAATAGGAGCTGGTTTTGGACTAGTTATTCTATTTACACTAATAGCGTTTATTTTTACCAATGTAGTAATAAGCGACAGTAAAAAAAAAACAGATGAAGTAGTGCAGGTGGTTACACCAAGTGTTACTTCTTTAGAATCTTTTCATTTAAATTTACAGCGCTCGCAAATATTAATTACTAAATGGTATCATGTGCAAAGTCCGGATGATGACCCGTTAAAAAAAGAATTACGCGAACTTATAAAATATCAATATCCTGAAATTAAAAAAAGTATTGACAGTCTATCTTTTAATTGGACAAAAGATGAAAAAGAGCAGGTAAAAACTATTTTTGCTTTAACGGATAAACTTTTTAAAAGATATCAATTCGAGATAATGAATTCTTTAAATTCATTTTCAGCTTATGATGATGCGTCGATAACTTTTCCAATACAAGTTAGTTTAGAAACAGCCGATGACGAATTAAAAATAATTTACAACCAGCTCAACGCTCTTATCGATTCGCAAAAAAACAATGCTGATGTTGTAACCAAGCAAATGTTTACATCGTTTAATTTCTTGCTTGATTTTGTAAAATATCTAAGCGTATTTTTAGTGATAGGCGGCGTATTAATTGCCGTATTTACCGTAAGAACCATTGTAAAACCTGTTCGGCACTTAAAAAATATTTTACAAGATATGAGTTATGGCGTATTACCAAAATCTCATTTAAAGTATAAAACTGATGAAATTGGCGATATGAATATTGCCCTTAACGGACTTGTTTCTTCTATGGAATTAACCACCGACTTTGCCCGAGAAGTAGGTAGCGGTAACTTTAATTCGTACTACAAACCTTTAAGCGAGCAGGATAAGTTAGGGCATGCATTGCTTAAAATGCGAACCGATCTTGCCGAGAATGAACGTGTGCTTGAACAAAAAGTAATTGAACGTACCGAAGAAGTTGTAAAACAAAAAGAAGAGATACAGATTAAAAGCACGCAGCTTGAATTACTTTACAAGCAAGTTACCGATAGTATACGGTATGCAAAACGTTTACAGGAAGCTATTCTTCCCACAGATGCAGCTGTAATAGGAATTTTACCAAAATCGTTTGTTTTGTTTAAGCCGAAAGATATTGTGAGCGGCGATTTTTATTGGATAAAAAAAATAGAAAATATATCTTATATAGCTGCCATAGATTGTACGGGGCATGGTGTGCCGGGGGCATTTATGAGCATAGTGGGCTATAATATTTTAAAAGAAATTACTCTTAATGATGCTAAAGCAATTGCCCCATCCATCATTATGGATAAAATGAGTAAAGCAGTTGTAAAAACCTTAAATCCAAAATCAGGATTGGTAGAAAACACAAACCAAACTAAAGATGGTATGGATATGAGTTTGTGTTGTGTAGACTACGTAAAAATGCAACTTCAATATGCAGGTGCGTTTAATCCACTTTATTTAATTCGTAAGGGGGAATTGATTCAATACAAGGCAGATAAATTTCCAATTGGTTTTAGAGTTGATAACGATGTTCAGAATTTCACCAACAACATTATTCCACTTCAAAAAGGGGATACTTTCTACATATTTAGTGATGGCTATGCCGATCAATTTGGTGGCCCCAAAGGTAAAAAATTTATGACCGGCAACTTTAGAGAATTGCTGATACAAACAAGCAAACAACCCATAGAAAAACAAAAAGAGTTTTTAGAAAATACTATAGAAAAATGGCGTGGCTACTTAGAACAGGTAGATGATATACTGGTTATAGGCGTAACAGTGTAGTTTTTAATTTTTTTATTTAATAATTTTTACTGCAAAAATTCCTATTTCTTTACTTTATCTTTACGAAAAAAAGCACTTTTTATGTCTACTAAAAAACGAATTGCCTTTGTGATAAATCCTAACTCAGGCCCTAAAAAAAAAGAAAATATTGTAGATCTAATAACCAAAAACATAGCGCCTGAAACAGCTTATGATATAATTTTATGGAAAGATAAAAATGGGTTTGAAGAAATAAGACAACAGATAACTTCAGATAAATATACTACCGTGGTTGCTGTTGGCGGAGATGGCACTGTAAATGAAGTAGCCAAAAATTTAGCAAACACAGGGATAGTTTTAGGCATTATACCAAGAGGATCGGGTAACGGACTTTCACGTAGTTTGGGCATACCACAAAACTTCTTGGCTGCTTTAAAAAGAATTGAGAACGGCAAGATAAGAATTATAGATAATGGTATCATTAACGGTAAATTTTTTAGTTGTGCCGCCGGTATAGGGTTTGATGCGCATATTGGCCAGTTATTTGCAGCCAGTAAAACACGCGGATTAATGTCGTATATTAAAATTTCTATTGCGCAAATATTATCTTATCGTGCTAAAGAATATACTATTGAAATTAATGGCGAAACAATAATAACCAAAGCTTTTTTAATTGCTTTTGCCAATGCTGGCCAATATGGGAATGATTTTTACATAGCCCCACAAGCCAGCATGGATGATGGTTTGTTGCACATGGTAATTGTGAAGCCTTTTAACATTTTTACAGCATGTAAACTTTTAGTTAATGTTTTACAAATGAAAGCGCATCTATCAAAAAATATAATAACTTTAACTTCAGATAAAATAAAAATAAAAAATTTAAAAATGGATTTTATACATTTTGATGGCGAACCTGGTTGGATTGAAAATGAGATAGAAGTAAGTATAAATCCAAAATCATTAAAAGTTATCTGCTAATATAAATGAAACACGGCAATGTTATTTGGTTTGAGATACCGGTTAAAAATTTAGACAGGGCTATTCATTTTTATTCTGAGTTACTGCAAGTTACTATTGAAAAGCATACGTTATACCAAAAAGAATATGGCGTTTTTAATAAAGAAAAAACCGGCATTGGCGGCTGCCTTGTTGAAAGAGAGAATTTTGTTGGCAATGGCGTATCTATGTTCTTTTTTGTAACTGTTTTATCAGATGCGCTTGATACTGCGCTTGCTTGTGGCGGAAAAATGGTAACACCTAAAACTTTATTAAAACAAATTGACATGGAGGGTAAAACAATTTTAGCTCTTAACCTAATTGATAATCAGGTTGGTTATTTTGCTGAAATATTAGATAGCGAAGGGAACCAAATATCTTTATATTCTCATTATTAGAACAATTTGCGTTAGGGATGCGGCAAGAAAGCCTTTATGATATGCTTTTTCAGCATTCTGTGAAGCAATTAAAAAAACTAAAACAATGAGCTAAATCATAAAGCTTTACTGCAGGCAGCCCGACGGCGCAGAATAATTTTGAATTTGCAAGAGATGATACAGCGCCGTAACGCCCAACTTATTATTTAAAATAATGTAAAAGGTGATGGTGGAATTTGTGGTAAATAAAGTAAAGTATAACCGTCCAAAATACGGTAGAGATAGTCATAAGTACAACGGTTTTATTACGATTTTTATACCCAAAAAAACGTATAGCTAAGAATGTACCAAAGGGAATTGATAATATTAATGGTGAAATAACTGCTACACCGGTAATACCAAAATATTTTTTTGCATTAATTAAAAAACGATTGCTTCGAGTGATTCTTTTTTTTGGCTTTTGGTTTGGAAAAAATTTACGCATGATGTATGCAGAGAGCAAAATTAATTCTTCGGATAAAAAAACTGAAACAGCCGAACCAAAAAAACCGGCTGTTGAACCTATTAAAATTATTTTGCAAAATGAAAAGTGGAAAGCAAAAATTTCAGTAGGCAAACCTAATAACGCCGGACGATATGCGCAGGCAAAAAATGCGGTTATTATTTTACTCCATTCGCCGTTATCCATTAGTTACAGCTTTTCGCCATAGGCAAGATCGCCTGCATCGCCAAGACCGGGAACAATATAGGAGTGCGCCGTAAGCTCTTCATCAACGGCAGCTAACCACAACGTATAATTAGTATCAGGCATGTGTTTCTTAACATACTCTACGCCTGCTTTACTTGAAATAACAGCCACTATATGTGTGTGCTTTGGTTTACCCTTTGATAGCAAGGCTTTGTAAGCAAGCACCATTGAAGAACCGGTTGCCAACATAGGATCGGTTAGGATTAAAACTTTATCTTCTAACGAAGGACTTGATAAATATTCTATCTGAATTTCGAAGGTATTATCTTTATGATGTTTTCTAAAGGCGGATACAAACGCATTTTGCGCGCCATCAAATACGTTTAAAATACCTGTATGCAACGGTAAACCGGCACGTAAAATTGTAGCAATTACAGGCTGTTCGGCAAGTGTTAATGTATTGGCTTCTGCTAAAACTGTTTCGGTTATGGTTTCTTTATAAGGTAAAGTTTTAGAAATTTCGTATGCAAAAAATTCGCCAATGCGTTCCATGTTCCTGCGAAAACGGATACGGTCTTGTTGAATATGTTTGTCGCGAATTTCTGCTATATATTGATTTAAAATAGAGGTTTGTTCAGATAAAATATGGATCATGCTTTTTATTTGTGAGATGAAAATTACTAATTAGCCGCTAATTTAACAACTTCTTCGTAAACGTATTGCCAATCTTGCCAATAGCGCCAGTTACTAAGCGTTTCGTTGTGCCAAAGGGTTATGCAGGTGCCGTTTACTTTTTTTATTTGAGCTATTAATTCATTGCATTGTTGTATGGCTTGTTCTTGATCTAAATTCATGTATGTTTTTAAGGTTCCATCCATCACACAAAACGGGTAAACGGTAAGCGATGTTTGCTGCTCGGCCTTTAGATCGTACCATTTAAAAGGCGAACAAACACTTGCCCTGAAACCAACTTTTGAGGCAAAACCCATGGTATAATCTTCTTGAATACCACAGTTAATAAGGGTTTTATACGTATCGGGTAAATGTAGTTTTAAAAAATGTTGCCGGCTTTTTGTTACTGTGCGATGCGTGATATTTGCTAAACGGTTTACTTCCACTCGAACCTGCTGCGCATTTTCATTTGAACCAAAAGATGGATGGATTCCCGTTTCTGCATAGTCATCCAAATGTTTTATAAGCGATTGAAATTTTGGATTGTTTGCCGAAATATTTTTATCATTCATTCCATAATTACCTAACAGAAAAAAATAAATCATATTAAGCTTGTATTTTTTCTGAATAGATAACAGATAATCATATGTGTCGTATGGATCGTGTGTGCTACCCAACAAAGTAAGAGCACGTTCTTTTACATCGGCAAACTTTTGTTTAGCAATGGCTTTTATAAACGCACCTGTAGTACGCACAACACCTTTATTTTTATATGCCCAGGCATTATCAACATCAATAGTAGAAATATATTGGTATTTATTTTCTGTATGTTTTAAATTAGGGTATTTTGCAAGAACTAGTTTTTTCAACTCTACCGCCCATAAATTAATGACGGGCAAATGCAGGAAATTATTTTGAAAAGCCAAGCTATTATCAGCTTCAAAACGTTTGTAATTATCGGTAATGTGAGGTAAATATTCTTCATACCTACTTATTAAATAAAAGGATGCGGCAAAAATATCAAACGGAATTTTTGAGTTTGGATTTTTAAATAAAATAGTAATATCATGCCATGTTGAAAGAGAAATATTTTGCTGCTTGATTCCTTTTTCAAATAATAAGGTATGGGGAAAAACATTTATTTCTTCGTCTATAGAAGTTTCATTGTAACTAAACTTTGCGCCTTTATATCTAATAAATTCTTGCTGATTATTGGTGTAATTAATTTCAAAGCGGCATAAATTCTTAAATATAAAATCTGCTATGTAGGTAAAACGCGCAGATGGTTTATGGAAATAGATTAACAACATTTACGCAAGATTATTTACTAATTCTGTGCAAATAAATTCTGCCGCATACCCATCTCCAAACAATTTAGGGAAGCTTGGTTTATTGTTTGCAAAATTTTTATAGGCTGCTATAATTTTGTCTTTATCCGCGTCGGCTAACACGGCTGCGCTACATGAAACAAGTTCTACCCATTCGGTTTCGGGTCTTAAAATAATACATGGTTTCTTAAAATAAAAGGCTTCTTTTTGCACGCCGCCGCTATCGGTCATAACCAAAGAGCAATTTTTTTCCAACATAATCATATCTAAAAATGGCAGTGGTTCGCAGATAATAAATTGTTTGGATGACGTTATTTTTTTAAGTAATACTTTGTCTAAATATTCATTCACACATTTTTTTGTGCGAGGATGCAATGGAAGTATAACAGCCGTTTTATTCTTTTCATGTATCTCAAACAAAGCAGAGATTAAAGCATTCAAGCGTTCAGGAATATCCGTGTTATTATCACGATGAATGGTTGCTAAAATAAAATTACCTTTTTGCAACTTGTATTTTTCTAAAACAGTAGATTGCTTTTCTGCCACATTTGCAAAATGCAGACTGTTATCCAACATCACATCTCCGCAATGATAAATTTTTGGATTATTGATGTTATAAGGAGTTTTCGCATCTGTGTTAAATCCTTCTTTTACTAAATTATCATACCCCGCTTTTGTAGGAGAAAACAAAAATGTAGAAGCATGGTCGCAACTAATACGATTAATTTCTTCTGGCATTGTTTTGTTGAACGATCGCAAGCCTGCTTCTATATGCGCAATAGGCACATGGATTTTTGCCGCGGCCATAGCACCCGCCAACGTAGAATTGGTATCGCCATACAACACAATAGCTTGTGGTTTTTCTTTTAATAAAATCTCTTCAATACCTGTAAGCATGGTAGCAGTTTGCTTTGCGTGCGAACCACTACCAACATTTAAGTTGTAATTTGGTTGAGGAATACCAAGCTCATCAAAAAAAACACCACTCATGTTATCATCGTAATGCTGACCTGTGTGTACAATGACCTCTTGTATTTTTTTACTAAATTTATTTTTAATAGCTCGGCTTAAAGCTGCCGCTTTAATTATTTGCGGGCGAGCTCCAATTATAGTTACAATTTTTATCATCAGTTTAATCCATTAAATTTTCTCACAAACCATTCTATACTTAAAAAGGCAAGTAGTATAAAAAATAAAATTTTTAAATTGATGAAGTCATTCACTTGTTTTTGTTCATGTACTAAGGTTTTAATGTTGTTGTTATCCATTAATTTCTTTTGCAGATCGTTCAATTGCTTTGGATAAAATAATTGTGCACCGGTTTTTTTACTAATGTTATATAACAAAGCGTGGTCGGCGGTGGTGCTTGTAAACTCTGCCAACAATGGCTTAACAGTAAACTCGCCTTTTTGAGAACACACTTGGTTGTTAATTTTTATCTGCGCGGCATAATTATAATCTCCAGGAGGAAAATTACCCACACTTAAATGATAGGTGTTTGAAGTTTTAGAAAACGTGTAGTTAAATTGCTTTTTAGCCGCATCCATAATAATCATGCTGACTTCGGGTTCGTTAATCAATTCATAACTAGGGTTAAATGCTTCTGCATCAAACTCAAGTGCTTCATTTTCATATAGCAGTTTTTTAGTAAACACTTTAAAGAAACTCTTATCTGCTTTAACGGAAAGATATTGAACTGTTTTTTGAATTAACTCTTCAAACAACACATTATTTTCATGGTCGGCAAAATCTCTTAATTTCCAACGCCACAAACCTTCACCACAAAACAACGCAGATTTTTGTCCACCATTATCTGCAAAAATTAAAATCGGGTTTTCGGTTTGTACTTGTCCGATTTGCTGATTTACCAAAGCAACTGCGCCATTTGAAAGTTTGTATGATGTTAATGCACAACTAACGGCAGGAAACTCTTTTGTATAATTTTTAAACTCGTTACTAATGTTGAATAAAGCAAAATCATTGTTTATAATGGGCTCTGCATCATTATATCTACTAACCGAATTTGAAAAACGTACCGAAGGAAAAGCCCAGAAATCATTTTTAGAAAATTGCCAAACCGATGTTTTATTAATAGCAACTTCTATAGCAATTTTTTTAGCGGCAATGTTATTTTGATTTACGTTGTGCAGAATAAGTAGGCTATATGGTTTTAACGAAGCATTAAAATGTTCGACTAATTGTACTTCTATTTCATAACTTTGGTTGGTTTCAATGGCTTCTTTTAAGGCAGCTACATCGGGATGCGGGGAGCCAACTAAAAGCAATATCTTTTCTCGTTTATCAATAACATCAACCACAAAAGGCATGCTGTTGTTGGTTTTAATTTGCTCTCCATCTGTAAAAGATAGCGTTGCTTGGTAGCGTTGTATGCCTGCTTTATCGGCATTCAATAAAAAATTTAATACGCCTGTGTAATTGTTTGATGTGTATTTTATTTTTTGTTCGGCCAGTTTTTTATCGCCTTGCAAAATGCTTAACACAGCATCTTTCCCCTGTAAATCAGTAGCGTGTACTTGTATTTCTACCGGAAACTGATTGCCAATATAAGCCGTTTGATTATGATTTATTTTTTTGATAAGTGCGTCTCTTTGTAAAGTAGTATCGCCCAAAGCAATCGTATATACAGGGTAATTACTACGTTCTATGTTTGATGAAGGATTGCTACCTGTGTTGTATAATCCATCAGTCGCCAATACAACGGCACCTACATTTTTACCTTCAAAATTGTTTTGTATATCACTAAAAACGTTTGATAGGTTAGTCTCTTTACCAGAGAAATTAAGTGTATCTCCTGACCTAACTTCGCTATCAAATTTTAAAAAATGGATCTCATATTTATCACTCAAGGCATCGCTAAATTTATGTAACAGATTTGGAAATTCATTTTTATAAAAAACAGAGTCTTTATTTTTGGTTATCGAAGCCGAATTATCTGCCGCAATAATAATGATAGGTTTTTCGTTATAGGTAGTTGTGTTTTTAATTAAAGGATTGAGCAAGAAAAAACTCATAAAAGAAACAACAGTAAAGCGAAGTATAAATAGTAAATAGTTGATAGGCTTTGAAAGTTCTTGCGTAGGTTTTCGATACAATAAAAATGCGTATCCTAATCCCGCCAAAAGGCAAACCAGTACAAGCCATATAGGATATTCAGTGGTTATCATTGTACAATGTACAATGTACAATGTACATTGTTTAAGTCAGCATTCCTCCGCAAACATTAATGCATTGCCCTGTAATATAAGAACTCATATCGCTGGCTAAAAAAACCGTTGCGTTAGCTATATCTTCAACGCTTCCGCCGCGTTTTAAAGGTATGCCATCTCTCCATTCTTGCACCACTTTTTTGTCTAAAACAGCAGTCATTTCAGTTTCAATAAAGCCCGGTGCAATAGCATTGCTGCGTATATTACGAGAACCCAGTTCCAACGCAATAGATTTTGTGAAGCCAATAATACCTGCTTTAGAAGCCGCATAATTACATTGTCCGGCGTTGCCTTTTACACCAACTACCGAACTCATATTAATAATAGAGCCTTTTTTAGCTTTCAGCATTGGTTTGGTAACAGCTTTAGTTAGGTTAAAAACAGATTTTAAATTGGCATTTATTACTTCATCCCATTGTTGTTCGCTCATGCGCATCAACAAAGTATCGCGGGTAATGCCCGCATTATTTACTAAAATATCTACGTTACCAAATTCCGCAATTACTTGGTTAACTAATTCTTCAGCAGCTTTAAAATCAGACGCATCACTTTTATAACCTTTGGCTTTAATGCCAAAAGAGGCTAGTTCAGTTTCTAAAGCCTTCGCTTTTTCGTCAGAACTTAAATACGTAAATGCCACATTAGCACCTTGTTTGGCAAATGCAAGTGCAATACCGTTACCAATACCACGAGATGCCCCCGTTATAATAGCTGTTTTTCCGTTTAATAATTGCATACTTTATCTTTGAAGCAAAGATAATAGAAACTAATTCAAAATGAAGAATTATGAGGCTTTCTTTGTTACCTTCTACTTTTTTTTAGGTCGAAAAGTCTCTTTCTTAATATAGCTATCTCCAAAAAATAATGAGGTCCTAAAAAAGTGTATATTCATGCGAAATCATTGTTTAATCACTTAAAAACGATTTAGTCCATTAGGGAAGATAAAAGTTACAATAAAGTTAACTGATAAGAAATAATCATAATTTATAATATCTGAGCAAAAATGGAACAAAATAAAAAAATTACAAAGGCCTCTGAAAAAATTAAACAAGCTATTGGCAGAGGATTTTTAACTTTTAACTTATACGTGTACAAACCATCCTGAAATAATTTTAAATGAACCAGGGGTTTGCCCTGAATGTGGGAAAGCTCTTGTAAAGAAATACTAATATAGTGTTGTGCCCTGACTTTCCAGCGATACCAATTCTCTCTTTTTCAAAAGTCTGCGTACTTAAGTATATCCTGTGAAGTTTTATTTTTTACTACGACCTTTTGCTACTGCAGTGGCAGTCCAAGGGTCATCAGGCCAAGCATGTTTAGGATACTTCCTTTGTAATTCCTTTTTTATTTCGTGATATAAATTATCCCAAAAGCTTTTTAAATCGTTAGTAACTTGTACCGGCCTATAACCGGGAGATAACAAATGCAAATTCATTTTTATTTTTCCATTGTTAAGTGTAGGCGTGTTGCTTAAACCAAATACTTCTTGCAAACGAACTGATAATACAGGTGTTGCACCATGCGCAAAATATGCTATGGTTATTTTAGAGCCGCTGGGTACTTCAAAAGTAGTAGGTGCTAATTGCTGTAATGAGTTTTGTTTTTTATAATCTAAACTACTTAATAAGGCTTCGGCTAAATCAATGCGTTTTAAATCTTCCGGTTCGTTTACGTTTATTAGATATGGAGCTAACCAAGTATGTGCATTTGCAAAAAGTGTATCGCTTGTTACATCCGGCCAAGCATCTTGCTCATTCCATATACGTAAACTAAGCATTCGGTTTTGTAACTGAGTAAATTTTTCGCTAATGTTTAATAAACTAGTGGCTTCTTTTTCAAGTGCTTTGCAAATAGCAGCTATGCCTTGTTCTTCATTAGGTTTTAAAAGTGGTTTAGATTTTAGAACAATACTTCCGATCTTTAATTCTTTATTAGCAAGTAATCCGCCTTTACGTGTATCCCAAATAATGGCGTCTTGCTCTCTTACCATACTAATTAAATCTTTCGGATTTAGTGGCGCAGCTAAAAATATTTTCCCTAAGCCATCGCGCAAATCCATATTGGCTACTGCTAACCAAGCTTCGTGTGCTAAATCATCTTTATGGCCTGCGGTTGCTATCTTTCCATTGGCTAATTGAAAAGGTGCATTGTTTCCGGGCCTTGCTGAAGCTATTCGTTCAGGATAAGCAAATGCAAGTAATAGGCCGGCATCATACCCATCATAGACGGCATTAGAAACTTCTATTTGCAAAAGTTTACGATACGACGCTGCATTTTTTTCTATACGTGCAAACTTATTTCCACTACTGTTATTATTCCTTGAACGTCTCAAAGCCTCAATGCGTAAATTAATATCAATGCCACTATCACGTGGCAACGGATCTCGTTCTTCTAACAAAGCTGCAATATCAGTAGCCAGTTGTTTCATCTCTACAGTTTCTGCTTTTAGTAACATGTGGGCTATACGTGGGTGACAAGCCAATTGATGTATTTGTTTACCATGTTCTGTAATACGATTGTTTTCTAAAGCAGCTATTTGATGTAACGTTTCTGAAGCTTGATTTAAGGAAGCTTTTGGAGGTGGTGTTAACCAGGTAAGTTGGTTTATATCACTAACACCCCACTTAGCCATATCTAACACTAAAGTGGTTAAATCGGCTTCCATAATTTCGGGTATGCGATGTTCGGCTAACCGATTATGCGTAGCTGTGGTCCATAAACGATAACATACACCGGCACTTAAACGCCCTGCGCGTCCTGCACGTTGGTCGGCTGCATCTTTTGAAATACGTATGGTTTCTAATCTTGATAAACCTGATTTTACATCAAAGCGAGATGTACGGGCAAAACCACTATCTATAACAATTTTTATTCCTTCAATAGTTAAACTGGTTTCCGCAATAGAAGTAGCTAATACAATTTTTCGTTTACCTTGTTTGTTAGGGAAAATTGCTGCGTGTTGTTCGTGCTGCGGTAGTTGACCATATAAAGGATGTATTTTAAAATCGTTTAATAACGAATTCAATATATCTGCACATTTTTTTATTTCAGCTTCACCAGGTAAAAAAACTAAGGCATCACCGGGCTTTTCGTTAACAGCTTTAACAACAGCGCGCGCAGTTAATTCAGGCAAAAGGGTTTCATCTGCTTCGCCTTCATAAATAATTTCTACAGGATATTGCCTGCCTTTACTTTCAATAAGCGGAGCCTTTAATAATTGTTGTAATTGTGGCATGTTTAATGTTGCCGACATAATTAAAATACGCAAATCAGGCCGTAACACTTGTTGTGCTTCGCGGCACAAAGCCATAGCTAAATCAGCTTGTAAATTGCGTTCGTGAAACTCATCAAAAATTACCAAGCCTACTTCTTCTAATGCGTTATCGTTATGCAGCATACGTGTAAGAATGCCCTCGGTAACTACTTCTATTTTTGTATGCTTGCTAACTTTGGTATCCATTCGTATACGATAACCAACCGTTTGCCCAACTTCTTCGTTAAGTAAAGATGACATACGCCACGCAATGGTTTTTGCGGCTAAGCGCCTTGGCTCAAGAATAATAATTTTTTTGCCTTGCAACCAGCCTTCTTCAAATAGTGCTAAGGGTAGTAAGGTACTTTTACCTGCGCCGGGTGGTGCATTAACCAATAAAGTATTACCCGAACTTAATTGCGTTTGTACCTCGGTAATAATTTCAGTAACCGGTAAATCAATATTTAAGGGATTAAACAACAAGTTTATTTTTTAAGCAAACAAAAATACTAAACTTATGATTAACTAAATAAGCTGTTGTGCTGTACTACAAACTTATAACCTGCCGGTTGGCTATTAAAAAATACTGCACATTTTCCTCTTTTTCAAGCAATTGCAAACCGGTTAAATGCCCAAAAGCTGGAAGGATTAAATGTGTTTTACCTACATAAAAGCAAGGCAGCTTTATGTTTTGTTTGGCTCTACCCGCTAGAAAAATGCCGGGATGTATATGCCCGCAAACATTTAATTTATCTGTGTCCTTCAACGGGTGGTGCGTGAATATGAAATTCACCTCTTCTATAAGATCCGTCCTGAAAAGATTAGTGCTGTTATAAATGCTATCCTTTAAAATGTCATGATTTCCTTCTACCAAAATAAATTCTACGTCCGGGTATTCAATCATAAAAGATTTAAACCAAAGCCATTCGCGATTATAAATGCTGTGAAAAAGATCTCCTAAAATAAGAACCGTTTCTGGTTTCCAGGTATTCAATAAATAATGCAGGGTATCTATATCTTTTAAATGACTTTGCCCTGGCATGGGTATGCCATTCTTTCTAAAATGGCTAGCCTTACCTAAATGAATATCGCTAAAAATAAGTTGTTTTTTATCTGGGCGGTATATCGCTTTTTGGGGCAGAAGGTAAAAAGGTTCGTCAAATAAAAATATTTCTTTGTACAAAAGCTTGTTCATTGTTGCACAGATTTTAATATCTTATCTATACGTGTTTGAATATCCTCATTGCTGAATTTTTCACGAAGACTATCAACCAAAATAGGAAAAGAGAATGGCGTGGGTTTATCCGGATACGTAACAATAATTTTTTGAGAACTGATACGTATAAATGCTTCCTGCATGCGGGTTATTTCCAATTGAAAATCCATCACTTCATCATAAGCCTGGCGCAAAAGTAGATTTTCTTTTTCATAATCTTCAAACACTTTAAAGAACAATTGAGAGGAAGCTTGTAAATGGCGTGTCTTTTTTTGTTTGCCCGGGTATCCTGTAAATATAAGTCCCGCAATAGTAGCTATATCCCTGAATTTGCGCATAGCCGTTTCGGTAGCATTTAAACTTTTCAACGCGTCTTCATATAAGAATTCAGGAGAGAATAAATTATTAACAATGATGCTTTGCACGTCTATCTTTTTATCGCTTAATAATTCAAAACCATAATCATTCATGGCAATAGAAAATGTAAAAGGTTCTATTAAACCAATTCTATAAGCAAGTATAGATGCCATACCCTCATGAACCAAACGCCCTTCGAACGGGTAAATAAAAAGATGGTAGCCTTCTTTGGTAGTAAATTGTTCTATCAGCAATTCGTTTTTAAAAGGCATGTAAGATACTTTATGCTGCAGGTCTAGCAACGGGGCTAATTGCTTTAATTCTTCTGAGTTTAACAGATCATTTTTATAATCATCAAACTGCTCGCGGATACTTTTAGAAAGCTGCGCTGATAAAGGCAGCCTGCCCCCTAGCCAGGCCGGAATTTTTCCACTTTTGCTGTTACTTTTCCTTACGCGTGCTTCCATATCTTTTACAAAAGCCAATTCTAAACTTTTACCACCGAACCAAAAAACATCGCCTGGTTTTAATCTCGAAATAAAATTTTCTTCCACTACACCAATTTTTTTTCCACCCATAAATTTAACCTGCATCATACTATCGCTCACAATGGTACCTATACTTAAACGATGACGCATGGCTATAGCCCTATCATTTACTTTATACAATCCGTTTTCTAAAACAACTTTATGATATTCGTTATACGCTTTTAAGGATAAGCCTCCTGAGGTAATAAAATGAAGGCACCAACTGAATTCAGCTTCCGTAATACTTTCAAAACAATGTGTGCTTTTTACTTCTGCAAATAATTGCTGCGCGTTGAATCCGTCTGATACGGCCAAGGTTACCATATATTGAAGCAGCACATCAAAAGAGCGTATGTAAGGTATTCTATTTTCGACCAGGTGTTCTTTAATAGCTACCCGCAAAGCGCTTCCTTCAATTATCTCTAAAGAATTAGTGGGGACAAAATATATTTTGCTTACCGCTCCGGGCCTATGTCCGCTACGGCCGGCACGCTGCATAAAACGCGCAATGCCTTTTGCCGAACCAATTTGTATAACGGTATCTACGCTTCTAAAATCAACACCTAAATCTAGACTGGAAGTACAGACAACCGCTTTCAGGTTTCCATTATGTAAATTTTCTTCTACCCATTTACGGATGTTATCGCTTAACGAACTGTGGTGCAAGGCTATCTGGCCGGCAAATTGCGGCGCTTCATCCAGCAATTTCTGATACCATATTTCTGCTTGGGAACGTACGTTTACAAAGATCAACGTTGTTTCACTTTTTTCTATAATAGGAATTATTTTAGGTAAAAGCTTGATGCCTAAATGACCAACCCAGGAATATTTTTCGATCACATCCGGAAAAATAGTTTCTATGCGAATATCTTTATCCAATGTAGCTTTTATACTCGCTGCCTGTGCACTATCTTTACCCAATAAAATATACTTCGCTTCTTCTAAATTGCCGATGGTAGCAGAAATACCCCAGACCTTTAACGCAGGATTTAATGCTTTCAAACGCGATAAGGCTAACTCAACCTGCACGCCGCGCTTACTACCTAACAGCTCATGCCACTCATCCACAACAACAAATTCAAGGTTCTGAAAAAACGTAGCATATTCTTTAGAGGCTAATAAAACCTGTACACTTTCGGGCGTTGTGATAAGACCATTTGGCGATTTTTTTCTTTGTTTGCTGCGTTCTGCAACAGTAGTATCTCCAGTGCGTAGTGCAATAGTATAATCAAGATTAAGGTCTTGCGATACTTGTTGGGTTGCTAATAAAATTTCTTTTGATAAAGCGCGTAATGGCGTTATCCATAAACAATGTAAGCCTCTTTGCTTGGCAAAAATTGGTTGGTGTGAATCATAAAAATGTTGTAAAATACCGAACCATAAAGCAAATGTTTTGCCGCTTCCGGTTGGGGAATTCAATAACCCCTTTTTGCCAGCGGCAATAGCTTTCCATGTTTCTTCTTGAAAAGAAAATGGCTTCCAATTTTTACTTTTAAACCATTTCTCAGCTAAGGATATTTGTGCTTTTTTTTTCAACTTATACCGAATTAAGTAACTGCAAGAGATCTGCTTTGGTATTGATCTCTTCTTTTTTTTTATCTTTTCGCCATCGTAAAATACGAGGAAAACGTAAAGCAATACCGCTTTTATGGCGAGGAGACTTATTAATACCTTCAAAGGCAATTTCAAAAACAAGCTCGGCCTTTACACTTCTTACAGGGCCGAATTTTTCTATGGTGTTTTTTTTGATCCAGTTATCTACTTCAATAATTTCTTTATCCGTTAAACCACTATACGCTTTGGCAAAAGGTACTAGTTCGTTATTATCCCAAACCGCAAAGGTGTAATCGGTAAATAAATTTGCGCGCCGCCCATGGCCCGATTGTGCATAAATTAAAACAGCATCAACCGTGTACGGGTCTACTTTCCATTTCCACCATTTGCCACGTCTTCTGCCAGTTTCATATACACTATTTTTATGTTTCAGCATCAAGCCTTCGCAACCCAATAATTTAGATTCATTTCTTAGGGCATTCAAGTCTTCCCATTTATGGCAGGTAAGCAAAGACGATAATTTTAAAATATCATACGGTTGGTAATTGATCAGATCTTCTAATAATTTTCTGCGTTCGCTTAAAGGTAATTGCCTGATGTCTTCTCCTTTATATTCTAACAGGTCGTAACACATCATGCAAAGAGGCACATCTAGTAATGTTTTCTTGGAAACATTTTTTCTGCCAATACGTTTTTGCATTTCATTAAAAGATAAAATCTTATTATCTTTAAAAGGAAGCACCTCTCCGTCTAAAACAGTGCCATGCGGAATTTTATCTTTTAATTTTTCAAACTCAATAAATTTATCGGTCATTAATTCTTCTCCCCTACTCCACACATGCACGCTGTTATTTCGCACAATTATTTGTCCACGTATGCCATCGTATTTTCTTTCTATCTGCCAATCGTTGATATCTCCCAAGGTATTAAAAGGAACATCGAGCTGGTACGCCAAATAGAACGGGTACGGCTTTGAATCATCTGATGATCGATCTTTCTTCAATAGCAATTCTTTTACCTCGGTATCTTGAGGAAGCCACGAACCCATTAATTTATGGGCGACTACTTTTTCATCTAAGCTATATACTTTTGCCAGGGCTTTAAATACCAATTGCTGTGAAACTCCTACGCGAAAGCTCCCCATGATCAATTTATTAAAGACAAACAATTCATCTTTAGAAAATGTTTTCCAGAAAGTGTAAAGCCATTCTTTTTTTTCATCGTCCGATTTTTTTAGCAGTAAAATTATTTCACGCATCACTTCATTTAACGATTTATCTGAACCTGTTTTATAAACCGGAATGAGTAGGCTAACCGTTTCGGCTAAGTCACCTACCACATTATAAGATTCTTCAAAAAGCCAGAATGGAATTTGCGCGAGTTCAGTCGCCCATGTTTTTAAATCGCTTGTACGTATGGGGCGCTTAGGTCTTCTACCGGTAAGCAATGCAATGGCCCAAATAGAATCTTTGGCATCGGTATGTGTAAAATACGCAGCCATCGCATTAACCTTTTCATTGGTTTTGGTTGTTTGATCCAACGCGGCATATAATTCTGAAAAAGTTTTCACGCGGCTGTATCCTCAATCTCTAAATTATTTTCTGCCGATTCATTTTCTATGCTTTCTCCTTCAAACAAGGTTTCTACTTCTACGGCGTTAAGCTTGTAATTATCGCGTAGCCACGATGCATAAACAGATTTGTAGCCATGGGTAACATACACATTTTGGGCACCGGTTGCCAACACAGCTTCGTTCAGGCCCTGCCAATCGGCATGATCGCTCATCACAAAACCTTTATCAGCGTTGCGCCTTCTTCTTGCGCCGCGTAGTTGCATCCAGCCGCTGCACATAGCTAATTTATATGGGTCGAAACGTTTTAACCAGGGCGAACCCATTACTGAACCAGTGGCTACTACAACGCCGGGGTTTAATTGTTCTTTCTTAAATTCTTGGGTAAATTTTATATAACGAGAATTATCAAAGCCCAAAGCCTGGTTGGTATTATAAATAGTTGAATGAAGTAAGATAGGCCTATCGGTTTTAAGTGCGTTTAAAATTCGCTGTGCTTTACCTAAGGCATATCCTATAATGACTGAGTTCAAACCCTGTTTTGTATTTTGATCTACCCAGTTATTAAGTTGCAGGTTTAATTCTGCTGCTTCGGGAAAATTATAGATGGGTAAACCAAAGGTAGATTCGGTAATGAAATGCTGGCATTTAACAGGGTTAAACGGAATGGTATATCCGTCTATCTTTACTTTATAATCACCGGATACAACCCAAATCTCTCCTTTGTATTCTAACCTTACCTGTGCAGAACCAATAATGTGCCCCGCAGGGTGCAAACTTATAGCAACACCATTCATATATATCGTTTCATTATAAGGTATGGTTTGTAAAGAAATGTTGCCTAATCTATATCTTAAAATAAATTCAGAATCTTTATGCGCCAAATATTCTTTACTTCCAAATCGGGCATGATCAGAATGTGCATGAGTGATAATAGCTTTATCTACAGGGCGCCACGGATCTATATAAACATTGGCCTGCTTACAGTAAATACCCCTATTGGTAAATTGAATGAGCATAGAACAATAAAGTAATTTAAAAGTAAGAACAAATATTGTGCCTATGGGTATAAATTTTGCTTATTTATATAAATAAAAAATTAAAATCATGGAAAAGAAATTAAACGGAAAAAGAGTAGCCTTGGTAGCCACAAATGGCTTTGAACAATCAGAATTTGAAAAACCATTGGAAGCTTTAAAAGAAAATGGTGCAACAGTAGATATTATATCTATAAAAAAAGGAACTATTAAAGCTTGGAAAGATAAAGATTGGGGTAAAGAATTTGAAACCAACTTAGCTATTAACGATGCTAAGTTTGAAGATTATGATGCCTTGGTATTACCAGGCGGTGTAATGAACCCAGATCAATTGCGTGTTAATAAAGATGTGGTTGCCTTTGTTACTCGGTTTATGGAAGAAGGAAAACCGGTAGCTGCTATTTGCCACGGACCATGGACGCTAATAGAAACCGGTAAATTAAAAGGAAGAAAAATGACCTCTTATAAATCTATTAAAACCGATTTGATAAACGCAGGTGTGGAATGGGTTGATGAAGAAGTTGTGGTTGATGATGGCCTTATAACCAGCCGCGACCCAAAGGATTTACCTGCCTTTTGTAAAAAAATAGTAGAAGAAATTGGTGAAGGTGTGCATCAGTAATTTTATTTTTATCAGGGAAATATTTCTACAATAATTTAAAGAGCTGCCTTAAAATGCGGTTCTTTTTTTATGCAAAAATGCGGTATATTTTTCCTTAAGGGTTGCCATAGGTTAAAAACGTCTTAATAACTTAATTGTTTGTTAAGTATATTTATGTATTACTATTAAATGATTTGTATATATTTGGCTTATAGTTTAACCCTAAAAAAAATCTCAAATGGCAAAAAAATCCGCAAAAAAAGCAGTAAAAAAAGCTGCTAAAAAAGCTCCGGCTAAAAAAGTAGTGAAGAAAGCTGCTAAAAAGGTTGCTAAAAAAGCACCTACTAAAAAAGCAAAAACAAAACGTAAAGCAAGTCCTGCTTTAATGAAGCCTTACACACCAAGTGCTGCATTAGCTGAAATTGTTGGAAGCAAACCATTGCCACGTTCTGAAGTTGTAAAAAAACTTTGGGTACACATTAAATCTAACAAATTGCAAGACAGCAAAAACAAACGCATGATTAATGCGGATGCTAAATTAAAACCCATCTTTAGTGGTTTAGGTCAAGTATCTATGTTTGAAATGGCTAAACATTTGTCTAAACATTTAAAATAGATTTTAGCTGTTGCTAAATGAAAAGTCTGCTTAAGCAATTAGGCAGACTTTTTTAATTGTAGGAATTTTGTTATCCGTTTATCAAATAATATTTTTTTAATTATAAAATAAATATATCTTTAGTCTTATTTATTTATATGTTAAACGAAGAAATTAACCTTTTAGACGAACTCGACCGTCTTTCAAACATACCCTCTAATAACCAAGAGAATGTAGATGTTATGATAATTGAAATTGCAAAGCAAATATTAATTGCTTTACAAATTGAACGTGTAAATGTTTGGCTGTTTAATAAAGAAAAAACAGCGCTTATTTCTATTGGCGAATATGACAGCCGCACTAAAAAACTTATAAAGACCAGCGTTTTATATCAAAAAGATTTACCGGTTTATTTTAAAGCACTCAACGAAAATAAAATAATTCTTGCCGAAAATATTTATACAAATCCTCTTACTAAAGAGCTATCAGATACTTACTCCAAACCAAATGATATATATTCGTTACTTGATATTCCTATACGTATATCCGGCCAATTGGCGGGTGTAATGTGTTATGAAAAAACAGGCACGTTTAAAAAATTTACCAAACACGAAATTAGTTTTGCTTTAAGTGTTTCTTTTGTATTAACGTTAAACCTAGAAGCAAGGCATCGTTGTGTAGCGCAAGAAGCACTTGAAAAAGCCTTACTCGAAAAAGACCTGCTTCTAAAAGAGATCAATCATAGGGTAACCAATAATTTTGCTATTTTAATTAGTTTAATGCGTATTAGTAAGCTACGTGCAAAAACAAGCGATTCTAAAATAATGTTAAATGAATATGAGCAACGTTTGTTCTCTATGCTCAAAATTCATGAAATGCTCACTAAAAACAATCGATATGGTGAAATAAATTTGTCTGATTATTTAAAAGAATTAATGGATGAATTTAAAGCTACTTATCCGCAAATAAATCATCATTTAAAAGTTGATATTAGCGCTAAAGGTGTAATGCTCTCCACTAAAAAAGCAATACATTTAGGTTTGATAACAGCCGAAATATTACTTAATTCTATCAAATACGCATCTAAAAAAACAAAAAACTATCAAGTATCTATCAGCTTAAAACAAGTAAAAGAAAATTCAATTGAACTACATATTGGAGATAATGGATCGGGTTTTGATTTTAATGTAGAAAGTAAAAACTCTACCTTAGGGCTTTCCATCATAAAAGATCTGGCCGCTTCGCTTGATTTTACCACCACTTTTCCTTTAAAAAATAATGCTTATTATAATTTTATATTCAAAATTTAGCATTTAAAATTCTCATATTTTCTTTATTTAATGTTCAAAACCTACCTTTTTATATCGCTATAAATATGCTATTTTCGGGCAAAATAGTAAGCCATGCAAAACACACAACAAGATGCGTTACCAACTTTAGATACAGCTAAAAAATTAGGACTTCTTCCTGAGGAATTTCAAAAGATAAAAGATATTTTAGGTCGCACGCCAAACTTTACCGAGTTATCAATCTATTCGGTTATGTGGAGTGAGCATTGTTCGTATAAAAATTCAATTACGTGGTTAAAAACACTTCCAAAAGATGGTCCACATATGCTGGCAAAAGCCGGAGAAGAAAATGCCGGATTGGTTGATATTGGCGGGGGCTTAGGCTGTTGCTTTAAAATAGAATCTCACAATCATCCAAGCGCTATTGAGCCTTTTCAAGGTGCGGCTACCGGTGTAGGTGGTATTAACCGCGATATATTTACAATGGGTGCGCGCCCAATTGCACAATTAAATTCATTACGTTTTGGAGATATTAATTCACCAAAAACACAATGGATAATGAAAGGTGTAGTTAAAGGCATTAGCAGTTATGGCAACGCATTTGGTATTCCAACCGTTGGTGGCGAAGTATTTTTTGATGAATGTTACAACACAAACCCTTTGGTAAACGCCATGAGTGTTGGTATTGTAAAAGCAGGTGAAACAGCTTCGGCAACTTCGTATGGCGTAGGCAATCCGGTATTTATTGTGGGTTCTGCCACAGGTAAAGATGGTATACATGGCGCAACTTTTGCCAGTACAGATATTACAGAAAATTCGGCGGATGATTTACCGGCGGTACAAGTTGGAGATCCTTTCCAGGAAAAATTATTATTAGAAGCTTCTTTAGAAGTTATAAAAACCGGTGCTGTTATTGGCATGCAAGATATGGGTGCAGCGGGTATTACTTGCTCAACATCTGAAATGAGTGCCAAAGGAGAACATGGTATGGATATTTGGTTGGATAAAGCACCTACGCGCCAACAAGGTATGAAACCTTTCGAAATTCTTTTATCAGAATCTCAAGAGCGTATGCTTATTGTGGTAGAAAAAGGAAAAGAAGATGACGTTAAAAAAGTATTTGATAAATGGGATTTGAATTGCGAGCAAATTGGTGTAGTTACCAAAGGCGGACGATTAAAATATTATATGTACGATGAATTAGTGGCTGATGTTCCTGCCGATACCCTTGTACTTGGCGGTGGCGCACCTGTTTACCAAAGAGAATATAAGGAGCCTGCTTATTATGCGGAATCTAAAAAGTTTAAAATTGATAATGTAAAAGAACCTGCCGATCTTAAAGCAGTAATGACGCATCTTATCTCGCATCCAAATATTGCTTCAAAACGCTGGGTTTATAACCAGTATGATAGTATGGTGGGTACGGTTAATCAAAGCACCAATAACCCAAGCGATGCCGCTATTGTAAACATTAAAGAAACAGATAAAGCACTCGCACTTTCGGTTGATTGTAACAGTCGTTATGTAAATGCCGATCCGGAAATTGGTTGCGCTATTGCCGTTAGCGAAGCTGCCCGAAACATTGTTTGCAGTGGTGGCGAACCCAGTGCAATTACAAATTGCTTAAATTTTGGTAATCCTTATAACCCCGAAGTGTATTGGCAATTTGTTGGTTCTATTAAAGGTATGAGCGCTGCTTGTCTTAAATTTGAAACACCTGTAACCGGTGGTAACGTAAGTTTTTATAATCAATCTTCTTTTGAAGGACCGGTGTTTCCAACGCCAACTATTGGTATGTTAGGTTTATTGCAAGATAAATCTACACAAACATCGTTAAGTTTTAAAACCGAAGGAGATTGTATTTATATTATTGGCGAATGTAAAAATGATATTTCATCTTCCGAATATCTTTACTCGTATCATAAACAAAAAAACACCCCCCCACCCTATTTTAATTTAGATGAAGAATTTGATATACATCATGCTGTAAAAACTATTATTAAAAACAAATTAATTGAAAGCGCACACGATTGCTCTGATGGCGGATTGTTTGTAACCCTTATGGAAAGTGCCTTTCAGCACAATTTAGGCTTTGATATTTCAAGTGATAAAAATATTCGTAAAGATGCTTTTTTGTTTGGCGAAGGACAAGGGCGCATAGTTGTTACCGTTAAAAAAGATAATGAAATTGCTTTGGTTGATGAGTTGAAAAAACTGAATGTAAAGTTTAGTAAACTTGGTTTTATTAAAGATATCGAAGTTAAAATTGATGGTCAGCCTTATGGTTCAATAAACGAGTTTAAAAAGCTATATGATACTTCAATAGAAAAAATTTTAGGCACTTAATTGTTTGGGCTTTCCGGCGTACGTAATTTTTTTTAATTGCTTCGCAGCGTACTAAAAAAGCATTTCTTAAAAGAGTTTCTTGCGGTTATCATGCATAGTGATACAAAATTTACTATTCCTTCTCAAGCCATAAATTGTGATTCTCCATCAGCAGTTCATACTTTTTGGAAGGCACTAACAACAGCAAAATAAAGTTCAGAAATATTTTAATTATTACTTTACTTCATCAATTTTTATAAAAAGCAGGTCTTGTGCACGCCTAACTTTTTTTGCTTTAGCTAAAAAATCGATTTCTTCATTTCTGTACCCAAGTGGCATTAAGGCTACGCTGCGTAAATTTTTTTCTTGCAGATTTAAAAGTACATCTAATTCTACGGCATTAAAACCTTCCATGGGGGTGCTGTCAACTTCTGCAACAGCTGCAGCCACCAAGGCAGAACCTAAAGCAATATACAACTGGCGAGATGACCAAGCAAAAAGTTGGTCATCATTAAAACGGGTAGCAATGCTAATTAAACTGGTTTTTAAACCTTGTAAAGATTCAGTTGTTACACCACGTGTGGTTACAATTAAAGTAAGGTAATCATTAATTTCCTCTTCGGTAAGTTTGGTCCAAGCACAAAAAACTAATAGGTGAGAGCATTCTAAAATTTGAGGTTGCTTGCAACTGTTTTCATTTATTTTTTTGCGAACGGTTTCATTTTCAATAAGCAAAATTGTATAAGGCTGCACACCCGCCGAAGATGCAGATAAACGTATGGCCTCTAAAATAGTATCTAATTTTTCGGCAGGCACTTTGTTGCCATTCATGCGTTTGGCTGCATAGCGCCAGTTAAGCTGTTTTATTAAATCCATGATGTTATTTTATACTATTTAATTATTTTTTTTTATAAAATGTTTTTTTGTGATGCTTAAACAAGTTCAGCATGACGTATTTGGATGTTTGCGTTAGGGATTGCAGGTAAAATCCTTTTATTGTAATCAATAAAAGATTGTACCGTAAAGCCCGGCGGCGTGCTTCGACAGGCTTAGCATGACGGCATGCCGCAACGCCCAAAAACTAAATGGCAGGCAATACTTTTGCTTTGCATTCGCCAAAGCCAACACGCACGTTATCTTTTTTGCAATAGCCTTTCATAATAACGGTGTCATTATCATTTATGAATTTACGTTCGCTGCCATCGTTTAATTTTATAGGGTTTGTGCCGCGCCAGCTCAGCTCCATCATAGATCCAAATTGGTGTTTTTCAGGTCCGCTAATGGTGCCAGAACCCATAAGATCGCCAACGTTAATATTACAACCGTTAACGGTATGATGCGCTAATTGTTGCTCCATCGTCCAGTACATAAATTTATAATTACTATCGCAAACCTTTGTAGGTTCGGTATTTTCTGGTTGTATAAAGGTTTCCAAATTTATGTCGATGTTTTTTTGTCCGCTATATTCTAAATAAGGTAACACTTTGGGATCTTGTTTGTAGCCTTCCACACGAAAAGGTTCAAGCGCATCTAAGGTTACTATCCAGGGGGAAATAGTTGAAGCAAAATTTTTGGCTAAGAATGGCCCAAGCGGAACATACTCCCAGGTTTGAATATCTCTGGCGCTCCAATCATTAAATAATGCCATGCCAAAAATATAATCATCTGCTTTTTGGGTAGAAACGCTCTCACCCATATTGGTTGAACGGCCAATAACAAACGCAGTTTCTAATTCAAAGTCTAATAATTTACAGGGTCCAAAAACCGGCACTTCGGCATCGGCAGGTTTTGTTTGTCCTTTTGGGCGATGGAAGTTATGCCCTGAAACAGTTACGGATGAAGCTCTTCCATGATACCCAACGGGAATGTGCTTCCAGTTTGGCATTAAGGCGTTTTCAGGGTCGCGAATCATTTTGCCAATATTGGTTGCATGATCTATACTCGAATAAAAATCGGTATAATCTCCAATAGAAACAGGTAATAACATTTTAACATCTGCTTGTTGTTTAAATATCTTTTCTTTATCAGGAGAAGAATTTTTTAGTACTATAGTATCAACGTTCAAAAGTTCGGATACTCTATCTCTAACGGCGCGTGTACTATTTTTTCCTAACGAAATAAAATCATTTAGTGTTTTTTTAGAGAATATATCCTTGGGTAGATCAATCTCTGTAAAATAATTTAATTGATGCGCTATGTGCAGATCCAAAATTTTATCGCCAATGGCAATACAGGCATGATGCCTTACATCTTTATCCCTATAAATTCCAAAAGGAATGTTTTGAATAGAAAAATCTGAATCAGGTTTTACCTCTATCCATGATCTTAACGCGGGGTTGTTAGCTTTTATTTCCATATAAATTATTTATCTGATATAATGTGGTAAATTTAATCACTGATCCAAGACCATGAAAATTAAATTATACTTTTTATTCAGCCTATTTATTTTAATAAATACACGTATTTTATATGCCCAGCCGGTTAATGATTTCATTAATGAACTTAAAAAAGAAAATGAATTACAAAACGCTTCGATAAGTCTTTGCGCAATGGATGCAAAAACCGGTGAATTTGTTTGTGAATATAACGGTAAACTAAGTCTTACACCTGCCAGTACCATGAAAATTATTACTACAGCAAGTGCATTGCAATTGCTGGGTAAAGATTTTAAATACGAAACCTTATTACAATACTCCGGCACGTTTGATAAAGCAACGGGTATTATTAATGGTGATCTATATATAAAAGGCAGTGGTGACCCATCGCTTAACTCAGAATATTTCAGGAAAGAAGAAGATACTTTTTACATAGCTAATAAATGGGCAAATGTTTTAAAGGATAAGGGCGTAAAAAAAATAACCGGACAGTTAGTAGTTGATGTAAGTTGTTTTGAAGAAGATATACCTGTCAATTGGGTTTGGGGAGATATGGGCAATTACTTTGGTGCTGCGCCTTCGGGCTTATCTTATACCGATAATAAATTTTACATTGTATATAAACCCGCTGTTAAGAATGGTGATAGTATGTTCATCAGCAAAACCGTGCCGCACTTAAACAATATAACAATAAACAATTATGTTAAAGCAGGAGGCGTGGAGGATAATGCGATGGTGTACCGTGCACCTTATGGTACTGATGTAAAAATAACCGGCACCCTACCCGTAAGTGCAAAGGCTCTTTCTATTGAAGGATCTTTACCTAATCCCGAACAATTGCTGACTAAACATTTGCAGCAGGCAATGGTTACCCAAGGTATTGAACTTGTAAATAAAGTAGTTTTAAAAATAACGGTTTACACTAAAAAACAATACGGTAAACCACTCACAACTTTGTACAATTATAAATCTCCTACGCTTGAAAAAATTATTTATCAAGCCAACCTACATAGCAATAATCAGTATGCTGAAAGTATTTTTAGGACAGTAGCTTTAAAAAAAACAGGTTTTGGAAGTACCTGGCAAGGTATTCAAACTATTACAACTCATTTAAAAACAAAAGGCTTTGATACCAACGGTCTTTTTATTAATGATGGAAGCGGCTTATCGCGCAGCAATGCCGTAACATCCGAAACGCTTACAAAAATACTTTATATGATGTACAGCGATAGCTTAATAAAAACATCTTTTATGAATTCGTTGCCAATTGCAGGTGTAAGTGGCTCTTTAAGGAGTTTAGGCAAAGGAACGGCTTTAGAAAATAATTTAAGAGCCAAAAGCGGTTACATTACCCGAGTAAGATCTTATGCAGGTTATATGAAAACAAAAAGCGGTAAAGAAATTTGTCTTAGCCTAATCATTAATAATTTTAACGGAAGCCCCAGCGATACTAAAAAGAAAATGGAACAGATATTTTTAAAGGTGTATGAAAATTTTTAAAAATTTATATTAACCTGAAACATGAATTAATTTAAAACTGTTAAAAAGTAAACCCATTAAACCGCTATAATTAACTCACCCGAGCCACATTATATATATATGAAATATAATTTAGGCAATTTGTAAATTATTACTCAAAACTTTTTACGAAAAACCCTTTATGAAATCGTAATTTTAAAGAAATTATTTAGACAACCCGTGAGCCATTATTTAGACGAATTAAACCCCATACAGCGCGAAGCTGCCGAACATACCGAAGGACCTTTGATGATCATTGCCGGGGCGGGTTCGGGCAAAACGCGCGTGCTTACTTACCGCATTGCGCATATTATTGAAAAAGGAAACAGTCCCTTTAATATTTTAGCGCTAACTTTTACCAACAAAGCCGCACGAGAAATGAAAGCTCGTATTGGAAAACTAATTGGTAACTCAGAAGCTAAAGCTTTGTGGATGGGCACGTTTCACAGTGTGTTTGCGAAAATTTTACGCTTTGAAGCCGAAAAATTAGGCTATCCAAAAAACTTTACCATTTACGATACCGACGATAGCAAAAGTGTTATTAAAGAAATTTTAAAAACGCATAATTTAGATGATAAAGTTTATAAACCGTCTTTAGTACTAAACAGAATATCATCGGCAAAAAATAATTTAATTACCTGCAAGCAATATCTGGCAAACCCATCTACTATGTCAGACGACAGGGCTTCGCAAAAGCCTATGATTGGTGAGATTTATGATGCCTACCAAAAACGTTTGTTCCGCGCAGGTGCTATGGATTTTGATGATTTACTTTTTAATACCAATGTTTTGCTTCGCGATTTTCCGGATGTTTTGGTAAAATACCAAAACAAGTTTAAATACATTTTGGTAGATGAGTATCAGGATACCAACTTTTCTCAGTATGTAATTGTAAAGCAATTGGCCGCTCGTTTCGAAAACCTTTGCGTGGTTGGCGATGATGCACAAAGTATTTATTCGTTTCGTGGAGCTAACATTCAAAATATTTTAAATTTTGAAAAAGATTATCCCGATGTAAAGAAGTTGTTTTTAGAACAGAATTATCGTTCTACACAAAACATTGTAAACGCTGCTAACTCCATCATAAAAAAGAATACCGAACAGTTTGATAAAAACGTTTGGACAAGCAATAGCGAAGGAGAAAAGATACAAGTGCTTTGTTCTGCCACCGATATGGAAGAAGGTTACAAGGTTGCCAATTCTATCTTCAACACAAAAATGAATAAGCAATTGCCACACGCTGCCTTTGCCATTTTGTATAGAACCAACGCACAATCTCGTGCATTTGAGGAAGGTTTTAGAAAACGAAATTTACCCTATCGCATTTACGGAGGTGTGTCATTTTATCAGCGTAAAGAAATTAAAGATGTCTTATCTTATTTTCGTTTGGCAATAAATCCCAATGATAATGAGGCAATGCGCAGGGTTATTAATTATCCGGCTCGTGGCATAGGCCAAGCAACCGTTGATAAAATAGCTGTTTTAGCTAATGATAACAACGTAAGTATTTTTACGGTGATAGATAATCTACAAGATTTTAATCCGGATATAAACGCAGGTACAGCAGGTAAGTTGAAAGATTTTGCGGCTATGGTAAAAAGTTTTGGTCATTTGGCATTACAACAAAATGCGTATGAAACCGCTAATCAAATTATAAACAATACCGGTATTTTACGCGATTTAAATAAAGATAAAACTCCCGAAGAAATTAGTCGTGTAGAAAACGTAGAGGAGTTGTTAAGCGCTATACAAGGTTTTGTTGAAACCGAGCGTACCCCGCAGGAAGAAGAGTTAAAACAAGAAATTACCGACTCCCTCTCTTTGGGAGAGGGTTGGGGAGAGGTTGATCTATTTGCAGTAAAATCTGACACAAAATTAAAAACCATTGATGAGTTTATGCAAGATATTGCTTTGCTTACCGATGCAGATAAAAATAAGGAAGATGAAAATGCAGATAAAATTACCTTGATGACGATACACGCTTCTAAAGGATTGGAATTCCCCTACGTGTATATAGTTGGCTTGGAAGAAAATTTATTTCCATCGCAAATGACTTTGATGGATAAAGAAGATTTGGAAGAAGAGCGTCGTTTGTTTTATGTTGCCATTACGCGTGCAGAAACTAAAGCAACTTTAAGTTATGCTGAAAGACGATTTAGATATGGTAATCATGTAATGTGCGAACCAAGCCGTTTTATTGATGAGATAGATTCTAAATATATTGAGTATCCTGATGTATCCGAAAAACCAAAACGCCTTGTTGATTTTAGTGATAGAGAAAATTCATTTCAACAAAATAATACCAGGGGTAATAGTGTTGATATGCTAAAACCAAAACAAGGTTCTCCCCTACTGAAAAGAAATTTAGTTTCCACCAATAATATAAATACACAAGCTACTCCTGTTGATGCTGCCGAAATTAAAAGCATTAAAGAAGGCACAATTGTTCAGCACGAAAAATTTGGTCAAGGAAGTGTATTAGCTATTGAAGGAGATTTTCCAAACATAAAAGCGACTATAAACTTTGCCCTCGGCGGACAAAAACAATTATTGCTTAAATATGCCAAGTTAAAGATTGTAGAATAATTTTATCTAAATTAGAGCATGGCAATTTACACCTCGCATAAAGATACTATTGTTGCTTTGGCTACTCCGCATGGCTCTGGGGCTATTGCGGTTATTCGTCTTTCTGGTACTAAAAGTATTTCTATTACCGAGAAAGTGTTTTTCAATAAAAAGCACAAACCCATTTCTCTTGCTGATAAAAAAACGCACACCTTGCATTTTGGCTTAATTTGCGCGGGCAAAACTATTATTGATGAAGTGCTGGTTTCTCTTTTTAAAAATCCACATTCGTTTACGGGCGAGGATAGTGTGGAGATATCTTGCCATGGTAGTCAGTTTATACAACAACAACTTTTACAATTACTTACCAAACACGGCGCGCGTATGGCAGAGCCTGGCGAGTTTACCTTGCGTGGTTTTTTAAACGGTAAGTTCGATTTATCTCAAGCAGAAGCTGTGGCAGATTTGGTGAATTCAAACTCTGCCGTATCACACCAAGTAGCTTTGCAGCAAATGCGTGGCGGCTTTTCTTCTAAAATAAAAATACTGCGTGGCAAGTTAATCGACTTTGCTTCTTTAATAGAGTTAGAATTAGATTTTAGTGAAGAAGATGTGGAGTTTGCTAATCGCGGAGAATTAAAAACCTTGATCATTTCTATTCAACACGTATTAGAAAAATTAATAGAGTCGTTTGAATTAGGCAACGTCATAAAAAACGGTATTCCGGTTGCCATTGTTGGGAAGCCAAACGCAGGTAAATCTACTTTGCTAAATATTTTATTGCAAGAAGAACGCGCCATTGTATCTGAAATACCCGGCACTACCAGAGATACCATTGAAGATGAAATTACTATCGACGGTGTTTTATTTCGCTTTATAGATACCGCAGGCATACGCGATACGACGGATGTCATCGAACAAATTGGCGTAAATAAAGCCTTGCAGGCTATGCAAAAATCGGCCATTGTCATTTATTTATTTGATGCGCATGAGCTAAGCAAAAAAGATTTAATTTTAGAAACACAAAAAATACAAACCCATATTGGTAACTCACAATTGCTAATTGTCTGCAATAAAATTGATACCGAAGATTTAAACGAACTTCAAAAAGAATATAACGACATAGAAAACATGTTATATATCTCGGCTAAATCTCATTTATACATAGATGATTTAAAAACTAAACTGGTAGCCTTGTTTGATAACCGTATCGTAAACATTACTGAAACCGTTGTAACCAACGCCCGCCATGCCGAAGCATTAAGAAATGCAAATAACAATTTGTACCGTGTTGTAGAAGGTTTAAGCAATAACCTGCAAACCGATTTATTGGCGCAAGATATACGTTATGCCTTGGAAGCCTTAGGAACGATAACAGGTGAAGTAACAACCCACAACCTGCTTGAAAATATTTTTACCCGTTTTTGTATTGGGAAGTAAAACACCTTAAAAATGTAGAAAGTAATTTATAACTAATATAAGAATTACTTATATTTGGTTTCACTTTTATGACCAAAGAACAGGCTAAAACCATAATACAAAAACAATTTTCCTTAATCCAATACAACCTTTTAAACAAAATTATTTATAGACTCACAAAACCGGCTTTTTAGTTTAAAGAATAACTAATATGTTTCAGTAATTATTTATACGTTTTTGTCATAGAAGCAGGTGTACAAATAATAAAGTCGCCGATAGCTTTTGCTTCATCTTCAAGTACATGAATATCTTTTTGTTCGGTTGATGATATTACCAATACTTTTAAGGAAAGATTTTGTTGTTTTATATACCACTCAATACCCTGGTGGTTATTACTGTGGTAGGCGCCATTAAAATGAATGAAAGTTTGTCCTTTGCTCCAGTTCTTTAATATAAAATAAGCCATCGTAGCATCTTTAATAGCTTGAGATTTAGGAAGGTTTTGCCCACCGTGTCCTCCGGCATTTTCATATATTTCTTTATAACATTTAAGTGTACTATCATATTTTATTGGCCAAGATGCCATCCATTTTTTGGCCTCAGGATTAATACTATCCAATGAAGCCATGCCACGAAAATAAACCAAGCTTGCGTATCTCCGCGGAATATTAGTTGCTATAAATTTTAATTTATTTGCTTTGGCAAAATCAAGTAGGGGCTTGTAATCGGTAGAAAAATTATTCCATACTTTAACTTCATCTTTAAAAGTTTTCTCGCTAACGCGCCCACTTAAATACTCATCAATAGCAATTTGATCGTCGGCCTCAAACATTTCTGCTCCCAAAACAATTTTTTCCTTTTTATCGGTATATAAATCTTGCGTTAATTCCTTTTGTAGCCAATGGCAAATTGGGTTATCATGCAACTCTCCAAAAAGAATAATGTCTGCCTTTTTTGCTTCAAGCAATAGTTGGCTATAATCGGTTTTCTTACCGGCACTATCGTACATTACGTAAGCATCTTTACCATTGTCAAACAAGGTAAAGTTTGTAAGCGTAATAAAGGATAGTGTAATTATTATTTTTTGTAGGCGTAATATCATCATCATAACATTTTTTTAAAGATACCAATTTTTGTAAGCTGTGGCGGCTATTGAAAAATTCATCATTCAATATTTTATTGGTTTCTTTTTTGCGATGGAATGTTTGCGTTAGGGATGCGGCAAGAAAGCCTTTTGTAACCAAAAGCTTTACTGCGGGCAGCCCGCCGGCGTATGAGATAGCTTCACTTTGTTAGTAATTAGGAAGAGCCGGAACGCCCAAAGAATTTATTTAAAACGTAAAGATCTTACCGGTGTAATTTTGCTGATGATCAAAACCGGGAACAGCATCATCAACAGGCAGCAACCAACCGTTATTACATTTATCATTAGCACTAAGTACGCTTGTATTTCTATGGGTACATAAGATACGTAATAACTCTCTGGCTGAAGTTTTATAAGTTTAAACTGTTGTTGAATGAGGCAAATAACTATGCCAACAAAATTGCCAATAAGTAGCCCTTTTAAAAGCATACGAAATGATTGGTAGATAAAAATTTTTTGCAACAGCCCATTACTTGCACCAATAGATTTAAGCAGACCAATGGTATTGCTTCGTTCTAAAATTAAGATAAGCAGGGCAGATATCATATTTATAACGGCTACGGCAATCATTAAAGTAATGATGATAAACGCGTTACTGTCAAGCAACGAAAGCCATGAAAACAAGGTTGGGTAAATTGCTTTAACTGATTTGGCTTCTATGTTTTGTCCAACTGTTTCGTTAATAATTTCGGCTTGTTTATCCAGCTGGTTATAATCTTTCAGTTCAATTTCAAAACCGCCGGTTTGGCTGCTGTTCCAATAATTTAAACGTTGTATTTGTTTAAGGTGTGCAAATACAATGTTATCATCTACATCGGCAAAGCCAGTTTGAAAAATACCGCTTAGGGTAAACATGCGTACACGCTGCTCGTAGCCCAGGTTTTTCAGACTATCGTCACTCTGTTTGCGACTAACGAAATAGGTGCGCAGTTTATCTCCTACATGCGCATTTAGTTTTTTAGCCATGTTTTTTGAGATAATTATTTTATCAGATGTAACAGAATCTGAATAAACGGGAATAGTTCCGTCTACAACATATTGTTTAATGAATGTCCAATCGTAATGATCATCTACACCTTTTATAATAATGCCCTGGTTCTCATCTGTGGTTTTAATGATGGCATTTTTGGTGGCAAAAGCTTGTATATGTTTTATTTCTGGGTTTGATCTTAATTCTTTTAAAAAAGGAGCGTGCATAGATAAAGGTTCTTGCTCGAAAGAATTATTATTGGTGTAGGCGTTAATTACCACATCACCCGAAAAACCCACCGCTTTACTTTTAATTTCGTTTTTAAAGCCCGTAATAATGCTAATGGTAAGTATCATTACCGCAATGCCCAGGCTTATGCTGCCCACCGCAATTTTTACCACAGGCACCGCTATAGATTTTTTTTGCAGCTTGGTTTGCCACAATTTTTGCGATATGTAAGTGGCTAAATTCAATAATTAAATTTTCACAGATAAAAATCAAAAGTAATATATAGTGTACATAATTAAGTATTTACTTTTTAAAATTTAGCGTTTATATTTGCGTAATGATTAAAAAAACGTTTTTTACTGTTTGCTGTTACCTGCTTGTTTTAACTATTACGGCACAACCATATCCCGAAACCCGTGTGCTATACGAAAAGGATATTAAAACCGGTGCAGCACAAACCGATAAATACCTGCCTTTATTACAAGGTAAACGCGTGGCCTTAATTGCTAATGTAACTTCATTAATTAACGGCACGCATTTAGTTGATACACTTATTTCTTTAAAAATAAATATAAAAAAAATATTTAGTCCAGAGCATGGCTTTAGAGGCCTTGCCGATGCCGGCGAAACCGTTCACAGTGATAAAGATAAAAAAACAGGCTTGCAAATTATTTCTTTATATGGTAAACACATGAAACCCACCAAAGAAGACCTTGCCGATGTAGATGTTATCATTTACGATATACAAGATGTAGGCGTGCGTTTCTATACCTACATATCTACTATGAGTAATTGTATGGATGCCGCCGCCGAAAGCAAAAAATTGTTTATTGTTTTAGACCGGCCAAATCCTACCGGATATTATATAGATGGCCCCGTGCTTCAACCTGCCTTTAAATCTTTTTTAGGTATGCACCCCGTACCCTTGGTTTATGGTATGACGTGTGGCGAATACGCACAAATGGTTAATGGCGAAGGCTGGCTAAGCAATAAAATTAACTGCAACCTTAAAGTTATTTCCGTTCAAAATTATACCCATGCAGATATGTACCAGCTGCCGGTTAAGCCCTCTCCTAACCTACCAAACATGCAAGCGGTTTACCTGTACCCAGCCCTTGGCTTGTTTGAAGGTACCATCATTAGCGTTGGCCGAGGTACAGATTTTCCTTTTCAGGTAATTGGCCACCCTGATCTTAAAAACGGCGAATTTACCTTTACTCCACATCCAACCGAAGGCGCTAAAATACCTAAGTATAACGGACAACCATGCAACGGGTACGATCTTCGTACCTTTGCGGATAGTTTTATTAAAGACTCTAAACAACTCTATTTATTATGGCTTACCGGCATGTATCGCGATTTAAAAAGAGATAATTTTTTTGATGAAAATTTTAATTACCACGCCGGCAATGCCAGCCTGCAAGACCAGATAAAAAAGGGTTTGCCCGAAACAAAAATAAAACAAAGTTGGCAGGCAGATATACAAAAATTTAAAATCATTCGTAAAAAATATCTGCTCTATAAAGATTTTGAGTAACCCTCTCCACTGGTGGGTAGTTTTAGTGTTGAGGTTGCCGTGTTTAGGCGTTCCGGCTCTTCATCATTTCAAATAAAGTGAAGCAATTTCCTACGCCGTCGGGCTTTTCGTTACAATCTTTTGTTGCCTTAGCTCCTTGTTTTTATTTTTTTAATTGCTTCGCAGGATACTGAAAAAGCAAGACAACAAAAGGATTTTCTCTTCAATCTCTAACGCAAATACAGTAACCGGGTATCAGGTAACGCGTATCAAGTAACCTAGCTCCAACCTATGTGGAGAGGGCCCGGGGTGAGGATTTTGGTCAAAAAAAAACCCTTCAACATTTCTGTGAAGGGTTTTTAAAATTGGCATCGACTTACTCTTGCGGGCTTTAGGCCAACTACCATCAGCTCTATCGGGCTTAACTGCTCTGTTCGGAATGGGAAAAGGTGAACCC
>JBBRAG010000009.1:0-130987 GCA_038206945.1 Bacteroidia bacterium | reverse complement strand
CGGTATACAAACTTTCCAACAGTTTTATGATTATTGCTACACAAAAGTAGAACAAAAAGCAAACGTTTAACTCCTTCATGCAAGAAGATAAATGGCAAGGAAAAAGCTCCGGCGGCGTACTTGGCTATAAAATATTTGTTTTCATATTAAATACATTCGGATTATCATTTACTTATTTCTTCCTAAGATTTATTTCATTTTTTTACTTCCTCTTTTCAAAATCTAAGAAAGATGTATACCGTTATTTTAGAGAAATCCACCGCTATTCTCGTTTAAAATCTATCATCAACATTTATAAAAACTACTACGTTTTTGGTCAGACTTTGTTAGATAAGTTTGCCATTTTATCAGGAATAGAAACAAATTTTTCGGTTCAACGAGAGGGACAAGAAAACCTCGTAAACATTCATAATCAAAAACAAGGTTGCTTGCTAATCAGCGCCCACATGGGCAATTGGGAAATTGCTGGTCAGTTTTTAAACACCTATGATAATTTAAAATTCAACATGCTAGTTTACGATAACGAAGCCGAGCAAATGAAAAAATATATGGATAGTATTTTGGTTGAAAAACGTATTAATTTAATCGGCATCAGAGATAACGACATAAGTTATTTAGTAGAACTGCACAAAGCGTTTGGCAAGCAAGAGTGGTTAATTATGCACGGCGATAGATTTAGAGAGGGCGCACCTTTTATTGAAAAATTGTTTCTAGGTAAAAAAGCTAAATTCCCCGCCGGGCCATTTATTTTAGCGGCAAAATTTGGCGTTCCTGTTTTGTTTTCTTTCTGTTTTAAAGAGAACAACAAAGTCTATCAACTCTATGCAAAACCGGGCATTCAGTTAACAAAATCGCGTAACGAAGAAGAAACCCAAGCCGCTATAAAATTACTATCCGACGCCTATATTAAAACTTTAGAAGAAATGGTTAAAAAATATCCACTACAATGGTTTAATTTTTACGATTTTTGGGATAACTAAACCACATGAATTTTTTAGTAGATAAAACCAACATTACCGATTACATTCCGCAAAAACCGCCCATTGTAATGATTGACGCTATTATAAATTGTGACGATACCAGCGTGCTTACACAATTTGAAATTACATCTGACAATATTTTTGTACAAGATAATTTTTTGCAAGAACCAGGCGTTATAGAAAACATGGCGCAGACAGCTGCAGCAAAAGCAGGTTACGAAGCAAAAAAACAAAACGCACCTCCATTTATAGGATTTATTGGTGCTATAAAAGATTTAAAAATTTACGCACTTCCAAAAGTTGGCGATACACTTAAAACAACCGTAACCGTTAAAATGGATGTAATGGGAATTACCTTAATTGGCGCGGTTTCTGAGTGCAACTCAATTAAAATAGCTGAGTGCGAAATGAAAATTGTAATTCAAAAAACTGCTGATGTCCCAATTTAAAAACATAACAACTACCACCGAAATTATTGTAAAATTTAGCGATTGCGATGCCTTGCAAATGGTTTGGCATGGTAATTACATAAAATATTTTGAAGATGCGAGAGAAGATTTTGGTCGTAAAAATCAATTGGGTTATTGGGAAATTTACAAGCAATCTAATTTGGCCATTCCTTTAATTCATATTGAATGTGATTACAAAAAATTTGTCGGCTTAAACGAAATCATAACCGTAGAATCTACTTATATAGAAACTCCTGCCGCCAAAATAATTTTTGAATACAAAATTTTTAACTCGAAAAAAGAATTGGTTTGCACAGGCAAAACCATACAAGTTTTTGTAGATGCTGTAACGAAAGAATTATTAATTACCGTTCCGCCATTTTATCAGGCATGGAAAGAAAAACACTTGTAAGCCTTTGAACAAAGCCTTTTTACATAATTCAAATATTATTAGTCCGCTTGGTTTTACAACCGAACAAAATTTTAATGCTGTTTGCGAAGGAAAAATTGGTATTCAAAATCACACATTCAATAACGTAAATTATTGTGCTTCGGTTATTGAAAATAAATTATTGGACGATACTTTTTCTGCTCAAACAAAATCAAATCCAAAAGAGTTTACACGACTTGAAAAAATGTGCATCCTCTCTGTGCAAGATGTACTAAGTCATTCAGCAATCGACACAGAAGATAAAGGAACACTTTTTATTTTTTCTACTACCAAAGGGAATATAGATTTATTAGAAAACAAACAAACTGAAATTCCTGCCGATAGAATTTATTTACATACAACTGCTGAAACTATTTCAAATTATTTTGGTTTTGTAAATAAGCCCATGGTAGTCTCAAACGCCTGTATTTCCGGACTTCTTGCTATCATTATCGCTAAAAGATTACTAGCAGACAATCAATACAACAACATTATTGTTACAGGCGCAGATATTGTTTCTACGTTTACATTATCCGGATTTAATTCCTTGAGTGCCCTTAGTAGCAATGTTTGTAAGCCGTTTGATAAAAACAGAACAGGGATAAATTTAGGAGAAGCTGCTGCAAGTGTTTTAATTAGCAATCAACAAAAACAAAATGCTATTGAAATTATTTCTGGTTGTTCTGCTAATGATGCCAATCATATTTCGGGTCCATCACGCACCGGCGAAGGTTTGTATAAATGTTTACGCAACGTTTTGCCAAACAATTTCATTCCCGATTTTATAAACGCACACGGAACCGCTACCGAATTTAATGATGAAATGGAATCTATTGCGTTTAGTCGAGCCGGTTTACAAAACACATTTACCAATAGTTTAAAAGGTTATTATGGACATACACTTGGTGCGGCGGGTGTTTTAGAAAGTATTTTTTGTGCAGAAAGTTTAAAGCAAAATAAAATCATTGCTTCGGCAGGTTTTGAAGAACAAGGAACTTCTATTGAATTAAATATTATTAAAAAGACAGAAAATAAAAAAAGCACAACTTGTTTAAAGACTGCATCCGGCTTTGGGGGCTGCAATGCAGCCGTTTTATATAAATTAATAAATGAGTAATTATATTTTATCCCATACAAAAATCAAAAACAATTGCTTTTGGCATAATGGAAAACTCGTTTCTAAAAACGATGAAACCGTTAATTCTATTGGACTTTTAGAGGGCATCTATAAATCATTAAATTTATCTTACCCTAAGTTTTTTAAAATGGATGCTTTATCTAAGCTTGGTATTTTATGTGCCGAATCTATTTTAAAAGATGAAAACGAAAACGATTTATTTCCTAAAGAAAAGACAGCTATCGTATTATCAAATAAAAATTCGAGCCTGCAAACAGATGTTGCTTACTCTAAAACAATGGCTGATTTCCCTAGTCCTGCGCTGTTTGTATATACATTACCCAATATTGTTACCGGAGAAATTGCTATCAAACATAAAATTACAGGCGAGAATGCATTTTTTATTGAACCTGTTTTTAATGCAGAATTATTACACAATTACACCGAACTTCTTTTGCAAGAAAACGATGCTGCGCTTTGCGGATGGCTCAATATAGATGAAACTACTTGCGAAGCTTTTTTATATTTTGTTGCAAAACAAAAACCTGACCACGAAAAAAAAATTAACTTTATCACACACAATTCCCAAAACATAAACAATCTTTATATTAATTAATTATGGAAAATTTAATTCAAGATTTAAAAGTGCAAATTATTGAACAGCTAAATTTAGCAGAAGTAAAGCCAAAAGACATTGATGCTGCTGCTCCTTTATTTGGCGAAGGTTTAGGACTTGATTCAATTGACGCATTAGAATTAATTGTGTTGCTGGAAAAAAATTATGGGTTAAAAATTCAAGAGCCAAAAGATGCCAAAAACATTTTTCAATCGGTAAAAACTTTGGCAGAATATATTTCAGCTAACAAAAAATAAATTACCAAATGGTATTTGTAACCGGCATAGGTATTATTTCTGCTATTGGAAAAGATGTGAATGAAACACTTTCTTCTTTGTTTGAAAGTCGCACCGGAATTGGTAAAATCAACTACTTAGAAACTATTCATGCAGCTAATTTCGTTGCCGGAGAAGTAAAATATTCTTTACAAGAATTAGAAAATTTAGCCGGATTAAAAAATTCAAATTACAACAGAACCACTTTATTAAGTTTAATCGCCACCCAAGAAGCCTTGCTAAGTGCTGGTATTAAAAATGTCAATGAATTTCGTACGGGTTTTATTTCTGCCAGTAGCGTGGGTGGAATGTGTCATACCGAACTTTTATATAAAGATTTTTTAGATAATAAATCGCACCCAAATTTTATAGATGCGCATTACACAGGCGCTCACGCAACCGATGTGGCTAATCATTTTGGCTTTAGCGATTATGTTACAACCATAAGTACAGCCTGCTCTTCGGCAGCAAATGCTATTATGCTGGGCGCACGTTTAATCAACAATAATATATTAGATAGAGTTGTGGTTGGTGGTACAGATGCACTTTGTAAATTCACTTTCAATGGTTTTAATACCTTGATGATTTTAGATAAAGAGTGGTGCAAACCTTTTGACAATAATCGCAAAGGATTAAACTTGGGTGAAGGTGCGGCATACTTAGTTTTAGAATCTGAACGAGTTGTAAAACATGAAAACAAAAAAGTTTTAGCAGTTCTTAGTGGATATGGAAATGCAAATGATGCGTATCATCAAACGGCTTCTTCGCCTGATGGACACGGTGCTACCGTGGCTATTCAACAAGCTTTAGAAATTGCCCATTTATCTTCAGATAAAATTAATTACATCAATGCGCATGGCACCGGTACTGCCAATAATGATTCATCAGAAGCTACTGCTATAAAAAATATCTTTAGCGAGAAAGTTCCACCGTTCAGCTCTACTAAAGCATTTACCGGTCATACATTAGCTGCGGCCGCAAGTATAGAAGCTGTCATTTCTATATTATCACTTCAACATCAAACAATTTTTCCTAATTTAAATTGCGTAACCCAAATGCAAGACACTAATTTATTTCCGGTTATAAGCTTGCAAAAAAATGTAGAAATAAATCACGTCTTGTCAAATTCATTTGGCTTTGGTGGAAATTGTTCATCCTTAATTTTTAGTAAAAGTTAGTATGAAAATCTACATCAATGGCACAGGTTGTATCTCGCATCAAAACACGATTGATGTAAATGATTTTTTTGAGAACGCGCATATTGCTTGCCTTACAAAGCTTTCAGCGCAAGAGCCAGATTACAAAAATTACGTTCCAGCAAATATGCTTAGGCGTATGTCGCACATCATTAAGATGGGAGTAGCTGCGGCAAAAATAAGTTTACAACAAGCCGAAATTGAAAATGTAGATGCCATTATTACCGGAACGGGTTTAGGTTGCTTTGAAGATACCGACAAATTTTTGAGAGCTATTATTGAAAATAACGAGCAACTTTTAACTCCGACTTCCTTCATACAATCTACACACAACACAGTTGCGGGGCAAATTGCTTTATTGATTAAATGCAACAAGTATAATTTTACATATACACAACAAGGTTTATCGTTTGAAAGCGCATTGATTGACGCACAAATGTTTTTAAACGAAAATAAAAACAGTAATGTCTTGGTTGGTGGGCTGGATGAGGCAATTCAGCCTTACTGTGATTTATTACAACAAGCGGGTCACATAAAAAAACAAGAAAACATTCTATCAGAAATAGAAAAAAACAAAACAAAAGGGTTTTGCTTGGGCGAAGGCGCTTCGTTTTTTGTGTTGAGTAATGAAAAAAATAAAAACGCAAAATCAATTATAAGTGGAATAAAAACATTTAACGCTATTAAAGGTAGTGTTGATTTACAACAAAAATTAAACCTGTTTTTAGCTGATATAAATTTATCCATAAATGATATAAGTCTTGTTTTATCGGGTAACTCAGGTGATGTAGATGATGATAAAATTTTGAATGATTGCAACCAACAACTTTTTTCAAACACAAACACAGCTTACTTTAAAAATTTATGCGGCGAATACTTTACAGCAAGTTCCTTTGCCTTGTGGTTAGCTTCGGTAGTTATTGAAAAACAAAAGTTAGCTAAATCATTACTCAATAAAGAAATCAATCTTCCAATAAAAAATATTTTAATTATCAATCAATATCGCAACTCCGAATACTCTTTTATGTCCGTTTCATCATGCTAACTCATCGCACTAACATATTGCTTTTTGCTTTTTTAGTTTTGATTATTGCAGTCTTAATTCGTTACTTTAATTTTCATTGGTACATTATTATTTTTCCTTTACTCATTTTTATTTTTCTCGAAATCATGGGCGCATCAATGCTTTCAGCCAATTTTCATTTTAAATCTGTTTGCAAAGCCGAGACAAGTGAAAAAATAATTTCGCTAACGTTTGATGACGGTCCACACGGAGATGCAACAGAAAAAGTGCTTGCCGTTTTAAAAGAATTTAATGTTACAGCTACTTTTTTTTGCATCGGAAAAAAAATAAACAACGAGATTCCTTTACTGAAAAAGATGAGTAATGTCGGACATATTATTGGGAATCACAGCTACACGCATGGCAATTTATTCGACTTACAACCAACCAATAAATTAATTGAAGAACTTGAACAGACCAACAAAACAATTAAAGACAGAATTGGTAAAACACCTTTATTTTTTAGGCCGCCATACGGAGTTGCTACACCAGCGCTTGGTAGAGCTATACAAAAAACAAATATGATTTCTGTCGGTTGGGATATCCGTTCATTTGATACTTCTATAAAAGATCCTGAAAAAATATTTCACAAAATTAAACCGCAAATAAACCCCGGTTCTATTATTTTATTGCATGATAGAATAGAAGGTTGTGATGTAGTAGTGCGACTACTTTTAAACTATTTGAAAGAAAATAATTTTACAGTAATAAATTTAGATAAACTGATAAATAAACCTGCCTATGCTTAAGCAAATAATATATATTTTATTGTGTGTGTTTTCAATTTCGGTGTGTGCACAAACAGGCTTTAAACAGGTAAAAGATACTGTTTCGTTAAAAGAAAAAATCAATCTTATTTCTATGAAAACCAACTCGCTTGAAAGTGATTTTGTTCAGATAAAAACACTAAGTATGTTGTCTGAAAAAATTACGAGCAAAGGACATTTCTGTTTTAAAAAAGACAATCTTTTACGCTGGGAATATGTCAGTCCGTATACCTACATTATCGTTATCAATAAAGATAAAGTCTTGATAAAGGATGAAACTAAGCTGAAGAAATACGACATGAATTCTAACAAAATATTTAAAGAAATTAATGATATTATGATTTCGTGTATTAATGGAAATATACTCGCTTCAAATAAATTTAAAATTGGATATAGCGAAAATGATAAAAGCTACCGACTTGAATTAACGCCACTTTCCAAGGGAATGAAAGAAAGTTTGAAAAAAATTTACATGTATTTTGATAAAGCAGTAACTTTGATCATTAAACTCGAAATGGTGGAATCTACTGATGATTTTACAGTAATTGATTTTACAAACAAAATAGTAAATGGTAATATTCCGGCTGAAAAATTTATGCTTAAGTAGTTTACTTGTTCTGTTTACCGGTTGTGCTATTACTTTAAAATACAAATTAGCCGAACAGCGAAAAATTACAAATATCGATGTTCAGCCACTTGTTTCGGCTGATAATACTATGCTTTATAAAGCACAAATTTTTCTTTTTAATAAGTATTATACGGGCTTGTTATTACACAAACAAACCGATAGCACAACCGCTCATCTTGTTTTTGTAACCGAAGTCGGTATGAAAATGTTTGATATAAAAATTAAAAAAGATAGTCTTAAAATGGTCTATTGCTTCGAGCCGATGAATAAACCAAAAATTACAAACCTATTAGAAAGTGATTTTGGTAACATTTTACTTTATCCACTATTAAACAAAACGGCAAAAATTTATGTCAACACAAAGCAAGAAAACACGCTGTACGTTTCACAAGAGAAAGGAAGGAAATATTTTTACTATACGCAGCCAAATTCGAACCGAATTGCAAAATCTTTAGGAAAGGGAAAATTATTTACTAAACAAAAAACTGTGTATAAATATGGTGCAGATAATTTGCCCGAAAGTGTATCTTTAAAGCATAAAGGATTGCTACGTTTAAAAATAAAACTGAATAGAATAGTTACTCAAAAAAAAAATGATTGAAACCTTACTTAAAGATTTTTATACAGAAATATCTTCTACCAATTTAAGTGTTGAAAACACATTTAAGGCATCGATAGAATTAAACCCAACGCATAAAATTTATAAAGGTCATTTTCCCGAAATACCTGTTGCGCCCGGTGTAACGCTTATTCAAATGGTGCAAGAAGTTTTAGCTAAACAAATTAATCATTCGTTGTTTTTAAAAGAAGGAAGTAACATCAAGTTTTTAGCGATGATAAATCCTTTGAAAGAAAATAGAGTTACAATTTCTTACACCATTCAACAAAAAGATAACGAATTTGATGTTACTGCAAATATTGCGGGCAAAGAAATTATCTATGTAAAATTTAAAGGCAAATTCGGGATTAAATAAATTAAGATGAGCTACGAGTTTCGTTTAAATAATTTATTTGAAGAACAACGTTGTTGCGTACTCATTCCGACTTATAACAATGAGAAAACGCTTGAAAAAGTAATTACCGATACACTACAATATACAAATCACATTGTAGTTGTAAACGATGGCTCAACGGATACCACGCCACAAATACTGGAGAAGTTTAAAGACATTGTTTCTATCGTAAATTTTGATCTAAATTGCGGCAAGGGAATGGCTTTGCGAAAAGGATTTGAATTTGCACTTAGTAATAATTATCGTTATGCCATAAGCATTGATAGCGATGGTCAACATTATCCAGAAGACTTAGAAGCATTCTTACATAAAATAAAAGAACAACCTGATTCATTAATTATTGGTGCGCGAAATATGGATCAGTCGCACATTCCGGGTAAAAGTAGTTTTGGAAATAAATTTTCAAACTTTTGGTTTGAGTTAGAAACCGGAATTAAAATGCCTGATACACAATCGGGTTATCGCTTGTACCCAATAGAAAAATTAAAAAAACTTTCTTTTTATACCACACGCTTTGAATTTGAAATTGAAGTCATTGTAAAGGCCGCATGGGCAGGCATACCCGTTATACCAATGCCGGTAGGTGTTTTTTATCCCACTAAGGAAGAACGCGTTTCTCATTTTCGTCCTACAAGAGATTTTTTTAGAATAAGTGTTTTAAACACTTGTTTAGTTCCATTGGCAATTGTTTGGCATCGACCTAAATTATTTATAAAAAATTTAAGTTATGCTAACGGCAAACGTTATTTTAAAACAGCTTTTTCAAACGAAGAAGAATCTATTTTAAAAAAATCTATTTCTGTAAGCGTTGGTATTTTTTTTGGACTTATCCCCATTTGGGGTTACCAGTTAATTACGGCAATTGCAGCGGCTTATCTTTTTAAACTAAATAAAGCGATCGTAATTATTACAGCCAATATAAGCCTTCCGCCCATGATACCAGTTATTTTATTTGCCAGTTTAAAGTTGGGAGAATTTATTCTTAATAGTGAAAGTAATTTTTCTATCAGCGATATTAATTTTGAAACCATTAAGAATAATATGCATGTATATTTAATAGGCGCATGCTGGTTGGCTATTTTGTCCTCTTTATTTATGGGATTATTAACTTTAGTAATATTGACTTACATTAAAAACCGTAAAAAAACTCAAGATACAAGTCAGTAATGTTCATGTTTCGCATATACCAGTTTTTTACGCGGCATCGGTTTTTGCTTGTGGCTATTATTTTGCTTTGTATTATCTCGGTAAGTTACTACGCGGCTAAAATCAAAATAGAAGAAGATATAACGCGCTTTATTCCAAAGGATAAAAAAGTAAACAACATTAATGATATATTAAACAGCTTAAAAATTAAAGATAAACTAGTTGTAAATATTTATAATGCGGATACAACTATTGTAAATCCTGAAAGTATAAAGATAACTGCGGATGCGCTAGCAGATACTTTATTAAAAAGATTTGGCAACGGATACATTAAAGAATTAAAATATAAAATAGCTGATGATAATGTAGCCACCCTATATCAAACATTTTATAATTACCTGCCGGTTTTTTTAGAGGATAAAGATTATACCCAAATAGAAAAGAGCCTAAGCAAAGATTCTATAAAACAGATTCTTCAAAACGATTACAAAACTTTGTTATCTCCTACCGGCATGGTATTTGGAAAGTTTATCAAAAAAGATCCACTTAACATGGTGCCAATCGTTTTAAAGAAATTAAAAGGCTTACAATATGATGAAAATTTTGATCTTAACGAGGGATATATTTTTACCAAGAACAATAAAAATTTACTTTTTCTAATTACACCTTCTATCGCCTCTAACGAATATGCGGCCAATAAAACATTTCTTACTTTCTTAGATAGCATTATTCCCTCTTTAGAAAATAAAAATAAGGTTAAGATAGAATACTTTGGCACCAATGCTGTTTCTTTAGCCAACTCAGAGCAAATAAAAAAAGATTCTACGCTAACCTCTTTAATAGCTTTATCTCTTATTGCACTAATTTTAATTCTATACTTCAAACGTATTCTTATTATTGTTTTTATTTTGTTGCCGGTTGCTTTTGGCGCTGTGTTTTCTTTAGCGTTAATATATTTACTTAAAGGGGAGGTGTCTGCTATTGCCTTAGGCGCAGGCTCTATAGTATTAGGAATAGCTATAAATTATTCGTTGCATTTCTTTACGCACTTTAAGCACGAGCAATCGGTTGAACGTGTTTTAAAAGATATTACTGCGCCTATGTTGCTAGGTTGTACTACAACGGTAGCGGCCTTCCTTGCTTTGCAGTTTGCAAAGTCGGAAGCTATGCACGATTTTGGTTTATTTGCCGGATGCAGTTTAATAGGCGCCGTTTTATTCTCCATTATTGTTTTGCCGCATTTTCTTAAAAAAATTAACAAACAAACAAATCCAACTACTGATAAAAGCAAATCAGTTGGGTTAGAAAAATTAGTGTCCTATCAATTTCATAAAAATAAAATTATACTAATAGCCTTTGTATTACTTACCATTGTGTTCTCTTGTTTTGCACGCAACGTAAGTTTTGAGAGTGATATGATGCAGATAAATTATCAGCCTGAAAAATTACGTATAGCCGAACAGCATCTAAACGCCTTGAATAAATTCTCCTTACGTTCTGTATATGTAATTTCAAACGGTAGTAATGCAAACGAAGCCCTAAAAGCCCATGAACAGGCTGTTGCCAAACTTCAGCAATTAAAAGAAGATAAGGTTGTTGCTAAATATTCTTCGGTTACCAGTTTACTTGTTTCAGACTCTTTGCAAAAAATTAGAATTGATAGATGGAATAATTTCTGGTCGACGCGAAAAGATTCCGTTAAGAAAAATTTGATTATATATGGTGTGCAATTAAAGTTCAACAAAAATGCTTTTTCTGAATTTTATAGTTTGTTGGACAAGAAATTTATACCGACAAATCTTATTCAAAATGATACGTTTAGAAGTTTAGTAGATGATTGGATAACAGAAAAAAAAGATAAGACAGCTATTATTTCTTTGTTAAAAGTACCTGAAGAAATTAAACTTAAAGTTTATGACGCGTTCGCTCAAACACCACACACATTGGTATTCGACCGACAATATTTAACTACTAAATATGTAGAAGTTATCAGCTCTGATTTTAATACAATTTTGATTATAACCGGCTTGTTAGTGTTTGGTTTTATGCTGCTTTCTCACGGACGAATAGAACTGGCGCTTATCAATTTTTTACCTATGTTCATTACCTGGATTTGGATTTTAGGCATCATGGGTATTATTGGTTTAAAATTCAACATCATCAATATAATTATATCCACCTTTATTTTTGGTTTAGGAGACGATTACAGTATTTTTATAATGGATGGTTTAAGTCAAGAATACAAATACGGCCGTAAAAGTTTAAACTCTTATAAATCATCTATTTTCCTTTCCGCTCTTATAACAACTATAGGTTTCGGCGCTTTACTGTTTGCAAAACATCCTGCATTAAAATCTATTGCTGCCATAACAATTATTGGCATGGTGGCCGTGGTATTTATTTCTTTCATTATGCAGCCCTTATTGTATAACGCTTTAATTCTTAATCGCGTTAAAAGAAAACTTCCACCCATAACCGCTAAAAATTTCTTTTTAATATGGCTTGGTTTTAGTGTTTTTTTCTTTGGAAGTTTTGTCGTCAGGTGGGGGGGTTCATTAATTTTTGCAATCTATCCCGGTAATAAATCTAAGAGGAGATTGGCTTTTCATAAATTATTTATGAATATGTGTAAATTTATTATTTACTTTTTTGCCAATGTAAAAAAGAATATCATTAATGAGCAGCACGAAGATTTTAAAAAACCCGCTATCATTGTCTGCAATCATCAATCGTATATAGATCTTGCATTACTGCCAACACTTACGCCTAAAATGAATTTGTTTACCAATAAATTTGCGTGGAATTCTTTTCTGTTTGGTAAAATTGTAAAGCTTGCCGATTTTTATCCTTCTAACTGGGGCTTTGAAGAATCGGTTGGCAAAGTGATTGAAAAAATGAACGAAGGCTATTCAGTTTTAATTTTTCCCGAAGGTACGCGCTCTACCACCGGAAACATTTTACGTTTTCATAAAGGCGCATTTTTATTGGCAGAAAAATTACAAGCAGATATTATTCCGGTGGTATTGCATGGTGCCGATTATTGCCTTCCTAAAAATGATTTTTATTACAGAGAAAGTACGCTTACTTTAAAAGTGTTGCCGCGTATAAAACCGACTGATGTTTTAGTTAAAGATGGCTTTCAACAAGCCGCAAAAAACATTTCAAAATTAATGCGTGTAGAACATGAAAAAATTAAGAAGGATGTTGAAACTACTAAATTTTATAGGCCTGAATTGATTCGAAATTACATTTATAAAGGGCCTGTTTTAGAATGGTATTGCCGCATAAAAACAAAACTTGAAAACAATTATCAGCAATTTGCAGATCTGCTTCCAAAAAAAGGTAAAATAGTAGATTTGGGTTGTGGATACGGTTTCTTATCTATTATGCTTGGGTTAATGAGTAAAGAGCGTGAAATTTTAGGCATTGATTATGATGAAGAAAAAATTTCGATAGCTGCCAACTGTTTGTCCAAATCAGAGAAGCTGCGTTTTGTTTGTGCTGATGTTACTTTGTATGATTTTGAAAAAGCCGATGCTTTTGTAATAGCTGATGTATTACATTACTTCTCTACCGAAAAACAAATTCAATTAATAGAAAAGTGTATAAAACAATTAAATCCAGATGGTATACTAATTGTGCGCGATGCAGATGCAGCCATGCAAAAGCAACATCGTTTTACCAAACTAACCGAATTTTTTTCTACTAAATTTGGCTTTAATAAAACAGAAGGGCAGTTGCATTTTTTTACGGCTAATTTAATAACAGATGTAGTTAAAAAATTTCCGTTTCTTACTTACGAAAAAATAAGTGACAGTTCAATCACATCAAACAATATATTTGTTATAAGAAACAATTAGCATGAATACTAAATATGATGTAGTTATTATTGGCAGCGGCTTAGGGGGCTTATGCACCGCTTATATTTTAAGCAAAGAAGGCTACAACGTTTGTGTGTTAGAAAAAAATAGGCAAATAGGAGGCAACCTGCAAATATTTTCAAGAAGCAAATCCGTTTTTGATACCGGCATACATTATATAGGCGGTTTATCTGAAGGGCAAAACCTTAACCAATATTTTAAATATTTTGGTTTGATGGATAAGCTAAAATTAAAGCAATTAGATATTGACGGATATGACCATCTTAGTTTTAAGGGCGATCCAAAAGTATATAAACATGCGCAGGGCTATGATAACTTTGTGGAAACGTTGGCACAAGATTTTCCGCAGGAAAGAGAAAACCTGATTAAGTATGTAAAAAAGATGGAAGATATATGCAATCACTTTCCTTTATATAGAGTAAGGAATGAAGTAAAAGATGTTACCGCCGCTGATTTTTTACAGATAGATACAAAAGCATATTTAGAAACTGTAACACCCAATAAAAAATTGCAAAACATTTTAGGCGCAACCAACCCGCTTTATGCAGGCGAAGCTAACAAAACGCCTTTATACGTACACGCCTTGGTTGTAAACTCCTATATGGAAAGTGCATGGCGTTGCGTGGACGGAAGCGGACAAATTGCCAAACACCTAGCAGATTCGATTAAAGGAATGGGTGGTACTATACTGAATTACAGCGAAGCCAAAAAGTTTAATTTTTCGGGTGATGAGATTAACCAAGTAGAACTTACCGACGGAAGAATTATTGAAGGTAAAAAATTTATCTGCAATACAGATCTTACCAAGGCTTTAGAAATGGTTGATACTAAATACCTACGACCGGCTTATAGAAACCGCATCAATAATTTAGAAACTACTACATCTGTTTTTATTGTTTATTTGGTTTTAAAACCCGGCACTTTAAAATATTTCAATTATAATATTTATCACAATTTTGGAAACGATGCATGGGATGCTATAAATTACACCGAAGAAACTTGGCCTAAAGGGTACGCTTTGTTTTCGCAGGCATCTTCTAAATCGCCCGATCATGCGGATAGTTTAATTGTAATGGGCTATATGCGTTATGATGAAGTATCACAATGGATGGATACTAAAAATATTACGCCCAATCATGTACAAGACAGAGGCGCAGGTTATGAAGATTTTAAAAACAGAAAAACAGAAAAATTATTAGATGCTATTGAACATAGCTTTCCGCAGATACGAAAAAATATTATAAGTCAGCATACTTCTACACCTTTAACCTACCGCGATTATATTGGCAGCAAAGACGGCAACTTATATGGTATTGCAAAAGATTATAAAGATCCGTTAAGGACATTTATTTCTCCTAAAACAAAAATTCCGAATTTATTATTAACCGGGCAAAATATTAATTTTCATGGCGTGTTGGGCGTTACCATAAGCGCTGTAGTTACCGCTTCAGAACTGGTTGATAAAACTAAACTTATTAAACAAATACAATCGGCTACCTGATTATACTTATAAATTACTATAAGAATTCGTTTTTTAATTAAAAAAACTAAGTGTTTATAAAAAAATAAATTATGAAAAACAATTAGTAGAACTTTGGGAACAAGGCTGGAAAGTGTTTTTGGACACACTTAATACCTTACACGAAGAAGACTTGGTACGCATCATATATATTCGTAACGAAGGTCATACCGTTATGGAAGCTATAAACAGGCAACTGGCTCATTATCCGTATCACGTGGGTTAAATTGTATTTGCCGCTAAATTATTAAAGCAAGAAGAATGGGATACGTTGTCTATCGTAAAAAATAAATCTAAAGAATATAATTCAGAGAAGTTTTCTAAAGAAAAACAGAGAAAACACTTTACCGATGATAAATAAAAAAGTCACGCATTTTATAGATGCGTGACTTTTGTTACTTAACTAAATAATATTATTTGCCGCCGAATTTAAAAGTAAATCCGCCTTTAATGATAGAAATATCATATCCAACTTCAGAAAAAATACCAAAGCCCGGGGTAAAGAAATAACGTATGCCGGCCATGATTCCCGGACGGGCACCCACTCCACTACTGCTGTATGCGGTAGTTTTTACATTATTAAATTTATCGGTAACTTCATCAGAAAACCCGTTAGCGTAAATGTTTAATTGAACAATTGCGTAAATATCCAATTTGTTTTTGTTTATCACATCAAAGTGATAAGTAGCCCTAGGCGAAAAAGCTAAGGTTGTCCATTGTTGCCTTTCAGAATGATTACCATTTACATAGGTAGAATGGGTTCCTTGAAAGCCAAATTCTATACCGGCACCAATAATGCCTATACCTGCATGTGCAATTCCATACTCATAGCTTGCTGTAAAAGCAGGTGTAAAGGCTGCACCTGTACCAGCATACCCGCTGCCATAATATCCACCGCCATAATAGGTATTGTAAGATATAGTATTACCAACACCTATACCTAAATTAATGGCACTTGCGCCAACTTTAAAACAACGTTCGTCTTGTGCCTTTAACGTGCTGCTAAAACCTAAACCAAACATGGCTGCTACTAATACTAGTTTTTTCATAAAAATTGTTTTTTTTTTTGTAAATATATATCCTTATTTCCTTCTAAAAAGGGGGTATTTTATAAAAATATTAAAAACGTTACCCGTTATTAGTAAATTTAAAAGAAAGACCCGCCTTTACTATGCAAATATCATACCCGGCCTCTGCAAAAAGCCCAAAGTAGGGGGCAAAGAAATATCTGATGCCAATTAATACGGCAGGTCTTAGACCAACTTTACTACTGTTGGTGTTAACAAAGCCCGCGCCTGTTGGGGCTGTATTAGAAATGCCGTAACTATAAATATTTAACTGAACAATACCATAGGTATCAAATTTTTTTCCTCCTAAAACATCTAAGTGATACGTAACGCGGGGCGAAAAAGCAATCGTTGTATATCTTATTTGGTTATCCATACCACTTATATCTTTATAATTATAATGAGAACCCTGATACCCAAACTGTATACCTGCACCTATAACACCGCGGCCAAGCCTTGTCATACCATATTCATAGCTCCCCATAAATATAGGAGTTGCGGTGGTGCTGCCATTTCCATAAATCAATCCGTTATTATAGAATACTGTATTGCCAAATCCAATACCTAAGTTAATAGCGCTTGAACCAGTTTTAAAGGCATGTTCATCCTGTGCTTTTGTTTGTAAAGAAAAGCTCAATAAGAAAGTAAGGGGAAGAAGCAGTATTTTTATTTTCATAATTATAGTTTGTGTAAATATACACCCATGCAATTACATTAAAAGTATTTAAATTGTAAAAAAGCCTAAATTCTAAATGGTTAGTTAAAAAATTTAACCTTTAAAATTATTGTAATAGCTTTTCATAATGGCTTCAAACATCATATCGGCAAAAATATGATAGCCTTTTGCTGTAAAGTGTACTTTATCTTTTCGGGCTAAACCTGCCTGCTGCCATTTAAAAATACTTTTATATCCGCCCATTACGGCAAAAATATCCCACATAGCAGCGTTGTGCTTTTCGGTTAGTTTATAAATGCATTCTTCTACGGTAGTGCTTTTTTTATTGGGCGTTTTTCTTCGCACATAATTATCCGTAATGGTGTTAAATAAAATAGCACAGGTTGGAGATGCTTCGCGAATGCGGGCTACAATAGAATCATAATGTGCAATATAATCTTCTGTTGAAAATGTTTTGCCTTGCACATCGTTAACCCCTAGTGAAAGAATAATCAGATCGGGCTGCAAAGTTTTTAATTGCTGCGCGAATAACTGGCATCTCAAAACCGATTGCGTAGATGCACCATTAGCACCAAGTGCCGCGTAATAAACACCTGCCTCTGTATTGTTGCGCACATCAAAGCCATATAAAATAAAATCTCTTTGTAAGGTGTCTTTTCTTATTAGTTTAAACGCCACCGAATCCACAAGCTCATCAAATGTAAATTGCGAATAACCTTGGGATTCATAGTCTTTACGTTTATATTTTATGCTGCCTGTTACATCAAAAGAAAAACTTTTATTAAAATTATGATACACCCGTATTACATTAAAATTTTTATGATGCAGATTTTCAAGCACACGCATACCAAAAACATTTGCGCTATCATTTGTAGTGGCGGTAATTTGTGCCATACCTACATTGGTGCAGGCATTTTTTACCAAAGCCGTTCGGCAACCTTTCCAAACTCCGTTAGAAGAGCTGGTAAAGTACGGCGGCGAATTTGTTTTAATGATCTTAAAAGGAAATGCAAAAAAACCTCCGCCTTTGGGCGCGCGTAAATTTTGAAAATTAGTGGTTAGCTTATCGCCCCACATACCGCCCTGCACGTGGCTTCCGCCAATTTGTACAATAACAAGTTCTTTTTCTTTACTGGCTAAAAATTTTCCTAATTTTTTATAGAAGCCAAGCATAGAGCTGCTGTCTTTGCCATAAATAATTTTATTGTCAGCGTAATTTATAAAGGGATATTTGTTTTCGTTTGTCTGTGCCGACAAAACTGTAAATAAAAAAACAAAATATATCAGCAAGCAATATTTCATTATAAGTTCTTATTGTTTTTATTTTTAATAAATTTATTATAATCGTTCATTAAAGCGCTGTATAAAAGCACGGCTATTTTACGTGCGCCAGCCGGAGAAAAATGTATATAATCTGTTGCGGCAATACCTTGATCTACCCAACTTACCATGCTGTTGCGGCCACCCATACAATCGTACATATCAAAAAAGGCGCAATTTGTTTGAAAGGCTGCTGAACGAATGGCGTTACGAACATCTTCCAACAAAGGATACGTAATGTAAGTATCGCCATCTTTAATACTCATATCAGCAGGGCCAATAACCATAATACTTACTCCTGGAGCAATTTTTTTAATACTATTTATCTGCGCACGTAAATAGTTTCCAAAATTAGCAGCCATATTTTTATCCATAATACTTGGCAAGGTATTGCCGCCAAACTGCAGAATGATGAATTTTGTATTGAGATAATCGTAAAATAATTTAAGGTGCTGCAAATTAAGTTGATTAAAAAATGTGCCTGAGCTTCCGCGAAGTCCGTAATTATCAACCATTACGCCACCATCTCCTTCTAACGATAAACCAAAAATATCTGGGCTATCCTTCCCCTGAAACTTTAGCTCGAACGTATTAGGCGCTTGTGATAAATTGAACTGCGCTACATTAAAATTTCCCTTACCAAGCGTATCCGTTTTTTTAAGCACATCGTTTTCTAAAAATTGTATCTGCGTATTTTTTTGCTGACTTGCATAAAATAATTTTACCTTATTGTACGCTGCAAATAAACCACCTGCGTTTCGGGTAGTTTTTATTTTAAGCCAGGCATTTTTTTCACCCACTGTATCGTTATACCCCGCATACCTGCAAAAGCCTGCCGCCACCCCATAATTATTGTGCTTTACGCGTTTATCTTTAGCGGTAAAAATAGTGTACCTATCCCAAGTATCACTCCAGTTTTGCTTTAAGCCAACACTTTGTGCAACCGGCATGGCAGCTATAAAACCAGGACCTTTGCCGCCAAAATGCGTTTGCAATTTCTGGCGGAGATAATCGGTTATTCTATCGCCTTCTATCTGCGAATCGCCATAGTGTAAAATGCGTATACTTTTATTATCGGAGGAAACTGCTGCCAAGGCTTCAAAAAAATTATCTAACGAATTTTTAGCGGAATCTTTATACTGTATACTGGTAATAAGTTTTATAGAAGGATCATTTACTTCTTTATAATCTATTTCTTTTTTTAAAATAGAATCTGATTTTACATTTGTGCTATCGGATAAATTATCTTCGGCATCGGCAAGTGCTACTATCTTAGAAATATCTGTCTTTTGAGTTTTTTCTGAAGAGAAATAAGAGGCCAGGTTTGGAAAAATAATTTTCTGACTGCCCACCATAATACCTTCTTTAGGAAATATATACGACACAACCGCCAAGGCTAGCATGGCTAGTAAGATAAAACTGAGTATGTAAAAGGGTTTAATGGTTTTCACGCGCCTAATAATACCCATTATTTAGCCTTGGTATTTTATACTAAAAAAAACTTATGTAAACATGGGTGTTAGTATCGGGTTAACTGTAAATTAATTTAATATATATGTGCTATATCATAAAAAAATCCTTTATTCTTATAGGTTTGTATCAAAACTGTTTTGTACTTTTATCGGACAACAATGATTAGAAATATTAAATTCTATGTTTTATTGGCGCTTTCTACCAAGTGTTTATACATAAACAAGCCGCTGGGCCCCACGCCAAGTATAGCAATTTGTATTTTTTCTTTTGTAGTTTTCATTGGTCAAAATAAAAAAACCCTTGCAAATCAATGATTTGCAAGGGTTATGTTTTTTAGTTTGCGGTCCGGACGGGACTCGAACCCGCGACCTCCGCCGTGACAGGGCGGCATTCTAACCAGCTGAACTACCGGACCAACCTAATAACGGCGCAAATGTACTAAAAATTCTTTTATACACAAATTTAGAGGGTCTTATTTTTTAGAGTTTATTTGTATTCCTTATTTGAGAACAACCACCCATATACCTAAAAGATCAAACCGCTTAACAGTACTTGTATTGTGGTTAAACTATTTTGCGGTAGTTGCCCTGTTATTATCTTTTACGGCCAAATATATTAGTCCATTAACTTTTTGGCCTTTAGCGTTTATGGGTATTTCGTATCCATTACTAATAATTGTAAATATTGGGTTTGTTATTTTATGGAGTATTCAAATGCGTGGGTGGATGCTGCTATCTGCGCTTGCTATTGTTTTTACACTTCCAAATCTATTAAGTATAGTACACATAAACTTTTCTAAAAAGCCTATTACCAATAAAGATATTAAAGTGATGGATTATAATTGTATGCTGTTCGATCTATATAACTGGTCGCATAACAAACAATCTCGGAAAATTATTTTTAATATGTTCCAAAGCGAATCACCCGATATACTTTGCCTGCAGGAGTTTTACACGTCCGAAAATCCAAAAGACTACAATAATGCAGATACTTTGGTGTCTTTTTTAAAAACAAAAAATATTCATACAGAATATACTACAACGCTAAGAACGTTCGACCACTGGGGCGTTGCCACACTTACCAAATATCCAATGGTGCGAAAAGGAAAAATTGTTTTTAATACCAAATCAAACAACATTTGCATTTATACCGATGTACTTATTAATAAAGATACCGTGCGAATTTATAATGCGCACCTAGCGTCCATAAGTTTTGGCAAGAAGGAGTATAAATTTATTGATGGCTTAAACAATAAAGAATACAACGATTCTGATTTGGTAGAATCTAAAAACATTATTAAGCGTTTACGAAATGGTTTTATAAAACGAGCCGAAGAAACCGAAATGATTGCCGCGCACATGAAGACCTGTCGTTACAAAATGATTATGTGTGGCGATTTTAATGATACACCTTCATCCTTTGCTTACCATGTGCTTAGCGAAAATTTAAAAGATGCTTTTAAAGAAGCAGGCAATGGCATCGGCAAAACATACAATGGCAACTTACCTTTATTACGCATAGATTATATTTTACACAGCAAAGATTTTGAGTGTACAAATTACAAGCGTGTATCAGAAAGTTTAACCGACCACTACCCTATTTTTTGTTATTTGCATTTGAAGAATAAGTAAATTTGGACGTATGTTTTCTGACAAACTAAAAAACCTCGACTCTGAAGATTATTACATAAGCGAAGAAAGTTATGTAGTTTTTACCTCCACATATCATTTAAAAAGAGGCTATTGTTGTAAGAGCGGATGTAAGCATTGCCCATACAACTACAACAAAAAAACAGGCTTATTCGATAAAGATAAAACTCAAAAATAAATTATGGAATTAAAAGAATTTCAAAAATTAGTATTGCAAGGCATTCCATTCGAATTGCCTGCTATTAAAGCGTTCGACAGATCTTTAAATCACGCGCCAAAAAGAAAAGATATTTTAAACGATGCCGAAAAAAAATTAGCGCTTAGAAATGCTCTTCGCTATTTTGATAAAAAACACCATGCTGTTTTAGCAAAAGAATTTGCCGAAGAATTAAAAACATACGGTAGAATTTACATGTATCGCTTTCGACCTGATTATAAAATTTATGCGCGTCCAATCAATGATTTTCCGCATCAGTCTAAACAAGCGGCTGCCATTATGCACATGCTTAGCAACAATTTAGATTATGCTGTGGCACAACATCCGCACGAGTTAATTACCTACGGAGGCAACGGGGCTGTGTTTCAAAATTGGGCACAGTATTTATTAACGATGCAATATTTGGCAACGATAACCAATGAGCAAACACTTACCTTGTATAGCGGTCACCCGATGGGGATTTTCCCTTCGCATAAAGATGCGCCCCGTGTAGTTATTACAAACGGAATGATGATTCCTAATTACAGCAAGCCCGATGATTGGGAAAAATTTAACGCACTTGGTGTTACACAATACGGGCAAATGACCGCCGGTTCGTTTATGTACATTGGTCCGCAAGGCATTGTGCATGGAACGACTATTACAGTTATGAATGCCGCCCGAAAAGTAGCTCCCTCCCTTGTGGGGAGGGTTGGGGAGGGGTCTGGGCTTTTGTTTGTTACCTGCGGATTAGGCGGTATGAGTGGCGCGCAGCCCAAAGCAGGAAAAATTGCCGAGCTTGTTTCGGTGGTGGCAGAAATAAATCCAATGGCAGCTTCCAAACGTTTAGAGCAAGGTTGGGTTGATGAATTGCATACTGATTTAACCCAATTAATTTCTCGTATTAAAAAAGCAACTGCGGCTAAAGAAGCTGTATCACTTGCGTACCAAGGCAATGTGGTTGATTTGTGGGAACGATTGGTTAAAGAAAATATTAAAGTTGATATAGGAACCGATCAAACATCGTTGCATAATCCTTGGGCGGGTGGGTATTATCCTGCGGGTTTTTCGTTAGAAGAATCCAATAAAATGATGGCAGAAAATCCCAATCAATTTAAAAAAGAAGTCCAAAAAACATTGGTGCGACATATCAACGCAATTAATACCCTTTCAAAAAATGGAATGTACTTTTTTGATTACGGAAACGCCTTTCTTTTAGAGGTTGGGCGTGCCGGTGGCGATGTATATCAAAACGCTCCTCCACTTTGGGGAGGTCAGGGAGGGGCTATTTTTAAATACAAAAGTTATGTGCAAGATATTCTTGGGCCAATGTGTTTTGATTATGGTTTTGGTCCGTTTAGATGGGTTTGTACAAGCGCCGATGCAAACGATTTAAAAAAGACCGATGAAATTGCTTTAGAGGTTTTGCAGGATATGTATAAAAATTCTCCTGATGAAATTAAACAACAACTAAGCGACAACATTGCGTGGATAAAAAATGCCATGGAAAATAATTTAGTCGTTGGTTCTCAAGCGCGTATTTTATACGCTGATAGCGAAGCGCGCATACGCATTGCAGAAGCAATTAACAAAGCGATTGCCTCAACTAAAATTTCTGCGCCTGTTGTTTTAGGAAGAGATCATCATGATGTAAGTGGCACCGATTCTCCTTACAGGGAAACCAGCAATATTTATGACGGCTCTCAATTTACGGCTGATATGGCTGTGCAAAATTTTGTGGGCGATGCCTTTAGAGGGGCTACGTGGATTAGTTTGCACAACGGCGGCGGCGTTGGTTGGGGCGAAGTAATGAATGGTGGATTTGGTTTGGTGCTTGATGGAACTGCTGATGCCGACAAACGTTTAAAACAAATGTTATTTTGGGATGTAAATAATGGCATTGCCCGTCGCTCTTGGGCGCGCAATAAAGAAGCCTTATTTGCCATTAAACGCGAGATGAACAGAACGCCTAATTTAAAAGTTACTATTCCTAATTTAGTTGATGATAATTTGTTGGAAGACATTTTTTAATTTTTGAAAATTCAAATTATGAAACTTTTTTTGATGTTGATTTTGCCGCTGCTGATTTGCGCATTACCGATTATCCTCTTTCTATTACTTTCAAAGCTTCGAGTAAAGAATAAAACAAAACCCTATATTCTAATTCTTGCTGTGTTTTGTTTTGTCTTGGGAATATTTTCGCCTATGTTTTCTATTGGCATTTATCAATATTTCGAGCAATATTGCTCTACCGCAAGAATTGTTTGTTCAAGTGGGTCTTCGCTCTTTTTTTTGTTAGGATACGGGATAACGTTTTCTATTATTCCGATAACAATAGTAAGATATCCAAGAAACGTATCTACACAAAAACAATAAGTGCTTTTACATCAAATCTAAATAATGAAAAAAGAATTCATATCAAATACCAATTTTACTGTTGAGAAAACCGATAGAGAAGAATTTGATTATTGCGAATTTAGCAATTGTGTTTTTGGAGAATTAAAACGTATTGATTTTACAGATTGTGTTTTTAAAAACTGCAACCTCAGCAACGCTTATTTTAGAAATTGCAAACTACAGGATATTACGTTTATTGATTGTAAATTAATTGGCGCAAACTTTTCGCAAGTGGCAGACTTTGGTTTTTGTATTGCCTGCGAAAGCTGCAATTTAGATTATACCTCTTTCGATAAAAAGAAAATAAACAAAAGCAGTTTTAAAAATTGTAAAATGCACGGCGCTAATTTTACCCAAGCAGATTTATCAAAAGCCTCTTTTATAAATTGCGATTTTGCCGATGCTTTATTTGCCAACACCAACGTTTCGGGGGTAGATTTTACAACTTCCAAAAACTTCTTAATCGATCCAAATTTAAACAAGATTAAAAAAGCAAAGTTTCTCTCGCAAGACCTTCACGCGCTTTTATACCGGCATGATATTATAATTGTATAAGCTTTATTTTGTGCGGCAATATATATAATAACTAAAAACTTTTTTCTTTTCTTCTTTTACCTCTACAAAAAAATCGGGTGTTACCTGATATATTACCATATCACGATCTCCCATGGCTGTTTTGCTTTTAGTTAAAACAGGGTTTTTTATTTTAATGGTCTTAGTTTTAAATTCGTAACCCCAACGCCCGGTAGCTTCTTCGTTCTTTTCTTTTATAAAAGTAGAAAAAGTATTGTTGTAAGTAAACACATACGTTACATATCTTGCGTCATTACTTGTAATTTTTTGCGTATCGCCCAAAGGTGTAACAACTTTACATAGCGCCCAACTTCCATTATAAGGCGCCGTTTGTGCTTGTATAAATCCTATTGATAACAGGCAGATAATTGTAATTATTTTTTTCATGTTCTTAAATTTATAAAATATCTTTTACTAAAACATTTTCTTTAGTATCATACAATACACGGTCAAAATCATTCATTATTTTGTGTATGTTTTCTAATTCCTCGGCAGAGTGTATTGGCATCGTATTTACGCCTTTGTTATCTAGCTTATCTAAAATATATTTAACGCTTAGCTTTACGTCAGATATGGCGGGTTGATAAGCCATCTCTTTATCATTTTCTGTTTTTATTTCACTAAAAATTTTTGTCTCGGTAAAATCAAAAATTATCATGCGCGCTAAACGAACAGGCATATCAAGCTTATTGGCTATTTGGGTAGATGTCATTGCGGGCAACCCATCACTAAAATTTTTAACCACCAGGTTGGCTACCAATAAAGAGATAACCCGCTTGTATCTAATGCTTATGTTTTGTATCTCTGCCTCCAACTCGTAATGATCTACGTTTTGGTTAGCAAAAGACAGTTCAGCGCCAAACAAAACAATAAACCAACTGTATTGAAGCCATATCAAAAATAAAGGCAATGCGGCAAAACTTCCATAAACAGCGTTATATTTTACCGCCCCTATTTGAAAAGTAATGTAAGCCCACTGTAAAAGATCGAACGCAACCGCGGCTACAATGCCCGCTGCTAAAGCCGATGTAAATCTAACGCGTGTATTTGGTAAAGCTGTATATAAAAATGTAAACATACCTGAAAGCAAGGTAAGCGAAACTAATTTTAATACTATTTTAAATGCAAAACCTAAATGACTAAGCCACGCCAAACTCTGTATAGAAGTTGCCTGTGTGCTTAAAAAAATAGTAAGTGCGCTTGATACAAAAAGTAAAATAGGCGAAAAAATAGAAATGGCCAGGTAATCCGTAACGCGGCGAATAAGGGTTCTTCCCTTCTTAATTTCCCATATATCATTAAAAAAGTTTTCTATACTGCTCAATAAATTTAATACCGTATAAATCAAAAGCAAAATGCCAACAACCGCAATTAAGCCACCCTGCGTGGTTTGCAGCATTTTATCGGCGTATTGAAAGGCCTGTGTAAGTATATCGGCATACTGCGAAAAATCATCCAGCAAATAGCTTTCTAATTTTTCCTGCAAGCCAAAACCTTTGGCAACCGCAAACAATAAAGCCAACAAGGGTACAATGGCAAACAACATATAATACGTTAATGCCGATGCTTTTACCAAACAATTTTTTTCGTTAAAGCCTTTTATGGCTAAAGTAAGTATGCGCAATTGCTTTATAAAAAAACCTTGTTTTTTATCAAGTTTGTTAAGCCGTAGTTGCCACATTTTATGACTTATAAAATGTATAAGAACTTTTATAGAAGAAATTAATTTGCGCATGGCGGGTCAAATTTAGCACCAATTTTTTTAATATACCGTTTCTTCTTTTGGGCGTTCCGGCGTGCGTCATGCTAAGCCTTTCGAAGCACGCCGTCGGGCTGCTTGCAGTAAAGCTTTATGTTTTAGCTCATTGTTTTTATTTTTATTTTGGCTTCGCATAATGCTGAAAAAGCATTTCATAAAGGCTTTCTTGCAGCATCCCTAACGCAAACAAATAAAACTTTAAGCTAAAGCGTTTTTGTTTCACAAATACTAAAGTAACTTTGCGGCAAATGTTTCTTTATAAATTTATACAAAAAAATACCTGGTGGTTACTTAGTATAATTTACGCGCTTGTAATTTTATTTTATAGCAGCACACCCGTTTTTTGGGATATGTACGGACAGGTTAAAACCGCGCATTATTTTATAGAAACAAATTTTACTAATTTATATCCTAACGGTAACGGCTTTACCGATAATGGGTATTTCCCTATATACGCCATATATCTCGCGGCCTTATTTAAAGCATTAGGTTTTAAACTATGGGTTGCGCATTTATCCGTTCTTCCTTTTATAATTGGTTTGTTATACCAGCTCCAACATTATTGTCAACGGTTTTTACCCGCAGATAAAACATTGCTAGTTTTACTTCTAACACTTATTCATCCTGCCGTCGCGGCGCAAAGCATTTATTTTAGCAGCGAAATTTGTTTTGTTTTTTTAAATCTGTGGATGGTCAATTCTATCAAAGATTTCCGTTCCTCACGCATGGCTTTATCTTCTGCGCTGCTTTGTTTGCTTAACCTTCGTGCCTTACCGCTGGTTGTTTTATTGTTTATCTATTTCGTTTTTATAAAAAAACAAAAAAGTGCCTGGTATTTATTTACCGGCATTTTAGTTTCTATTATATGGATGCTCGTTCACTTTTACATAAGCGGATGGTTTTTTGTAAATCCCGAAAACCACAGCCACAGAACCCTTTTAAATCTCAACAATATGAGTAAGAATCTATTTTGGTGTTTAATAAAAATAACCGATTTCGCTACTATAATAGGCCTTGTTTTTATTGGGTTATTTTATTTTTCTTATAAAAAATTAAGCGAACCTGTTATAATTTTATTATTCGCTGCGGTAAGCATTTTTATTTTTTGCGTGCCTTTGTCAAATCCAATCAGCAGCCGGTATTTTTTACTGGTTTATGTGCTTTTGCTTCCAGCTTTTATTTATTCTGTCTCATCTTTTTCTACACTAAAATTTATTGGCGCTTGTTTAGTGTTTATTGTTTTCCTTTTGCAAAGTAGTTTGCTTATTAAACCCAATAAATACGGCAACGCCTGGGATTGTAATTGGCAAAGCCTTTCTTACTTTGATGTAAGAAAACAACTTGACAAATACGTTTACGAAAATAAGATTGCAGCTAAAGATATAGCAGCCGGTTTTCAGGTCTACTTTAACGATGATTACTATTTATTAAACGGAACAAACAAAGAATACGATTTATTGAGCGATACAGAAATGAACACTAATTTATACATTGCCGATAGCAACATCTGCAACAATTATAGCGCGCAACGAAAGACTTATTTAGAAAAAAACTATTCGCTTGTCAAAAACTTTACTAAAGGAGCGGTTTACATTCATCTTTTTAAGAGAAATAATCCCTTATAAACTTGTTAAATCTATACTAAAAACCGTTATTTATACGTTGGTAGGTTAAAATTTATTAAATTTACAAGAATGTTTTTCAGACAAAAAATTTTAATTGCCTTTTTTGCGTTTAGCAGCGTAACCTTTGCACAGGTAGCAAAATACAGTAACGAGTTTTTGGCTATTGGCGTTAGTGCGCGCGCACTGGCAATGGGCGGGGCAAACATTGTTAGCTCTAACGATGTATCGGCAGGGTATTTTAACCCGGCAAATCTGCTAAAGATAAAACCAAAGTTTCAGTTAGCTTTAATGCACGCAGAATATTACGCAGGTATTTCCAAGTATGATTATGGCGCTTTCTCTACCCGAATAGATAGCAACAGCGTGGCCTCGGTTAGCGTTATTCGCTTTGGCACAGATAATATTGCCAACACCCTGGCTTTGGTAGATGCAAACAACAATGTAGACTATAATAAAATAAGCAATTTTGCCGTTACCAACTTTGCAGCCTTACTTTCTTACGCGCGCAAAATCCCCCAATTAAAAGGCGTAACCCTTGGCGCTACCGCAAAGATCATTCGTAATAAATTAGGTCCTTTTGGCGGCTCGTGGGGTTTTGGTTTTGATGTAGGCGCATCTTACACCTATAAAAAATGGAACTTTGCAGCCGTTGGTCGGGATATTACTGGCACCTTTAACGCGTATACCTATAACTTAACCGATGCCCAAAAGCAGGTTTTAGCAATTACCAACAACGCTATACCTTCCAACTCTTTAGAGGTTACCGTGCCGCGTTTAATATTAGGGGCTACACGTACCTTTGTTCTTTGGAAAGAAAAAATTACCATCATGCCAGAAATAAATTTGGTTACAACCTTTGATGGCAAGCGTAATGTTTTGATAAAAACAAACGCGTTTAGCATAGATCCGCTTGTTGGTTTAGAGGTTTGTTACCTGCGCATTATTTACCTTCGCGCGGGTTTAAACAACATACAAAAGGTTACCGATATTGGTGGCAAAACACAAACCGTGGTTACACCAAGCATTGGAGTTGGCTTAAAATATAAAATATTTCAGCTTGATTACGCCTTAACCAATTTTGGCGGCGGAGATAATGCCGTAGGAACTTACAGTAATATTTTCTCTTTAAAAATAGATATAGCTAACCTGCACCTGCCTAAGCCAAAAGTTTAACAAATGAGCCGCTTGCGAATTACATACATAGCCCTCTTTATCCTTGCAACGGCAACCGTTTTTTCGCAGACAAGCAATTTTAATAATGGCTGGATAGCAGATTACAACCAAAAATATTACAAGATAAAAATCGCCGCAGATGGTTTATATAAATTAGACTCGGCTTCATTAGTCAATGCAGGTATTCCAATAAGCAACATTAACCCGCAAAATATACAGTTGTTTCAAAAAGGAAAAGAATTATATCCTTATATAGCCGGGGAAGCCGATGGTGTACTAAACACCAATGATTATATTTTATTTTATGCCGAAAAAAATACCGGCTTAGATGATTCGCTTTTATTTTCGTTAACGCCTTCCGCTCCGTTTATTACCAATCCTTATTATAGCGTGATAAATGATACAGCTGCTGTTTTTTTAACCTGGAATATATCTAACGCCAATAAACGTCTTACCTTAAATACAGATATAAATTATACCTCTTATAACACATCACCTTATTACATAAAAAAAGTTTTTTCTCAACAGGTAGATTATTCTTTTGGTCCGGTTAATAATGTAAATCAAAACGATCCACGTTACGTTACCGGCGAAGGTTTTATTAGTGGAGAGAACTTAGCTCAACCAGGAAATAATAGCGGAGACCTCAGCACTTTTACATTTGGGTTTACTACTTCATCGGCATATACAGCTGGTTCTTTTCAGCCGTATGCCACCGTTTGCCTATCAGGTAATAATGATATAGCCACTACTACTATTAGCCCTGATCATATTTTAGACGTTACCTTTCAAGGCAATGGCGGCCCGCAAACCTTAGGCACCTATTCTTTAGATGCCTACGATGCCAGGTTATACACCTATAATTTAAACCCGGCCAATTTTAGTTCGTCTACCACCAACATAAACGTAAACTCCCTGCCAAATAGCTTAACCACCATAGATAATTTAACCAACGTAAATTATATAAGCGTGGCTTATGCGCAAACATTTAATATGCTTAACCAGCAGCAGGAAAAGATCTATTTGCCTAATGACGGGCAATCAAAATCTAAACTAACTATTACCAACTTTGATAACCAGAGCACGCAGGCAATTTTATTAGATAACAACAATCATCTTATTACGTTCCTTCCTTCAGCATCGGCTTTTACGGTGTTGGTTCCTAATGGCGGTACTACAAATTTTTGTTATTTATCCTCTTGGGCAAATGCAAACGTGGCAAGTTCAAATTTACACATCACAGCAGTAAACGGCAACGGTACATTTGTAAACTATCTTAACCTGGGTAATATAGATTCTGCTTTTGTTATTGTTTCTCACCCTAAATTAATTAACGCACCTGCTACCGGTGTTACACAGTATGCCAATTTTAGGCGTAACGGTTTTAACGGCGGCAACTACCATGTTATTGTGGCCAGCATAAACGACCTGTACGACCAGTTTGCTTACGGGGTAGAGCGCAACCCCATCTCTATAAAAAACTTTTGCGGCTATTTAATTGCCAACACAAACAAGCCGCCTTCTAATTTATTTTTAATTGGTAAAGGTACACATGCTATAGAGGGTCTTCCACTTGTAACAGGGTTCAACTCGCCCCCACCGGTGGTAGCCGCTAAATGTCTGGTGCCTACCTTTGGTAATCCATCTACAGATCTTTTGCTTACCGCCGGCCTTCCGGGTTCTACTGTTTATCCCGAACCTGCCATCCCCACAGGCAGGCTTTCTGCACAAAACGATCAGGATGTTCTTAATTATCTTAGCAAAGCACAATTATATGTAGCCCAGCCGGCAGACGATCTGTGGAGAAAAAGAGCCATACACTTTATTGGCGGTAATTCTTCTTCAGACCAGCAGACCTTTAATAGCTATATGAGTACCCTTAGATCTATTTACGAAAGTATTTTTATAGGCGGCAATGTGTATACATTTTATAAAACCTCTACAGCGCCCATTAGCATAAACACCAATCAGCAGGTAGATTCTTTAATAAATGCCGGGGTATCGCTTATGACCTTCTTTGGCCATGGCTCACCAACGGGTTTTGATCAAAATATTGATGCGCCTGGCGTCTATAACAATGCACCGCGCATTCCTTTTATTTTGGCTAACTCTTGTTATACAGGCGATATGTTTAGTGCCGATCAAATTACTAATAGTGAAGAGTGGGTGCTGGCACCTAACGATAAGGGTTCTATAGGGTATATTGCCACCACGGCCGAAGGAGTAGCGCAGCAACTGTTTGTTTATACACAGGAATTATACAAACAGTTTACCAAAATAGATTACGGCATGAGTTATGGGCGCTGCATAAAGGATGCCGTAAAAGCAGTTATGTCTATTGCCAACATAGACCCTGTATTGCAGATAGAGACCTGCATGGAAATGACCCTGCATGGCGACCCTGCCATTAAAGCCAATACCGCTCCTTTGCCCGATTATGAAATTACCAACGCCGATGTTGTTTTTGATACCCAAACCTACCCCGGAGATTCTATTGGCTTAAAAATTGGCATGACAAACCTTGGCAAGGCCGTACAAGGCCTTTATACGGTTCGTATCATTCGTACCTATCCTAATGGAGATACCAATGCTTTTTATAGAACAGTACCTGCCCCGCTTTATAAAGATACGTTCAGTCTTTTTATACCAGAAAATTATACCCGTGCCGTGGGGGTTAATACCTTTTCTATATATATAAATTACCTGCATTCTACCTTACAAGAAGATAATTCTAATTATGCAAATAATTCGATAGGCCCTATTTCCTTATTCATTCGCGGCTCAGATATAGAGCCCGTCTGGCCTTATAAATACGCCATTGTACCTAACATACAAAAAGTAACGTTGAAAGCCTCTACTGCCGATGCGTTTGCGCCCCTTACTAGCTATCGTTTTCAAATGGATACCAGTATTTTATTTACCAGCCCTGTGCTTACCAATACATTGGTTTCAGCTATAGGCGGCGTGGTAAGTCTGCCAAACACGTCTTTATTAAATATAGATAGCGTGGTTTATTTTTGGCGCGTGGCAAAAGATGAAGCCAATCCAAACTGGCGGCAAAGTTCTTTCCAGGTAGTTAAGAACCGGTACGGATGGGGGCAATCACAATTTTTTCAGTTCGAACATGATGGATACCAGTATGTACAGTTCGATTCGACAAATCGGAAATTTACTTTTGTAAACGATGTAAAAACTATTAAGGTTAACACAGGCCTGGCAACACCGGTAGCTACTGGCGGTTTGCCCGAAACTGTTACCCAATTTTTTTATAACAACGGCTTACTGCGCCAGTGGAGCTGCGCCGAAGATGGATGGACAATTGCCGTTTTTGATACTATTTCCGGCTTGCCTATACAATCAGATACATCCGCTACAAAAGCACCTGGATTAGGAGGTATTATACCCGGTTTTTATAATACTTGGCATGGCAATAATGGAAATTGCATTTGCGATGGGTATTTGAATGGCATAACGTATGAGTTTGGGCAGGATAATTTTTGCGGTGATATTTCGAACGCTTCTTATACAAATTGGCAGCAAAACATGGCTAATTTTTTGAACTCATTACCTAACGGTACTCCAATACTCGCTTATACTGTAAAATGCGGTTATGGGTCTACCTATTGTAATCTTCCTGCAACAGCCCCAAGCACGGCATTAATTATTGCTTTCCATAATTATGGTTCTACGGCAATAGATAATTTACAGGATAGTACCTTAATGATCTTCTTTGGTAAAAAGGGGGGCACTGCCCCGCACGAGGTTTTATCCACAAGCAAAAACCAACTGCTTACGCTTTCAGATACGCTTCACTCTAAATTTAATAACGGTTACATAGCTTCAGAAATTATTGGACCCGCGCAAAGATCTGATACCGCCTGGAAACAACTGCATTGGCATTATATGCACGATACAAACGAAGCTTCCAATACAAGCGGGGATAGCATTGTTGTACAGCTTATAGGAATAGATAGTGCTGGTTTAAAAACAACCCTCTATAATTTTGTGCACGATTCTACTGATATTGATGACCTTAGCCATTACATGAACCAAATACCCGGCAAATTCTTTCCATATATGCAATTAATAGCCCAGGTGGCCGATAATACCAACCATACGCCTCCGCAATTAAAACGCTGGCAGGTCATTTTTGATCAGGCGCCCGAGGCAGCGCTCTTTCCTGCCGGTGGTTATACCATTAATAAAAGTACCCTAAGCGAGGGCGAAAATTTACAGCTGCGCATGCCTATAAAGAATATTAGTGATTTTTCTTTTAAAGACAGCCTTTTAGTAACCTACTACGTGCAGGATGCTAACCGCAACAACCACCCGCTACCTTATAAATTAAAACGCAAACCGTTTTTGCCCGATTCTGTTATTTACGATACCATAAACGTTAGTACGCTTAATTTAGCAGGCGCCAATATATTTGGCATAGATGTTAACCCACCCGGCAAACCAAAATACCAAGTAGAGCAATTTCATTTCAACAATTTAGCCCAGCTTTCTTTTAACGTTAATAAAGATAAGGTAAATCCTATATTAGATGTTACCTTTGATGGTACGCATATTCTTAACGGCGATATAGTTTCTGCCAAGCCCGATATATTGGTTTCGCTTAAGGATGAAAATAAATTCCTGGCTTTGAATGATACCAGCAATTTTGCCGTGTATGTAACTTCGCCGGGCTCTGCCGCCTCGCAGCGCATTTATTTTAATAATGGCTTACTGCAGTTTACACCGGCTGTGCTTCCAAACAATTCTTGTAAAATAAATTACAAGCCAAGTCTTGTTACAGATGGCATGTATAGTTTAGATGTAAAGGCGACTGACCGCAGGGGTAACATAAGCGGCCAGTTTGATTATAAAATACAATACGAGGTGGTTAACAAGCCTATGCTAACCGAGGTACTTAATTACCCAAACCCTTTTAGCACCTCTACTAAGTTTGTATTTACAATAACCGGTGCCGATGTGCCCGAAACGTTTAAAATACAAATAATGACCATTAGCGGCAAAGTGGTTAAAGAAATTACTCGCGAAGAGCTGGGCTACCTGCACATAGGCCGCAACATAACCGAGTATGCCTGGGATGGTAAGGATGAATACGGCGGCAAGCTGGCCAACGGCGTATATTTTTACCATATAGTAAGTCGCTTACACGGCAACCAGATAGACCACATGAGCACCCAAGCCGATGAGTACTTTAAAAAAGGCATTGGCAAAATGGTTATTATGCGATAATATTTAGTTGTTGCAATCCCTTTGCTTAGTTTTTCTTAATCTAATTAGTCGTCCCTCAAATACTCCCGCAGCCCTTGTAAGTATTTGGGTTAAGTATAATACATCCCTAACCCATCGACTGGAGTGGAATCGCTACTTGATAGCTGTTTTGTATATTTGTATAAACAATAGCCAAATGAATGTTCAAGCTGAAAAAATAGCCTTAACCAAAGCAATTTTGGTTATAGACAGCAAAGTTGTTTTAAAACATGTTAAAGCTGTGCTAAGTAGTTATAAAACCGATTTGTGGGATGAACTAAGTGATGAACAAAAAGCATCTGTAAAACGTGCTCGCATACAATTAGCCAATGGCGAAGGAAAACCGCATAAAGAGGTAATGAAAAAATACGCCAAATGGTTTACAAAATAATTTGATCTTCGGATGCCATAAACACTTTTGAGAAAATTATTGCGTCTTTAGATAAACATTGGTCGGCAAAAGGAGTGCGAACTTTTTTACATCAAACCGAAGAGATTATAGGTTACCTGCAACAAAACCCTTATTTATTTAGAGGTTCTGAAAAAGAAAATGTATTTGAAGTTTTAGTAAGTAAGCACAACTTATTACTATACCAAATTACCCAAGCACATAAACAAGTAGAACTTATTAGTTTTTGGGATAGTCGGCAAAGCCCCAATAAAAAACATAAAGCTAAATAATAATCCTGCCTAAAAGTTTATTAACTCTGCCTTTTAGTATGTCTAACTTTTGCACTTCAATTAAAATGCTTTGTATTTCTTCGTCTGAGGAAGCGGTGCGGAGTTTTTCTTTCTCATCTCGAAGTAATTTTTGCAAACGTTTTTCTTTGTAAATAAAAAGATCATGATTTATCGCCTTCTTTAAATTATCGGTTTCAAAGGCGACAGTAATATTATGTTTAGTTTTCCATTTGTCGCTTAGCTGGTCGTTGCTACTAATAAGATGTATGGTAGTCTGCGCTAATTGCGGGTTGCGGTGCTTAACAAAATAATCTATATTAGGTATATTTTCTTTTTGCATTTGAAGCATAAACTCATACAAAAATAATTGATAGGTAGAATCTACAAAACTTAGATCATCTTGCTGCAATTCGTTTAAAATAAATTCGGCCACAGAAACATCTACAGAAATTTTTTCGTTTTCTTCGTTCAGATGTTCGATCGTAAGTAGATGCGTTCCGTAATTAATTAGTAAACGCACTAAATTTTTTTCCTGTTCGGCAAACGGATTTAAATCGGCGTCTAACAATTTTTGCAGTTCGTCTTTTATTTCCTGATTGGTGTTTTCAGAAACGTATAGTTGCTCAGCAATTTGTTGTGCTTGGGGTTGAAAATTTTTCTTGGTAATTTTTTTATCGCGCGTTGCCTTAACCTGAAACACCAGTGTTTGCTCATCAACTTGCAAAATATGACTACACTCGGTAATGTATCCATTACGAATAATAGCATCGGGCACAATGGCAATACTTTCAATAATATCTTTTACAAGCGCCGCTTTTTTAACGGGCTCGTGCTTAGCTTCTTCAAAAAGTAAATTGGTTTTAAATTTTATAAAATCGTTGGAATTCTTTTTAATGTAAGCACGCAAATCATCGCCACTTACTTTTTTAGAAAACGAATCGGGGTCATCACCGTCAGGAAATAAAAGAACTTTTACGTTCATCCCTTCTTCCAAAATTAAATCAATACCTCTAAAGCTGGCTTTAATACCCGCCACATCACCGTCATATAAAATGGTAATGTTATTGGTAAAACGATGTATTAAACGAATTTGATCGGCCGTTAAGGATGTGCCCGATGATGCCACCACGTTTTCAATTCCGGCTTGATGCATGGAAGTTACATCGGTATAACCTTCCACTAAATAACAATTATCTTCTTGCGTAATTTGTTTTTTTGCGTAGAACAAACCATACAAAACTTTACTCTTATCGTAAATATCCGTTTGCGGCGAGTTAATGTATTTGGCAAATTTTTTATCGCTGTTTAATATGCGCCCGCCAAAACCAATCACTTTTCCGGTGCCGTTATGTATGGGGAAAATGACACGACCGGTATATCTATCAAAAATATTGTTAATGGTAATTGTCGTATTGGCAATGTGTTTATCCGATAAAATTGACAAACCTGTTTTAACTAAATATTCAGGCTTGTAAGCCGCTGCTATAGCCGCTTTTGAAAATGCTTTGCTATCTTCAAAAGAAAAACCTAATTGAAACTTTCTAATAATTTCATCTGTAAAACCACGCTCTCTAAAATAACTAAGTCCGACAGATTTACCTTCATCCGTATTCCATAAATTATCGGTAAAGTATTTTTGTCCGAATGAAGTAACAATATATAAGCTTTCCTTTTCAGTAATTTGCGCTTGTTCCTCGGGTGTAATTTCTTTTTCTACAATTTCAATACTGTACTTGGCGGCAAGGTAACGCAAGGCTTCCGGATAAGAAAGGCTCTCATGCTCCATAATAAAATTAACCGAGTTACCGGCTTTGCCACAACCAAAACATTTGTAAATTCCTTTAGAAGGAGATACGGTAAACGAAGGACTTTTCTCGCCATGAAACGGACAAAGTCCGAGTAAATTTGCACCACGTTTTTTTAGGGTAATAAAATCGCCTACCACTTCTTCCACGCGAGCGGTTTCAATAATTTTATCTACGGTGTCTCTAGGGATCATGAATTATCAAAGATACAAACTTCTAAATCCCAAATCCTAATATCTAAATCCTAAATTAGAATTTAGATATTAATTGTTAGAATTTTATTTACTGTTAAAACTATTCATTGTTAAAGGTAAACCGGCAAATGCAAATGATTTTACGGCATCGGTAGATGTTTTAATGCGTTCACTTAGTGTTTTGCGCTCTTCTTCCTTCCATTTGCCAAGTACGTAATCAACTTGTTTTCCTTTGCTAAATACATTGGCAATACCAAAGCGCAAACGCGCATAATTTTGTGTATTTAAAGTTGCTTGTATGTCTTTTAAACCATTATGTCCGCCATCGCTGCCTTTTGGATGTATGCGTATTTGTCCAAATGGAAAAGCAAGTTCGTCAACCAACACTAATAAATTTTCTACTGGTATTTTTTCTGCCTGTAACCAGTAATTAATAGCCTTTCCGCTTAAATTCATAAACGTGGTGGGTTTAATTATAATAAGCTGCCTGCCTTTGTATTTTATCTCGGCTACGCTGGCAAGTCGGTCGTTGCGGAACAGAGTGCCTGCATCATTAGCTAGTTCATCGGCTATTTTAAAGCCAATATTGTGGCGCGTTTCAGCATATTCATCGCCCATATTTCCTAATCCTGCTATTAAAAATTTGCTCATTACGATACAAATTAAGAATTAAAAAGTAAGAATTAAAAATTAATGTTGCGTTAGGGATTGTAACGAAAATCCTTTTGCGTAATCGCAAAAGATTGAAGTGATAGCCCGACGCTTGTAATCAAGCGGAACGCCCAAATTTTGAATGAAAAATTAGTACATTTGCTACGCTTAAAATTACAAATATGAAGACAGTTGAATTTCGTGAAGCCTTACGTGAAGCCATGAGCGAAGAAATGCGCCGTGACGAAAAAATATTTTTAATGGGCGAAGAAGTTGCCGAATATAACGGAGCTTACAAAGTAAGTAAAGGGATGTTGGCCGAGTTTGGCGCTAAGCGTGTAATTGATACGCCCATTGCCGAGCTTGGCTTTGCGGGTATTGCCATTGGAGCCGCTATGAATGGATTGCGCCCGGTGGTTGAGTTTATGACATTTAATTTTTCGTTAGTTGCTATTGATCAAATTATAAATTCTGCCGCAAAAATGTATAGCATGAGTGGCGGACAATATAGTGTGCCAATTGTTTTTCGCGGGCCAACAGGTTCTGCGGGGCAATTAGGCGCACAGCACTCGCAGGCGTTTGAAAACTGGTATGCAAACTGTCCGGGTTTAAAAGTAGTTGTACCTTCTAACCCGTATGATGCTAAAGGATTGTTAAAAGCGGCTATTAGAGATAACGACCCGGTTATTTTTATGGAAAGCGAGCAAATGTATGGTGATAAAGGCGAGATACCTGAAGGCGAATATGTTTTACCTATTGGAGTGGCGGATATAAAGAGAAGTGGAACCGATGTTACCCTGGTTACCTTTGGAAAAATTACCAAAGTAGCTTTAAAAGCCGCCGAAGAACTGGAAAAAGAAGGGATTAGCGCAGAAGTTATTGATTTGCGCACCGTTCGCCCTATTGATTATGATACCGTTATTGCGTCGGTTAAAAAAACAAACCGTTTGGTTATTGTAGAAGAAGCTTGGCCTTTGGCCAGTATCTCTTCAGAGATAACCTACATGGTTCAAAAAAATGCTTTTGATTATTTAGATGCGCCTATACGCCGTATTACAACAGCAGATGTGCCTTTGCCTTACGCACCAACTTTAATTGAAGCATCTTTGCCCAATGTAGCTAAAACGGTTAAGGTGGTTAAAGAGGTGATGTATAAAGCCTAATTGGTTTTATCTAAAAATTAAGATTTTTTATTTTTGATTAGATTAAGGTAGTCCCAGAAATTTATTATCTTTCGTGAATGCCTTTGCAAAAAAATAAATTATATCTCCTTTTTAAAACTGTATTATTTATCGGCTTTGCTGTTCTACTATTTTCATGTGAAGATCTCGCTATTTTTTCTGAAGATAAAAACACCTCGTTGGCAGATACTTTACACAAAAACTCTTACTTAATTTCGCGCCCTACAGGAAAACCTTATGCTGTAACTGGTAAAGAAGTTGCAGCAGGTAACCCAATTATAACAACAGCCGGCAAGCCGGAAATAACGCCTGGATTTAATAACGTGCATGAAGTTGGTTTTCTTAGAACAAGAAAAAATGTAGAAGGAGAAGTTCTTACGGGTGTAAAAACTAAAACAGTAAAAGCAGGTTTTAAAAACATTGCTTATATCAATCATAAAACCGTAGTTGCATTAGCGCCTGGCATGAGAGAGCAAAACCCGTTAGGATTAAAGTTTTACGATATACAGCATGGGCTTAGTTCTTCTTACATACGTTGTATGCTGCAAGACCGCAACGGCAATATTTGGTTTGGAACAGCCAGCGGCGGCGCCTGTAAATTTGATGGGAATGATTTTACTTATTTTACTGAAAAACAAGGAATGCCTAACAATTCTGTTGTTTGTATTATTGAAGACCGCAAGGGAAATATTTGGTTTGGTACAGATGGCGGTGGGGCTTGCCGCTATGATGGGAAAACATTTAGCGTTTTTTCAGAAAAAGAAGGTCTTATAAACAATGCCGTTTGGAGTATGCTGGAAGATAAAAATGGAAATATTTGGATAGGTACTGCCGGTGGGGGGGCTTGTAAATATGATGGCACAAACTTTACCATTTATAACAAAGATAATGGCCTGAATACAAATTACATCATCAGTATGGAACAAGATAAAAATGGCAACCTTTGGTTTGGTTCTTATGGGGATGGTGCTTTAAAATATGATGGTAAAAACTTTACAGCCTATACCGAAACAGAAGGTTTGATAGGTAATACTGTGCAAACCATCTTAGCCGATAATGCAGGGAATGTTTGGTTTGGTACATATGAGAATGGTTTATGTAAACTTAAAGGTAACACCTTTACTTATTATACCGAAGAAACCGGCCTTATGAGTAACCAAATCAACGCTCTTATAGAAGATAAAGGCGGCAGTATTTGGATAGGTTTTAACAGCAAAGGCGTTTGCAAATTCAATGGCATGTATTTTACCTGTTTTACAGAGTATGAAGGTATGAGCGGTGCCACGGTTTCTAGTTTATTAGAAGATAATAATGGAGATATTTGGTTTGGTACATCAGGCCACGGAGTTACAAAGTATGATAACAGCTGCTTTACACACTTCACAAAAAAAGAAGGGCTTAGCAGCAATGTGGTTTCTAAAACATACGAAGATCATGCAGGCAACTTATGGTTTGGTACCAATGGCGGAGGCGTATGCAAATATGATAAAGAAAATTTTTACACCTATACAACCGAGCAAGGTTTAGCAAACAACCGTGTATTTGGTATTATAGAGGATGCCGATCATAATATGTGGTTTGGTACAAACGGGGGTGGCCTCTGTAAATTTGACGGAAAAAATTTTTATACTTATACAGATGAACAAGGCTTAAGCGGTAATAAAATATATTGCCTTTTAGAAGATCATAACCATGATCTTTGGATAGCAACAAACGGAGGCGGTGTATGCAAATTTGATGGAGAAACCTTTACCCAATATAAAGAAGCCGAAGGCTTAAGCAATGATATTGTTTATTCCATTATAGAAGATAAACAAAATAACCTTTGGTTTACAACAGATGGCGGTGGCGTATGCAAGTTTGATAGAACTAATTTTACACTCTACACTAAAAAAGAAGGGCTGGCAAGCAACATTGTTTACTCTGTTTTGCAAGATACTAAAGGCAATTTTTGGTTTGGAACCGATGAAGGGGGTGTCTGTCGTTATGACGGAAAACAATTTCAATCTTTTAAAGAAGAAAATGGCATAAGCAATGATAAAGTTTGGAGCATCTTACAGGATGTGCAGGGCGATGTTTGGCTTGGTACAGAGAGCGGGTTAACAAGAGTAAATGCAGGCTCCTTAAATAAAAAAGAAATAAACGTTAATGTTTATAAACTAAATAATGGTTTCTTAGGAAATGATGTGTTGCAAAACTCCGGCTATCAGGATAAGAAAGGTTTTATTTGGTGGGGTACAGGTAAAATGCTTACAAGATACAACCCTTCTATTGATGCGCCGGATAGATTAGCGCCCATAATGCACGTAAAAAATATTAAATTACAATTTCAAAATGTAGATTGGAATGCTATTTCTTCCAATAAAAATTATAAAGACATTAAAATAAAAGGCCTTACAAAATGGTATAATCTTCCTTCCGATCTTTCGTTGCCCTATTATCAAAACCGCATAACCTTTGGCTACGTGGGTATTAATTATAAAAGTCAGGATAAAATATTATATCAATATAAATTAGAAGGACTGGAAGATAAATGGTCGCCGCCAACCACTAAAACAGATGCGGCTTACAATAATTTACAACCCGGCGATTTTACGTTTAAAGTTAAGGCGGTAAATAAAGATGGTTTTTGGAGCGACCCAGCCTCTTTTAATTTTACCATACGAGCTCCCTGGTGGCAAACATGGTGGTTTAGAATTTTGGCGCTTATGTTTACCGCTGCTGCCATTATAGCTTTTTTTAGGTATCGTACAAATGCGCTTCGCCAAAAGCAAAAAGTATTAGAAGATATAGTTGAGCAACGAACATCCGAAGTGGTAAAACAAAAAGAACTGGTAGAAGAAAAAAGCAAAGAGGTTTTAGATAGCATTAATTATGCTAAACGTATACAAAGAAGCATATTGCCACCATTAGAAGAAATGCAGCGGGCATTAAAAAATTATTTTGTTCTATATAAACCAAAAGCCATTATTAGCGGAGATTTTTATTGGATGTGCCAGGTAAAAACCAGCACGGATGCTACAGATCTTGTAGTATTAGCCGTGGTTGATTGCACAGGACATGGTGTTCCGGGTGCGTTAATGAGTATTGTAGGTAATACACTTTTAAATCAAACTATTAAAAATCCGGATGTAAACACACCTGCACATGTATTGGATTTTTTAAACGAAGAGCTTCCTAAAAATTTAAAACAGCAACAGGAGGGAGAGATCATTCGGGATGGGATGGATATGACGATTTGCGCTATTAATTTCAAGAACAATGTACTTTATTTTGCCGGTGCCAACAACTCTATTTACATTACTCGCAATAATGAACTCATAGAATTTAAAGGAGATAAGCAAGCGGTATCCGGTTCATCTGACGATAAAAAAATGCCTTATACAGATTACTTTTACAAGTTAGAAAAAAACGATATGATCTATATGCTAACTGATGGGTACGCTGATCAGTTTGGCGGCCCTAACGGTAAAAAGTTTAAGCATAAACAATTAGAAACTCTGTTATTATACATCTGTGATAAACCGGTAGATGAGCAGCAACGAATATTGGATCAAACATTTGAAGAGTGGCGTGGCGACCAAGAACAGGTAGATGATGTAACTATTTTTGGAATAAGAATTTAAACTCCACTTATCTAATTAAATTTATTTCTCCATGGAAACTTAGTGTCTTCCCCGAAACATCCATAGCAGAACCTTTATACACATAAACATCTTCCGGCGCATTAATCCCTTTAATCTTTCCGTTCCAGCTTTTGGTAATATCATCCAGCTTTATTATCAGGTTATCCCAACGGTCATAAATATATAGCTCAAAAGAATTTATAAATGTACCTTCTGCCGCAAACAGATCGTTTCTACCATCGTTGTTTGGCGAAAAAGAATTTGGTATGTATAAGGTTGAATAATCAATTACATGTATATCATAACTAACTGTATCTACACAACCGTGATTACTGGTAAAATAATAAGAAGCTATATAATCACCTGATTGATCAAATGTATAATCATTTGTTAAGCCCAAAGCCGCGCCGTTAGATAAATAACCGTCTATTAACGTCCAGCCGCTAGTTGGCATAATACTAATAGTAAGAGGCGATAGGGAATAAATTTCTCCGCCGGGCATTACTTTAAATATTGTATTAAGCACATCGTTTTGATTAACAATAGCTACTGTAGCCGAGGCTGTACAATTATAAAAATCACTTACCTGTACGGTATAATTTCCTATCGTTAAGTTATTAATGGTAGAGGTTGTTTGTGTAGGTGTAGTACTCCAAATATATTGATAAGGCTGATATCCTATAGGGGTTGCAGTTGCCGTGCCATAATCTTTAAAGCAAAAGGTGGGCGTGGTATTTAATTGTATGGATAAAGGGGGTGTGTTGCCAATTATAACAACTACAGAATCTTTACAGCTAGAATTATAGCCATCTGTTACCACAACGGTATAGTTTCCGCTTGATAAACTATTTATAGTTTGTGTAGTTTGTGTAGGTACCGTATTCCATTGGTATTGATAAGGTGGGTTTGCATGAGGCGTGGCTGTAGCTGAGCCTATACTTTTTGCACAATAATCTGGCACTGTACTTATTTGTATCTGGAAAAAATTGTTTGTACTAACTGTTGTTGTTGTGCTTCCGCTACAGCCGTTATTATCCGTAATACTTACTGAATATGTTCCCGGATAAAGATTGTTTATGCTTTGTGTGGTTTGATTTCCCTGCGACCACAAATACGTATAAGGTGGTGCGCTTGGCATAACAGTTAATACATTTGCCTTACCTGAGGGGCCACCGCAAATCGAGTTAACAACAGAAGTAGCTATTTGAAGTGTGGGGTTACTTACGGCAATTATTGCTACAGAACTTGTCGTGCAATTATGCGCATCTGTAATAGATACCGTGTATTGACCCTGTGCTAAATTATGCGCAGAGTTTGTTGTCTGTACCGTACTTGCACTCCAAGTATAAGTATAAGGTTGCGTACCGCCCGATACAATAGCTGTGGCAGAACCAACCGCACCCGAACATATAGTTGGTAATGTAGTAACAGAAGATGTAAGTATGGCGGGCTGCGTAATGTTTGTCGTTTCTTTCAGTACACAACCGTTGTTATCTGTAATTGTGCAGGTATAATTTCCCATAGGTAAGTTAGCAGCTGTTTGTGTGGTTTGCACCAGACTAGTATTCCAGAAATAAGTAAATGTATTGCTTCCCATATTATTAATAATAGCTGTTGCAACGCCGTTACTTTGTCCGTTACAAGCTACATTAGTTGTGGTGGGTACACCTACACTCCAGGCTATGGGTTGAATAGAAACAGTTGCGGTAGCTGTTACCGTACAGGTATGCGCATCTGTTATAAGAACTGTATACGCACCAAAAGACAGGTTAGTAGCAGTTTGCGTGTTTTGTATTGGATTGGTATTCCAAGTATACATATACGGGGCCGTTCCGTTATTAGTTACGTTAGCTGATGCTGTTCCTATACTTCCGGTACAGGTAGTAGGCGTAGTGCCTACTGTTACTTGCATAGCAGGCGGATCAATGAGGGTGATTTGAATAGTACTGCTACATCCTCCGTTATCAACAACATACGCGGTGTATGTACCGGCAAAAAGGTTAGTTGCCGTTAAGCCTGTTTGCGCGGGCGTTGTATTCCATGTACAAGTATAAGGGGCTATTCCTCCAATAGGAGTTACTGTGGCGCTTGCATTGCTTCCATTATGACAAATAAGATTTTGTTGAGACGAGGTAAGCACTATATTGCTGGATGTAGTTCCTACCAAAGCGGTTATTGTTTGGGTAATAATGCCGCACGTTTGATACATACTAACATGACATGTATACGTACCAGAAGCTAAATTACTAATGCTTTGCGTAGTTTGATTGCCGGGATACCAATGGTAGGTTGGTGTGCCGGTATAATTAGTTACCGTTACCGTAGCACTGCCTGTACTTCCGCATCCACCGGTTGGCGTTGTACTTGCAGTAAGCACCGCCGGACTCTGACAACTCAAAGTATTATTGCTGATAAAAACTCCTGAGTCGTAAAGGGCATTAACCGCATCTGCAATGGCAAATTTTACGTGATAGGTGCTACAAGGTGCCACCGGCGTAATAGAGGTTATGGGTATTGTATAGCCATTATACGCTACATCAGTGTTTTGGGGTAGAGCATAATTATTATGAAAATATGCGGCGTTGGTACCTGCGTTTACATTGTTTATAGAAACAGGTGTTCCGTTGGGAAGTGTAGCAATATTTTGTGCCGTATAATTTCCACCCGAAGGGTTTGGACCCGTTAAAAAAATAGCAAAGGCATCATTATAGCCTCCTACCCCTTGCGGATATTCTTCCGAACCGAAAACAAAGGTCATTTTAAGGCTATCGCAGGTTGGGATAAAATCAAATTCTAAAACGCAGGCATCTAAATTAGCACTTGGTACAATGGCGGTAAGATCAGGGTCGCTGTAATTATTGCCGTTATTGATGTTGCATTGATGAGTGCCCGGGTTTGCAGGATCAACAGCGGTGCCTGTAGTTAATACAATACCACCCGTAAGCCCAAGGTCAGAGCCAGAAAAAGAGAAAGTACCCGCTGCACTGCCGCCACAATTTATAGTTGCGTTAGATACATTTACGCCCACACCCGCAACTGCCTGCGCTAAAATTGCTGCATTGTTATTAGTGCTTACAGCCATTTGCGGAAAAGCAGCAAGAGGCAAAAACATGCTTATGCTTATCAGTAAAAAAAACCGTGTAATTTTTTGCATGTTGTTTATTGCAAAAAGAAATATTTGTAAAGCGGAGTAAACGTACAGTCGAAAACTGCTAAAGCCCGTTTTGTAGTTTCCATCAATCAAAGTTTAAAAGCTTTGAAAGTGGTTAAAGATTCTCCACAACTCATGACAGTTGGATTCTTTTAGGCTGTTCACTTCAAAAGCTAAGCAAATATATAACAAGCAAGTTACAAAACAATAGCCTCGGTATTAAGATTATGTTAATTGACTGAAAAACACCTTAGCTCTTCAAAATCTCGTACATTAATTTTAATAAAGCCATAAGGATTGCTATTTTTACGCCGCATTAATTAAAAATACCATGTTAGATAAGAACGGAATTGCCAAACGCATTGCACGCGAAGTAAAAGACGGAATGTTTGTAAACCTTGGCATAGGCATTCCTACGCTTGTGGCCAACTTTATACCCCCCGGCGTTAATGTAGAACTGCAAAGCGAAAATGGCATCTTAGGTATGGGTCCGTTTCCTTTTGAAGGAGAAGAAGATGCCGATCTTATTAATGCCGGAAAGCAAACCGTAACCCTGCTATCTGGCTCCAGCATATTTGATAGTGCCATGAGTTTTGGTATGATACGCGCCCAAAAAGTAAACTTAACCATTTTAGGCGCTATGGAAGTTAGTGAACACGGCGATATTGCCAACTGGAAGATACCCGGAAAAATGGTAAAAGGCATGGGGGGCGCAATGGATCTGGTAGCATCTGCCAACAACATTATTGTAGCCATGCAACAGGTAAACAAAGCTGGTGAATCTAAGCTATTGCAAAAATGCACCCTGCCCTTAACGGGCGTTAGGTGCGTTAAAAAAATAGTAACCGAGTTTGGAGTTTTTGAAATTGCCAAAGAAGGCGGCTTTATTTTATTAGAACGCGCACCAAGTGTTAGCACCGAGGAAATTAAAAACGCAACCGCGGGTAAATTAATTATAAATGGCCAAGTGCCTGAAATGGTTCTTTAAATTTAGTTCTTCTTTTAGCTACCTTTGCTTTCCGGATGAAAAGCCAAATACTATATTTTATTTTATTTTTATCAGGCTTTTGCATCACTGCGCAAACAGCTCCTACGCCAACTGTAGAGTTTACTTTACCTCAGCCTATCATACAATCAGAACCAGCTAAAACGTATGATACTGCAACTGCGTTACCTGCTACAAACAACCTGGTAATAGATACCGCAAAACAAATTCCTGTCCAAACAAGCCTAAAACCTATACCTACCCAAACTTTACGGCCTGTACAAATAGTAGGGCCTAACCCAAATGGAAGGTCAAAAAAACGCAAGGAAACTTTAGAGAAAGAAAATAAAGAAATTACAGCTTTATATAAACAACTTTTTGATAAAAACCAGGAGATCATCCTACAAAATAAACGTTACCGCATTTATAATAACTATCTAACAGCGGGTGTGGGTAAGTGCTACAACAGCGGGTGGAAATACGGGCAGCCGTGGCAGCTTAGCACCGCTATAGATTATAATTTTCACATACAAAAAATGCGTTTTCAAACAGGGTTTTTATTGGCCGGCCCAACCTTAGGAGATAACAGCTGCATACAGTTTCATGCGGGTTATGGCTATCGTTTTGAGCGTTGCAATTACCATTGGGCGGCTTATGGCAGCTTATCTTATACAGATGGGTATAGATTGGAAAAAGGTTACCTGCAAAATATCGATACCACTTATAAGGTTAAGCTAAGCGCTATTGGCGTGTATGCCAACTTGCAATTTTACTACAAATTAAAGTTTGATTACGGACTTGGTGTTAGTGCCTTTATAGATGCCAACAACAAACAGGTATTAAGCGGCATCAGGGTAGAATTTTTTTTCTCAGGAGCTTATAAAGGCTTAAAGAAAATAAATTACGCTAAAGAAGATGAAATAAATAACCGTAATTAATTGCCTAAATTACTTGATACTAGTACACTAATACTTGTTACTGTACTAAGCTCCTACTAATTTTTTGTAATCAGCTACGCTTAAAAGATCGGCAAGTTCGGCAGTTCTATCTACGCTGCATTTAATCATCCAACCATCGCCATAAGGGTCGTTATTTACAAGCTCAGGGTTTGCGTCAACTTTTTTATTTACCTCCATAATTTTACCGGTAATAGGCATAAACAGATCAGATACGGTTTTAACGGCTTCCACGGTTCCAAAAACAACCTCTCTGTCAACAGTTTCGTTAAGGGTTGTAACATCAATATAAACAATATCCCCCAGTTCTTTTTGAGCAAAATCGGTTATGCCAATATACGCTTCGTTACCTTCTACCCTAACCCACTCATGGTCTTTGGTGTATTTTAAATTCTCAGGAAAATTCATAGCTATTAGTTTTATAGCTGCAAATATAAGCGATTTTTTTACTGAATAACAAACCTTACACTAACACCTGCGTTGGTTGTTTGCGTAGGAAAAGAAGTTGATATAACCGGTTTGTTAATAGTACGGTCGTAATAAACGCGCAAGTTAATGTTTTGTGTAAGCGAGTACGTAAGCGAAACTTTTAAAGTAATGATATTTTGCCCGTTGCTTACCTGGCTTGATTGACTATCAGACGTACCACCGGTGGAGGTTGGTTCGGTTATAACCCTGCGTAAAATACTTTGCGATTGCCTAAAAGATAAAGTAACGGTTGAAAGTAAATCACTCTTTAAAGGTTTGCCTCTTATTTTTATGCGTTTAATTTCCAGCTGAGGCAAGGTATAGTTAGCGCCAATGTTATACTCATGACTTTTAAGCTCCATAACCTGCGGTATGTTAGATGATAAGGTTGCTGAACGGTCTCGCTTTATTTCGAAATTGGCACCAAGTCCTTTCATCTTTCCTTTATCAATAAACATAAAGTTAACCTTTATTAACGGCGAGAAAGACTCTGATATATTTACCGTATTAATTACATATTGAGAAACAAAGTTAGACGTTGATCCTACAGAATCTACCGTACGCTTAACAGGATTGTGATTTGTTCTATCTTCATCATACGCCTGATTATTTGTATAAGTACCATAATTTAGAGAAGAGCGGTAACCATGTGTAAGTACCACCGATTTAAAGTACTTTTTAACGGCCGGTAATTTGCCTAAACCATCATACGTTAAATTCCAACCGGGTAAAGGTAATCTAGAGAAGGGGTTTTTAGACGTATTAGTAGCTGTAGATTTACCCGTAGTATAAGCCCGAACAAAAGAGTTAATTACAACATCTTGCTGGTTTAGGTCATATCCATCATAATGATTTCCTTCCTGACCGAGTGAGTTTTTATTGTGCTGGCTTAAATCGGCGGCATAATTTTGTCTTGCTTTAATATATGTATCAAATAAATTACTATTATGCGAGGTTTTATCATCCTTAGAAAATGAAGTGCCAATAGTTAATACAGATACACTATAATTTCCACCAAAAACAGGTGTAAAATGCTGATAACCATAATTATTAGCCAAATTCTTAGGAACCCCATCATCATATCCTATAAAAAAACTTTCGGTTTGCCCGTGTGTCATGTTACCGCTTAAGGTAATTTTCAAACTCTTTATCGGTTCTATATTTGCTGAATAATTAAGCGTTTGTGTTTTAGTATGTAAATACTGGCTGGAAAAATTTTGTCGGTGTACGAGCCAGTTGTTGCGTTCTGCATCTGCCACAATTCCTGCTCTTGGGTTTAAAACGGTAGATATACCAGAATTAAAATCGGGCATTTTGCCCTGGTTACCGCCAAATACAAAACCTAAGCCGGGGGCACCTGCGTTGCCCGCACTATTAGACATACCTAATATACTCGACTCGGGTGCAAAGCCTGGAAGGGTGGTACCTTGTGTAATATTATAGCTGGCCGAAATTTGTTTAACTGTCATAAGTACACGCGCCAAATGTTCAAATATCTCTAAAGGATCAGATTTTTTTACTGTATCGGGTTTGGCAGCAGGTGCCACAGCCGATTTAGGTTGTTGACCAGGTAATAAGGCAGGGCTTTTGGGTTCATTTGCTTTCTTTTTATCGTCCTTTTTCTTGTCGTCTTTTTTAACCCTTGGCAAGTTTTGGTTTACACGTTTTAAATACGGAATTTTATTATACAGCCCAACCATATTTAACTGGGTGGTATAACCCTGCGTTTGTGTGTTTTGTATAGTATTACCTATCGTATCTACCGAAAAAGGACGGCGTATCCATTGGTAATTGCCTGAATATTTTACGGCAGCTTGGGTTATAAAATCCAGCGCTGGTATTTTATTTATAGGCAGTAAAATATTTAGGTTGGTTGTTTGCTGATAGGCTGTATTGGTACCGCCTTTTATTAATAAATGGTTTGCCACCAAATTTTTATCATGTGAGGTTATGTTTCTACCAGGGGTTTGCGCATCTTCCAATACCCTGCCTTGGTTGGTTGCCGTAAAATCTAGCTTAATGTTTTTGGTAAGATCCCAACGGGTAGAGTAGTTACGCGTTAGGTTAAAGGTTTTATTATATTGTGTTTGGGTAAAATCCTGTGCGTTTGTTTCGGCGGTAATATCCCTTGCGCGAGATTCTACATACGTTCTTACCATAGCGGTACTAAAATTAAACTGCGTGGGCAATGGCTTTATATTTATATCTTTTATAATGGCAAACCACGGACTAGAAAAAATTGACGCCGTTGATTTTTTAAACGGTTCTATACTTTTTAATTGCAACTGGTAGTTATAGCTTAACAAGCCATTATAGGTTCGGTTAAAGCTCCAGGCGGTGTTAATGTTTATCTTATAAATTTCTGTAAAAGCATACGTTGCCGAAAAATTTTCTATATCCCAGGGCATCATTTTAGTTTTATTCTTGCCGCGCTGCTTGCTAACATTGGTAAAGTTTATGCCCCGTTGCCGTGTATAATCTATTGCCCGGTTTTTAATAATATCAACCTCCGGTTGTTTAAAATAATCCTTCTTGGTATTTATATTGCTCATTAATACATCTCCATTGGTTGGGTCATATTGCGGACTAATAAAAGTTTCTGATTGAGCCAGGTAAATAGGCAGGTTTATTTTCCAATCTTTCGGTAAGAATTTGGCTAACTGAAAAGTACCGTTAAGTGCGTATTGCTTAGTGGTATTACGGCTTCGGTCGGTTGGTTTGGCATCTATGCTTCCAAAAAATGGCGTAGCATATTGACCCGATAAGGATATCTGTCCAAAATCGGCTAATTTGGCCGTAACTCGACTAAGCGCCGCTTGTCCGCCATGTTGGTTAAAATCTGTTACCCGAAGCTCATCTACCCATATTTCTCCGCTTAAGGATTTTGGGTTTGTGGGCGTTAAAGGATTTTCAATTCCAATCATTATACTGGTAAGTGCGCCCATATTAGGTTCTCCTACAACGCCAATTAAGTGGGCTACATTAGCTGCCGGATTACCTGTTTTAGTGCCTGTGGTTGGTGTACCATCTAAATTTCTTTTTAATTTAAGGTCGGTAATTTCTTCCAAATCAATAATAACTTCGTTAGATGATGGCCAAACTTTACCCCTGTCCTCATCGCTTCCGTTATCGTAAGAGCCGGGTACGGTAAGATGCACTGGTACTTCATATAAATAATAATTATTAGTAAAATCACTTCCAAGGCGCATGAACATGTGCAGATCGCCATCGTTTAAAGGTTGGTTATTTAATTTTTCAGCATGCACAAACATTCTTATTTTTTTGTACGAACGCACATCGTTTTGTATGTTTTTATAAACACCGCGCGAATCGCCATCTTTAAGATTAGATACACGTAACGAAAGTGATTGCTCGTTCAGTAAAACCTGGTTGGTTGTTTGTACGTTTTGCTGTTGGTTAATGCCTGGCGGAAGCACATAATCAATGGGTGTGCGGGTTCCATTCTCTTGGTAACTAACGGCAGATACATCAAACTCGGTTTGATTATCAGTTTGTAAACCGCCGGTTGGCTGAGAAAGATCTTGCTGGTAAACACGCCAATCGCTACGCACAAGCTCTAAACGCGCAAAACGCATAACTACAGGCGCATTAAAGCTTTTAGTAAACATACGCATAAAACGTATGGAGTTAAATCCTTCTATAGAACCTATTTTAGAATCGTAATTAGCAATAGGTATTTTAAACTGGTAAAAATTTACAGAGCGTTGCACACCATCCGGTCCTTGTTTATCTACTTTAATTACGTTTACAATATAGTTATTACCTACGTTGTTTTCATTAATATCCTGCGGGGTAACCTTAACCTTATATTGGTAATAGGTTTCTGCCTGGCTTAGTGTATTATCTTTATTAATATCTTCTATGTTAGGCGATGTGCTTGATAAGGTTGAATAACCGGTTGAGTTTTGTTTGGCATATTGCCCGGGTGTTGGCGAGTTTCCTTCTACGTTATTGTATTCTTTATAACGAAAAAGCGTATTACCTACAACAGGGTTACTCGCGCTGTAAGCAGATGGAAGTTTATCATAATCATCTCCTCTATAAAAATGGTAGTTATCTCCTGATGGATCACCAAAGGCAGAAGAATTTGTAACTGCCAAGCCCTGCAAAGCTGCTAAATAACCGCTGTAATGTACTAATTCGTTACCGGCTGCATCGCTAAGATTATCGGGCAAACCATCATAACCAACATCCTGGTACGGGCGCGTAGCCTCGGTAAGATCAAACGCATTTACCAAAGGCGGAGATGCAGGGTCTAAACCCCAGCGTGTTGGCTGCACTAAATAATTAGACGTAGTAACCGTACCGGTGGTGGTGGAGTTACTTGGCGATGGAAGTCCGTTCTCATAAGCCATGCTACCATCCTGCAAAATATCTTCTGATACGCTGCCTAAGTTAAAATAAAGCTCTCCGTTGGTGGGCGGCGCTTCATGAAAGGTATTGTATTGCGGTTGCGATTGGTTGTTATAATCTTCGTTAAACGGATCCATCATCCAAAATTGGATATACTCTATGTTTGAGGCCTGAAAATCGTTGGTGGTAAGGCTTCGCATAATACCGCCCCAACGTGTTTTAGGTTTATTTAAAATAATGTGTCCTTCAGCGTTAGATGCGGCTACATCAACACCGGCAGAAATAGCGGTTGAGTTGTTATCAAAGTTATAAGGGCCGCGTTCGTTAGGATAAAAAGCAAGATCTAACATAGGTAAAAGTTGTGGCTGTCCGTTTGGCGGTTTTTTTTTAGGGAATAGATCGCTTTCATAATAAGCTTCCATAAAGTGATTACTTTGTGTTTGCTTGGTTATATTGGCGGGCGTAAGGCTTCCTTGTTGGTAAAACACCGATTGATCTATGGTATACCAGGCTAATTTGGCGCGGTTCAAGCCGGTTTTAATACTATCGTTATGGCCTGCAACCGTTTCGGGAAATAAATTTGGTTGTCCTTGTGGTATAGACGCGTGAAACCAGGCGCTTGCGCTTCGCAGATCGATAGAAGAAACGCTTCCTTCAAAATCATCTATATAAGAAGTACCGTTGTTGTTGCTAATAGCTTTTGCGTGGCCTACAATAAGATCTGCACCCTCGCCGGCAATATTTATAGAAGAGGCTTCTTTTGTTTGTATAAGTGGTATTTTATCTATTAAACGAGTAAGCCATGGTGCTGCCGCCGTATAATTATAATCTATGCCCAACATGGTGTTGGCTACGGGCTCGTCGCCAATGTTTACTTTTTGTGTAAGCGGCCTTTCGCCATAGTGTAAAATCGTTCCGCCAAGGGCTAAATTTTTACTGTATTTATAATCGAAACGAGCGCCGTATAAACTTTTTTGCTGCACATTAAAAAGAGAGTTATTTTCTGCTGTTATTTTTATGGCTTGTCCGGAATTTAAAACGCTTTCGTTAATGATCTTTACTCTTCCAAGCGAATAATCTACCGTAAAATCTACGTTTTCGGTTAATGGCACACCGCCGGCAGTTACTTTAACAGACCCCTGCGGCACGTTCATGGAGTTTAAAGAAAACTCGTTACTGGTGGCCGATTGGTAAGAGCCTTTTAGCTTAAACCTATCTTTATTAGGAAGCTGTTGCGCCGAAATTCTGGTAGAATCATATAATTCCTGGAAAACAAACCCTTTTACATCTGCAAGGTGGTTTTGTCTCTCATCTTGCGAAAAAGCTAGCCTCAAATCATTACCAAAAGGCTCTACACTGGTAAAATAAACACGACCATTTTGCGGGTTTACGGTTATGTTGGGTATAAAATCAAAGGTTCCGTCAGGTTGCCGATCTTGGTTTTGGTTAATACGATCTAAGCCCAATTTTTGTATAAGCAATTGCCCGTTCATAGAACCATACGGTATGTATGGAATATCTACGCCGGTTTTAATGTTGTTATAGAAAATATTAAGTGAGAAGTTTGTTGGACTTAATGAGTACGCGCCCAACGTGTAAACGTTTTTCATCATCAAATCCCACATAGGTATTTGCAAATTTACCTGCGTGCTTTTTAATAATTTGGTTACAATTAATTTATCGGAAGACGGAAACTGATCGGAGAACTCACCAACCTGGTAAACTTTTCCGTTTAGGGTATATTGGTAGGAAACTGATAAAACCTCATCATAATTTAACGAGGTATTTAAAGATACGTATCCTAAACGAGCATTTAAATAATAATCTGTTGCCGGGTTTAAGCGGCGCGCACGTGTAAGCGCCTCAAAATCTCGGCCGGTGTTAAATACCTGCCCATTGCCTGATTGAATAGCGGTTAGGTTAGATACAGCAGTAGTATAATTTCTATTATAAATTGGGCCGCCGGTATTAGAATCTAATAAATTCTTATATAAATTAGTAATCGTATTGCGCGGGTTTTTTGGTCCGGTGGAAGAACTATCAACTATATTATATGAAGAAAGGTTTGTTTTATTCTGATAATAAACATGGCTTGTATCTTCTCCTAAATCTGCAAAAGCGGCAATGTTACGCGCTTGGTCAAACTGGTTTGTTCTATTGGTTACATAAACCTCTATTTTGGTAATTTGTATGGGCGATTGTACAATAGGCGTATTTTCTAACCAATAATTGTAATTATCCCTAAAATATTGCCCTAAAAAGTAATGTCGGTTGGCTTCGTAATTATCCGCCTGCACCGTGTAAGTCATTGTTTGTGCACCATTTTGCACGTTTAACTCGGTTTTTTTGCCACGTTGTTGGGTAGCTAAAGCAGCTACGGTTAATTTACCAAATTGCAGGGTTGCTTTTACGCCAAAAAGCGTTTGAGAACCTTGTATTAAGGCGCTGTTTAACGGCAGACTAACATTACCGGCTTCTACCTTTTTTAAAATTTCATCTTCTGTGCCAGTATATTGTATCTTAACCTGATTCTCAAAATCGAAAGATGCTTCCGTATTGTAATTAGTAGTTAATTTAAGTTTTTCGCCTATTTTTCCTACAATATTTAACTGAATCTTCATATTAAAGTCGAAATTGGAGATTTTTCGCTGTTTTTGTGGAATGGCCGGATTCTCGTTTCGGTTGGTAATTACTCCAAATAAAAGTTCGGCGCTTCCCGTGGGGCGAATATCTACCGTGTTGCCACCAAATAAACGATCAAATAATTCTCCGCCAACTTTTAGTTGAGGTATTAACTGTTTTTTAGTAGGGTCGCTTTTAGAATCGGCCTGTGTACGCGATTTCCAGTAACTTTTAACTTGCTGATGAAACAAATAATCTTTGTATTCCTCTTCTGTCATGTAAGTTGGCGTGCGGTAATCTAGTGCACCCATTTTTTGACTAAACGTATAGGTTTTAGATTCAGGATCGTAGGTGGTAGTGGTTTTAATGTTAGAAGGATTGTTTAATTGCAAGGGAGATTTAGTGTTATAAACCGGTTCTCCATATCCATTTTCTTGCACAGGGTAATGCAGGTTGCTGTTATCAACCGCAGGCGGAGTATCTTTGGCTGTAGTGGAAATATAAGGATTGATGGCTACCTTACCCGATTTTTCGGGCAATAAACGACCGGTTTTACTACCTGATAAGGTAATAACCGAAAACAATGCTGCTGCCGCGCCGGCAATTAACGTATTTTTAAGAACAGCGTACACCCGTTACAAATTCTTCAATGCGGCTTTAATTAATATTTCTATCGTTTCTGTTGTTACTCCTTGTTGTTTAATGGCTTTTTCCAAGGCTTTTTCAGCCATATTTCGGTTAAAGCCCAATGCTACCAGTGCGAGTAACGCTTCATCGCGGTTTTTATTGTATGAAGTGGTTAAAATTTGTGAAATACCGCCTTCATGCTTGCCTAACTTACCTTTTAAATCCACTACAATGCGCTGGGCGGTCTTTTCGCCTATGCCTTTTATACTTTTTAAAAGAGCTACATTGGCTGTGTTTACAGCACCTGCAATTTCTGCTGCCGATAAGGATGAAAGCATAAGCATAGCGCTGCTTCCACCAACGCCGGAAACGGAAATTACCTTTCGGAAAATATCGCGTTCATCTACATCAAAAAAGCCGTAATGTTTTGGGTTATCATCTCTTACAAAAACCTGTTCTACAAATAATTTGCATTCGGTAGAATCGGCAATTTTAGTGTATGTACTAAGAGAAATATTAAGCGCGTAACCAATATTACCGGTTTCAAGCACTATAAATGCGGGGTTTTTTTCTGAAATCCTTCCTTTTATAAAATCAATCATACTTTTTTTCAGTTATGGAACGCGAATACGCGGATTGTTGAGATTAAAAATGATTTTGTTTTTTTAATTTATCAGCGTAAATCATAATCATCTGTGTTAACTGCGTGCCATTTTTTTACTTTTTGTTTTGGGCATCAACAACAGCAATGGTTACCATGTTTACAATTTCTCTAACAGAGCTACCTAATTGCAGCACGTGCACTGGTTTTTTCAATCCCATTAAAATAGGGCCAATTGCCTCTGCGCCACCTAATTCTTGCATTAGTTTGTACGCAATATTTGCTGATGAAAGATTTGGAAAAATCAATGTATTCACATCTTTATCTGCCAGGGTAGAGAAAGAAAATTCTTCTTTTAACAAATCGTTATTTAGGGCAAAATTTGCTTGCAAGTCGCCATCAACAATAAGCCCGGGATAATCTTTATGTAAAATTTTAACCGCCTTTTGCATTTTTTTAGGAACTTCTCCTTCGCTAGATCCAAAGTTTGTGTAAGATAGCATAGCAACGCGCGGCGTAACATTAAATTGTTTTACGGTTTTGGCGGTAAGTGTGGTAATTTCAACTAATTCTTCTGCGGTAGGATCCACATTCATGGTACAATCTGCAAAAAAGATTGGTCCGCGTTTTGTTACCATAATATATAATCCCGCTAAGCGAGAATGACCTTCTTCAACACCAATACAATGAATAGCCGGAATTACCGGGGCAGAATATTTTCTTGTCAAACCCGAAATGAAAGCATCTGCCGCACCTGTTTCAACCATCATGGAACCAAAATAATTTCTTTCGGTCATTTTACGGCGGCATTCATACATAGTTAATCCTTTACGCTTACGTTTTGCAAAAAGCAAATCTGCATAATTGTTTCTTAAAGCTTCGTTTTCGTTATCAAATGGATCAATAATTTGTATATCATGTATATCCAAATGATGCTCGGTCATTAGCTTATTAATTTTTTCTTTATTTCCTAGTAAAATTGGTTTTGCAATGCCTTCATCGCGCACCATTTGCGCAGCTTTTAAAATTTTGTAGGTATTTGCCTCACCAAACACCACGCGTTTAGGGTTTGTTTTGGCTTTGTTAACCAAGGCACGCATTAAACGGTTATCTTTTCCTAAACGATTATCTAGTTCTAATTTATACGCTTCCCAATCGGTAATTTTATGTGCAGCCACTCCAGAATCCATGGCGGCCTTTGCCACAGCAGGAGATACGGTTGATATTAAACGATTATCTATCGGTTTTGGGATGATATAATCTGAGCCAAAGCTTAAATTTTTTGCACCATACGCTAAGTTTACATAATCAGGCACAGCTTCTTTTGCTAAATCGGCAATGGCTTTAACGGCTGCCAATTTCATTTCTTCGTTAATGCAATTTGCACGTACATCAAGCGCACCTCGGAAAATGAACGGAAACCCTAACACATTATTTACCTGATTTGGATTATCGCTACGACCTGTTGCTACAATAATATCAGGACGAGCAGCAATAGCATCTTCGTAAGAAATTTCGGGGTTTGGATTGGCAAGCGCAAACACAATGCAGTTGGGCGCCATGCTTTTTACCATTTCTTTATTTAAAATATTTCCTTTAGATAGTCCAACAAAAACATCAGCGCCTTTCATTCCATCTACTAATTTATCAACGCCTTTACGAGTTGATGCGAAAAAAGTTTTGTGTTCATCCAAATCGTTTCTATCAATGGTTAATGCACCTTTGCTATCGTACATTAAAATGTTTTCTTTGGTAACGCCTACAGATATATAAAGTTTGGCACAAGAAATAGCAGATGCACCGGCGCCATTAATAACCAGCTTTACTTCACTTAATTTTTTGCCGGAAATTTCAACTGCGTTCATTAATCCCGCAGAGGAAATGATTGCAGTACCGTGCTGGTCATCGTGCATTAGCGGAATGTTTAACTCAGCTTTTAAACGACGTTCAATCTCAAAACACTCGGGAGATTTAATGTCTTCTAAGTTAATTCCACCAAAGGTGCAGGCAATATTTTTTACGGTGTTTACAAATTCGTCAACATTTTTTGTATCCACTTCAATATCAAAAACATCAATATCGGCAAAGATCTTAAATAATAAACCTTTACCTTCCATTACAGGTTTTCCTGCTAAAGCGCCAATATCTCCTAAGCCAAGTACAGCTGTACCGTTAGAAATTACAGCTACTAAATTTCCTTTAGCCGTGTATTTATAAGCATCCTCCGGATTTTTTTCTATTTCTAAACAAGGCTCTGCAACGCCGGGAGAGTATGCTAGTGTAAGGTCTCGTTGTGTTGAATATGGTTTAGTAGGTACAACTTCTATTTTTCCGGGACGGCCTTGTGAGTGATAATCGAGCGCATCTTGCTTATTAGAATTGTTCATTTTTTAAAATTTAGAGAGGCGAAGATAACAAAAACACGGCTTTGTGGATAAGCCATTATTTTTTTAATAAGTTAAATAAAAAAGGAAGGATTAAGCTTTAGCTCTTTTTTGAAAATCGTACAGTTTTTTACCGGCATATAAAGCGGCAATTGCTATAAGAAAAATTATGCCGTTATCAATTGGCGTGCAAGGAGGCGGCCAACAGCTGGCGCCACCACCACCCGGAGGAGGGGGAGGTTTGCTTGGAATAGAAAAACTTACGCTGGCAGAAAGTAAAAACAGCGCCGCAAGAAGTATTTTTGAAAATATTTTCATTTTTTAAACTTAAAATTAAAGGGCTAATGTATGAAATAAAACAATACAGGCTACGTTAAAATTGCAAATAAATTGTAATTTCGCCCTTAAAACCATTACTTGGCCAAAAAAGATAATGTATCTGTTTTAAAATTTGATGACTTAAAAGTTATCTGGCGCACCATTGTTCAAAACTGGTATTTGCCCATTATACTCGTTTCTATTTTTTATTTAATAGGTTATTTTATAGCTTATAGAGAGTTTGAAACCTATCAGGTATCTACCCAATTGTTATTAAAAAGTAATGATCAATACAACAAAGGAAGCCTTGTAAGCGAGGGTGATTTTTACGGCGGTTTAACGGGTTCTTACGTTGATAATTCTAACGAAACACGCGTAATCAAATCATACGATCTTATCGAAAAAGTAATTGACAGGTTAAAATCCCAGATACAGGTTTCTTATTACATTGTTGGCCGCGTTAGAACCAAAGAAGAATTTACCGGCATGCCTTTTTCTGTATTGGTAACAACCGTAAATTCAAGCTTTTATGAGCAGCCTATTTCCTTTAAAATTTTAAGCGAAAAAACATACCAGATTTCTTATAAAGAAGGCGATAAAGAAATTAAACAGTTGGGCACTTTTGGTAAAGAGTTGATAACCATTAATTACGACTTGCTAATTTCTTCGGATGCAACGACGGCTGTTGGCATTAAAGAACGTAAAAATATTCAGTACGAGTTTAGGATACATTCCCTGGAATCATTAGTATATAGTTTTCAAAATCGTTTAAAAGTAGAGAATCCCGATTATACCAATATTTTAAAACTATCTGTACAGGATAACTTAGTTGCAAGGGGCAAACTGTTTTTAGATACACTTTCTAAAATTTATATCGATAACTCATTGCAAAGCAGGATTAATCTTAATGAAAGAACTATTCAATATATAGACAGGCAAATGACAGAAGTATCTGCGCAGCTGAAGTTTTTTGAGGATACCATGCAAAATTATAAATCAAATAAAAACATACTTGACTTAAGCCACGAAGAAGGAGATTATTTTAATAAGTTAAGTACCTATGATAACCAACGTACCCAATTAAACCTACAAATTGAAGGCTTAAATGATCTTGAAAAATATATCATAGAAGATAAAGACCCGCAGTTTTTACCACCCTCTGCCTTTGTAAATAATTCAGATGCGTTTTTGGTAAAATCTGCCGGGCAATTATATAGTTTGCAAACGCAATTAAATGATATGCGCAACACATCTAAAGAAAAAAATTATGCCGTTGCTCAGGTAGAAAGCAATATTAAAAAAACAAAGCAAGATCTGTTGGTGTATATAAATAATGCCCGTAACGCACTAAAACGAATTATAGAAAACATAAACACAGAAATTAATACCTATATAAGCAGTATAAAAACAATACCCCAAAAACAACGAGATTTACTTGGTATACAACGCAACTTAACGGTAAACGAAGGCTTATATAATTTTCTTTTACAAAAAAGAGCTAACACCTATATTGCACGCGCATCTATCATACCCGAAACTAAAGTAATTGAAAGTCCGCGTGCATCGGGGCTTGTAAACCCAGATAAGAAGAAAATAATTTTAAAATATGTTTTTATTGGCGCTATTTTAAGTGTGCTTATAATTTTGCTTCGCTTCTTCTTTTTTACAACCATACAAAATACAGTAGAGTTAAAAGAAATGACAGAAACCCCTGTTTTAGGCGACTTAATGCAGGTAAAAAATTTATCGCCAATTGGTATTGTAGTTGATGAAGAGCCAAAATCTCAAATAGCCGAAAGCTTTAGGACACTTAGAACCAACTTACAGTATTTAAACACCACACCTGGGCCAAAAATTATTTTATTTACATCTAACGCGCCGGGCGAAGGTAAAACATTTTGCTCATTAAACTTAGCTACCATGTTAGCCAAAGGCGGAAAAAAAATTTTATTATTAGAGCTTGACCTACATAAACCGCGTGTACAAAAAGCGCTGGAAATGACGGCCGAAAAAGGTATTAGTACCATTGTGGTTAAGCAAAATACTATACAAGAATGTATAAGAAAAACTAAAATAGAAAATTTAGAGGTGCTTTTGTCAGGTCCTATTCCACCAAACCCATCAGAGATGTTACTGTCAGACGAACTACGCGATATACTTTTTTACGGTAAAGCAAATTACGATTACACTGTTATTGACACACCACCCGCCGGTTTAATAAGCGATTCTATCTACTTGATGCAATACGCCGATATATCTTTATTTGTCCTTAACACCAAACATGCCAGCAAACAAATTTTAAATTTTGTAGATGATCTTATAGAAACCAACAAAGTGCATAACTTTGCTTATATTCTTAATGGCGTTAAACCACACAGCAAAGCTTACTACTATACTAAATACGGCAGTTCGGGATATGGGTATGGATATGGATACGGATATGGTTATGGTTACGGATATTCAAAAAAATAACACATGAACGTTTCTGTTTTAGTAATTGGCTTGGGTTCTATGGGCAAACGCCGCATACGTAACTTGCAGGCTTTAGGTTGTACAACTGTTTTTGGTTTTGACAAAAGAGAAGATCGTGCAAAAGAAGCTTCTTCTCTTTACAAAATAAATTGTTTTACAGGTTTTGAAGAAGCCTTAAAAGCCTCATCCGCTAAAGCGTTTATTATTTCTTTACCACCCGATATACATCATATCTACATGAAAAAAGCGCTTGATTTAAACATTCCTTTTTTTGTAGAAGCCAGTGTGGTTGATACAGGTATGAAAGAAATTATTGCGTTGGCAAAACAAAAAAATATATTGGCCGCACCATCTTCTACTTTATTTTTTCATCCGGCCATAAAAAAATTATTTCAGCTTATACAAAACAATTACTTAGGTAGTATCAGCAATATTATGTACCACATGGGGGGTTACTTGCCCGATTGGCATACCTACGAAAAGGTAAGTGAGTTTTATGTTTCCAAAAAAGAAACGGGCGGCGCGCGTGAAATTGTTCCGTTTGAGTTGACATGGATGACCAAACTTTTTGGCTTTCCTAAACAACTTGTAGCTACCGTAAAAAAGACCATTGATATTGAAGGTGCACCCGATATTGATGATACCTACAACAGTATTTTAGATTTCGGCAACTTTACCATGATGCTTACGGTTGATGTGGTTACACGCAATGCCGCTCGTCGCTTGGTTATTAATGGATCTGAAAAGCAATTGGAATGGGATTGGAATGCTAACTGCGTAAAAGTTTTTCATCATGATAAACAAGAGTGGGAAGTGTTTGAATACGAAACAATTTCTGCGGCAAGCGGTTATAATAAAAATATAACCGAGCAAATGTATATTGATGAAATGAGCGCGTTCTTTAAAGGAATAGAAAATCCTTCTTCGTATGTAAATACGTTGGAGGAAGACCATAAAGTTTTAAAAGTTTTATACCTAATGGAAAGATCTTATGCTGAGAAAAAGTTTGTAAACGTAAATCTATGATAGGCGTACTTATTACCGCCAGAATGGGTTCTAGCCGACTGGCAAGAAAACACTTAATAGAAGCGAACAGACAGCCATTAATTTATTGGCTTATAAAACGTTTTGAGTTTGAATTTGAAAAAGAAATTAAAGCACAGCAAATTTGTTTGATCATCGCTACTTCCGAAAAACCTGAGAATAAAAATTTTTCAATCGCTGTAAGAAATACAGGTTGTCAATTTTTTCAAGGCAGTGATGATAACATTCCATTAAGGCATTTACAATGCGCCAAACATTTTAATTTAACGCATATTATTTCTATTGATGGAGATGATATACTTTGCAGTACGCATGCTGCACGAGTTGTATTCAATCAAATGTTAAACGACAAAAACAAACATACTTCTTTTGTAACATCCGGTTTGCCTATTGGTTTGAATGTGGGTGGATATTCCGTTTCTTATTTGGAAGAAAGTGTAAATAATATTTCTGATAAAAAATTAGAAACCGGTTGGGGGCGCATTTTTAAAGAACCCGTTACCTGGGAAAAATCGTTGGGCGAATATGATATTATGGGTGACTTGCGCTTTACATTGGATTACCAAGAAGATGCTGTTTTTTTCTGCCAAATAATTAATCAACTAAAAGAAAAAATTATTTCTACCCCTGATAAAGAACTGATTACTTTTGTAGAAAAGAATGATCTATATAAGATCAATGCTTCTTTAAAAAAAATTTATTGGGACAATTATAATTCCGAAAAACAAAGTGAAATGAGCATCAACAATAATTATTCTAAAGAATAAATTTCATGCGAATTCAACTTGACAAAAATTAAATAACTATAACAAGTTAAATCGATGGGCAAAAATAAAGAGTATCAGAAAAAACTACACGAACTTATTCCCGGTGGTGCGCATACGTATAGCCGTGGTGACGACCAATATCCTGAAAACGCGCCCACTATTTTAGAGAACGGCAAAGGTGCTTATATATGGGATGCCGAGGGCAATAAATTTTTAGATTACGGGATGGGTCTTCGTTCCATTACACTTGGGTATGATTATGAAGATGTATCAAACGCGGCTATTGCCGAAATTAAAAAGGGTGTAAACCTTACTCGCGCATCACTTACCGAATTAAATGCTGCCGAACTTATGGTGAGTTTATTTCCTTGGGCAGATATGGTTAAATTTGGTAAAAGTGGTTCAACTGTTACAACCGCCGCAGTAAAATTAGCACGCGCTTATACTAACAGAAAGTTCGTTGCCATTTGCGCAGAACATCCTTTCTTTACGTATGACGATTGGTTTATTGGTACAACACCAATGGACAAAGGAATTCCGGCAGATAATAAAACAAGCAGCCTGCGTTTTAATTACAACAACATTGCTTCGCTAGAAAAATTATTTACGGAGAATCCAGATCAAATTGCCTGTGTAATTTTAGAGCCCGCTAGTTATATTTCTCCTTGTCCGGATGCAATCAATTTATTAGAGAAACCAAATTGCAAAGAACATCTTGATAAAACAAAACACTTTTTACATCAAGTAAAAGCTTTGTGTAAAAAACATAATGCTGTTTTTATTTTAGATGAAATGATTACCGGTTTTCGTTGGGACTTACAGGGTGCGATGAAAACATTTGATATAGAGCCTGATTTGGCAACCTTTGGAAAGGGCATGGCTAACGGGTTTCCGCTATCGGCATTAATTGGTAAAAGAGAAATTATGAACCTAGGTGGCATTTTAGAAGAAGGTGCCGAGCGTGTTTTTTTAATTAGCACTACACATGGTTCTGAAATGACTTCATTAGGTGCCTTTATTAAAACGGTTGAGGTATATCAAAAACAAAACGTAGTTAATCATCTTTGGAGTTATGGTAAGAAGTTGGTGAACGGCATGAATGAAATTGCTGCTTCTTTAGGATTGGCAGATCATTTTAATGTAGAAGGTTACGCTTGTTCGCCTATTTATTTTACAAGAGATAAAGACAAGAATATTTCGTTAGAGTTTAGAACACTCTTCTCGCAAGAGATGATTAAGAATGGTGTTTTAATGCCTTGGATTGCGCTTTCTTTTGGACATAAAGAAGAGGAACTTAAACTTACTTTAGAAGCCACTAAAAAAGCGTTACAGGTTTACAAAAAAGCTATTAACGCAAATGTTAAAGATTATTTAGTTGGCAGAGCTATTAAGCCTGTGTTTAGGAAATATAATTGATTTTCCCCTTTAGAAATAGTTTTTGCGTTAGGGATTGAAGTGTAAAGTTTTTGTTGAAATGCTTTTTCAGCATTCTGCGAAGCAATTAAAAAACTAAAACAATGAGCTAAATCAACAAAACTTGCAACGTAAAGCCCGACGCTGTAACCAGCGAAACGCTCAAAATAAAATTTAGATTTTAAAAATTAATGTGCTTAACGGCTTCCTGGGCTTTGTTGTAATCTTCTATACGACCAATATCAAGCCAGTAGCCTAAGATAGGGTAAGAAAGTAATTTCTTTTTTGTGGCAATTACTTGCTCCATAAAATGTGTGGCATCAAAGGCTTCGTTATTGGGAATTAATTTGATAAGTTCTTTTTTAAATAAATAAATGCCTGCGTTGGAGTAATAAGTAAAGCGTGGTTTTTCGCTAAAGCCGGTTACCTCTTCTTGCGCATTGATATCCATAATAGCGTAAGGTACATCTATATTGTAAGGTATAGTTGCAACCAACATATCTGCTTTGGAGGAAATAAATTTGGTATAAAAATCTGCAAAATCTATATTAGTCAACAGGTCAGAATTCATAACTAATACTGCATCATTTACAAAATGTGGAATTAGTTTTACCGAACCAATGGTGCCCAACGGTGCATTTTCTTTTACAAAATTAATCGTTGCGTTTTCTGTTTTATATTCTTTAATGCCGCTTTCTATTTGCGCTGCCATGTGTCGCACAGAAACATGAAAGTTGTTTACACCGTAATTAATTAATCGTTGCAGATTTCTTACAATGATGGGTTGGTCGCCAATTTTTAGCATGGGCTTTGGTGTGTTATCGGTAAGCGGTTTTAGGCGCTCGCCTTTGCCACCGGCCATCAATACTACGTCAACGGGAATAATAGAACGTAATTTTTCCAAGTCGGCAATACGAATAATTTTTATTTGCGCATCCACTACAGGTACAAAACGAATTTTATTTTCGCGATATGCATTTACTTTTTCGAAGTTATTTTCGCCATCAATAAAGTATTTACTCGTGGCATTCATAAAGTCGGCAACTGGCGTATCGATGTTTAAACCTTTAAGCAAACCTCTTCTTATGTCGCCGTCGGTTAAAGAGCCAATTAGTTTGTTGTTGTCATCTACAATAAAAATGGCCATGTTAGGGATGGCAATTTCATTAAACAGCTGTAAGGCTTCTCTGGCAGAACCATTTTCTAAAAATGTAAATTTATTTAAGTCAATCATAATATACGATGTGGGTTGCCCACTACTTTTTTATTATCTGCAATATCTTTTAAAATAACGGCACCTGCACCCACAATAACATTTTTGCCAATTTTTACGCCTTGTTTAATTACTGCGTTAGCGCCAATAAATGAATTTTCTCCAATAAAAACATTTCCGCAAAGAACAGCACCCGGTGCAATGTGTGCGAAATCTTCAACAATGCATTCGTGTTCTATAATACAAGCTGTATTACAGATAACGCCATTGCCAATTTTTACTTGTGCGTTAATAGTTACGTTAGCAGCGATCATATTTCCGTAACCAGCTTCTAAACTTGTACTAATAATAGCTGAAGAATGAAACGCGTTTATGGGATGGCTAATTTGTTTAATGAGTTTTGTGGTAATTTTTTTACGAAGTGCGTTATCGCCTGTGCTTACAAAGTAGGCATAGTCTTTTAATTTTTCTATTACAACCACTTCGTTTTCATTTCCTAAATAGATTAAATCGTAAGGATTTTTTTGCTTTTTCTCCAAATCCGTATAAGCACTTACTGTTTGTTGCATAGACGCAAAAATTTCTGCCACTACAAATGCGTGCCCACAATATCCTATTAATGCTATGTTTTTCACTTATCTTATAATTGAAACGATACCGCACCAAAGGCATAGAATAATACTGTATTTGTTGTTGTATCAACAACAGTCTGCATTACATCCTGCGTACCCAGGCTTTTTATGTTTTGTATAGATGTGCCAACTGTTCTTTGTGTGGAAGATAATGCTCCAACAAAATTTACTTCGTAGAAATTTAAGTTTCCCGATCCGTAAGGATGGAAAGTACTATTTGCATTTTGTTCAGAGCCACCTACTATCCACTTGGGTAATTGCGCTTTTAATCCCATAGAAAGAGTTAGAAAAACTAAAAGATATTTTAACTTACTCTTCATCCTACCTTAAATCTCTTTTTAATACTGCAATTATTTTATCGGCAGTATGCCCATCGCCATAAATATTTTTCTTATCTAATTTTGGAAGTGTATTTATCACTTTAACAGCATTTAATATTTTATCTTTTTCAATCTCACAATCAATAACATTTTCCCCTCTATCTCTTCCCAATTGTCTGTTACCCAAATTTAGCACATATTTTCCAAATGAAGCTGCTTCTATAATTCCACTAGAAGAATTACCCAATACAAAAGCACAATGTTGCAAACAAGAAAAATAACCTTGTGTGCCTAAAGATTCAACTGTAATTACCTTTGATCTTCTTTTTGCAAATTCCCCTATTTTATCTCTGATAATATTTCCTGAAGTATCTGCATTAGGCATGGTAATTAAAATTTGATTATTTAAAGTATCAAGCGCGAAAATTAGTTCATTTATATATTCTTCGTTTTTTTTAAATGCAATAGTTTCCGGATGAAACGTAACCAACACCGGATTGTTTAATTGTATATTAAATTTTTCTTTGAATTGATTTCTTCTTAGTAATTGTATGTCATTTAGATTATCTAAACTTAAAGCACCTACGTTGTAAATGTTTTCTTTAGAATTAATAATTTGCTCTACGCGTTTTGCATGATTAGCCGTAGAAACAAAATGAAGCTTAGATATAGAGGTAAGCGAATGTCTGAAGGCGTTATCAATAGCGCCTAAAGTTGTTTCTCCGCCATGTATGTGTGCGACAGGAATATTAAAAGGAACTGAAGATGTAACTGCGGCAAACATTTCATATCTATCGCCTAAGCATAAAATTAAATCGGCTGTTGATCTTTCTTTCTCCCACATGGAAGAAAATTTATCAATGGTTAAAGCCATTGATTTAGCTATTGTTTTAGGAGAATCGCCATCTAACAATGTTTCAATTTTATAAGCAACATCAAAACCATCATTTAAAATTTGATTAATAGTTTCGCCGTATTTTTTGGACAGATGAGTTCCAAAGGCAATTATCTGTAAATTAAAAAAATTATCTGCTTTTAATTTCTTTAATAAGGGAAGATAAATTCCATAATCAGCGCGCGAACTTGTAAGAACAATTATATTCACTCCAAATCCTCCCAAATTAATTTATGTTCTGTTTCAAGATCTGTTTTAATTTTTTTGCCTATTACTTCAGCCATTTTCATAGGAGAAATACCATCACCGGGGCGTTTCATAATTAAATCGCTTTCGGTAAGAAGATGATTTTTAAATAATGATTTTACTAAATGAATGCTCTTACGCGCAACCAACCTATTTTTCTTTTCAGTTTCAGATGGTTGTTTGTTTGCCCAACCCAATGCTTGTTCAATATTACGTATGGCTTTAACCATAGCTTTTAATTCGTTTGGTTCAAGCGAAGCTTTATGATCGGGGCCGGGCAATGTTTTATCTAAGGTAAAATGTTTTTCAATAATAACAGCGCCCATAGCTACAGCAGCAACCGGCACTTCTATACCCAACGTATGGTCTGAATATCCAACAGGCACATTAAGTTGTTTCTTAATACTCAACATCGCATTTAGGTTTACATCTTGCATAGCAGTTGGGTAATCGGTTGTGCAATGCAAAACAGAAATTTTTTCTTTGGCTGTACCTGCTTTTATAAGTTCATTAATGGTGTCTGCAATTTCTTGCATCACACACATGCCGGTAGACACAATAACTTGTTTGTTTAAGGCACCTATTTTTTTTATGTAAGGTAAGTTAGTAATTTCTCCCGAAGGTATCTTAAATAAATCAATGCCTAAAGAGTTTAGCAAATCAATACTTTCTAAATCAAATGCAGTAGATAAAAAGCAAATTTTTCGTTGCTTGCAATACGCTATTAATTCATGATGTTGCGCTTCGCTTAATTCTAATTTCTTTAGCATGTCAAATTGAGAATCAGAAGAAACATCGTTCATGTTTTTTTGCTGATACTCTGCTTTTTTTGCAGAAGCACTGACTAGTTTTTCGGTTTTAAAGGTTTGAAATTTCACATAATCAACACCTGCATCAACAGCCACATCAATAAGCTGTTTAGCCATCTCCATGTTTCCGTTGTGGTTAACGCCGGCTTCTGCTATGATCAACACTTTTTGCATTTCGCAATTCAAACTTATTTTTTAATTTGTACGCTACTGGGTATATTCACTAATCTGTCTTCTAATGCTTGTGCGTTATCTAAATTGCCATGCAACGCATCTTTAAACATGGGTAGCTTACTCATCAAAGCCCAGGCAGGACGAGTCATTACCCCCATATCATTTGTGTATTGTAAAAACTCATCTCGTCTTTTTGCATCTTGTAACAACACTGTACACAACCAATAATTAGATTTTGAATGCATTGGTTCGTTTACAAACTGAATATCATTTCCTTTAAAAAAATCTTTATAGCTGTTTGCTAATTCTCTTTTGTTTTCTAAAAAAGAATTTAATTCTTCTAACTGAGCACACATCAAAGCCGCGTTAATATTGGGCATTCGGTAGTTATAACCAATTTCATCGTGTACAAAATTCCAACGATGTGGCACTTTTGCCTGCGTAGTTAAATATTTTGCACGTTTGGCTAATGCTTCGTTATTTGTTATAATAGCACCGCCGCCCCCGGCTGTTATGGTTTTATTTCCATTAAAACTAAACGTGCCAAGCAAACCAAAGGTACCCGTATGTTTTTCTTTGTAATAACTACCTATCGATTCCGCAGCATCTTCCACCAAAGCAATGTTGTATTCATTACAAATTGCGGCTATTTCATCTACACGAGCCGGGTGACCAAAAGTATGCATAGGTACAACGGCTGCAATTTTTTGATTGGTTGTTTTATGATACGAAAATCCATCTGCTTTTTTTACAGCGAATTCCTGTAAATAAGTTTTTAATTTATCGGGGCTTAAACCCATCGTATCCATGTCAACATCTACAAAAACAGGCGAAGCACCGATGTAGCTAATGGCATTGCAAGTAGCAATAAAACTTAAAGGTTGGGTAATAACTATGTCATTCTGTTTTACATTGGCTACAATCATAGCCATGTGTAAGGCTGCCGTACCGTTTACAATAGCCACGGCATATTTTGCACCTGTGTATGCGGCAATTTGTTTTTCAAAATCATCTACATATTTTCCTACCGAAGAAACAAAAGTAGAATCGATACAATCAAGCAAATATTTTTTTTCGTTGCCCGTAAAGCGTGGTTCGTGTAAAGGAATAAAATCCTGGTTAGGGAATTGTGTTTTTATAAATTCGACAACAGGCTTATACATTATAAATATCTGCTTTGTAGTTTTTTGAGTTTTCAGTTTGGCTAAACCACTCTATGGTATGCTTTAATCCTTCGTTTAATTTGTATTGAGGTTTCCAGTTGGTTAGCGTTTTTATTTTTTCGGCAGAACCTAATAATCTTTCCACTTCGCTTTTCTCAGGACGTAAACGGGCATCATCGGTTATAATTTTTGCTTTTGGATTAATTAATCCAATTAATGTTTGCGCCAAATTTTGGATAGAAATTTCTTCTTGCGTGGCAATGTTTATTTCTTCGCCGATTGTTTTATCCGATTTTGCAATTTCTACAAATCCATTTACGGTATCTTTCACAAATAACAAATCTCTTGTGGGGTGAAGCGCACCTAATTTAATTTCTGTTTTTCCGGCTAATAATTGTGTAATAACGGTTGGAATAATAGCCCTGGCGCTTTGTCGTGGTCCGTATGTATTAAACGGTCTAACAATGGTTACCGGCAAATTAAAGCTTCGGTAAAAAGAATCTGCCATAGCATCGGCACCAATTTTTGTGGCCGAATACGGCGATTGTCCTTGCTTTGGATGTTTCTCATCAATAGGCACATACATGGCAGTTCCATAAACCTCGGAAGTAGATGTTACCAAAACGCGTTGCACACCAAGGTCTTTAGCGGCTTGTAAAACATTCAAGGTACCTTTAACATTCGTATCTACATAGCTATCGGGTGAGTGATAACTGTATGGAATGGCAATCAGCGCAGCTAAATGGTAAATGGTATCAACGCCTTTAACAGCGGTACGCACGCCATTTGGGTCACGTATATCTCCGGAGAAAATTTCAATTTTAGCCAACGTTTCCTTTGGTAAACTATCTAACCAGCCCCAGGAATTAAACGAATTATAATAAACAAAAGCTTTTACTTTATGTTCTTCATTTATCAATTGCTCAACCAAATGACTGCCAATAAAACCATCGGCGCCGGTAACTAAAACTGTGCTCATATAATAAACATACTTTACTATACAAACGTACTGTTTTTGCGTACTATTTCCAAGTCAATCAAAAATCCATCGTATATTTGAAAACCCGTATTTATGATCCGCCAAACCAACAAACGCAAAATAATTAATGATCCCATTTATGGTTTTGTTACCTTACCCGATGATTTTATTTACGAGCTTATAAATCACCCGTATTTTCAGCGTTTGCGTCGCATTAAACAATTGGGTTTAACTAATTTAGTTTATCCGGGGGCGCTACACACTAGGTTTCATCATGCTATTGGCGCTATGTATTTAATGACAGAGGCCATTAAAGTGTTGCAATCCAAACAAATTAAAATTACCAACGAAGAAGTACAAGGTGTAACCATTGCTATTTTATTGCACGATATTGGACATGGGCCATTTTCTCATGCGCTGGAACATGCTATTGTACAAGGCATTAACCACGAAGATATTTCTGATCTGTTAATGCAAAAACTAAACAAACAGTATAACGGAAAACTTTCTTTAGCAATAAAAATTTTTAATAATCAGTATAAAAAGAAATTCCTGCATCAATTAGTAAGCTCTCAGTTGGATATGGACAGGCTTGATTACCTAAGGAGGGATAGTTTTTTTACAGGTGTTTCAGAAGGTGTTATCAGCAGCGATCGCATTATTAAAATGTTGAATGTAAAAAATGATGAGTTGGTTATTGAAGAGAAAGGAATTTATTCTATCGAAAAATTTATTATTGCTCGAAGGTTAATGTACTGGCAAGTTTATTTGCACAAAACAGTTGTCTCTGCCGAAAATATGCTGGTAAATATTTTAGTGCGTGCAAAGCAATTATCCGCAAAAGGTGTTGATTTGTTTGCTACGCCGGCACTTTCTGTTTTCTTAAAGAACGATTTTTCTAAAAAAGATTTTGCAACTGATGAAACTATTCTAGAAAACTTTGCCTTGCTGGATGATTACGACCTTTTTACCTCGGTTAAAGTGTGGACGCAGCATGAAGATAAAATTCTTTCAACCCTTTGTCAAAGTTTAGTAAACAGAAAACTTTTTCGGATTGAATTAAAAAGAGAAAAAGCTGAACTTACGCCTAAAAAAGATATGCTTGAAAAATGCGCTAAACAATATAAAATTACAGAGAAAGAAGCTGGGTTTTTTATAGTGAATGGAGAAGTTGAAAACAGCGCCTACAAAACAGATAATTTAAAAATTAATATTTTAATGAATAATGGTACCGTGATTGATATTGCCGAAGCCGGAGATCAACTAAATGTAGAAGTGTTGTCTAAAACCGTAAAAAAGTATTTTATTTGTTATCCTAAAGATTTAATCGCAAAAAAATGAGCCTACACCCAAAACGCGCAGCAGAATCGCTGACGATAAGCACGCAACACATTTTACCTAATGATACAAACGCATTAGGAAATTTTTTTGGCGGACGATTGTTAGAGTGGATGGATACAGCGGCCGCAATTTCGGCACAACGTCACTCGAACCGTGTTGTTGTAACGGCAACCGTAAACAACGTATCGTTTAAAGAACCCATTAAATTAGGTAGTGTTGTAACGCTTGAGGCAAAAGTTTCTCGTTCTTTTAACTCCAGTATGGAGGTTTATATTGATGTGTTTGTAGAAGATTTGGTTACAGGTAAACGCCGTAAATGTAACGATGCCATTTACACATTTGTGGCTATCGATCAAAACGGATCTCCATTACCTGTACCGGAATTGATTCCGGAAACAAAAGAAGAAATAGAGCGTTACGATGGCGCTTTGCGCCGCAAACAATTAGCTTTAATTTTAGCCGGAAAAATGAAACCGCATGAAGCAGAAGAGTTACGCGCTTTGTTTGTTTAAATTGTTTTAACTTTATCTTGTGTTGTTCTAAAATCATAAAACAAAACATAACAACATATCATTACCAAGCTAAAATTAAACAAGCCCATGGCGATAGCTATAAATAGGTGAAAAATTATTCCTGTGATGATCAGATACTTTTTTAATTTTTTTGAAAATATCACTAAAGGAAAAAGTGTTTGGTACAAAAGGGCTGACCAGGTTAAAAATTTAAAAGTAAGTGGGTATACGCAAACTATACTTTGCAAAGCAGGAATAGAATATTCATCTATCAATAATATTTTTTGCAAAGCAACGCCCTGTACCCACTCTAAACTTTGCCATTTATAAATAGCTGAAACAGCATAAACAATTAGCACTTGCAGCTGACACAATAAAATAAAAGTACGATCAGATACATTAGTAATTTCTTCAACGTATTTATTTTTTTGTCTTCTTCCATCAGAAATAAACGATAAATAAAATAGCATTAAACACAATAAATAATCTCCGCCGGTTAGTGTGGAGTAAATTCTATTTTGTAAATTAATGGTGGTAAAAAAAACAATGAAGGTCATTAGCCTTGGTAGAAAGCCCATTAAACCGGCAAACACAGCAATAATTTGAATTGCCATAAAAAATAAATAATAGTTTTTTAAGCCATCTACCGAAAGTAAGTTAACACAGGTAGTTAATGTAAATTGATGTAAGCTTTGTGTAGCAATAAGGGAGTGTTGCGCATCATAAAGTGTGTCAAATAAAGGTATTGTTTGAAAAAAATTAAGAATTAAATACCCAAACAAAAGCTTACGCAACAAATTAGCTTGCCTAATTTTAAGCGAAGATTGGGTAAAGCTTTGTATGTAATTCGCAACCTTCAATTTGAGTAAAATATATAATGAGTTTGTTTGTTTTCACAATCGGCATTAGTGTATTCAATAATTAATTTTATTTTTTTGTTTTCTTTATAATTCCACAGGAGTTTTCTTTCCACTTCATTTCTTAAAACTTTATAATAGCCTGATGTTGTATCACCCGAAACAATCTTTTTTGTTTTAAATTTTTCTTCGTTCTCGTAGTATAAATAATGCATCGTACTACTTAGAATTAAAACAACTTTTCCGTTGGCTGAAAGGCGTTCTGATTGATGCACTCTTAAATATTTTTCAAAAGGATCTTGCCATTTACCCCAGGTATTATCCATTTGCAAATAACTGACATATACTTTTTTATTTTGTTGTGGAACAGGTGCAAATAAAGCCCAGCCCTGGTTAAACAAAGGGTTTATATAGGAGCTTGATTTTTGTTTAAGTGAACAAGAAACCAGGTTAGGGGGCAATGTATACAATAAGGTAAATGTTAGGTGCGCCAACAGAAACAATCCAAAACAAATAATTATAAAAAGTCTGAAAATTTTCAAGTCTATTTATTAATAGGTAATTTGTTTTTAGCCACAACAGCGCAGGTAAATCTACTCACGCAAACTAATTCATCTTTATCGTTATAAATTTTTATATCCCACACATGCGTGCGCCCGCCAATGTGCAAGGGTTTACAAATTCCTTTTACTCGCCCACTATTTACAGCCTTTACATGATTTGCATTTATTTCTAAACCAACACCTATAAAGTTTTCTCTATCTACGCAAAGCAAAGAAGCCACACTGCCTAAAGTTTCTGCCAATACAACCGATGCGCCTCCGTGTAAAATGCCAAAAGGTTGTATGGTGCGTTTATCAACGGGCATGGTGGCAACTAAATAATCGTTGCCCAATTCTTCAAACTTTATATTTAATACCTCACCAATGTTGCCGGTATTCATCCAATCAAAATCTTGAAGTGTTGGGTTACCATTCCAAATAGTTTTATTTTCCATTTGGCAAAGGTAAAAACCTATTGCATTTTTAGTTTAGTTTTTTAAGGATGTAATAAAAATATTTTGTCGAGTTTTGATGAAAAATAGATTTGATTTACATTTTATATCTTTGATGAAATAATTTTTGATGGATACTGAAGTTCTTGAAAAACCTTTAGCTAAGAAAAAAACGGAGCAAATAAGAGATTTGATCTTGCATAACGACGATGTAAACTCGTTTGACTTTGTAATTGAAACCCTTGTGGATGTTTGCAGTCATAATTTGTTACAGGCCGAGCAGTGCGCATTTATTGTACACTATAACGGTAAGTGCGCGGTTAAAAAAGGAACCTATACCGATTTAAAATCTATGCGCGAAACACTTTTAAGCAAAGGTTTAAGTGCTACGATTGATTAATGTTTTGTATTTGCGTTAGGGATTGTAGTGAAAAACCCACAGGCGTAATCGCCGAGGATTTGTAGCGAAAAGCCCGACGCTGTAACCAGCGGAACGCCCAAAATTTTTTAAGAAAGTTTATCGGCCAATAATTTCATTTCTACCTTTGGCGAAATATTTTCATAACAAATATTATACACGGCTTGCGTAATGGGCATATCAACTTGGTAGGTTTTATTTATTTCGTGTACGCATTTAACGGCAAAATAACCTTCGGCAATCATGTTCATTTCTAACTGCGCCATTTTAACGGAATATCCTTTGCCCAACATAGTTCCAAACATTCTATTACGACTAAACTGAGAATAAGCCGTAACTAGCAAATCGCCTAAGTAAGCGGATGCTTTAATGTCTCTGTCAATTGGATGAACGGCTTTTACAAAGCGCTCGATTTCTTGAATGGCGTTGGAAACAAGCACAGATAAAAAATTATCGCCATACCCTAACCCATGGCAAACACCGCCAGCAATGGCAACCACATTTTTAAGCACGGCCGAATATTCGGTACCATAAATATCATCGCTGCAAGTAACTTTCATGTAACGGCAACGAAGCAAAGCAGCTAAGGTTTCTGCGTTTTTTATTTTTGTGCATGCAAGTGTTAGGTAAGATAGTTTTTCAAGCGCAACTTCCTCGGCATGACAAGGACCGGCAATTACACCAATTTGATTTAAAGGAACATCAAACTGTTTGTGCAAATATTCGCCCACAATTAAATTGTATTGCGGAATGATGCCTTTAATGGCCGAGAAAATTGTTTTATTGGCGAGTAATTCTTTTGGAATATCTTTTATTGTAGCATGGCAAAATGCTGATGGAACGGCCAATATAATGATGTCGGCATTTTTTATACAAGCCTCCACATCATAAAAAAGTTTTAGTTTGTTCTCGTTAAACTGTACCGAACTTAAGTAACGTGGGTTGTGTAGATTTTGTTTTACGTAGTTGCAATCATCCTCGCTGCGCATAAACCAATTAACCTCTTGCAAATTATTTGATAATAATTTTACCAAGGCGGTTGCCCAACTTCCACTACCAATTACAGATACAAGCTTTTGCATGGTTTTTATTTTTGTGCTTTATTTTAATTGGATTTTGACGAACATCAAAAATATCTGATATTTTAATGAAACGATTGGTTTCATCAATCGAATAAATAATTTTATAATTAGATGTTACAAGATAACGTATTTAATTTTTCTGTTTTTAAGCAGTGTTTCTATTGCTCCAGTTTTGGGGTTGGTTATCAATATATTTGTTGATGAAACAATTCTTTTTATCAGTTTTTTACTAACCGCCAAACCTGCGTTTTCTGAATAATAATCAAAAATATTGTCAATTTGTTTTTCTGAAAATTTTGACCAAATTATTTTGTACCTCACAAATTAGTATTTGGCTAAAAGTTGGGTGCTTGTTTTAAAACGTTTGTTTTCAAAATCCTTTTCCGACAGTGAAATTCGTTCATTAAGCTCTTCAACAGATAAAGGTTTTAGGTAATTTTCCTCTTCAATCTTTTTACTCCTCTTCAATAGTTTTTCAAATTGAGCTACAATTTGTTCGTTTTGCAAACCTAAAAAAGACTGCACAAATTCTATTTTTCTGTTTTGAATGTCCATGATAAAATTTTACCTCTCAAATGTACGAAATTAATTAGTTTGTACTACTTGTTCATCGCGCAAAGCATTTTCGCCGCGCATTTTTTGCAACACACGTGCAACGGTTATTACATCTTTTGCGCAATAAGTTTTTATGCGTTCTAAATTTTTTTCTTCATAATAAACTTTAGCAACCTGGCTGCCGTCAATATCATCTTTTGGAGTAGGGATGTTAAATAAGGCAGCTAATAATTGTAAAGAAGTATAACTTTTATAATCGCCAAACTTCCACAACTCAAGCGTATCAAGGTGTGTAATTTCCCAAGGTTTTTTTCCTTGTAGCTGTAAAAGATCAGGCAAAGAAATTTCGTTAACTAACATTCTACGACACATAAACGGAAAATCAAATTCTTTGCCGTTGTGAGCGCACAAGGCATGCTCAGAAAAATGTTTTTCTAATGTCGATTTAAAATCTTCTAACAATATTTTTTCATCATCGCCATAAAAAGATTTTATTCTAAATTCTGCGCCATTGAAATACCCAACGCAAATGCAAACCACCTTAGCAAACTCAGCATAAATACCCGCTTTAGCGTATTGTTGTTCGGGTGTAACCTCCTTGTGGTATTGCCATTTTAAATCCCAAAGTTTTTTAAAAGGCTCGTTTAATTGTTGGTAATCATACACTAAGGGTACGGTTTCAATATCTAAAAAAAGAATTTGGTTTATGTTCATGTTATTTAATCATTACGCCTTTTTTGTTGAGAAAAGGTATGGTTATAAAATTATTTTCTTGAATGCTTTCGGGTAAGAACACAAATTTTTTGTCGTAAATAATTTTGTTAATGTAAAAGCTAACCCAATATTCATTTGCTAACCCAAAAACATCTTCCATAATAGGTTCGATTTTAGAACAGGTATGCGGCTCTACTTTCTCCATAAAATGTCGCAATGTAGATGTCTGCAAATTACGATTATCAATCTCGCCATAACCTTTAGAGCTTACAATAACATTCTCTAACGAATTGTTTTTTAAGTTTACCAAATACACCATCCAACCGTTTAGATCTTCGGTATTTTCCGGTACTATAGCCACCGCAATATCTTCTGCTTGTTGAATTAAATCTTCTGCCTTCATTGTTTCACAAATTTAAAAAACTTATTGAGAATAAGTTAATGCTTTTTTCGCTACAGATGGCGCAGATTAGCACTGATATTTTAAGTGCAATTTATTATGCAGATAATTAAGTTTGGAGGTGTGTGCAAGCCCGAAAGTCTGCGGCGCCGAGTGGCTTGTGCGATTTGCCATCAGACTTTCTTAACTTTTTGTTTCTTTTTCGTCAAGGAAAAAGAATAGTGAAAAAACTGGTTGCTTCGTTCCTCGCAATCATGAGTTATTTTGTTTAAATAATATGGCAAACAAATTTATTTTTATGGCGAGGAGTTTTTATTTTTGAAAGATGATTGCTGCCACAACCAAACAAAATTATGTTGCCTTACTTGCTTCCAAATTTATTAATCACACACAGAAAAATATTTTTCTTACAGGTAAAGCGGGCACAGGCAAAACAACTTTTTTAAAACACATTGTTCAGCACACGCACAAAAAATCTATCATTGTTGCGCCTACGGGCATTGCGGCTATCAACGCGGGTGGTGTAACCATTCACTCGTTGTTTCAATTGCCTTTTGGTGCTTATGTTCCACTTAATCAAACTAATACTTCGCAGCATGTTAGTTTAAAAATAAGTGATCCAATTTCGCTTATCAAAAATTTACAAATGCACGAAAACAAACGTAAACTTTTGCGTGAGTTAGAACTTTTAATTATTGACGAGGTAAGTATGTTGCGTGCAGATTTACTGGATGCCATTGATATGGTGTTGCGCTATGTACGCCGTAAACAGACGCCGTTTGGAGGTGTTCAGGTTTTATTTATAGGAGATTTATTGCAACTGCCACCCGTTATAAAAAACGAAGAATGGGAGTTTTTAAAAACACATTATAAGAGTATTTATTTTTTCGATTCGCAAGTTCTTCAAAAAGAAAAACCGGTTTATATTGAGTTGGATAAAATTTATCGTCAGGCAGATGACACTTTTATTTCTTTACTAAATAACTTACGTAACAATCAAATTACAGAATACGATATTGAACTTTTAAATAAGTATTATCGCCCCGATTTTAAACCGAAAGCCGACGAAAATTACATAACACTTACCACACACAATTACAAAGCACTTGAGCTGAACAAAACTTTTTTACAAGAATTAAAAAACAAATCATTCTTCTTCGAAGCCTTGATAGAAGACGATTTTAACGAATATGCGTATCCGATAGAAAAAACTTTAGAGCTTAAAAAAGGCGCCCAAGTTATGTTTGTTAAAAATGATTCAACAGGCGCACAACGCTTTTTTAATGGAAAAATTGGTGTCATTTCTTTTATTGCTGCAGATGATATTGAAGTACAATTTGAAGACGGAACAAAATTATTTCTTGAAAAATATACTTGGGAAAACATAAAATATAAACTGAATGAAACCACCAATGAAATTGAAGAACAAACCGTTGGCACGTTTACACAATATCCTGTAAAATTAGCGTGGGCAATTACCGTGCATAAAAGTCAGGGATTAACATTTGATAAAGCCATTATAGATATTGGTGCAGCTTTTGCACCCGGACAAGCGTATGTTGCCTTATCGCGTTTGCGCTCGATGCAGGGCTTAGTGCTTACCTCAGCGATAAGATATAATGGTATAACGCAAGATGCCAAAGTGGTTGAATTTGCCAAGACAAAAACAGAGCAAGAAAACTTAAACGACTTAATTAAAAAAGAAAGCCTAGTATTTTTACGAAATTATTTGTTGCAGTGTTTCGATTTTGCTGTGCTTGCTTTTAATGTAAAAGAGCATATAGAAAGTTACAGCAAGGATGAAAAAAAATCTGCCAAACAAAAACATTATAAATGGGCTACTGAATTAAAAAAAGAATTAGATACGATTAAACCTAATGCAGATAAGTTTTTAAATCAGCTGTCAAACATTTTTGGTTTGAAAGAAGAGGGCTATTTGGAAACACTTAAAGGGCGGGTATTTTCAGCCAAGGAATATTTCTTGCCCTTCTTTAAAACGAGTTCGGCAACTATTTTTTTACAGATAGAAAAAATCAAGACAGAGAAAAAAATCAAAACATACTTTAATGAATTATTAGAATTGGAAACGCAGTTTTATGAGCAGACAAAATTGATTGGCAAAGCCGAATTATTAGTCAATGCTTTTTTAAACAACACCGAATTTACCAAAGAAGATTTAGCTATTATCTTAAATGATAAAACAAGAGCAGAGCAAATAAAACAAGCGCACGCAAAACCCGAAACAGAAAACAAAGAAGTTGTATATTACGAAGAAGAAAAACCTGTTGAAAAAAAACCAATAAAAACTCCAAAAGAAAAAAAGAGTATTGTAAAGAAAGAGAAAATAGACACTAAAAAAGAAAGTTTTGTTTTATTTACACAAGGCAAAACTATTGTTGAAATTGCACAAGCAAGAAACATGGCAAACAGCACTATAGAAGGGCATTTAGCGTACTACGCGGCTAAAGGAGAGATTGATGTTAGCAGCATTGTTGCTGATAAACGAGTAGAAGAAATTGTTGCTGCTGCCAAAACATTAGATACGTTTTTGGTAAATCCTATCAAACAATTATTAGGCGCAGAATATAGTTATAGCGAAATTAAATTAGCACTTGCTTCACATTTAGGAAAGGATAACAATTAGGTTATTAAGGCTTTCTTTCAAAATGGAATGTCGTGCTGAACTTGTTTCAGTATCTCAAACAGATTCCGAAACAAGTTGGGAATGACGGCGACAAAAATTTACTCGCTATTTGCATCTACCTCACACTCAAAAACCTCAGCAAAATACTTTTTAAACCTTCGTTTAACTTCTTCCATATCAATCTTACGTCCTAATTCTTTTTCTAAAGAAGTAACCGCTTTATCAGTAATTCCACAAGGCACAATGTGATTAAAATAACTCATATCTGCATTTACATTAAATGCCAAACCATGCTTGGTAACCCACCTGCTGCAATGCACGCCAATGGCGCAAATTTTACGTGCCGTTTTTGTATCGGCATCTAACCACACACCCGTTTCGTTTTTACTACGACCAGATTTAATGCCATAATCTGCCAAAATTTTAATTACAGTTTCTTCCAGTAAGCGTAAATATTTGTGTATATCGGTAAAGAACTTTTCCAGATCTAAAATAGGATAAACTACTAATTGTCCGGGACCATGATACGTAATATCTCCGCCACGATTTATTTTGTAGTATGTGGCGTTAATCCCTTTTAAAAATTCGGTAGAGATCAATAAATTATTTTCATCGCCGCTTTTACCAAGTGTGTAAACGTGCGGATGTTCTACAAATAAAATATAGTTGTTGGTTATTTGTTGTTCTGTTTCGGGCAAAGAGCGATTAATCGTTTTTTGCGCAACAATTTTTTGCTGTAATTCTTCCTGGTAATCCCAACAGATCTTATAATCAATCAGTCCTAAATCTTCGCATAAAACCTGTTTATTCTTTTCGGGCATGAATTAATCGTCAGTTGGTTCTGGTGCTTTTTTAAACCCGGCTTTTTTCGCCTTAATTTTTTTAGGCCAGATAATATTTACCAATTGGTTATCTTTGGTAATAAGCGTTTTGCTTATGCCGTTGCCAATAGTAATTTCTTTAATATCGCTTTTCCACACACGTTGAACTTGGTCGTACGTACCATCATCCAACATAATATAAAACAGATCGACTTTACGATCTCTTACAATTGCTTTGCCTTGGAAGCATTCTGCGTTGGCGGCTGCCCTAAAAGAAATAATTACATCTGTATAGGTGCCATCGGTAATATCTTCTGCGCCGCGCTCATCAAATTTCTGAGCCCATTTGTTATAACAGTTAAGCTCCACTTTAGGAGTTTCCTGTGCTAACATGTTTAATGAAAAGGTAAGTGCCAAAAGCGTAATAATTTTTTGCATCATTTTAGTTTTATTAACAATATAAATTTGGGTTGATAAGTTTAGTAAATTTATATCCGTTAAAAGTAAAAAATATTTCTTAATTCTAAAATAATGCTTGTTAAAGTATATGGGTGCGCGGTTTACGGCATATTAGCTACAAAAATTACCGTAGAAGTAAATGTTGTACCTGGTGTAAATTTTTATTTAGTTGGTTTACCCGATAACGCCGTGAAAGAGAGCCATCAACGTATTGATGCTGCGCTAAAAAACAATGGCTATAAAATCCCCGGTAAACAAATTACCGTTAATATGGCTCCGGCTGATATAAAAAAAGAAGGTTCATCGTACGATTTAACGCTTGCTATGGGGATTCTTGCTGCTACTGAGCAAATAAAAACATACCTGCTTGAAGATTATGTCATTATGGGCGAACTTGCTTTAGATGGGTTTATTCGTCCTATTAAAGGCGTTTTACCAATTGCTATTAAAGCAAAAGAAGAAGGTTTTAAAGGAATAATCGTTCCTACAGAAAATGCCGCAGAAGCATCTGTAGTGGAAGGGTTGGAAGTTTATGCAGCCCACCATATAAAAGATGTCATTACCTTTTTTGACGGCGATATTTCTGCCTTAGAAAAACTTGAGTTTAGTGCCGAAAAGCTTTTTTCTATTGATGATACATTGGATATTCCTGATTTTTCGGATGTACGCGGACAAGAAAATATTAAACGCGCCTTTGAAATTGCGGCCTCGGGCGGACATAATGTTTTATTAATCGGTCCGCCAGGAGCTGGGAAAACGATGCTTTCTAAACGTTTGCCTTCTATATTACCTCCGCTTACTTTAAACGAAGCACTTGAAACAACTAAGATACATAGCGTAACAGGGAGGTTAAGCAAAGGTGGGGGATTGATTGTACAACGTCCTTTTCGAAACCCGCATCATACAATTTCTGATGTGGCATTAGTTGGTGGCGGTGTAAATCCTCAGCCTGGAGAAATTTCTTTAGCACATAACGGCGTTTTATTTTTAGATGAATTGCCCGAGTTTAAACGCACTGTTTTAGAAGTAATGCGTCAACCTATGGAAGATAGATGTGTAACCATTTCTCGTGCTAAATTTTCGGTAGAATATCCGGCAAGTTTTATGTTGGTTGCGTCTATGAATCCCTGTCCGTGTGGATATTACAACCATCCCGAAAAAGATTGTGTTTGCGCCCCTGGCATTGTACAAAAATACCTCAACAAAGTTTCAGGCCCGTTATTAGATCGGATTGATATACATATTGAAGTTACGCCTGTGCCTTTTGGAGAACTGAGTAAACAACGCAATGCCGAAAGAAGTAAAGAAATACGCACACGCGTTATTGCCGCCAGAGAAATACAGAAAAACCGTTTTGAAAAAAATGAAGGGGTTTACAGTAACTCGCAAATGACAACTAAAATGTTGCAAGCTTATTGCGATTTGGACGAAGCGTGTAAAAATCTTTTAAAAAATGCTATGGAACGATTAGGATTATCTGCCCGTGCTTATGATCGCATTTTAAAAGTTAGCCGTACCATTGCCGATTTAGATGCAAGCGAAAACATATTGCCAAATCATATTGCAGAGGCTATACAGTACAGAAGTTTAGATAGAGATAGTTGGGCCGGGTAAATCAGGTAGACAAGTATTATTTACTGCTAACGTTAAATTTGCTTTGTTAAAACAAACAATAACTATTTCCCACCAATACTCTTAAAAAAAGTTTTTGCTTTTTCGTTGTTAGGATCCAATTCTTTTACGGTACTCCAATAAGTTTTTGCTTTTTCGGTATCTTTTACCACCACATAATGATATCCTAAATAGCTGCAGGCTTCTATAACATATGATTTATAGGTTCCGGTACGCTCTTCAGCTTTTACAAGCTCTAAACCTTTTTCATAATCTGGTTTAGCCAGCCATTTTTCGTTTTTTGGGTCTAGTTGGGCTTCAGCTTTTGCTTTCCAAAAATATCCTAATGGGTATGTAGGTGCAGATTGTATTAACCTTGCAAAAGCGGTATCAGCTTTTACAAAATCTTTTGGGCCATAATAATTTGCCCGTCCAATTTCATAATAATCTTGCCCAACCAGGGTTTTGCCGCAGCTTGTTTTTTTCTCATATGCTACAGTTGCTTTTTCATACTTTTTAGATTTCATCCAAATTTTACCAATATCGCTATATAGATCACAATTTTTTGTTGGATCAAGATCAATCGCTTTTTGTAATTCAACAACAGCTAAAGAATCTTTTCCGGTTTTAGAAAGTAAATTTCCTTTGTGCTTATAATCCTCGGCTATGTAATTAAAGTTTTTGCCATTTGTTTTTTGGAAAAATTTATTAATAGCCTTAGAGCCTTTTGTGTAGGCAGCTGTATCAGTTTTATTTCCCATTTCATCGTAAGAATATCCAAGCAAACGATATAAGTATGCGTCGTTCGTATCTCTTAGTTGAATAGTTTCTATTTCTTTAATGGCTTCGGCATATTGTTTACTTTCATACAAAAAGCTTGCATACCTACCGTGAGCATACCCACTTCCGCCATTTAATTCTAAGTATTTTTTAATGGCATCAAGCGCATTATTGTCTTGATTTGCTCTGTGATAAAGTTCTGCAACTTCTATGTAGGCCGGCGCAAAGTTTGGATTTATTTTTATAGCTTCTTTATATTTATCTAAAGCAAGCGGGTAATTGCGCGCGCGATTAAACAATTTGCCTTGGCGTAAAACCGCTTTGGCCGATTTTGGATTTAGTTTTTGAGCTTCTTCATACTCTTTAATAGCGGCGCCGCCATCGGTGGGGTGCAGCTCTAACAAAGCATCACCTTTCAATAGATGGGTTTCGGCGTTTTTTGGCTCCATCTTTAGGGCTTCGTCTAATAACGTAACGGCTTGCGCGGGGTTTTTATATGTTCCGGGCGCCGTAACATATGCCTCGGCAAGTTCTGTTAACGTATTAGCGTTTTTTGATCCTAAAGTTTTGGCTTTAAAAAAGTTTGAGTTTGCATCTGCCTCTTTACCTTGTAATAAAAAAACCTCTCCAAGGCCAACAAAATTTAATCCATTGGTTGGCTGAACATCTGTACCTTTTTTATACATTATAAAAGCAGAATCGGGGTTTCCGTTTTTTAAAAAATTTTCTCCGTAATAAAAGTAATTATCTCCTTTGTTTGGTTCTTTACCTATAAGTTGCCTAAATTCTGTTCCAGCTAGATCAAAGCGTTCGTTCTCGGTTTTAGTAATAGCCTCTTGTAAATTTTGCGCTGTTGCCAATTGAAACACACTTGCCGAACCTATTATTGAAAAGAAAAACTTATTCATATCTATCTAATTTAATGATGTACAAAATTACTATTTACCAATTCTGTGCCAAATTTTTATTTTTAGATTTTTAATTGTTTAACAGGGAAAGGTTTTGGCACATTAAGTTTACTGTTTGTTTATTTTTTTGATCCTACTTGTATTATCCGTAAAACAAATTTGCATAAAGTAAATACCTATTTCCAACTCTGCTACATCGAGTGTTACTTGCTTTGAATTATACGCCGGAGAAAAATCTTTAATTTTGTTTCCAATAATATCGTACAGAATAATTTTCTCGATAATAGTAGCTGCTACTATTTGTACATTATTTATAACTGGGTTAGGATAAATTAAAAAATCTTTAGTAGAATTAAAATTAGCAATACCTGTAGTAATACAGGTTTTTATTGTTACAGAATGAGATGCGATATTTGAACAACTATTTACATCGGCGTAACTGTATGTAAGTGTATAGGTGCCCGGACTTAACGAAGCCGGATAAAACACATTGCTCGTAATACCCGATCCGCTATAGATGCCTCCGCTTGGGCTACCGCCTGTTAAATTCTGACCGCCACTATTAGAACATAGTGTGTCTGAAAAACCAAGACCGGTAAAAGTAACAAGAGGTAAACTATTTACCATCACAGAAATGGTGTTACTATTTACCACGCAAGTGCCGGTAGAGGCTGTTAATGTATAAACACTTGATGATGCTGGTGTTATAGTTATAGAAGATGAATTAATTGCCCCGGGTAACCACATATACGAATTGGCTCCGCTTGCCATTAATGTTGTACTGCTACCACTACAAATGCTTGTATTACCTAAAACCGTATTTAATTTAACTATCCAATAATCAGAAAGGGCTTTAGGATTTGTAATATCGCCATCAGTTGAATTTGAAGCGCCCGCAACTATCAAGCCCCCGTCAATTGTTTGCCTAATAACACTTCCGGCATCAGCTCCCGAGCCACCCAATGTTTTTTGCCACTTAATAATTCCTACGGAGTTTAAATCGATTATCCAATAATCTGTACCACCATGATTTGCAGTTACTTGTCCGTTATTAGAATAAGTAATTCCTGCAACAACATAATCACCATTAGTTATTTGATAAATAGAATAGGCTTGATCGTTTAATGTTCCGCCAAAACAGTTCTTCCATTGTATGGTTCCTAAAGTATCAATTTTTAGTACCCAGTAATCAAAAGCACCATGATTACCGGTTACATCTCCGTTATTAGATGCGGTAAATCCGGCTACTATATAACCGCCATCGGTAGTTTGCTGAATAGAGTTTGCTTGGTCGGTTTGTGTGCCGCCATAAGATTTTTCCCACTTCAAATTCCCAACGGAATCTATTTTAATTACCCAATAGTCAATATTATTAGTAGAGCCGTGATGACCTGTTACATCACCGTCATTCGATTCAGAATATCCGGCAACAATATAGCCCTTGTCTGAGGTTTGTTTAATATCATAAGGGGTATCGTCATTTAAACCGCCATATAATTTCTGCCATTTTACATTTCCTCCGGTATCTAGTTTTACAACCCAATAATCAAAATCATGATCGCCTACTGTATCGCCATTTGAAGAAGACCAACCCGTTACAATATAACCGCCATCTATTGTTTGCTGAATGGCTTGTGCTCCATCTTCACCTGCACCACCCAATGTTTTCTGCCATTTTACAGCGCCCAATGTATCTAATTTTATAACCAAAATATCTGATGCACCACCCTGGTAAGTTGTAATATCGCCATCGTTTGAACCTGTATAGCCCGCAACAATATATCCTTTATCTGTTGTTTGTTGTACAGAATAAGCTATATCCCTTCCTGTTCCGCCAAAAGACCTTTGCCATTGTAAGGTTCCACAAGCATCTGATTTTACGATCCAAAAATCTTCAGGATATTGAGAAGAATAGTGATTGCCTGTAACATCTCCATCCTGCGAAGCAGACGAACCTACCGTAATGTAGCCTCCGTCTTTAGTTTGTTTTATATCAAATGGAATATCATCATTAGTGCCACCTAGTGATTTTTGCCATTGTATTAATGGCAACTGTGCAAATGTTATTGTATGTACAAATAAGAATAATATAAGAATAAATATTTTTTTCATGTAAGTAAGTTATATCAAATTTAAGAAAATAAAACCTACTCTTGCAAATAAACTCTCTTAACACGCGCAGAAACTGAAGTAAGTATTTCATAAGAAATAGTGCCAAGCGTGTGCGCCAAGTTTTGTAATGTTTCAATAGAATTAAATACAATTACTTCATCGCCCTCTTTTGCATTAAAATCAGTAACGTCAATCATACACATATCCATACATACGTTGCCAACAATGGGCACAGGCTTGTTGTTTATATAAAGATGCCCGATTCCATTACCTAGTTGGCGGTTTAACCCATCGGCATAACCAATTGGCACAACAGCAATTGTTGTTGGTTTTGTAATTTTACCTTTGCGATTGTAACCAACTGTTTCGCCTGGATTAATTTTTCTGATTTGAGAGATAGTAGTTTTTAACGAACTTACATTTAGTAATTGTTTTTGTTCGGTAGCATTAACACCAACTCCGTATAAACCAATTCCTAAACGCACCATATTAAAATGTGCATTTGGAAACCTACTTATCCCACCTGAATTACAAATATGACGAAGCACAGGATAGGTAAGCGTTTGCATAATTTGCTGACTAAGTGTATCAAATAAATTTATTTGCTGGTTGGTAAAATCATCCCATGTTACATCATCGCTTGCAGCAAGGTGCGAGAAAAAACTTTTTACTTGTAAGAAAGAATATTGCTTTAGTTTTTGAATAAGAGAAGGTATCTCTTCTTCTTCAAAACCTAAACGGTGCATACCGGTATCTAATTTTATATGAATTGGAAAGGTGGCTTGTTTATTATTTAAGGAAACATGATTAGCAAATTGTTCTAACACAGAAAACGAAAATATTTCAGGCTCTAAATTGTATTGCAACATTTGCTCAAAACTCTGTGGTTCAGGATTCATAACCATTACAGGCGTAGTGATACCATTTTTGCGAAGTTCAACGCCTTCATCGGCATAAGCAACGGCAAAATAATTTACGTGGGTGTGTTGTAAGGCATTGGCAATTTCAAAACTACCACTGCCATACGAAAACGCTTTAACCATAGGCATAATACCAACGCCGGGTTTTAATTTACTACGGTAATAATTTAAGTTGTGTACTAAATTATTTAAGTTTATTTCTAAAACCGTATCATGGCTTTTTTGTTGAAGTAATTTATGAATTCGTTCAAAACCAAAGCTGCGTGCGCCTTTTATAAGAACTACAGTATCTTTAAAAGAAATGTTGCCTTGCTTGCAGGCCTCTATAAAATCTTCAGTCGTGTTGAAAAAAGTTTTCTTTACAGTAAAATTATTTTGTTGCGATGAAATAGCTGCGCCAATACCAATAAGCTCTGTTATATTTTTACTTGCAAGTAAATCGTTTACTTCTTTATATAATTCGTTTGTGTTTTTACCCGATTGCAAAATATCACTAAGTATAACAACTTTATGCGCGTGATGTTTTTGTTGTTTTAAAAAATCGAGGGCAATAGAAAGTGAATGAATATCATTGCTGTAAGAATCGTTAATGAGCGTGCAATTGTTTATGCCTTGCTTCATTTCGAGGCGCATACCCAAAGGTTCTAATTCTAAAATGCGATGCTGAATAATGTCATTACTATAATTTAAATGAAGCATAAATAACCAGCAATGAATGCAGTTTTCAATAGAAGCTTTATCGGTAAACGGAATGCGTAATTCAATTTCTTTTTTTTGATAAATTGCTTTTAATACAGTTTGTGAGTTATGTTCTAGCTGAGATGTGACTTGCAAATCTGCTTCTTCTAAAAACGACCAAGTTATTGTTTTGCTAACTGCTAACTGTTTACGGCTAATTGCTAACTGCAACCTGTTCTCAATCGCTTCGTAATCTTTGCAATAAATTAAAGTTTCGGTATGTTTAAAAAGTAAAAGTTTTTCGCCGGTCTTTTGTAAATAATCTGTAAAATTTTCATCGTGTGCGCTGCCAATATTGGTAATGATGCCAATAGTAGGTTTTATGATTATTTCCAACCTTTGCATTTCATTGGGCAAAGAAATTCCGGCTTCAAACAAAGCAAAATTGGTTTGCTCGTTTAATTGCCACACCGAAAGCGGCACACCAATTTGCGAGTTGTAACTTTTTGGGTTTTTACAAATGGTGTAATCAACATTCAATAATTGCCAAAGCCATTCTTTAACAATGGTTTTTCCATTACTGCCTGTAATGCCAACAACCGGTATTTTAAACACACTTCTTTTATAAGCCGCTAATTGTTGCAGGGCAAGTAAGGTATCATCCACTAAAATAAAAGATGCATCTTTTAAATCGTTGTAATAAGTATGTTCTTCACTCACTAAAAAACAACGACAACCTTGTTGAAAAAGTTCTTTTATATAAATATGCGCGTTATGTCTTTCGCCTTTTATAGCCACAAACAGTGCTTGTGTGGCAAAACCCGCCGTGCGACTATCTGTTACAATGTTTGAAAAAACAGTCGATGGATTACCAATTAATTTGGCAGATAAAATGCTGGCGGTTTGCGAGGGAGAAAAATTCATAAACCTTATTCGCTTTTATGAAAAGATTTATTATAACACTCCCTGCAAAGTGGTTCGTACGATTCGGTTTCGCCAAGCATCACTAAGGATTTATCTGCCGATTTACGAAAGCTGTACGTTGCCAACGCGCCACACTCCATACAAATAGCGTGCACTTTAGTAACGTGTTCGGCCACAGCCATAAGTTGCGGCATGGGTCCAAAAGGTTTGCCTTCAAAATCCATATCTAAACCTGCCACAATAACCCGAACGCCGCTGTTAGCAAGCTGATTGCATACACCCACCAATTCCATATCAAAAAATTGTGCTTCATCAATGGCTACTACATCTACATCGTTTGCCAGCAATAAAATATTTGAACTTGTAGGTACAGGTGTACTCATAATAGCATTTGCATCATGCGATACAACCTCCATTTCATGATAACGCGTATCTATTTTTGGTTTAAAAATTTCTACATTTTGTTTGGCAAATTGCGCACGTTTTAACCTACGAATAAGCTCTTCGGTTTTGCCAGAAAACATACTGCCGCATATAACTTCTATGCTTCCTTTTTTATTAGTGGCGTGGCGGTGGTGTTCTAAAAACATACGACGTTTAATATCTCTTTTAAAAACATTTTAGCAAAGTACAATAAAGCATACAAAAATACGTTATTTTTAAACAGAATATTTACCTACTCAAATATGCAGCAAGATAGTGTAATACAGCAGTTAAAAGAGGAAGCCAAAAAAGTGGAACAACATCTTTCGCAACTTGGTAGCGACGAACATTTTACACACCAAGAAGCCGAGCAGTTTTTAAGTGATGTTGAAAAGCTTCACCGTTATTTAGCCGTTTACACACATGTACTTAAAACACAGCAGATATCTGCCGATATGAAAGTGCATCTTAAAATTATGCAAACTGTTCCTAAAGATGAAGAACCCATTGTTATCCCAACACCTGTAATTTCTGAAAGATTAAACGTACCCGAACCCGAAATTAATTTTGAAGAGAAAAAAGAAGATTCTGTTTCTTCTGTTAACGAAGAAAACATACATCTTAAAAAAATAGAGTTTAGCATTAACGATAGGTTTAGGGTGATAAACGAATTATTTTTCCAAAGTCAGCAGGAATTTCAGGCGGCTTTGCAACAGCTTAACTCTATTTATACTTTGGATGAAAGTCTTTTTTACCTTGATTCGTTAAAACAGATATATAATTGGAAAGATGATAATGCGCTGGTAAAAAACCTTCACTTACTGGTTAAAAAACGATTTTTAAATTAATACTTCTTACAAACTATTTTATAAATAAAAAAGTTTGCGCGTTCCGGCTTTTCGTCATTGCAAACCAAGAGGGGTAATCTCATGGGGGGCTGAAACGAGTTCGGTATAACGAAGGTATATTTGCGTTAGGGATTGAAACGAAAATCCTTTTGTTGTACTCGACAAAAGATTGAAGTGTAAAGCCCGACGGTGGTAACCCGCCGTAACGCCCAAAAGCCTTACCCCAGCCCCTCTCCACAAGAGAGGGGTGTTTGATTATTTAAAACCTTCCAACTCTTTAGCTTAGTGGGTTAATTTTTATTATCTGTTTCGCTGAATGCTGAAAGGCATTTCCAAACAAAATCGGCCACAGAAGAAATATAACTATCAGAAAAATCGAATTTAATGCCCGCCGCTTTATACACATCAGGAATGGAAACCGTGTAACCCAACGATAATGCATCTTTATATTGCTGAATAGCTTGTGGCGCATTTTGCATAAAATTTTTCCAAACAGCTAAAGCGCCTAACTGCGCAAAACCGTATTCTATATAATAAAACGGCACTTCAAAAATGTGCAATTGACTATGCCACATGCGTTTTACATTATCTTCTAAACCAGTATAATCAAGCGCGCCGCTTTCGTATTCGTTATAAGTTTCTACCCAAAGTTTGTAGCGTTCTTCGGTAGTTTGCTTTGGGTTTTCGTATAATTTTTGTTGATACGCGTCTACGCAGGCAATCCAACAAAGGGTTTTAATAATTTTTTGTAGCTGCTCTTTTTTTGCACGATTTAAATCGTTGGCATCTTTATAAAAAATATCCCAACGTTTCATAGAAATTAATTCCATGCTCATAGAAGCCAATTCTGCAACTTCGCTCGGCACAGATTTAAACTCATTTATTTTATAATCTTTCGTGAGGAAAGCATGTACTGCGTGTCCGCCTTCGTGTACCATCGTTACCACATCGCGTTGCAAACCAACGGCATTCATAAAAATAAACGGCACACCACTTTCGTATAAAGGGTAATTGTAACCACCTGGCGCTTTTCCTTTGCGGGATGCCAGATCCAAGTGTTTCATTTCTTGCATGGTGGTTAAACATTTGCCAAAGTATTTATCGGTAACGTTAAAACATTCTATCGTTTTTTTCAATAATTCATCGGCTGTTTCAAACGGATGCAACGGTTTGTTATTACCTGGATCTACTTCGCTATCCCAGGGGCGATAAGACTCTAATTTCAACTCTTTTTTGCGTTGCTCATCAATAGCTTTACTTAACGGAACAAAATATTTTTTAATACTTGCATGAAAACTTTTGCAATCGTTTATGTTGTAATCAAACCTGCCAAGTTCTTTAAATTTATAATCTCTAAAGTTTTTAAAACCTGCGTTAAGCGCCACTTGATGGCGCAATGCCAACAACTCTTCAAACAATTTATTTAACGCGTTTTCATCTTGTTTTTTACGAGATTGAATTAATGTATAAACTTCTTCTCTAATTTTTCTATTCGTATTTTTTAAATATAAAGCAGCTTGTTGAAGCGTTATTTCTTTCCCCTCGTAATGAATAGTTTGCTTGCCTATAATTGAGGCGTATTGCGAAGATTTAGTAGCAATTTGAATGCCCAGCGGAATGTTTTCTTCTCTAAATAATTCAATATTATTTTTTATCGAACGCAAATAGGTAAAATATTTTTTCTGATCTAAGTCGTTTACAAAAGGCGAGGCAATTAATTTTTTGTTCAGTTTATCTGTAAACGGCGCAATTTTCGGGTCTATTTCGGTTACAAAAAACTCGTAGCTTTTATTAAGTTCTTCGTTTTCGGTATCGCAACTTTGTTTAATGTAACGCCAAGCAAAGTTCTCACTCACAGCGGCTTCCAGCTCGTTTACATCAAGCATCCATTTTTCTAATTCGGCAGAAGAAGAAAGTTGCCTGTCTAAAAGTTCGTTATATATAACCTCTAAATCGTTCCAAGTTTTAATATCAAAATTTGCCGGAAGATAGTTTCTGTTTGTTTTTTGAGTTGCATTCATTTTGTAAAAATAAGAATTCTAAATAATTAACTTTGCCAATATCAATTTAAAAATGCTACCCGATATACATACCGAGCAACAGGTTGAGTTTTTAGTAAAAACTTTTTATAGTCGTGTTTTAAAAGACGACGTGCTTGCGCCTCATTTTAAAAACATAGATTTTGAACACCATTTTCCGCAAATGATTGCTTTTTGGGGTTTTATTTTACTGGATAAAGAAGGCTACAAAGGCAATGTGTTTGATAAACACGTGGGTTTAAACATACACGAAGCCGAGTTTGAGCATTGGATTTTTCATTTTACAAAAACCGTGAACGATTTTTTTGAGGGCGAAAAAGCCAATTTGGCTAAACAACGTGCCGGGCTTTTAAAGCACACTTTTTTAGCAAAACTCAATCAGATAAATTCTAAAAAAGAATAAAATAAATTCCAACTGATAAAACGGCATGTTTTAACAATTTCCATCTCAAATCTCAGGTCTTCAATCTAACATCTAACAGCCCAAATACTTACGCTTATTTTATTATCTTCGCACTCGTTTTAAAACGGTGGAAAAATTTAAAAAAGATATAAATTTAGACAAGCTTCCGGCGCATGTAGCAATCATTATGGATGGCAACGGTCGTTGGGCTAAATTACAAGGCGCAGCGCGTATTTTCGGGCATCAAAACGGTGTAAAATCGGTTAAAGATACAGTAGAAGCCGCTGCCGAATTAGGCATTAAATACCTTACACTTTACGCTTTTAGTACCGAAAATTGGAACCGTCCGGGTGATGAAGTATCTGCTTTGATGGAACTTTTGGTAAAAACAATTCATGCAGAAACGCCCACACTAAATAAGAATAATATACGTTTACTAACCATTGGCGACACAAATAGTTTGCCCGAAAAATGTGTAAAACAGTTAAACGAAGCAATGGCCGAAACAGCTCAAAACACAGGTTTATCGCTGGTTTTAGCGCTTAGTTATTCTGCCAAATGGGAGATTGTAAATGCCGTAAAACAAATTGCTGAAGAAGCTAAAAACGGCAAAATAAATCCACAAGATATAACCGAAACTTTATTTGAAAGTAAATTATCTACCAAAAACATTCCAAATCCGGAGTTGATGGTACGCACCAGTGGCGAGCATCGCATCAGTAACTTTTTGGTGTGGCAATTAGCTTACGCCGAGTTTTATTTTACCGATGTTTTATGGCCCGATTTTAGAAAAGAAGATTTTTACGAAGCCATAGTAAACTATCAACAACGCGAACGTCGCTTTGGCAAAACCGGCGAGCAAATAAAAAACAACGCATAAGCTGCTTGAAAAAACATCTTCTAATACTTTTTATTATACTCTCCCCTCTCTTTTGGAGAGGGGCTGGAGGAGAGGCTTTTGCCCAAGTTGTTATTGGTGGTGGTGATGAAATTGATTACGCAAACCCCAAAGAATATACCATTGCCAGCAACGAAATAGAAGGCATATCAACACTTGATAAAAATGTGCTTCGGCTGGTATCTGGCTTAATACCGGGTCAGCGGGTAAAAGTGCCCGGCGAAAAATTTTCTGATGCCGTTAAAGCCCTTTGGAAACAAGGTTTTTTTGATGATGTACAAATAAATGTAGATAAAATAATAGGCAACGATATTTACCTGAAAACGGTTGTAATAGAAAAACCGCGCCTTGGCAGATATACATTTAAAGGTGTCTCTAAAAAATCGGAAGCCGATGAGATCCGCAAAAAAATACACTTAATAACCGGTAAAATTGTAACCGATCAATTAATAGGCAACACTAAAAATATTGTTAAAGAATATTTTAAGGATAAAGGTTATTTTAATGCTAAAGTCGAAATAAAAACCGAAGAAGATAAATCGGGCAAAAACAAAGTAGCCTTGTTTATTATTGTAGATAAAGGTGGTAAGGTGCGCATAAAATCAGTAAATTTTTATGGTAATACGGTTTTAAAATCTAAAGGATACTCTATTAAAAATGGGTTTGGTTTAAGAGGCAGAATGAAGGATACAAAAGCCTACCATTGGTACACTTTTTTTAACAGCGGTAAATACTTAGAGGATAATTTAGAGAAAGATAAACCAAAAATAATTACCAAATACCTTACGCTTGGTTATCGCGATGCGCGAATTGCTAAAGACACTGTTTATTTTGTATCGCGTAATCGCGTAAAGATTGATATTACTATTGATGAAGGAAATAAATATTACTTCCGCAACATAACCTGGGCCGGCAACAGTAAATATCGTAGCGGGCAGTTAGATACCATCCTTAACATTAAAAAAGGAGATGTGTTTAACCAAGCCGTTTTAGACCAAAAACTTTTTAGTAACCCCAGTGGTTATGATATAAGCTCACTTTATATGGATGATGGTTATTTATTCTTCCAAATAACCCCGGCAGAGGTAAATGTACAAAACGACTCTATTGATTTAGAAATTCGTTTATATGAGGGAAAGCAGGCTTTGATTAACAGGGTAACTGTTTCAGGAAACACAAAAACCAACGACCATGTTATTTTAAGGGAAATAAGAACCAAGCCGGGTCAGCTTTTTAGAAGATCTGATATTGTACGTACCCAGCAAGTATTGCAACAATTAGGTTATTTTAATGCCGAAAAATTAGGTGTAGATCCTAAACCAAACCCGGCAGATGGTACAGTAGACATTGCTTATACCGTAGAAGAAAAACCCAATGACCAGATAGAACTTTCGGGTGGTTATGGCTCGGGGCGTATCATTGGCACCTTAGGCGTAACCTTTAATAATTTTTCGGCTAAAAATATTTTAAAGAGGCAATCCTGGAGTCCTTTACCATCCGGAGACGGACAACGTTTAAGCGTGCGCGCGCAAAGCAGCGGTATCTATTATCAAAGTTATAACTTATCTTTTTCAGAACCCTGGCTGGGCGGTAAAAAACCAAACTCCTTAACCGTGGGCGCTTATTATACCGTTCAAAATTTTAATGGTATTGGCCGTACCATAAAAGTTAATGGTATACATGTTAAAAACACAAGCGCATCATACATGACATCCATGACGGGCAATGTTAGTTTTGGAAAACGTTTAAAATGGCCGGATGATTATTTTTCTTTCTCTATAGGAGAAACTTATTCGTACTATGTGCTTTACCACGCTAGTGTGTTTGCTTTTCCTACCGGTTATATAAACAACATTAAAACAAACCTTAACATTAGCAGAAACTCATTGCAGGGTAACCCTATCTTTCCTACCGGTGGCTCTAACGTAAGTTTTACTGCTGTTTTAACACCGCCCTACTCTCTTTTAAACAGAAAAGATTACAGTACATTAAATCAGGAAGAAAAGTTTAAATTCTTGGAATTTCAAAAATATAAATTCACTACACAGTGGTACATGCAGCTTACCAATAAAAAAGCACCTGATGGAAAAGAAGCACGTAACTTAATTTTAAAAACAGCTTTTGGTTACGGTATTTTAGGTCAGTATAACTCTGCCGTAGGCGTGGCACCGTTTGAGCGTTTTTACATGGGTGGAAGCGGTTTAACAGGTTATTCTTTAGATGGGCGTGAAATTATTGCCTTGCGTGGTTATGCCGATAATTCTATTGCCGGACCCGATGGAAAAGGTTGTGCTATTATTTCTAAATATACCATGGAGTTGAGGTATCCGGTATCATTAAATCCGTCGGCAACCATATTTATTTTAGGTTTTGCCGAAGCCGGTAATGCCGAGCAGGTTTACAAAAACTTTAATCCTTTTAATGTAAAAAGAAGCGCCGGTGTAGGTGTTCGTATTTTCTTACCTATGTTTGGTTTATTGGGTTTAGATTATGGTTGGGGCTTTGATAACATACCGTATAACTCAAGTACCGGAAACGGCAAAGGACAGTTTCACTTTACCATTGGCGCTAATTTGGGGGAATTATAAATTAGCTTAATTATTTGTAAATACGTTTATTTAAAAATACTTTTGATTAAAATTACAGAACTAAAACCATTAATATGAATATAAAAAAATCGATTTTAATTTTTGCCGCCGTATTAATTTCTGCGGGTACAGCCGTAGCACAAAAAATTGGATACGTTGATACAGAATATATTTTAAACCAGATACCTGAATATAAAGCGGCCAAGGCTGAGTTAGATAAAACATCGGCCGACTGGCAAAAAGAAATTGAAGGTAAATATGCCGAGATAGACAAACTTTATAAAACCTACCAGGCAGAACAAATTTTATTGACAGACGATCTTCGTAAAAAACGCGAGAACGAAATAGTAAATAAAGAAAAAGATGCCAAAGATCTGCAAAAACAACGCTTTGGTACTGATGGAGATCTGTTTAAAAAACGAATGGAACTTGTAAAACCTTTACAGGATAAAGTTTACAACGCTGTTAAAACCATTGCAGAAAAAGGCGGCTTAGCTATTGTTTTTGATAAAGCCAGCGATATGACCATGCTTTATGCTAACACCAAATACGATAAAAGCGATGATGTTTTGGTGTTTTTAGGTTATTCTAAAACAAAATCAAGCGGCAGTAAAAAGTAGTTTATTATATAGCAGCTATGCGAATTAGTTTTTTTTGTACCCTGCTGTTTTGCCTTTTCATTTCTTTTAAAGTTTCGTCTGTAAATATTCCGGCAATAAATAGTTTAAACGCTGCTAAAAAATGGCGACCTTGGTTAAAACAATTTGATTTTAAATCATCAGATACAATTCTTAGTTTGGCTTGTGGTGGTGCTTGGCGAGAGTTTTAATTGTCTTTATTAACAGATTCGTTGGTTTTTTTTTTAGAGGATATCAATTCTTCGCAATTAAACACTAAAACCATTTCAACTAAAATTACTGATTTTAAAACAAGTAGAAAGACCAAGCTATCAAACAAGTTTAATATAGTGTATGGCACAACAACAACACTTCCGCTTAAAAGCAAATTTGTGGATAAGGTTATTATTATGAATTCGTTTCATCATTTTGATACAAAAGAAATGATGTTGGCTGAAATTTATAGAACACTTAAACCAAATGGGATGTTTTTAATTACGGACCATATTTCGCTTGATAAATCAAAACAATCGCTTTATGCCTGCGACAGAAATTATTTTTTATTAAATGAAAAAGATTTGACAAAAATGTTTGAAGAAGCAAACTTCAAATTAGTATCAATTACAAAAATGGCGAAACAAACTCGACAATTTGTATTTCAAAATACTAACTAAGAAGTAGCCGTTTCATACTTTACCATAAATTCCATAGCTGTTTCCACCATTTGGGTAGAGCCAATAAATAAAGGGGTACGTTGATGTAATTCTTTCATGTTCTTTTCCATTATACGTTTTTTACCATCAGTTGCTTTACCACCGGCTTGCTCAATAATAAACGCAAGTGGGTTACACTCGTATAATAAACGTAATTTTCCGTTAGGAGATTTTGTAGTAGTTGGGTAAATATAAATACCACCTTTTAATAAATTGCGATGAATGTCGGCCACGCCGCTACCAATGTAACGAGATGAATATGGCCTGTCAGTTGCTTTGTCCTCCTCCTGGCAATACTTAACGTATTTCTTTACACCATCCGGAAAATGCAAATAATTTCCTTCATTTAAAGAATACATGTTGCCCGCTTGCGGTGTTTTAATGTCTGGGTTTGATAAACAAAATTCGCCAATACTTGGGTCTAAGGTAAAACCATTAACACCTTTGCCCGTTGTATACACCAACATACAAGATGAGCCGTAAATAATATAGCCTGCGGCAACTTGCTCAGTACCAGGTTGCATAAAATCTTCAACCGTACCCGGGCCACTTAAACTAACTCGGCGGTAAATAGAAAAAATAGTGCCCACCGAAACGTTTACATCAATATTAGACGATCCATCCAAAGGATCCATAGCAATAACATATTTAGCACTTTTAGATACCTCGCTGTCAATTGGTATAATTTCTTCATTCTCTTCAGAAGCAATGGCACAAACTTCGCCGCCCGCTTTTAGCGCAGCAATAAATTGGTCGTTAGCAAAAATATCTAGTTTTTTAACCTGTTCCCCTTGTACATTTATTTCACCTGTTTCACCCAAAATTTCCGCCAAACCCGCCTTGGTAACCTCGCGATTTACAATTTTACCTGCAATCCCAATGTCGCGCAAAAGCCTAGATAATTCGCCTTTAGCGTACGGAAAATCATTTTGCTTTTCAATAATAAACTGACCTAATGTTTGTACTCTCATTCGTTTATTTTTTAGGAATTTGTATTCCCAAAAATATAACATTTGAAGCAAACAATCCGCAAAGTTTACAAATTTCTTTGGGCGTTACGGCTTATTTGTCATTTTGAGTGAAGTCGATAAATATTCTGCGCAGTCGGGCTTTTCGCAGTAAAGCTTTTTAAGATTACTTAAAAAAGGCTTTCTTACTGCAATCCCTAACGCAAACAACTAGTCATCCTCATTCTCAGCTTTAGTATCTTTTTTACCATCAAGCGCATCAAAAATGCGGGCTGTTTGGTAAACCCCTTTATCCAATCGGTTACTTAAAATAACCACGATTGTTTTATCGGATTTACGGTATTGAAACGCGCTTCGGTAGCCATGCCACCAACCATTATGAAATACAATAGTATCGCCATTATTAGGGTTAATTCTAAAACCTAAACCGTAATAACGTCCATACGTAGTGCGGGCGTGCGGCTTAATGGCGTTGTTTACATCGGTTATAACTTTTCCGGCAAAAAAGTTTTTGGCAAACAACAACATATCTAGCGGGGTAGAACAAATGCCTTTATCGCCAACCACGTAATCAAAAACATCTGTGCCCACAGGGCGTTTACGGTAATCAAAAGCCATTGCCTGGTTTTTTATGGTATCGCTTATGCTAAAAAATGCAGCACTTTTCATGCCACAAACATCAAAAATATTTTGTTGCACAAAGGCTTGAAAGGTTTGTCCGCTAAGCTTTTCCACCAACAAAGCCAATATAACATAATTGGTATTGTTGTATTGAAACCGCCTTCCGGGTTTAAAATAAATAGCCGGTTTGTGCAGTGTAAGTAAATCAACCACTTGTTGGTTGCTAAGTGTTGACGAGTTTGTTTTTGGTAAATGATAATAAAAATAAAGATAATTAGGCAAGCCACTAGTATGCGAAAGCAAATTTTCTATCGTAATGTTTTGATATGGAAAATCGGGAAAATAGTTGCGAATATTATCTTTTGTAGCCAGTTTACCTTGCTCTACCAGCATAAGCACAGCAACCGCTGTAAATATTTTACTAACCGATGCCAATTGAAAAACAGACTCAGTACAAAGATTTTTTTTGCATCTACTGTTTTCAAAACCCAAAGCACTTTGGTAAATTAGTGTATCGTGATACGACACGGCCACACAACCGTTAAATGTTCCACGTTTAAAATCGCCACTAAAAATAGAATCTAAAACAAACTGTTTTCGCTGCAATTTTTTAGATAGAGTAGGGGGCGCAATAATTTTATGTGGGGGCGTAGAAACAGCCTTTTTTACTGGTGTAGCAGCTTTACCAACGCCAATATAGGATGCCAAAGCAAGCAAACAAACCCCACATATAATTAAAAACAGTAAACGCATTTTTTTCTAGCGCGCATAATTAAAAACTTATATGCAATTTTGCAAAAATATAAGACAAATAAAGACTTTGCTCAAATAGTAATCAACCGTTTAATTAACACTCATTTTAAAATGCTAAACAAAAATAAATCAACCGCGTTGTTTGAAAAAGCAAAAACATTTTTTCCGGGAGGTGTAAACTCACCCGTGCGTGCATTTCGCTCTGTTGGCGGCGTTCCGCTGTTTATCAAAAAAGGTAAGGGTTCGCATATTTGGGATGCTGATGGAAATGAATATATAGATTATTGTGGCAGTTGGGGTCCGCTTATATTAGGACATGCCAATGATGCTGTGCTAAAAAAAGTAAGTGAAGTGATGCAAAACGGTACCTCTTTTGGTGCGCCAACCGAATTAGAAAACGAATTAGCCGAACTTATTTTATCTAATCATAAATATATTGAAAAACTGCGCTTTGTAAGCTCGGGTACAGAAGCCGTAATGAGCGCCATTCGTTTAGCGAGAGGTTATACAAGAAGAAATAAAGTTTTAAAGTTCGATGGTTGCTTTCATGGCCATGCAGATTCTGTTTTAGTGAAAGCCGGTTCTGGTTTAGTAACCTTTGGAAACACTTCGTCGGCAGGTATTCCACAAAGTTTTGTCAATGAAACATTGGTTGTTTCTTTAGATAACGAAGCTGCTGTTGAAGAAGCGTTTAAACTTCATGGCAAAGATATTTCTTGTATTATTATCGAACCAATTCCTGCTAACAATGGCTTGCTTTTACAACGAAAAGAATTTTTACAATTTTTGCGAGATATTTGTACCAAGCATGGATCACTATTAATTTTTGATGAAGTTATTTCCGGCTTTCGTGTTGGCTTTGAAGGCGCTGCGGGTTATTACAACATCAAACCCGATATTATGACTTTTGGTAAAATTATTGGTGGTGGTTTCCCGGTAGGGATGTATGCTTCGAGCAAAGAAATTATGAGCCAAATTTCTCCTGAAGGAAACGTGTATCAAGCTGGCACCCTTAGCGGAAACCCGGTTGCTATGGCAGCAGGCATTGCACAATTAAGCGAGTGTTTAAAACCAAATTTTTATAAAGATTTAGAGGCAAAAACAAAAATGCTTTGTGAAGGCATTGAGAAACAATTTAGAATTTTTGATATAGAATTTAGAACTTTTAGTATAGGTTCTATCTTTTGGTTTTCTTTTTCGGATAAAGAACAGGTACGTAGTGCCGATGAAATTAGTGCCGACGGAATAAAACAGTTTAACGAGTTATATCATAAATGGCACGAGCATGGTATTTATTTTGGTCCTAGTGGATACGAAGTTGGTTTTGTAAGTGCGGCTCACACAAAGGAAGATATTGAAAAAACAATAAAACTTTTTGGTGATGTTTTAAAGAGTTAATTTTATAACATGAAATATTCTTTCACGTTTTTAATTTTATGTTTCTCGCATTTAGTTTTTGCACAAGCTCCGTTTGAAACCGGATATGTAATAACCAATAAAGGCGATACCCTAAAAGGAAAAATTAAAGACAGAAGATATACGGCAAGTGCGCCAAACCCTGATAAGATACGGTTTATAGATTCTACAGGAGTTGAAGTAAATTATGGCCCGGATGATATAAAAAAATATTGTAAAAAAGGGATAAACTTTTTTCGCGTGCTGCCCATTGGTATGGAGGCTAAATTTAAGTTTGCAGAAATCATAGAGTATGGAGATGTGATTTTGTTTGGGTACACCAGCAACTCCTTTGTATCAACCACAGGCGATCTTTTATCTAAAGCAGGCGAAACTAAAAAAGAAACTAAATCGGCGGCAAACAACAGTATTGAATATTTTTTGCAAAAAAGAAAAGATGTAAATAGTTTGATGAAGGTGAAACCTAAAAAGTTTCAGCAAACCGCTTTATTTTTTTTCCAGGATGACGAAGATCTGGTAAAAAAACTAGAAGATGAAACGTATAAATACAAAGACATTCGGTTGGTGGTAAAAACCCACAACAATCTTGCCGCAAAGAAATAAGCTTACAATTCTTTTATCTTAAAGATATCTTTAGCGCGTATTCCTCTATCGGTGTTCATTAAATTACAGGCTTCGTTAACCGAATCGTGCTCAAAAAACAATGTCCAATTCTTGTTAACTGCTTGCTGCAAAATACGTTCTTTTTCTTTTAATGTTTCAAGCGGTCTAACATCATAACCCATTACATACGGTATAGGTAAATGCCCTACAGATGGCAACAGATCTGCACAAAATAAAACCTTGTTGTTTTTATAATCTAACAAGGGCAACATCATGCTTTCGGTATGGCCGTTAACCAATAGTACGTTAAAACCCGGAAGCCATTCGCCTTCCTTATCAATAAAATTAAGTTGCCCGCTTTCTTGTATCGGTAAAATATTTTCTTTTAAAAAACTTGCTTTCTCACGTGGATTAGGGTTAGTGGCCCAATCCCAATGCTGTTGGTTGCTCCAATATTTGGCGTTTTTAAAGGTGGGTACTAATTTTGTTTTAGCTGCATTTGTATATTTTATGCTTCCACCGCAATGGTCGAAATGTAGGTGTGTTAAAAAAACATCAGTAACATCATCAAAGGTAAAACCATGTTTGGCAAACGATTTTTCTAACGAATCGTCTCCGTGCAAGTAATAATGCGAAAAGAATTTTTCATTTTGTTTATCGCCTAAGCCGTTATCAATTAAAATTAAACGGCCTTCGGTTTCCACCAACAAGCAACGCATACTCCAGCTGCATAAATTGTTTTCATCGGCAGGGTTTGTTCTGCTCCAAACCGATTTTGGCACAACACCAAACATAGCGCCGCCATCTAATTTAAAATCTCCGCTGTTTACAGAATAAAGTTTCATTTTACTAAGGGTTTAGTTTGCTGTTATTTTTATGCCGTTCGCTATCGCGATTGGTTTTTTTTTGTAAATTTTCTTCTAAATATTTTTCTAAATCAACTCCGGTTTGATTGGCTATGCACATCAACACGAACATGACATCAGCAAGCTCATCTCCTAAGTTTTTGTTTTTATCACTTTCTTTTTCTGATTGTTCTCCATATCTGCGCGACATAATTCTCGCAACCTCGCCAACCTCTTCTGTTAAGATAGTCATATTGGTAAGCTCATTAAAATAGCGTACGCCATGGGCTTTAATCCACTCATCTATTTTTTGTTGTGCTTGTTGTATGGTCATACTACAAACATAAAAAAACAAACGCATTTTGAAGTGATAATTTCCTTTCTATATTTGTTTAATAAATTAAAATATATGAAAAAAACTTTTTTGTTTTTGTTGGCAATAATTGGCTCGCTTATATCGTATGCTGGAAATCCAATAGATAAAATTTCAATTAAAAAAAATACTGCTGCAGTAGTTTCTGAAGACGGTGGTAACAAACTTAGTATTGGTTTATCGGTTGGCACAACTATTCCTTTGCAAAATTTTGGCGACAAAACCAACAACCCAGATACAACACACTTTAACGGTTATGCAAACACGGGTATTCATTTTAACGCAACATTTGGATATAAATTTTCTAAATATGTAGGTGCTATGGTAATGGCTGGCGGAAGCATTAACTCTTTTAACACCACCTCTTTTACAGCGGCTAATGGTGGTTTTGGAGGGGCGACTACAAGTGCTAAATCTCATTATGTTGGGCAATACCTTATGGGCCCATATTTAAGTGTGCCTATCGGAAATAAGTTTTCTGTAGAAGTGCGTGCTTTGGTTGGTTTAGTAACATCTTCTTACCCTAAAATTATCGAAAGTACATCTGGTAGCTTCGGAACCTACTCGTATGGTTTTTCATCGCAGACAAAAATTAACTCAGCAGCAGCTTTTGGTTTTAGTGCGGGTGTTGGCGTAAAATATATGGTAGCCGACCATTTCGGTATGACATTAAACGCCGCTTATGCAGGCTCTAATATGGGATATAAAGGCTATACATCAACCACTACTACTACACCATTTACAGGCACAACTACTTCAAACGTTACTGATAATACAACAAAAAGAACCATGTCAATAGGTATGATAAATATTACAGCAGGAGTTGCTTATTGTTTTTAATCAAAAAATGAAATTTCGGTAATAACCCAAACGTTTTTCATAAAATGATGTTTAAAAAGTAATGAAGCCTCTACACCCTTGTTTAAACGGATCTTTGTGGTATTGCCAAAAAAACAAAGAAGAAAAAACAAGCATAATAAATATGTTTAGAAATCTTTTCATTTTTCTAATATAAAAAACTTAGTTAGTATAAAAATTAAACCAACTCCACTTTCTCTTCCATATAAGCCTCCATTGGCAAGCAAGAACAAACAATGTTTCTATCGCCATACGCATTATCAACGCGCGCAACACTTGGCCAAAATTTATTTGCTTTAACCCACTTTAATGGATACGCAGCTTTTTCACGAGTATAGTTTTTATTCCAATTATCGCTAATGACTAATTTAGCTGTGTGTGGTGCATTTTTAATTACGTTATCTGCTTTATCAAATTTGCCATCGGCAATTTCTTGTATCTCTTTTCGGATGGCAATCATCGCCTCACAAAAACGATCAAGCTCTGCTTTGTTTTCGCTTTCGGTAGGCTCAACCATTAAAGTATTTGCCACCGGAAACGCTACTGTTGGGGCGTGATAACCATAATCCATTAAACGTTTTGCCATATCAGCAACTTCAACACCACTACTCATTTTAAACTCGTTACAATCTAAAATCATTTCGTGTGCACAGCGTCCGTTTTTGCCGGTATATAAAATTTTGTAATGATCTTTTAAAATTTCTTTCATGTAGTTGGCATTTAAGATGGCCATTTTTGTTGCCTCCATTAAACCATCCGAACCAAGCATTTTAATATATCCGTAAGAAATTAAAAGTATTAATGAGCTACCGAAAGGTGCCGCAGAAACCGCACTGATGGCTTTGTCTCCGCCTGTTTTAATTACAGGGTGCGAAGGTAAAAACTCAACCAAATGTTTTGCCACACCAATTGGACCCATACCCGGACCGCCACCGCCATGCGGAATAGCAAATGTTTTATGCAAGTTTAAATGACAAACATCTGCGCCAATACTTCCGGGAGAAGTTAAGCCAACCTGTGCATTCATGTTTGCGCCGTCCATGTAAACTTGTCCGCCGTTATCATGAATTATTTTGGTTATTTTTTTAATACTCTCTTCGTAAACACCATGCGTAGAAGGGTAAGTAACCATTAAACAAGAAAGTGTTTCTTTATATTGTTCTGCTTTTGTTTTTAAATCGGTTACATCAATATTTCCTTTGTCATCGCATTTTACAATAACAATGGTCATGCCTGCAAGTGCTGCTGATGCCGGATTTGTGCCGTGTGCCGAAGAAGGAATTAATACCACATTACGATGCGGATGTCCGTTGGCGATATGATACGCACGAATAACCATTAAGCCAGCATACTCACCTTGCGCTCCACTGTTGGGTTGCAGACTCATTTCGGCAAAACCGGTTATGTTACTTAAATCTTTATTTAATTCTTTTAAAATAAGTTGGTAGCCTTTTGCTTGTTCGATGGGAACGAACGGATGAATGTTTGCAAACTCAGGCCATGTAATAGGAAGAAGCTCAGAAGCCGCATTCAGCTTCATGGTGCAAGACCCTAAAGAAATCATAGAATGAACTAATGATAAATCTTTATTCTCTAAACGTTTAATGTAACGCATCATTTCTGTTTCGCTGTGATACGAATTAAAGGTTGGGTGCGTTAAATATGTTGAAGTACGATTTGCTATTGAAGATGCAATGATGTTTGTTGTTGCTAAATTAAAAGCTGTAATTTTTTTAGATGCCGCGTCTGCAAAAACCTGGATCACATCCATCACATCAGCCTCTTCAGTGGTTTGATCTAAAGAAATACCAATATGCTTATCATCAATATAATGAAAATTGATTTCATTTTTTTCTGCGATAGCACGAATTTTTTTTGCATCAACTTCAACAACAATTGTATCGAAAAATAATTTTGTTTTTATGTTGTAACCTAATTTTTTTAATTCTTCGGCAATGTTATTTGTGTTAGCATGTACTTGTTCTGCAATAGATTTAATTCCATCCGGACCATGATACACCGCATACATACTCGCCATAATAGCTAAAAGCGCTTGGGCGGTACAAATGTTGGAAGTTGCTTTTTCGCGTTTAATATGTTGCTCGCGCGTTTGCAATGCCATGCGTAGCGCAGGGTTTCCTTCAGCATCAACACTCACACCAATAATACGACCGGGAATTAAACGTTTGTAATCTTCTTTACAAGTTAAAAACGCAGCGTGAGGGCCGCCATTACCCAAAGGAACACCAAAGCGTTGCGAATTACCAACCACACAATCTGCGCCCCATTCGCCGGGAGGGCTTAATAAGGCAAGCGCCAATAAATCGCTGGCAACCACAACCTGCACTTCTTTACTGTGTGCAGTTGCTACAAAGTTTTTATAATCGTTTACTTCTCCGTTAATATCTGGATATTGAATTAATACGCCAAAAAAAGAATTATCAAAAACAACAGTATTTGCGTTTCCAACTACAACTTCAATTCCAACAGGTACAGCGCGTGTTTTAACCACATCTATTGTTTGAGGAAAACAAGTGTTTGAAACAAAAAATTTATTTGCGTTTTGTTTTGTTTTGCTTCGGTTGTTATGAAACATAAACATAGCTTCTGCCGCTGCCGTGGCTTCATCTAACAAAGATGCGTTTGCAAAAGGCATAGCAGTTAAATCCATAACCACGGTTTGAAAATTTAATAGAGCTTCTAAACGCCCCTGGGCAATTTCTGCCTGGTAAGGCGTGTAAGCTGTATACCAGCCCGGATTTTCTAACACGTTGCGTTGCACAACTGCGGGTACAATAGTGTTGTAATATCCTAAACCTATATAAGTACGAAATACTTTATTTTTTTTAGAAAGCGCGCGCAAATGTTTGGTATATTGAAACTCCGTCATAGCAGCGCCAACCTTTAACGGTTTTTTTAAGCGAATTTGCTCGGGCACTGTTTGATCAATTAATTCGTCAACACTCGAAACACCAATTTTTTCAAGCATTTGGTTTACTTCTGTTTCACTCGGACCGTTATGTCGGTTTACAAATTTATCTTTCATGATGGTAATTAGAGCTGCAAATTTACGGAAAAGCGCAACCAAATAATAGCATTTTTAGCATCTTTTTTAACCGTATATTTGATGCAAATAAGCCTATGAAACATATTTTTTTTATTGCTTTTTATTTTGTGATTAGCGGTTTTATGATAGCGCAAAAAAAGCCTGCAGACACGCTGTATTTAATGAATGGAAATATCATTGTTTCCCCTGTGTTAGACTCTAGTTTTTTAGCGGCTACTTTTGTTGATCCGGAAGACAGTACTAAACGCCAGCATATAGAAAATGAGAGTCTATTCTCTATAAATTACCATAACGGCGATGTGTTTTATTATTATAAAGAAGATAGCATTAAAAATTATTTCTCGCGCGATGAAATGAAATTATACATGATTGGTGAAAGAGATGCTAAAAAAGGTTTTAAAGCAAAAGGATCTTTTATTGGTACGGCAGCTTGTGGTTTAGTAGGTGGCTTATCGGGCACTTTTTTTGGTCCGCTTTTACCTATCGCTTATTTTGCTATGGTGGGCATTCCTAAAGTAAGGATAAAACATAACACGGTTTCAAATCCCAACAATGTTGATTACGATTCTTATCTTTTAGGATATGAACGAGTTGCCCGTGCTAAAAGACGAAAAGCATCTTTAATTGGCGGCGGCATTGGTCTTGCTGTTGGTTATGTGGCATGGCTTTGCCTTAGGAATAGTATTTATCCGGTAAGTTTTAGATAGTTATTTCAACAAATCGGGCCTGCGTTGTTTAGTACGTTCAAGGCTTTGCTTATATCGCCATTTTTCAACGTTTGCTGTGTGGCCACTCATTAAAATATCGGGAACTTTCCAACCATTAAATTCTTGCGGGCGGGTATAAACTGGTGGTGCCAATAGATCGTCCTGAAATGAATCAGTAAGTGCTGAAGTTTCATCATTTAAAACGCCGGGCAACAAACGAATAATGCCATCGCAAAGCACGGCTGCGGCAAGTTCTCCGCCACTTAACACATAATCTCCAATAGAAATTTCTTTGGTAATAAGATGTTGTCTTACGCGCTCATCAACGCCTTTATAATGCCCGCATAAAACAATAATATTTTTTAAAGTAGAGAGTTGGTTGCAGGTTTTTTGTTGCAATAATTCTCCATCGGGGGAAGTATAAATTACTTCGTCGTAATTTCTTCTGCTCTTTAAATCATTAATACAAGCGGCGATGGGTTCTATCATCATCACCATACCAGCACCTCCACCAAAAGCGTAATCATCTACTTGTTTTTGTTTGTGTGTGCTGTAATCGCGTAGGTTAATTAGGTTTACTTCCACCAAACCTTTTTGCTCGGCACGTTTTAAGATACTGTGTTTAAACGGACTCTCTAACAGATCTGGATGCAAGGTTATAATATCAATATGCATCATGCTTGTTGAGTGGGTCTTTTGTATAAAGGTACTGTGCTACAAGGTTCGCCATACATAATGCTTTTTGCAACAGGCTTTATTTTTTTGGTTAAAGCAACATAAGCTGCAATAGGCACAGGCTTATCGCCGCAACCTTTTATTACAATGCGCGCATCTTTAAAAGAAGTGATCTCAAGTGCGTTTATTTTTTCTTCAAACAAAATAGTTTCTAAAACTTCTAAGCCTCCATAAACAATTTTTTTAGCGAACGGCTGAAGGTTTAGTGTTAGCAACATATACGCCCAAGTTGGCACAATAGCATCGGCAGTGCAAGTTAGTGCCACATACGTATCTTTATATTGATTCCAATTATATGTTTTAATATTTTCTCTAAAATCTTTTTCTTTTAATATGAGTTCTTGAAACAACCATGGTTTTATATCGAATAGAACACGGGGGATCTCATCATAAAATTCTTCCAAATCTATGGTTATCAGTCCGCTTTGCGCAACTTTATTTACTATCTCTTTCACTTGTAATTATTTTTTTTATGGTCAAATAGTATAGCCTTTACTTTGTTTTTAATAAAACAAGGCTATTTGATATTATAAAGGTAATGCAGTTGAGCTTACCAACAAAAAATATTACTTAATAATATTTATTTCGCCATGATACTTTCCTGCTTTATCATCGTGTGTATCTAATACATAAAAATAAGTTCCGCAAGGCAGGTCGTTACCCAAGTAACTACCGTTCCAATCATTATTATAACCTGTTTTGGTAAACACTTTTTGGCCGTATCGGTTAAAAACATCTAAGGTATTATCGGGATACAACCCAATATTTCCAATAATAAAATAATCATTCACATTATCTCCGTTAGGCGAAAAGCTATTAAAAAAATATAATTGCCCGTCAGGAATAACCGTTACAACAAGATCGTCATACAGGGTGCAGCCTCCCGGAAAAACAGCGATAAAAACATACTGTGTGGTATATTGCGGAAAAACATCCGGACTTATGGTATTTTGATTAAATATATGAATGCTATCGCCGCTGCTTATGCCCCAATAAACAATAGAATCTCCCGGCGCCTGCCCGTGTAATGTAATGGTTTGTCCGGCTTTAATGGTACTATCTTTACCTGCATTAAGCGTGTAAAACAAAACAGTTACCGTTACTGCGCTTATTGCTCTATTATTAAATTTATCTGTTACGGTAACTGTGTAGGTTGTTGTAACAGTAGGCGATGCTATTGGATTAGCGATAATAGCTGAATTTAAAGAGCCTGACGGTGCCCAGGAATAATTATATGGCGGACTACCATTTGTTGCTGTTGAATCTGCACCAATAATAGTTTGAGAACCAAGGCATATTTTTTTATTTTGGCCAGCATTGGCTTTAAGCTGGGTTGTTTGTGCAGAGGCAAACCCCGCAACTAACAACAACAAAAATATAAACGGTTTTTTACACAGCATTAGCACAGCCAAACTACAAAAGTAAAACTACCTAAACAAAAAATGCCACAACTTATTGCGGCATTTTTTAGTACGGACTTTAAAAAACTACTTAGCTGCTTTTTTAGTGGCTGCTTTTTTGGTTGCTGTCTTTTTAAGTGCAGCAGTTTTAGTTACTGCCTTTTTAGCCGATTTTTTTTTGCGTAAACGAGTTACACCGTGTGTACCTACATGAATTTTTCCGCGCTTAGAACGTTGATCTCCTTTTCCCATAATTATTTTTTTTGTTGCGTAAAAATACTTATTTTTTATTTAGCTCTTCTTATTTATTTGTTTATTGGCTTCGCTGAATGCAGAAAGGCATTTAGCTCTTCTTATTTATTTGTTTATTGGCTTCGCTGAATGGCCGAAGCATTGAGCAACTCGTTTGTTTTTAAGGCTACATCCATAAATAATATTTTAGCACTTACATTTCGTTCAATATGGTAGAATGCTTTGTTGAATATTTCCGTTAAACCCTCGTGGTTTTGTGCGTTTATATATGGGTGGAATTTTTGGAGGAATTCTTTTTCTTCATTTGTACCGGAAACCGCCGTAGGCAAGTGTTTTGCCAATATGCAATTTCTAAAAGTGTGTAATGCATAAATTAAAAACTGCTTTTGTTTTTCGCGGCCAATGCGTGCAAAATCATCTACCCAAATCGATATTTTAAAGGCATCGAAACGCAGGCAACAACGCATAAATGTCTGGAATAAAATAAAATTCTGTGTAGAAGCTATATTTTCATCTGCCAGTAAAAAAGCTTCGCGTGGGTTATGTTGTGCTAAAGCCGCTACTTGTTGCGCATGGTCCTGCGATAAATTAAAAGATGCTGAAATTACCTGCGCTATTTCGTTAGCCGAAGGATTATTTACTTTTATTAACTGTGTTCGTGAAATAATGGTAGGCAGCAAGCCATCTGAAGCGCTTGACACTAAAAAGAAATAAGTTTCTTCGGGTGGTTCTTCGAGTATTTTTAAAATTTTATTGGCAGCGTCGGCATTCATTTTTTCGGGCATCCAAATAAGCATGATCTTGCCACGGCCTTCATAACTTGTATAACTTAGCTTACGTATAATTTCGTTACTCTCATCTTTGGCAATAATGGGTTGCTTGTTCTCGGCATCCAGTGCGTTGAACCAATCATTAATAGTAAGGTATGGAAATGCTAAAAATGTTTCCCTAAATTCTGTAATAACATGATCACTAAAACGCACATCTTTACTTAATGCGATCGGAAAAACAAAATTAAGATCAGGATGAACCAGCTTGTTTATCTTGATGCAGCTTGGGCATATATTACAACTATCAACCTCGCCCGGATGATGGCAAAACATATATTGTGCAAAGGCAATAGCCAAAGGTAATTGCGCGCCGCCATCGTTTCCTAAAAAAAGTAAAGCATGCGCTACTTTTTTGGTAGAAGCCATTTCTATTAACCTTTTTTTTAACGCTATGGGTGCGGCAACCTGTGCAAATAACATGCAGCAAAGATAATTTTAAATGAATTAACATCGTTTTATTATATAGAAGAGATTCCAAAAAAAATTGGCACTTTTGTGCTACAAATGTTGATATCCGATTTAATAACACACGATATACCCGCGCTTAAAGATACTGACACTATTGAGCAGGCTTTGCATTGGATGGAAGAATTTAAGGTAACGCATTTACCTGTGTTGCATAATAAAAAACTAACAGGGCTTATTGCTGAAGCTGATCTATTGGATGTTGCTAACACAAAAAGTAAAATTACAGCCCATCATTTTAATTATATAAAACCAGAGATACATCAATCTCAACATGCGTTTGATGCGCTTCGGTTAATGTCGGGTTTACACCTAACGCTTATACCCGTATTAGATGAAAAAAATAATTACTTAGGCAATATTACCCAAAAAAGTGTTTTAGACAGGTTGGCAAGTTTATCTGCCGTTATGGAACAGGGTGGTATCATAGAACTTGAGTTGAATAAGAATGATTATTCGCTTACACAAATTGCCAGTATTGTAGAAGGTAACGACGCGAAAATTTTAAGTTGTTACGTAACTTCTTTGCCCGATAGCACCAAAATACAGGTTACCTTAAAAATAAATCGTGATGACCTTACCCGTGTGCTGCAAACTTTTTATCGTTATAATTATGAGGTTAAAGCATCCTACCATCAATCGGGTTACGAAGATGATCTGAAAACAAAGTTTAACGAGTTTATTAAATATTTAGATATATGAACACCGTTGCTTTTTACGCCAGACCCGTAAAAGATAACATACCCGATTATGTAAACGTATTACATGCGCGCTTAAAAGAAGAAGGCGTAAACCTACTAATATTTCAACCCTACTTTACCTACCTTAAAAAAGAGTTTGGTCTTGATTTAGAGGTGGCTACTTTTTCATCTTACGAAGATTTAAAAAAACAAAAGCCTGATTATTTGATTTCTTTAGGAGGAGATGGCACCATGCTGGAAACGCTTCATGTTATTAAAGAAACTGCCGTGCCGGTGCTGGGCGTAAATACGGGTCGCTTAGGTTTTTTAGCCAGCGTTTATAAAGAAGATTACGCTAATGCGATTGATAAATTAATTCAAAAACAATATACCATACACACCCGCGCTTTGTTGCAATTGCAAAAACCCAACAATCTTTTTGAACTGGATGTAGCGTTAAATGAATGTACCTTGGTAAAAAAAGATTCATCCTCTATGATGAGTATTGATGTGCACGTAGATGGCGTATTTTTAAATTCTTATTGGGCAGATGGATTAATTATTTCTACCCCAACAGGTTCAACCGCTTATTCGTTAAGCTGCGGAGGGCCAATATTGGAGCCAACTTCAGAGAGTTTTATTTTAACACCAATTGCGCCGCACAACTTAAATGTTAGGCCAATTGTTATTAACGATAAATCAGAAATTACGCTGAAGATCAAAGGCCGTGATAAACAAAACTTGATTTCTTTAGATTCTAAACAAGCCACTATTCAAACCGATGAAGAGGTAATTTTAAAGAAAGCCGATTACCGTTTTAACCTTATTAACCTAAATGGACAAAATTTTTTTAGCACCCTGCGCAACAAACTAATGTGGGGCTTAGATAAGCGAAATTAGTTACCCATAAGATGTAGGTTGTAGGTTGTCTACAATATGTCATTTAAATCTGCGGCTAAAAAACAGTACAATTTCTTTATGGAATTTATTTCTAACGTGCATCTAAATAGAAAAACAAACCATGAATATAGAAATTAAAGAACCTTGCCACGAAAACTGGCAAGCCATGACACCCAATCAACAAGGCGCTTTTTGCCAAGTTTGCCAAAAAGACGTGATTGATTTCAGTAAAAAAAGCATTAACCAAATAAAATCTTTTTTTACAGAAAAGAAGAATGAAAAAATTTGCGGTCGCTTTGAGAAAAAGCAATTGGCTTATCTTTCGTTTGATGACTTTTTTGCTTCGTTTAAATACTGGGTTTTATCAAAAAAGTTTGCCGTTATATTTTTCTTTACATTTGGGTTTATGACCTTGGATGCTTCGGCTCAAAGTAGCGGACACAAGAAGGGAAAGGTAGTTGCTCCAAAAGAAACTTATATGATGCTGGGAGGGCCAACCGTTGCAACACCACCCGAGCATTTACAAGGAGCTGTGGCCTATCAGCCAGATACTTTAAAGAAAAACAATCAAACAAAAACTGTAGGTAAAATTAAATGTACAAACCCACCTAAAGAAACCAAAAGAAAAAAGCAAGCGCCACCGGTTATGGGTATAATAGCTATGCCACCCAAACAAGACGAGAAGAACGCTAAGTAGATTTTTGCGTTTGCGTTAAGGCATTTTCTGCATTACAAATTCCTATAAAACAATAAAAAATGAATGCACACATTACCTGAAACGGCCAAATACTGAATTAATTGTTTGTTAATAACAAAATTTGTGTAATTTAATCCTCTCATTTTTAGTATGTGATAAAATATATTGCCAAAAAAATATTTTACGGATTTGTGGTGCTGCTTGGTGTAATAACCGCCATCTTCTTTTTATTTAATGTATTGCCCGGAGACCCTGCTACCGTGCTACTTGGACAACATGCCAATAAAGAATCGGTGGAGGCAATTAACCAAGATTTGGGCAGAGATAAACCCGTACTTACGCAGTATTTTATTTACCTGAATGATTTATCGCCTATTTCGTTTCATAACGAGCACGATAAAAAAAGCGGCTTTTACCTGGATAAAGACAAATACTCATACAAATATTTGTTTTCGCTTGGAGAGAAAGATTGCGTGGTTTTAAAGTACCCGTATTTTAGGCGATCTTATATTACCAAAAGAAAAGTATCTGAAATTATAATGGAAACACTGCCCGAAACCGCTGTTTTAGCATTTAGTTCTATTATATTGGCAACTATTGTAGGCATATTTTTAGGAGTTGTTGCAGCCATTAAAAAAGATACTTTTTTCGACAGGCTGGCGCTTATTTTATCGGCCTTGGGTATGTCGGCACCCTCATTTTTTGTGGGCGTAATTATTGCGTGGTTGTTTGGCTATGTATTAGCAGACTACACCGGCCTCCGAACCATAGGAAGCTTATATGAATACGATGATTATACCGGCGAAAAATATTTAAGCTTAAAGAATTTGATACTTCCCACCATCACGCTTGGTATGCGCCCCTTGGCCATTGTAGTACAATTAATGCGCAGCTCTTTGTTAGATGTTTTATCTCAGGATTATATCCGCACCGCTAAAGCAAAAGGCTTAACATTTTATAAAATTATTATGAGGCACGCACTTAAGAATGCACTAAACCCGGTTGTTACGGCCATATCCGGCTGGTTTGCGGGCTTAATGGCAGGCGCTGTTTTTGTTGAAATTGTTTTTAGCTGGAAAGGCATTGGCTACGAGGTTTTTGATGCGCTTACTAAAAATGATCTACCCGTGGTAATGGGAGCAACCCTTGTTTTTGCTACGTTTTTTGTGGTAACAAATATTGTGGTAGATGTTATTTATGGTATTTTAGATCCGCGCATTAGATTAAAATAATATGCGAAAAAAAATTGTTGCCGCTAATTGGAAAATGAATAAAACCCTGCAAGAGGGTACAACGCTTGTTAAATCAATACTTTCGGGTGATAAAAATCACTCAAATATTACCAAAGTTATATTTCCGCCAAGTCTTTTTATAACCGATTTTGCTGCTTTAGTAAAAGAAAATACTTCCTTTTGTGTAGGCGCCCAAAACTGTTACCATACTGAAAGTGGCGCATTTACAGGCGAAATCAGCGCCTCGGCAATTTCTTCATGTGGAGCTACGCACGTTATTATTGGTCATTCAGAGCGTAGAGAGTACTTTAAAGAAACGCCACAACAACTTTTAACAAAGATTCAATTAGCGCTTAAACATAGTTTAGTTCCTGTTTTTTGTGTGGGAGAAAAATTGCCCGATCGTAAAAGCAATCATTATTTTAGCGCTGTTAAGCAACAATTAGATGATGTTGTTTTTCTTCTTCCAGAACATTTGTTTAGCAAATTAATTTTAGCCTACGAACCCGTTTGGGCAATAGGCACTGGCGAAACAGCCACACCCGATCAAGCCCAGGAAATGCATACGTTTATTCGCTTTGCTATTGAAGAAAAATACAATAAAGGTGTGGCTAATCAAATTAGTATTTTATATGGCGGAAGCTGCAATGCTAAAAACGCTAAAGAATTATTTGCCTGTGCAGATGTGGATGGTGGCCTTATTGGAGGCGCATCATTAATTGCTGAAGATTTTTTACAGATTGTAAATTCTTTTTAACATGGAATATGTTTGCGTTTCTTTTACCGTAAATCCGGTTGAACCCGGTAGCGAAATTTTAGCCTCTGCCCTATCCGAAGAAAATTTTGAAAGTTTTGTGCATAACGATGAAGGTTTTGAAGCCTTTGTGCAACTTCCTTTGTTTGATGAAACTGTTTTGAAAAACTTAACGGAACAATTTCCCGGACTAAACTTTACCTACGCAACTTACACTATTAAACAAGAAAACTGGAACGAGACTTGGGAAAAAAGTTTTGAACCTGTTATGATAGAAAATTTTTGCGCCATTCGCGCTCCATTTCATGCAGCCCCTACCCCACCCATTTTAGATATTATTATCGAGCCAAAAATGTCGTTTGGCACAGGTCATCACCAAACAACCTGGCTAATGGCAAAAACCTTGTTTAACATCCCCATTGCAGGGAAAGATGTTTTAGATGTGGGTTGTGGCACCGGCATTTTATCTATTATAGCTAAAAAATTAGGCGCAAAACGTGTTGTGGGTGTTGATATAGATGAGTGGAGCATAGAAAACTCTTGCGAAAACAGAGAATTAAACGGTTTTGCACAGCAAGATATTGATTTTCTGCAAGATACAATTAAAGGCGCAGAAACAAATTTCAACATTATTTTAGCCAACATTAACAAGAACATATTAATACGAGAGTTGAACCGATATGCAAAACATCTTTTACCCGCCGGCAGTCTTTTAATAAGCGGTTTTTTTGAAAGCGATTGCGCAGAAATTATTGCCGAAGCTGCTAACCATGGCTTAAAACACAATCATACCGAGGTTAAAAACGAATGGGCTACGCTTTCTTTCGTAAAATAATATTCGTTTTTGCCCCCCTCCTACTCTCCTTAAAAGGGATTTCTCAGCCTTATGTAGATATTGTAAACATCAGCGCGCAATCGCTTCAAAGCAATTATAAAGATGCTTTAAACAGTAAGAATACAACAACTAATTACTTTTTAAACCTTACCACGCCCATTCGTGTAGATTCTCAAAACACGGTTATCATTCGAATTTATGGTGAGAATTTAAGATCGACTATTAAGAATGATTTTTTAAGTCATACAAATAACCTTTACGCTGCGCTTTTGCCAATTGGTTTGCAACACGAAACCAATAACAAAAAATGGAAGATATTGGGTTTACTTATGCCTAAATTAAGTTCTAATTTTAAGGATAAAATTAGCAGCTACGATATGCAATTGGGTGGGTATGGATTAGTTACCTACAAACACAGTAACAAGCTGCAAATTAAAGCAGGCCTGTATTATAACCGGGAATGCTTTGGCAATTTTTTTATTCCTCTTGCCGGTATTGATTGGAAGATAAATGATAGGTTTCAAATATATGGGGTATTGCCAACCTTTTATAGGTTTGAATTTGCTGCCATAAAGAAAAAACTTTATACGGGTTTAGAGTTTAGATCTTACACGCGCTCCTACCGTTTAGATGCCACAGAAAATCATAATTATGTTAAAAACAAAGAGATTAAAGCTAAGTTTTTTGTCGATTTTTATCTTACAAAAGGCTTTGTTTTGTTTGCCGAATTTGGAAGGACTATTGGTTATAGTCCGCAAGAGTATTTGTACAGCACCCAAATATTAGCCAATACCAACCAAATTTATACAGGCATAAAAGATGGCTTTTTATTTAACACGGGTTTAGTGTATCGAATTAGGTTTGATTTTAAATAGTTTTTAGCAATAGATTTTACTGATGGCGCAGATGTGTTTTAATCTTCCTTCGCCGTAATGTTGGGCCCATCAAAACATTTTGGTATTAGTTAACTTCTTTCAACAAGCTTATAATGACATTTTACAGAGAAACCAACAATTGTTCCACGTGAAACAATGTTTTAAAAAGGAACAGCATAGCCTAAATTGAAGCGTTTTTATAGTCTTATGCGAATACGCGAAACAAGAAAGAACAGCAATGCTTATAAGCAATAGTATTTTCATAAAAAGACAAACGGATAGTTGGGTGTTTTATTATTGTTCCACCTTAAACATTCCCCTTCTTGCAGGGGTTAGGAGTGAAGCCTACTTCCTAAAAACGTAAATCTGACTGGAGAATTCTTTACCTGTTTTGTTGGCTTTAATGTTTGATATTAAACCCCTTGTAAATGCTTTTATAAGGTTATTAGAGCCTGTTTTATACTTCTCGCTTAGCATAGAAACATAAAATGAATCAAACACCATAGGAAGAGTTTTCTCTAACTTAAAGCCATTATCAGTAAATAATTTTGTTATAGCCTTAGGTTCAAAATGCCAAAGATGGCGAGGTAAATCATGGGCCGCCCAAAACTGTTTGTAGTGATTTGCGTCATCACTTTCTGGGTTTGGAACCGCCACAATAAAAACTCCTTTATCTTTTAAGGCGGCTTTTAAAGCATAAATGGTTTCCTTTAAATCGGGTACATGCTCTAAAACATGCCAAGCAGTTATACAATCAAAACTTGAAAAGGAAGGGTTTAGCTGCGCTTCTTTCCACGAAGAAAAAGTAGTAATGCCAAACTTTTCAGCCATTACTTTGCGCGCTGTTTCATCAGGTTCAATACCTAAAGCACCCCATTTGTTGGTTTTGCAGGTATTTAAAAAGGCTCCGGTTCCGGCACCATAATCTAATATTTTACCACTTTTTAGTTTTGTGTGTTGTATAACAAGCTGTAATTTCTTAATCAATGTATAGGATCTAACACCGTGGTAAAGTTTATTTACCAATCCTTTTTTTGTATCAGAATGGGAGATATAATCTTCTGCTTTATAATACTTTCCTAAATCAGCGTCTTCCGGACGGGGAGAGGTAAACTTAAAATTACAATCCAAGCAGCGTTGAATATGGAAATTGGTTTGCGAAACCGTGTAATCTTTACAAACTAAAAACGGCTCAATTTTAGATGAACCGCACACTAAGCAATTGTTGATTTCTTTCATCATCTTATCTTTTTTTTTATTCTGAACTTGTTTGGCTTCGCCGATTTTCAATTCAGAATCAGTTTTTTGTTTGAGATTCTGAAATAAATTATCAATGACGATATCGAATGTTTCACGTGAAACATTACCTTTTCATATAAACCATAAGGATGGAAACATCTGATGGGTTTATGCCCGAAATACGAGATGCTTGCCCAAGTGTTTGAGGTTTAATCTTTTTCAGTTTTTCGCGTGCTTCGGTCGAAATGCTAGAAACCAAATCATAATCAAAATCTGCGTTCAATTTCAATTCTTCCAGGCGTTTTAGTTTGTCGGCGTTCTCACTTTCACGTTCAATGTAGCCTTCATATTTCATTAATATTTCGGCTTGCTCAATTGTTTCGTTGTTAAAGATCGAGATATTTGTTTCCAAATCTTTGCAATATCGAAGCATATCCGGTATGGAAATATTAGGGCGAGAAAGGATATTATGGTATCTCATTTTTTGATTAATAGGCGAGGAGCTGATACTTTCTAAAAACGGATTAATTTCGGCAGGTTCAACACTGTTATTTTTAAAGTAACTGATAATGGAATTAGAATTTGTAATTTTTTCTTCCACCTTTTTCATTCGTTCGGCAGAAGCCAAGCCAAGTTTGTATGAGATAGGAGTAAGGCGAACATCTGCATTATCTTGTCGCAATAACAAACGATATTCAGAACGACTGGTAAACATACGATAAGGTTCATCGGTTCCTTTATTGACCAAATCGTCAATTAAAACACCAATATAGCCATCGTATCTATTTAGCACTAAAGGCTCTTGTTTGGTAATTTTTAAATGCGCGTTCATTCCGGCCAAAATACCTTGGCAAGCTGCTTCTTCGTAGCCTGTTGTACCGTTAATTTGACCCGCAAAATACAGATTATCAACTAGTTGTGTTTCTAAAGTAAGGCGTAATTGAGTTGGAGGGAAGTAATCGTACTCGATAGCGTAACCAGGACGGAACATTTTAACTTTTTCTAAACCCGGAATTAATTGTAAGGCTTTGTGCTGAACAACTTCGGGTAAGGAAGTAGAAAAACCATTTAAGTAAATCTCAACCGTATCCCAACCTTCGGGTTCGATAAATAATTGATGGCGCTCCCTCTCTGCAAAACGCGTAATTTTATCTTCGATAGAAGGGCAATAACGTGGTCCGAGGCCTTTTATACGACCAGCAAACATAGGAGATTGCTCGAAGCCGGTTTTTAAAATATCGTGTACGTTTTGATTGGTGTAGGTAATGTGGCAAGGAACCTGTTTTTTGGCGTTAGGGCCGATAAAAGGTGAGGTGCCATCTAAGTACGAGAATTTATCAAGCTGATCGTCGCCATCTTGCAATTCGGTTTTAGAATAATCAATAGAACGGCCATCTAGTCGGGGAGGGGTGCCAGTTTTCATTCTTCCGCTTTCAAAACCAAGAGTAGCTAATTGCTCGGTAATTCCAAAAGCAGCTTTTTCGCCTGTTCTTCCACCCGAAAAATTCTTTTCGCCAATGTGTATTAATCCGTTTAAAAAAGTACCGTTTGTAAGCACAACCGCTTTGGCTTTAAACTGAACGCCCATGCCGGTAACCACACCTTCAACACGTTTGTCGTCTTTACTAATAAGCAATGAGTTTACGGTATCTTGCCAAAAATCTACATTGGGTGTTTGCTCTAGCATTTTGCGCCATTCGTTGGCAAACATCATGCGGTCGTTTTGCGTGCGAGGGCTCCACATAGCGGGACCCTTACTACGATTTAGCATACGGAATTGAATGGCAGACCTATCAGAAATAATACCCGAATACCCGCCAAGTGCATCAATTTCGCGCACAATTTGTCCTTTTGCAATACCACCCATTGCCGGATTACAGCTCATTTGGGCAATGGTTTGCATGTTCATGGTAATAAGTAAAACCTTAGAACCCATGTTGGCAGCGGCAGCAGCGGCTTCGCAACCGGCATGACCAGCACCAACAACAATTATATCGTAAGATGATTGCACGTTTTAATTTAGAATTAAGAATGCTAAATTAAGAATAAATTGGCAGTCACCGAATTCGTCATTCCGAACTTGTTTCGGAATCTTGCAACAGATGCTGAAATAAATTCAGCAAGACAAAAGCGGTTAAACCATGTTCAATCTTTGCAAAAGCTCGTCTTTATAAGAGCCTCCAATAGGAATTGGTTTTTTGTCTTTTTCTAAAATAAGGTTGTGGTTTTCTATAGCCACAATTTTATCTACACGAATAATAAACGAACGGTGTACGCGCATAAATTCATTGGGCGCAACCTTTTTTTCAATATCTTTCATGGTAGAGTGAATGGTATAGCGTGTTTTTTCTGTATTAATTACCACATAATCTTTTAAAGCTTCTATAAAGAAGATATCTTTTGTGTTTATTTTTACCAAGCGACTATTAGATTTAACAAACAAAACATCTTTTGCGCCTTCTTTGTTTTCTACCAGCGAGTATAAAAAATCTCTTTCTTTTTTAAGTTCTGTTAATTTTTTATGGCGATGGATAGCCATTTCGATAGAGATATTTAAATCTTTTTCTTTAAATGGTTTTAAGATATACCCATAAGGTTCGGTAACTTTTGCTTTAGAAAGCGTTGCTTCATCGGCATAAGCTGTTAAAAATATAACGGGTATGTTTAATAGTTTTATTTGCTCTGCCGCGTCAATACCGGTTAGCGAGCCTTTTAACATAATGTCCATCAAAACAATATCCGGGTGATGTTCTTTAGCCATTTCAATAGCTTCGGGTGCATTGTTGCAAGCACCAACCACATTATACCCTATTTTTTTAAGGCTGTTTTGAATATCTTTTGATACGATACTTTCGTCTTCTACAACAAGTATGTTAATTGTGTTTGGCATAGGCTAAAAAATTATTTCGAATGTAGTTCCGTTTGTTTGATCTAAGGTTAATGTTGCATTAATTTGTTCTGATAAAATAGTAACAAGTTGTAATCCTAATGATTCTGTGTTCTTAAAATCAATGTTGGTGGGCAATCCTTTACCGCTATCGCTTACAAGCATTCTTATTTTTTTATTTTTTATTTTTTTTATTTTTACGCTGATAAAACCTTCTCTGCCATCGGCAAAAGCATATTTAAAAGCGTTAGATACAAGCTCATTAATTATCAACCCACATGGAATTGACGTATCTAAATTAAGAAATATTGTATCAACATCAAAATTTGCTTTAATTTTTTGTTGATTAGCGTCGTATGAATAAAATAAGTTTTTTACCAAATTAATGATGTATTCACTAAAATTTATCTGTAAAAAATCTTTGGTTTGGTACAACGACTCATGTATATAAGCCATGGTTTTTATACGATTTTGGCATTCTTTTAAAATATTTATCGTTTCCTTATCTTTTAAATAACCCGTTTGTAAATTAAGTATGCTTGATATAACCTGCAGGTTGTTTTTTACCCGGTGATGTACTTCTTTTAATAAGATTTCTTTCTCTTTTAAGGCTTCGCGAAGTTCGGTTTCCACATTTATTTTTTCAGTAATATCTCTGGAGAAGATAGCGATGCCAACTGTTTCATTATCATGCTTTATAGGATTGTAATTACTTTCAAAATGTAGTTTTTTATTTTCTGATACTTCAAATATTTCGGTAACCACTTGGTGTTTTCCTTCGGCAAAAACTTGTTTATATATATTTATCAACCCCTTGTGTTGTTCTGGATCTATTATATCAAGTATGTAAGTACCTTCTTTTAACTCAATACCATTGCGTGCTTTAACCATTTGTGATAACAGCCAATTAAACTGCACAATGTTGTAATTTTTATCGATAGAAACCACAAGATCTGTAGTATTATTAATAATAGCCGAAAGCTGGGATTGTGTATTTAATATTTTTTGCTCTATTAACTTTTGCTCAGTTATATCTCTCGAAAAAACAGATATACCTATTATTTCTCCGTTAATAGTTATAGGGTTATAATTGGCTTCATACGTTCTGTAGGTTTTTGTTTTAGGATGAAGAAAGATTTCTGTAGTAACCACATTTTCTCCTTTTAATGCTTTTTGATAGGTTTCTTTAAGCCAATTATGTGATTCTATCGGCAGGTAGTCAAAAAAATTTGTGCCGGTCTTTAATTTTTTACCCGTACGCTGCTCGGCAATTTCATCCATCACACTATTAAACTGAACGATGTTATAATTTTTATCCATCGAAAAAATTATATCATTGGTTGTATTAATAATAGCCGCTAATTGAGATTGTTTATTATATATTTCGCGTTGATCGTTTTTCTCTTGTGTAATATCCTGACCCTGGCCCGCCACTTCAATAATTTCTTTTTCATCATTATAAATCGGATGCAAGGTTATTCGTCTGTGTATAATTTCTCCTTTACTGGTGCTTGTTTCTGTTTCAAATTCAACCGTTTTGCCGGCAAAAGCTTCGGCATATTTTTTATCCCAAAATGCATGGTATTCATCGGATGCGAATTTTGATTTTGGCTTAGTAAGATCTGTATTTATTTCGGGATATTTGGTATAAGAGTTGTAAATAGCATCACTGTAATTTTTATTAAAAGAGGTTAGGGCAATATTTTTGTTTACCGTCCACATTAACTGTGTACCGCTTTCAAAAATGGCGCGTAGTTTTTGCTCAGACCGAGTGCGAAGGTCTACCTCTTTTTTTAATATTTTATTGCTTTCTTCGGCAAACTTTAAGCGGCTTTTTTCTTCCTGCAATTGTTTGCCTATTGTTGTATCTGTAATAATGGTTTGCAATACCGGCAGCTCATTATAAATAATAGCAGATGTTTTTATTTCTATAAAGATAGTTTTACCTTGGGTGTTTTTTGTCTCTATCTCTATGGGTGGAAGCTCGTTGCCGGGTAATAAATTATTTTTACGTTCTTCTACAATTTTTAAAAATTGCGGCGTTACAAAATCAAAAATATTTACTTTATGTAATTCGTTTTCGCTGACCTTAAATAACGCTAAAGCTTTTTTATTAGTGTATAAAACCTTGCCCTGGTAAGTAAATATAACAACGGCAACCGGTAAATTTTCTACTATATTTTTATAGTTGTCTCCCTCTAAATTATTTATCTCCGTTTTGTTCATCAGCCGCACTTTCTTTTTTAGATTTTTCTTTCTTTATCTTCTCCTCTTTCGGTTGATCCTTCTTAGTGTTTTTTGTGTCCTGAAAAACTTTTAAGCCTTCTTCTACCGATGGTGGCACATCTTCTCCATCCCATTTAATTTCTTCTCCATTTCTATAGGTAATGGTTAATACTAAAAAATTATTTTCATCATAGTAATTCCAGTTACCATCTTTTTGGCCGCCCACATATTTACCGGTTGCTTGCGGCTTACCGTTATGATAATAAAAGGTATGTCTTCCATCGGGTTCGCCATTTAAAAACGCACCTTCAAAGCGTAATTTATTTTCTTTTGCAAAATAGGCTTTCCAAACACTATCTGGTAAACCGGCATGATAAACACCGTATTCTTTATAATTTAATATTTGATAAAACCACGGACCTTCTTTTTCATCATCCAGGTATTCTCCCTTGGTAATTAGCTTTCCGTCTTCGGTATATTCTTCGTACCCGTTTTCTAATTTACCGTTTTGGTAATTTTCTTTCATCAATACGTTTCCGTTGTTGTAATACCAATTCCACGCACCTTGCATACGGCCTTTTTTATCGTATTTACCTTTTTGTTCTAACTTTTGATCTGCATAAAAAAAATCCCAGCTTCCAATTCGCTTATCATCTACATAGGTTCCTTTAGAGCGAAATTCTCCGGTAATATTATATTCTATCCATTCTTTTTGACGGCGACGCAATGAATCAACCGGGCCTTTTTCTATTAAATATCCATCTTGAAAATTGAATGCAGAATCGGGCACAGAAATATTATAACAACTAAATTGTTTTACATTAGCTTCTAAAGAATCTATATAAACCAAAACCGTATCGCAACGGCGAGATTGATGATATCTAAAATGTGTACCCATCGGTACGCCATTTATATAACCACCTTCGTAACGCACACCACCATCATCAAAATACAATTTAAAAATATCTAATTTTGCAAGCTCGGGCGCATCGGTTACTTCTTTACCAAAAGTGTATTTTTTAATATCCTGTAGTTGTCCTTTTTTATCGTACTCTTTTACATATCCATCAACGCTGTTATCTTTATAACGTTCTTCTTTGGCAAGTGTTCCGTTTTTATAAAACTTTTTCCAAATGCCTTGTTTATTTCCGTTCTCATCTGTCTGATTAATTTTTTCTAGTTTTTCTACATAACCCATTTTATAATGAATAATGTTTGTTACCAAGGTATCTGGCGAGTAAACATAAGAAATACCATCAGCTTTGCCATTGTTAAACGGAATGCTTTGTTTTACTAATCCGGTTTTATAATAATTATAAGATGTATCTTGTTTAATATCGTTTACGTAATTTTCTCTCGATGTAACAATTCCCGCCGTATCATAATTTACAATAAAGCCGTTCTTTTTTCCTTTACTGTAATTAAATGTTTTTGTAAGATTTCCTTTATCGTTATAAAATTTCCAAATGCTATCTAATAAAAAATCTTTGCGATTACCCTCATTTTTTAAGATACCTGTTTTGTAATAATTTTTCCAGTAACCATCGGGTTTACCATTTTTCATGTTTCCTTCTGATGATTTTTTTCCGTTATCAAAATAAAAAACATTGTAACCGTTTTTAGCACTAGAATCTGCTGCTTGCGAAAAAGCAATTACATAATTAAAAACTGAAAATAATATAATGAATGCTACCTTCTTCATCTTACCCCTCAAATTTAATTTTTATTTTAAGATAAAGATAACATTCGTAAAATTGGTTTTTTTGCTGCTTGCATTAAATGAGTAGGTAAAAGTAATTCGGGTTGCTCATATTTTAGTGTGAGATAAATTTTTTCTAAGGTATTTAATTTCATATACGGACATTCATTACAAGCGCAACTGTTGTTTGGCGGCGCCGGAATAAATGTTTTTTGCGGAGAATCTTTTACCATTTGATGTAAAATACCTATCTCTGTTGCCACAATAAATTGGTTACAAGGGTTTGTTTTTACGTAATTTAAAATGGCGGTGGTGCTTCCAATAAAATCGGCTTTATCTAAAATAATTGCTTCACACTCGGGGTGTGCTACTAATTGCGCTTGCGGATGTTGTTGTTGCAATTTTATAATTTTCTCTAACGAAAATATTTCATGTACCATGCAAGCGCCATCCCATAATAACATATTACGATTGGTAATTTTATTTATGTAAGCGCCTAAATTTTTATCGGGTGCAAAAATAATAGGTTGATCTTTTGGTAAACTTTCTACAATTTTAACTGCGTTACTTGATGTGCATATAATATCAGAAAGTGCCTTAATTTCTGCTGTACAGTTAATGTAAGTTATTACAATATGATTTGGGTGTTGTTGCTTAAAAGCTGCAAATTTATCGGGAGGACAAGAATCTGCAAGCGAGCAACCGGCATTCATATCCGGTATTAAAACTTTTTTGGTTGGATTTAGTATTTTAGCGGTCTCGGCCATAAAATGCACGCCGGCAAACAAAATAATATCGGCGTTTGTTTGCTGTGCCTGCTGTGCAAGCCCAAGGCTATCACCAATGTAGTCTGCAACATCCTGAATATCGGGGTTTTGGTAGTAGTGGGCAAGAATAACTGCATTTTTTTGTTTTTTTATAATTTCAATCTCCGCAAAGATATCAATTTGTACGTCCACCTGTTCATCTACATATCCTTTACTTACATTACTCATCTATATATATTTTTAAAAGAAATTATATTATTATATTAGGTGTTAGTTTGGTTAATAACGTTTTTTTAAAAGATTGGTAATGTAGATATTAAAAACATGTTAGCTAGTTATTAATACTTTTTTTATAGCTATGTACTTGATAAGCAATAATAACACTACAAAAGTAAACATTGTTAGTAAACTACATAGTTAATAAAAAACAATTTTGATAAGGGTGTTTTTATGTGTGCAACTCGCTAACATTATCTCATTCTTTTTCAAGTCGGGTTGGGTTATGAACATAAAAACTTTCCCTAAAAAACTTAACGAACATTTAACGTTTTATTAATACTTAGTTTCTAACATCATCTTAGTCTTTTTACCGATGCCGTGTTTATAAATATATAGTTCTTAGAAAACAATAAACACATTATTAGTGAGTTTTAAACAGGGTTTATTAACTTTGCCTCATAAATATATTGTATGCAAGACTTGTTTGATAAGATTAAAAAGAATATGGGCTCTATTGGCCAATACTCTAAAGAAAGCCACGGATATTTTACGTTTCCAAAGTTAGAAGGAGATATTAGTCCGCGTATGATTTTTCGTGGAAAAGAACGTTTAAACTGGAGTTTAAATAACTATTTAGGTATAGCCAATCATCCGGAAGTGCGTAAAGCAGATGCAGAAGCCGGCGCAAAATACGGTTACGCTATACCCATGGGTGCGCGTATGATGAGCGGAAACAGTAATTTACACGAACAATTAGAAAGAGAACTTGCTGCGTTTTCGCAAAAGCAAGATGCTATATTAGTAAACTTTGGTTACCAAGCCATGGCAAGCGCAATAGATGCGTTGGTGGATCGCCACGATGTTATTGTATATGACGCAGAATCGCACGCCTGTATATTAGATGGTGTGCGTTTACACATGGGTAAGCGTTTTGTATTTCCTCACAACGATATTGAAAGCTGCGAAAAACAATTGCAACGCGCCACTAAATTAGTGGAAGCATCGGGCGGATCTATTTTAGTGATTACCGAAGGCGTTTTTGGAATGAGTGGCGACCAAGGTAAATTAAAAGAAATTATTGATTTAAAAGCAAAATACAGCTTCCGTTTATTTGTAGATGATGCACACGGCGTTGGTACTATGGGTAAAACAGGTGCTGGCACGGGCGAAGAGCAAAATTGCCAGGACGGTATTGATATTTACTTTGGTACGTTTGCAAAAAGTTTTGCTTTAATTGGCGGTTTTATTTCGTCAGACGAAGCGGTTGTTACTTATTTACGTTACAATATGCGTTCGCAAATATTTGCTAAAGCCTTGCCAATTGCTTTAGTAGAAGGTCTTTTAAAACGATTAGAAGTTATTCGTAATCACCCCGAGTATCGTTTAAAACTATGGGATATTACCCGCGCCCTGCAAAAAGGTTTAACCGATGCCGGCTTTAATATTGGCGCCACCAACACACCCGTAACACCTGTTTACTTAAACGGAACGGTTGATGAAGCCACTAACCTTACCTTCGATTTACGCGAGATTTACAATATATTTTGTTCTATTGTGGTGTACCCGGTAATACCAAAAGGGCAAATTATTTTACGCCTTATACCAACCGCGCTGCACACCTTAGAAGATGTAAAATACACTACCGATGCCTTTAGCGCCGTTAGGCATAAACTTACCAGCGGCGAGTACGCTAAAGGTGGTTTTGCTAAGGTGAATTAAGAAAATATTTATTTATTGATTACCGTTTTCCTTGTAAAATTTTTCTAATTTTTTATTCATTTTTTTAACCACTTGGTTAGGATTTCGTTTTGTTGGTAACAAATCAAGGGTTCTTACGTAATAAGGAAACGGCCTTCTTAATTGTATAAATTGATCGCTTTTAATTAACAAAGCGTCAAAGCCCATGTGTTCTCCGCCTGAAATATGCTTAGCTGTATCAGGCTCAATAATTCCAAATTCGGCCGTAAGAAAATTACGTTTAGTAAATTTTATAGTTGAATCCACCCGCAAACTATCCGTAAGAAAAGAGACTTTATCAAACTGCCTATCCATAACATTTTGAGAGTAATCGCTATAAAAAATATAGGTTGGGCAAAAAGTAAACTCCGCTTTAAAAGCTGCCACAATTTTTATGTTTAGTTCCTTCTGTTTACGCTCTATTCTATCAGCCTCTTTATTTAACCCACTTTTTTTTAAAGCATTTATAGCAAGTTTTCTGGTTTGCAAACGCACCAATAAAGCGCCGGTTTTTAATTCATTTATTTGTTCTTTTGTTCGCGCCTGCAATTGTTTATGAAAGCTTCTAAATTTAGGAGATGATTTATTTTTATTTAAAGAATCATTGCCCGATTGACCTAATGTTCTTGTAAATAAAGCAAGAAGAAAAAAAACGTATAGATGTAAGATTTTCATAGCAGGAAATGATAACGTTATAAATTAATCAAAGATAGAAAACTTAAATTTATAGAAAAAACATACCTGCTATTGAGATTACATAAACCAGCAGCGCAAGCCAGGAGTCGTAACCCAGGCCAAATTTTTTCTTTGGTGCAGAAATAACCATACCTATTACATAAATACCGGTAATTATTATGGCTGCTGCTGTAAGATACATATCGGTATTATTTGAACTTGGTAAAATAGCTTTATTGGTAATTATGGTTGCGGGTAAAAACAGTACGGGTAAAAACGCGTTGCCTCCAAAAATATCGCTTATAATAGGTTTGTAGGTTTTTTTCTTTACAAAAGCCAGCCCACCCGAAATTTCGGGTAAAGAAGTTACAAAAGCTAAAATAGTTGCACCAAAAACAACTCCGTTAATTTTAAAATGTGTGGCAATCGTATTACTAGTGGTTTCCAGTAACACACCAAATACTAAAACCATTATAGAAATAACAACTAACCAAATAATGGAAGAGGTTCTTGTAAGTTTTGAAGGGGTTGATTTTTTAGTTTCACTTTCATCTTTATCATTGCTTTGAAATTTTTTCATGGCATAAATACTAATAAACCATACTAAAACAATAATTATTTCGGGCGGTGTAGTGCGCGCAAAAATTAAAGTCGGTTTTAATTGTTTACCCATAATAACAAAAGTTAGCACAATAATTAAAAACAATCCCTGCAGAATGCTCGATTTACCGCTGGTAAGTGTAGAAAGGGGTTTGGGTTGTTTTCTTCCTGCAAAATCAAATAAAACAAGCAAAACAGATTGAACCAAAATGCCGCCTAATATATTACCAACCGCTAAATCAATATTTCCTCTAATAGAACCATTAATAGTAATGGCAATTTCAGGAAGATTGGTAACCACCGACAGAATAATGGTGCCGCCAAAAGCGCTGCCTAAATTAAATTCATCATCAATAAAATTTACAATGCCCGAAAGTTTAGTGCAAAAAAACCAAATGCAAAAAACAGAAACAACAAATAAAATTACACTAGTAATAAAGGAAAATTCGAGATTCATTTCTGGTATTTAAAAAACTTGTTTATGGTATTTGATAAAGATACATATTGCAGTTTATAATCGAGACTATAATGCGGCCATAAACAGAATAAAAATGCTTCATAACATAATTTAAGGATAGTTAAACCTAAATGTTAAAATCGTTCGGCTTTTTAGGTTAAATTCGCCACACAAACAACAAAACAACAACATGAAAAAATTTCTCAAAATTACAGGCATTACACTTTTAGTATTAATTGTTCTTATAGTTTCATTACCCTTTTTATTTAAAGGTAAATTAATACAATTAGCCAAAAACGAAGCCAACAAAAACCTAAACGCCAAAGTAGATTTTGGAAAATTCGATTTATCCATT
>JBBRAG010000008.1:0-133309 GCA_038206945.1 Bacteroidia bacterium | reverse complement strand
GAGCCCGCATAGTGAGAAGTTCTAATTTATTCTCTCTTTTTAAAGCTCCGACTTGACGGGGCTTTTTTTTGTTCTGCCTTGAAAATCCCTGTCAGTAGCGAGAAAATCAAAGGGCGGCAAACCAATCCCAAGCTATTTTTTTATCTTTCAAAAGGCGGGTCGACCCCAACTTTTTCAAACATCACTTAATAAGCAGATAAATCAGCATCCGAATCAGCAATTTTTCTATCCGAGCCAAGGGTTTTTACCCAATCACGCAAAGGTTTGACCCCAATTTGGCTTTTTTTCAATATCAGACCTTTGATTGCATTTTTTAGTTCATGATTTTTAGTTTTGATAGCAATTAATATTATCCTACCAGATTTTTACCCGTTTATCTTCGGGCGTGTACATTGCATCGCCTGGTTTAATATTAAAGGCAGGATAAAATTCGTTTATATTTGTAAATGGCCCGTTAACCCTATACTTGGCCGGTGCGTGTACATCTGTCATAATTAAATTTTTCAACCTTTCTTCGCGTTGATGGCCTAACCAGCCTAAAGCATATCCTAAAAAATAACGCTGCATAGGCGTTAGTCCGCTTATGGTTTTTCCATTTTTAAATTCATCGGTTTTCTTAAAGGCTTCAATACCTAATAAAATTCCGCCTAAATCGGCAATGTTCTCTCCTTGCGTAGCTTTGCCATTAACAGTATAGCCTTTTACAGGTTCAAATTTATCAAACTGTTTAATAATAACTTCTGCTCGAGTATTAAACTCTGTTTCATCTTTTTTTGTCCACCAGTTCTTTAAATTACCTTTCTCATCAAACTGCCTACCCTGGTCGTCAAAGCCATGCGTAATTTCGTGCCCAATGGTAGATGCGCCTGCATACCCAAACACCAAGGCATCATCAAGCTCTTCATCTCTATAACCCGGCACTGTAAAGATGCCTGCCGGTAAGGTTATTTGGTTGGTAGAGGGGTCATACTCTGCGTTATACGTTTGTGGGTACATGGACCATTCATTTATATTAACCGGCTTACCTATTTTATTTATCTCGTAGGTATGCCACCAAAGGTTTGCATTTACTATATTTTGCAGGTAACTTACTTTACTAATTTGCATGGCCGAAAAATCTTTCCACTTATCAGGATAACCAACTTTCTTTTTTATAGCAGCCAGTTTTATGTATGCTTTCTGTTTGGTACTTTCATCCATCCAGCTAAGTTTGCTTATTCTTTCTTTTAAGCCTTCGCGTATTAATTCGGTAAGGTTTTCGTAGCGTTTTTTCGCTTTTTCGTTAAAGAATTCTTTAATGTATAATTGTCCTAAAAGTTCGCCCATCTTTGTTTCCATACTGGCTATACCACGTTTCCAGCGGGTGCGCCTAACTTTTGCACCGGTAAACAGGCGCATAAAATTGAACTCTTCTTTACCAAATTTTTCAGGAAGAAAAAGTGCAAAATCATTTATTAGGTTAAACTTTACATAACTTTTCCATGCATTAATAGGCAAAGAGGTAAGCAAGCCATTCAACGCTGTAAAAAATTCTGGCTGGCCAATAATAACCGAATCTAAATTTTTAATGCCCATATTTTCAATGAAATTTTTCCACTGTATATTTTCTCCCAAAGAATTTAATTTATTTAAAGCAATTTTATGATAATTCGTGTAAGGGTCTCTAAGGTCTTCTACTTTACGACTGGCTGCGGCAAGTTTAGTTTCTAAAGCCAGAATATCTTTTGCCTCTTTTAATGCCGATGCAGAATCTTCCCCTACCATAGTGAGCATTTTTACTATGTATTTAACATATGCCGAGCGTATATTTACGTTAGAAGAATCTGTTTTAAAATAGTATTCTCTTTCAGGCAAACCCAATCCACCCTGGAAAAACATATAAGCCATTTTATCACTTCTTTTAGGATCGATGGTTACAAAATCCTGAAACAAAGTAGAAGACCCTATCTTTTTTAATTGGGTTACCACATCAATTAAAGACGGCACATCTTTAATAGTATTTACTTTATCTAAATAGGTTTGCAAGGGTGCAAAGCCTTCTTGTTCAATTTTTACACTATCCATAGCGCTGTTCCAAAAATCGCCTATCTGTTGTTCTGGCGAATTTTGTTTTGCATTAGCTGCCATCGCTTTATCGGCAATGGTTTTTAAACGATTTAAATTTTCTTCAACCACTAAATTGCCAATGCCCCAAGCAGATTGATCGTTCGGTATCGGATTCTTATTTATCCATCCACCGTTAGCATACGCAAAAAAATCTTGTCCAGGACTAATGGTTGTATCCAAGTTCGTTAAAAGAATATCTGGTTTAGAGGCTTCAGTTTCTTTAACTTTTTTATTTTGATTATTACACGAAGCTATCATGCAAACGGTAAAAGACAAAAGAATCAATTTTTTCATGGTAAGTATTTTATAACACGAATGTATGCCTCTTTTTAAATTAATACATAAAAGTTTATAAGATGTTTATAATCGGTAATTTTTGGTTTGTACAGTAATCTCTTAATTTAATAGCTAAAACCTTTAGTTTAACTTACTTTACGCAATAGTAAATATGAAATTTAATGCAATTACAGCTAAAGCATACCATTACGCTATTGGAAATACCTGCCTGAAAACAACTATTTTAGAAAATATTTTATATAAAATTATTGGCACAAAATTTAATACCATTGGTAATAAACCATTTAAAATCAATGGAACCGTGCCGATATTGTAAAAGATAAGCGAGCTATCATGACTTTTACAAATATTAATATTTTAATGTAAGATGAATTTAAAAGCTATGAACATAAAAACGACAGATAGGATATTATATATTGGTTTTTAGGAAATTAAACCAATACTTAACTATACAAATTAAAAAAGAGCGCTACGTTTAAACAGAGCGTTCTTTTTTTAATTACACGTTTTCTTTTTGAGGAAAGTGTTCTTTTAAAATTTCTGATACAGGGCAATACCCGGTTGCACCTCGGTATAATAAGTATCCGCCTACTAAAGTTTTTAAAATTGAAAAAGTTGGTTTCTCTTTTATATTAGATAAACCCGAGGTTAGCAATAATAAGCCGGTGGTGGCAGATTGCATTCTTTCTGCTGGTTCTAAATTAGGTTCGTGGTGTAATAATTCGTTAATTTCCATTTTTTTAAAATTTTACTTGTTTATACTTTTAAAAATTTATAAGTTTATTTATTCTCACTATTATTAGTTCCGTTAGCTTCGGTGCTTTCTGATGTTGTTGTTACTGTATTTGTAATAACAGTTTCTTTAACGGTACCGTCGGTACCTTTGGTAGTGCTTGTACTATCAGTAGTAACTGTTTCTGTACTTACATTTTTATTATCGTTACTACAAGCAGTAACTAATGCCATGAACAAAGACGCCGCAATTATTGTTTTTTTCATACTATTAATTTTAAGTTTAAATTTAATAGCAAGTATAATGCCTGAAACGATACTTTAGTAAAAGTATGAGTCTAAACAGTTTAAAAACCTCGAAAACCCTTAGCTAGTAAGGAAATAAAAGTATTTTAACTAATTTTTTGATTTGTAAAGGCAATACGTAAACGGGGATTTAATTACACTTTTTGGAAAGCAAATTTTTAATTAAAATTATAAGGTTAAAAATAAATTGATTTATATAATCAATCCTTCTTTTTCAAGAATTTTCATTAGTAATTTTTCCTCGCAGGCCAAAGCATTTTTTTTATGTTTCTCAATTTTATCCAATTCACTTAAATAAGTTTGTAAACCTTTATTCTCATATAAGGTTATAATTACAGGATGTACGTAGTATTTCTTACAAACCGTTCTGGTATTGCCTAAATGTTCCGCAACCATATTTAAAGCCGTAGTAATATTTTTTTTGGTGGCAGTAGCTGTTTCACTAGGCCCAATTTCTTTAAACGCCATTAAAGAATGTACAGTACCTGCCCATGTCCTGAAATCTTTAGCCGTAAAATCTTCTCCGCTGATAGTCTTTAAATAATGATTTACCAGGCCGGAGTCAATACATTTATGGTTTCCATGCTCATCTATGTATTGAAATAATTCTTTTCCAGGAATATCCCTACATTTTTTTACAATGGTAGCAAGTCGTTTACTTGTTATACTTATGTTGTGAGAAATGCCTTTTTTCCCTTTAAAAATAAAGCGCATATTGGCGCCATGTATATCTACATGTCTGTCTTTTAAAGTAGTTAACCCATAAGAGCCATATAATTTTTCATACATATTGTTTCCAACACGTATGCTTGTTCTTTCCATTAAACTAACAACGGTTGCCAATACTTTTTCTAAAGGTAATCCAGGTTTAGAAAGATCTTTTTCTAAGTGCTGGCGAATAGTTGGAATTGATTTTCCAAATTCATGCAGCCTGTAAAATTTTGTATGGTTTCTTAAAGAATTCCAAAGTGAATGGTATTTATATTGCTTCCTTTTTTTTGCATCAATACCTGTTACCTGTAAATGGCCATTCTCTAAATGACAGATCCAAACCTTATCCCAGGCCGGCGGAATAACTAATTTTTTAATTCGCGTTAAAGCACACTCATCTTTTACTTTTTGATTATCCGACACATAAGAGAAATTTTTTCCTTTCTTTACACGACTGATTCCAGGCAATGTATCATGCACATAAACAAGCTTAACAGCTTCGGCGCTTTTTTTACTATCATGTAAAATAGCTTTTATTTTTTTGTTTGAAAGATGTATATCTTCTGTTGTTTCTTTTGCCATAATTTTATCCGTTAACTATTTCTCCTCCGTTAGGATGAAGCACCTGACCTGACATGTACGAAGAATCATCGCAAGCTAAAAACAAATAACTTGGCGCTACCTCTACCGGTTGGCCCGCCCTCTTCATAGGTGATTCTGTACCAAAAGTAGCTACACGCGAAGGGGGGAAAGTGGCTGCTATTAAAGGTGTCCATATTGGACCCGGAGCAACCGCATTAACACGTATTTTTTTATCTAATAAGTTTGCAGACAGGCTTCTTGTAAAAGAAACTATAGCACCTTTAGTAGCCGAGTAATCTATAATTTTTGAACTACCACGATAAGCTGTAACAGATGTTGTGTTTACGATAGCGCCTCCTTCGGGCATTATATCAAGCACGGCTTTAGTAATGTAAAATATAGAAAATATATTTGTTTCAAATGTTTTAAATAATTGTTTGGCTGTAATTTCTTGTAGCGTATCTTTTTCATAATGCATAGCCGCGTTATTGATAAGAATATCTATTTTTTTAAATTGCTTGACAACTTTTTTAACGGCTGATATGCAGAAGGTTTCTTTAACAAGGTTACCAGCAATTAGTAAGCATTTTTTACCGAATTCTTCCTCTACTATACGTTTGGTTTCTTTAGCATCCTGGTGTTCGGTATAATAAATGATGGCTATATCGGCACCTTCTTTTGCAAACAGCACAGCTACAGCTCTGCCAATGCCACTGTCTCCACCGGTAATTAAAGCAACCTTATCGTTTAATTTACCCGAACCCCTTATAGCAGGATTATTGAAGATAGGTGCAGGATGCATTTTTGCCTGTATGCCTGGTCTTTTCTGACTTTGAGGTTTACGAACCTGCTTTGTTTTAGACTTTTGCATTTTTATATGATGCAAAAACAATTCTTAGGCAAGCTTATAAAATAAGTAATTGGTTGAGGATATTTATACCCATTATTTATAAAGTACCTGGCAGTTATTGCAAAAATAACTTATACGTTTTCCTTTTCCAATATGTTTTTTTTGAATTGGAATCTTGCATCTCCGGCAGGTTTTCTTTGAGTAAACAAGCCAATGCTTGGTGAGTGTAAAATCCTTTTTCCATCTTAAAAAATCAAAACTGTATGTTCTTACATCGTTAACTAATTCCTTTAATTTTTTTGCTGGAATATATTCAACCAAAGATTCGGGATGAATTTTTGTCCTGAATAATACTTCATTCTTAATGATATTCCCAGATCCTGAAAATATTTCCTGGTTCAATAATAAGTCACAAACCTGCACGTCTTTTAATTTCTTTATTATTTTTTGCGCTTTCAGGGGTTTCCATTCATCAGCCATTATATCTACTTCAAAATCATAATCTTTATTTATATCACCTTCAATTAATTTTACACTACATGTATAAAAATTTATCTCATCGTACTTCAATTTTAAACTTAATCTTGGCTTACTCTTTTTTCGCTCATTTATTCTGTATGTTCCAAACATCAGTAAATGAATCTTAATATAAAATCCTTTTAAACAAATTAGCGTATGTTTTCCCCAGCTTTTAAAATCTACGATTTTTTTATCGGCTAATATATCCATATCAATTTTAGCGGTGCCGGTGGCAGATACTATTTTCTTGCCTTTATAAGGAAGTAATAATTCTTTAAGAATAATAATGGAAGGTCCTTCTGGCATAAGTAAACAAATAAATTATTGTGCCTGCCAGTTATTAAATGAATTTCATTCGGATTGCGTTATTTGCAGAAGGTGTTATTTATTTTTCTAACAATTGTTTTTGCAGATATTTCAAACCTTTTGAAGCAGTATCATTAATTTGAATAATATTTTTAGGCGCGCGATCCTCAAATTTTCCGGGATCGATCAAATATTTTAAAGCAGTTTTAGGCGCATGATCAATCAATCCAGCGGCAGGGTAAACCACCAAAGAAGTACCTACTACAATAAGTATATCTGCTTTAGAAACTAAGTTAATAGCATTATCCATTTCAGGAACCATCTCTCCAAACCAAACAATATGTGGACGAAGTTGCGAACCTTTCTCGCACATATCGCCTAATTTTATTTCTTTATTCTTTATAGGATAAATAAGTTTTTCATCAATTGAAGAACGCATTTTTGTAATCAATCCATGTAAGTGCAACACTTTTGTAGAACCTGCCCGTTCATGCAGATCATCAATATTCTGAGTAATTATCTGTACATCAAAATGTCTCTCCAGATCGGCCAAAATTAAATGCCCTTGGTTTGGTGTAGAATTTAAAACCTGTTTTAAACGTTCGTTATAAAACTGTAATACAAGTTGTTTATTGCCCTGCCAGGCTTGGGGCGTTGCCACATCTTCAATTCGGTATTCTTCCCATAAACCATTCGCATCTCTAAATGTTTTTAGTCCACTTTCGGCACTCATGCCTGCGCCGGTAAATACAATTATTTTTTTTTGTTTATTCAAGCCAACCAAATCTACTAAAATTAAATCTAATCTGCTTCGTTGGGTACAAATTCGAATATATTGCCATTGAACAAGCCTTTGTCGCTTAGTTTTAAATGCGGAATGACAAGCAAAGCTAGAAAGGATAAGGTCATATAAGGGGCTTGCAATGTAGTGCCTAATTGCTTGGCTGCTTTATCAATACTTATATATTTTTCCGCAACAACGTTTACATCTTCCGTACTCATTATACCTGCTACCGGAAGCGGCAGTACGTGTTTATTGTTTTTATCGCAAACCGATATACCACCCTTATTTTCTATAATAAGGTTTACGGCTTCGCACAGGTCAGCATCGTTTGTACCAACCGCAACTATATTATGACAGTCGTGCGCCACACAGCTTGCAATAGCACCAAACTTTAACCCAATATTTTTTACAAAAGAAATAGCGATAGGTGCATTTTGATATCGGTTTACAACCACAATTTTTAAAACATCATTATCAATATTACTTTCTATAAAACCATTTACATTATTAGTTGGATAAGTTCCTTCGTTGGTAATAAGTTGCCCGTCAATAGCTTCAATAACACGAATGTTTTTGCTTTGCGCTTTTATTTTAAAATCTGCAGGATATTTTTTATCGCAATTAAAATTATTTACAATTTGGGCTTCAACTCTTTTAATATTGGTTTTTCCATACTCAGCAACGCACTGGCCTTTGATATAGGTGGATAAAATAGTCAAGTCAGTAAGGTTATCCGTAACTATAAAATCGGCGCTATCTCCTTCTTTTAATAATCCTACAGGTAAATTATAATGTTTAACCACATTGTAGGATGCCGCACGCAGCACATCAAAAAGGTTACAACCTTTGGCAATGGCGCGTTTTACCAATAAATTAATGTGACCGATTAGTAAACCATCCGGGTGTTTATCATCTGAGCAGAACATCATTTGCTTATGATACTTTTCAAATAACGGAATAAGTGTTTCAAAGTTTTTGGCAGCACTTCCTTCGCGTATTATAATGTTTACGCCAAACTCTAATTTCTCTAAAGCCTCTTCGTACATATAACACTCATGGTCGGTGGTAATGCCTTTAGAAAAATAATCTTTCATTATTTGCCCTATTAAGCCCGGTGCATGCCCATCAATAGGTTTGTTGTGTTTTTTTGCGGCTTGTAATTTTTTCAGGACTTCCTCATCATCATTAATTACACCCGGAAAATTCATCATCTCGGCCAAGTAAATTATCTCTGGTCGAGCCATTAATTTTTCAATATCATTACTATCAATTATAGCACCTGCGGTTTCAAAAGACGTAGCGGGTACACAAGACGGTGCGCCAAAAAAGAAATGAAAAGGCACTTTAGCGGCATTATCTAACATATATTCTACACCGGCCACGCCAATAACATTAGCAATTTCGTGCGGATCGGAAATGGTGGCAACCGTGCCATGTACAACAGCTGCACGCGCAAATTCACTCGGAATAAGCATAGAACTTTCTACATGTACGTGCGCATCTATAAAACCGGGAAGTATAAAATTTGTTTGTGGCGTATCTATCTTTTTAATAGAAATTATTTTTCCATTCTCAATACTAATTTCAGCTGGATAAATTTTATTTTGATGGATATCTACTAAGTTGCCTTTTAAAATATTTGTCATTTAGGGAAGCATTAATTGCTCAATAGTTTTGATAGGATCTGACGAAGAAAAAACAGTATTGCCGGCTACTAATACATCTGCACCGGCTTCCAATAGTTTTTTATAATTGTTAAGGTCAACGCCGCCATCAATTTCAATAAGGGTTTGGCAGCCTTTATCTTTAATCATTTGCTTTAACTGAGCTACTTTTTTATAGGTGTTCTCTATAAATTTTTGTCCTCCAAAGCCTGGGTTAACGCTCATCATGCAAACTAAGTCGGTATCTGCTAACACATCATCTAACACGCCAACGGCTGTATGTGGGTTAATGGCCACGCCGGTTTTCATGCCGGCAGCTTTTATTTGTTGCAGGGTGCGGTGTAAGTGCGTACAAGCTTCATAATGTACACTTAACACGTGTGTGCCCACATTTTTAAACTCTTCTATATAACGTTCTGGCTGAACAATCATTAAATGCACATCTAACGGTTTTTTGGCGTATTTATTAATGGCTTTTATTACGGGGAAACCAAAAGAAATATTGGGTACAAAAACACCATCCATAATATCTATATGAAACCAAGGGGCTTTGCTTTGGTTTACCATTTCAACATCTTTTTGCAGGTTGGCAAAATCGGCTGAAAGTATGGATGGGGCTACAATGTGCGACATGTGTTAATTTTTGCCGAAGTTACGGATTTTTGCACAATATTTGATGTGTGCTTGCGTTAGGGATTGCAACGAAAATCCTTTTAAAGAAATGCTTTTTCAGCATTATGCGAAGCAAAGATAAAAAACTAAAACAGTGAGCTAAATCTTTAAAAGCTTTACTGCGAAAAGCCTGACGGCGCATAGTATATTTTTGAATAGCTCGAATTGACCATGCACCGGAACGCCCAAATAATTTTAACATTTAATTATAACAATTACCCAAATTCAGACTTTTTACTAAATTTGGCATCCTAAAAAAAAATTAATAATTTATGTATATGAATAAATTTGTTTTTGTAGCTGGCTCTTTATTATTTGCAGCAAATTGTTTTGCGCAGGGTAACGACCCTACTTTATTAACCATTGATGGCAAGTCAATAACAAAATCGGAATTTGAAGCGGTTTATAAAAAGAATAACGGCAAGGATATGTCGGCCGAGAAAAAATCAGTAAATGATTATTTAGACCTGTTTATTAACTTTAAGTTAAAAGTTAAAGAGGCTGAGCAAATGGGGCTTGATACCTTGGGTTCTTTTAAGCAAGAGTTAGGTGGATATCGTAAACAACTTGCAGCACCTTATCTTACCGATAAAGACGCTACCGATAAATTAATTGCAGAAGCTTACCAACGTATGCAAACCGAGGTAAAAGCTAGTCATATTTTAGTAAAATGTGCTGAAGATGCTTTGCCAAAAGATACCTTAGAAGCATGGCATCGCATTAATATTATTATGGCGGTAGCTTCGGGCAAAGCAGTTTCTACTAGCCAAATTAGCGAATACGAAGCTTTAGTTAAAAGAAATTTATTTGGCGGTAAACCTCGTCCAACAAAAATGGATACTACTGAGGTTAACGGTAAAATTAATTCTTTAAAAGATTTAGTTGCCGGAAAATCTATTGATAAAAAGAAAGATTTATTTGCGCAGGCATCATCTGCAACAAGTGATGATGTATCTTTAAAAGATGTAGGTGGAAGCCTTGGTTATTTTACGGCTTTAGAAATGGTTTACCCATTTGAAAACGCTGCTTATAATACACCTGTAGGCGATATCAGCAAAATTATACGCACCCGTTTTGGCTACCATATTTTAAAGATTTATGATAAACGCCCAAACACCGGCGAGATATTAACCGCTCATGTTATGGTAAAGCTTAATAAGGATATGAAACATGAAGATTCTTTAAAAGCAAAGCAAAAAATTGATGAAATATATACCAAATTAAAAGCAGGCGAAAAATTTGAAGACCTGGCTAAAAATTACTCGGAAGATAAACAAACGGGTGCAAATGGCGGAGAGTTAAGCTGGTTTTATGAAAGAAAATTCCCTATTGAAGAGTTTTCTAAACAAGCTTTTATGTTGCAAAAAAACGGAGATTTCTCTAAGCCTTTTACTACCAAATTCGGTTGGCATATTGTAATGCGCAAAGATAGAAGAACGGTACCAACTTTGGAAGCCATGAAATCTGAATTGAAAACGCGCGTGGCAAAAGATTCTCGTTCATACCAAAGCAAAGAATCTTTTATTACCAAATTGAAAAAAGAATACATGTTTAAAGAATTCCCAAAAGAAAAGGATGCTGTATATAAGGCTATTGACAGCACCTATTTTTTAGGCACTTGGAAACGGAATGATAGATTCAAAGCTGCTAAGATTCCTGCTGGATATATCTTTACTATAACAAATGACGATCCAAAAGCAGAGTATAAAACCAATAATTACGGAATAAATGATTTTGGTGATTATTTAGAATCACACCAAACGCGTCGTGCTAAAACAGATGTAAAAATGACTGTAAATGCACAATACAAAAACTACGTAGATGATCGTTTAATTGCTTTTGAAGAAACTCAGTTAGATAGAAAATTCCCTGAGTATCATAACCTGATGCAAGAGTATCGTGATGGTATTTTATTATTTGACCTTACGGATAAAAAAGTATGGAGCAAAGCGGTGAAAGATAGTGCAGGTTTAGAGAAGTTTTACGAAACCAACAAAAATAACTACCTGTGGGATGAACGTGCAGAAGTTAGCACCTACAAATGCGCTAACGAAACCATTGCCAAAGAGGTTAAAAAAATGTTAGAAGGTAAGAAAACAGAAAAAGAAATTACCGAAAAGCTGAATAAAAAATCGGCTTTAGACGTAAGTGTAGAAAATGTAACTTATTTAAAAGGAGAGAATAAAGATGTTGACGCTAACTGGAAACAAGGTGTTACGGAAGTAAAACAAGCCGACGGTAAAATTAATGTAATTGCAGTAAATAAAATACTGGCAAAATCTCCTAAAAAATTAGCCGAAGCAAGAGGCATGGTAACCTCTGACTATCAAAATTATTTAGAAAAAGATTGGATCGCTAACCTGCGTAACAACCATAAAATTGTGGTTAACCAAGAGGTGCTTGCTACCATTAAATAAAAAGTATTACTTTTAAATAAAAATAAAAAACACCAATTTTTGGTGTTTTTTATTTAATCAGAAAAATTATCGTATGAAAAAACTATTTTTAAGTTTACCAATTTTAATGGTTAATTGATAAGAATAATCAATAAAGATAAAGAGCGTTACGACAAATTAACGGTGCATTAGTTTTTTAATTAATAATCGATGCAATTCCAACGGCAACCCACAATCGAAAATGATTTAATCAAAATTCAACCACTTAAACCGGATGATTTTGAAACTCTTTATAGCATCGCTTCCGATCCATTAATATGGGAACAACACCCCAATACAGACCGCTATAGAAGAGAAGTTTTTGAAAATTTCTTTAAAGGCGCTATGGAATCTGGTGGTGCGTTTTTGGTTTTTGATAATACAACAAAGCAGGCCATAGGCAGCTCTAGGTATTATGATTTAAATAAAGAATCAAATACAGTTGCCATAGGTTATACCTTTATTTCGAGAGATCATTGGGGAAAGAATTATAACAAAGCTCTTAAATCGTTAATGCTAAACCATGCTTTAAAGTTTGTAGATGCGGTAATTTTTCATGTCGGTGCCAACAACATACGTTCTCAAAAAGCAATGACTAAAATTGGCGGCATAAAAACAGGTGAGGTAGAAATGGAATATTTCGGCGAGCCTAACCGTTTAAATTTTGTTTATCAAATAACTCCTTCAAATCATTGGCTTGTGCAATAGAAATCGGAACTTTCTTGATTTTTTTGGTGCTTTTCATGAAGGAAAAAGAACATAGAAAAAATGCCCTTTTCTAAGGAAATTAACCGTAAAACAGTAAGTTTGTACTATGCCAACCTTAACCCAGCCCAAAGTGAATAAAAAAGTTTCTGTTGATGTATTAAAAAAAGCCTACGGTTACATGTGTACTGCCAAAGCCCTAACAGATTTGTACGAAGCCAATAAAGAAATTACCGCTAAGTATGTACACGCCACCAGTCGCGGACACGAGGCTATACAAATAGCCCTTGGTTTGCAGTTGCTTCCGCAAGATTATTTAAGCGCTTATTACCGCGATGATAGTATTCTTTTGTCGATTGGGATGCAGCCCTACGAATTGATGTTGCAATTATTGGCAAAGCGCGATGATCCATTTTCTGGTGGAAGAACGTATTATTCGCATCCTTCACTTCGCAGAGATGATATGCCTAAAATTCCGCATCAAAGTAGTGCCACCGGTATGCAAGCCATACCCACTACGGGCATTGCCATGGGCTTACAATATTTAGAAATTACCAATCAGCAAAAAGATTATAAAGGCGTAAACCCAATTGCAGTCTGCTCTTTGGGCGATGCTTGTATTACCGAAGGTGAAGTATCTGAAGCCTTTCAAATGGCGGTTTTAAAACAATTGCCTATTTTATATTTAGTGCAAGATAACGAGTGGGATATTTCTGCCCATGCAAAAGAAATTCGTGCGCAAGATGCTACCGAGTATGCCCGTGGTTTTAAAGGATTAGAAACCCGCACTATTGACGGGACTGATTTTGTAAAATCATTCAACACCCTGCAAGAAGTTATTGAATTGATACGTACTGAGCGTCGTCCGTTTTTGGTACACGCTAAAGTTCCTTTGCTAAATCATCATACATCGGGCGTTCGTAAAGAATGGTATCGCGATGATTTGGAAGAAGCTGCAAAGAAAGATCCACTTCCTAAATTGCGTAACAAGTTATTAATTGAAGGTGTTAATACTGCCGAACTAAAAAAGATTGAAGATGCGGCAACTGCCCTTGTAAAAGCTGATTATGAAAAGGCTTTATTGGCAGAAGACCCTCGTCCGGAAGATTTATTTACCCATGATTTTGCCCCAACACCTATAACCGAAGAAAAAGGAAACCGTGCGCCGGAAGGTAAGCAGCCAACTGTTATGGTTGATGCCGCCCTATTTGCTATTAGCGAGTTAATGACTAAGCACCCAGAGTGTTTGTTATACGGGCAAGATGTTGGTCATCGTTTAGGAGGTGTATTTAGAGAAGCCGCCACCCTTGCCCAAAAATTTGGTAACCACCGTGTGTTTAACACACCCATACAAGAAGCATTTATTGTTGGTTCTACCGTTGGTATGAGTGCCGTTGGCTTAAAACCAATTATCGAGGTACAGTTTGCCGATTACATTTGGCCGGGCTTAAACCAATTGTTTACCGAGGTTTCTCGTTCTTGTTTTTTATCAAACGGCAAATGGCCGGTTAGCTGCATTTTGCGTGTGCCTATTGGTGCGTATGGTAGCGGCGGGCCTTATCACTCAAGCAGTGTTGAGAGTGTAGTTTGTAATATTAAAGGTATTAAAGTAGTTTACCCAAGCACCGGTGCCGATTTAAAAGGTTTGATGAAAGCGGCCTACTACGATCCAAACCCTGTGCTTATGTTAGAACATAAAGGTTTATACTGGAGCAAAATTAAAGGTACCGAAGATGCTAAAACCATAGAACCGGATGAAGATTACATCATTCCTTTAGGCAAAGCCAGAATGGTAAAAACCGTCGAAGCATCAAAAGGTACCAATACTTTAACGGTAATTACTTACGGAATGGGCGTGTATTGGGCTAAGAATGCCGCTAAAAAATTTCCTAACCAAATTGAGATTGTAGATTTACGCACGCTTTCTCCTTTAGATGAAGAAACTATTTATGCTTCAGCTAAAAAACACGGCAAAGTTTTGGTACTAACCGAAGAACCTAAAAGCAACAGTTTTGCACAAAGCATAGCATCTCGTATTAGCGAAAACTGTTTCGAATATTTAGATGCGCCCGTTAAAGTTGTTGGTGCAGAAAATCTGCCTGCCATACCACTTAACGCCATTTTAGAAAAAACCATGTTACCTAATGCAGATAAGGTAGAAGTGGCTATGGAGGCACTTCTTAAGTATTAAACATAGTTAGTTAATTTGGGCGTTTCGCTTGATTACAAGCGTCGGGCTTTTTGCAGTAAAGCTTTTAAGATTACTTAAAAGGCTTTCTGCTGCAATCCCTAACGCAAAGACACCATTGAAAAAAGTTGTTTCATTATTTATTTAAACCATTGTTGGAGATTTAACGAAAATAACGAAGGAAACGAAAGCGCCACTATAAGTCCATAATACAACTACTTAAACTTTCGTACCTTTACATCAGTTTTATAAAGCAATAAATGAAAATAGGAATTGTATGTTACCCAACCTTTGGTGGTAGCGGAGTTGTAGCAACCGAGTTAGGTAAAGCATTGGCTTTAAAAGGACATCAAATACATTTTATAACGTATAGTCAGCCGTTTAGGTTAGGCTATTTTACCGAGAATATTTTTTACCACGAGGTAACCGTTAGCGATTACCCCTTATTTGAATACCAACCTTACGAATCTGCCCTTACCAGCAAAATTGTAGATGTAGTAAAACATGAAGCATTAGATTTATTGCACGTGCATTATGCTATTCCTCATGCATCGGCAGCCTTAATGGCTAAAGATATTTTAGCTTCTCAAAATATACACGTGCCGTTTATAACCACCCTGCACGGTACCGATATAACGTTAGTTGGTAGAGATCCGGCCTTTCTTCCTGTTATTAAATATTCATTAGAAAGAAGTAATGCCGTTACCGCGGTTTCACAAAGTTTAAAGCAAGACACACTTTCTATTTTCGATCTGCATAAAGAAATTGAAGTAATTCCAAATTTTATCGATCTTAGAGAATATAACGTAACCTTTAATAAATGTCATCGCACACGTTACGCAACTAATCAAGAAAAAATATTGATACATATTTCAAACTTCCGTAAAGTAAAACGCGTAGAAGATGTATTACGGGTATTTGATAAAGTAAGGAAACAAATACCATGTAAACTTATTTTAGTGGGTGATGGCCCAGAACGTGCAGGCATCGATAAACTTTGCAGAGAGTTAAATACCTGTGGCGATATTATTTCGGTAGGTAAAATCGCCGATCCAAAAGATATTTTATCGGTAGCCGATCTGTTCATTCTTCCATCAGAAACCGAAAGTTTTGGTTTAGCTGCCTTAGAAGCTATGGCCATGAAAATACCTGTTATATCAACCAACACAGGCGGCTTACCCGAACTTAATATAAACGGTGTTACAGGTTATATGAGCAATGTTGGCGATGTAGATGATATGGCAAAGAATGCTTTGCATATTTTATCTACCCCTGAAATACACTCTAAATTTAAAGCCAACGCCTATAAACGCGCCGAAGATTTTGATATCACTAAAATACTAAAAGACTACGAAACCCTTTATGATGTAGTGGTTAAACATAAATTTGTTTTGTAATGCACGATTTTGAAGTTACCATTTTAGGTTGTGGTTCTGCCACACCTTCTTTACAAAGAAACCCAAGCGCACAACTGCTAAACGCAGCAGGGCATTATTTTTTAATTGATTGTGGTGAAGGTACGCAAATTCAACTGCGTAAAAACAATATTAAGATACAACGTATAAGTCACATTTTTATTTCTCATTTGCACGGCGATCATTATTTAGGGTTGCTGGGCTTATTACAAACCATGCACCTGTTGGGTCGCCAAACAAAACTTACGTTGGTTTGTCCGCCAGAGTTAAAAGAAATTATAGACCTGCAAAACAAACACTCTCAAACAACAATTGTGTATGAAATTGAGTATATTTTTACAAACCATAAGCAAGCAGAATTAGTTTGGGAAGATGATAAAATTGAAGTAATATCTTTTCCATTAAGACACAGAATTAACTGTACCGGTTTTCTATTTAAAGAAAAACCTCATCTTAAAAACATATCGAAAGAAAAATTAGAGCAATACTCAGTTCCTGTTTCAGAAATAAATAAGCTGCGCTTAGGACTTGATGCCCTAGATAAAAAAGGAAATACAATTGCTAATGAAAAATTAACTTTAGCTGCCTCGCCTCAACGCAGTTATGCCTACTGCAGCGATACTACCTATTTTGAAGATATTATAGAACATATAAAAGAGGTGGATCTGGTTTACCACGAAGCTACTTTTTTGGAAGCCGAAGCAGATCGTGCAAAAAAAACATTTCACTCAACAGCCATACAGGCGGCAACTATTGCAACCAAAGCAAATATTAAGCAACTTTTGTTAGGGCATTTTTCGGCACGTTACGGCCACACGCATGGTTTTTTAGAAGAAGCAATACCTGTTTTTGCAAATACCATAGTAGCCCAAGAAGGTGCAACTTATACAATATCACCTATAAAAAAATAATTACTTTTTCTTTTGGCAAACAAGTATAACATCTTTATTACTGCTCCAATGATACCCTAAGTGAAATGGTAATTTAGGAATGTTTAAACTGTCTTTATCGAATACAGCTTGCAAGTCTTTTTGGCGATCGAGCCATTTAAAATCTTTAACCGGTCGTTGATACTCGCCGTATACTTTTGTGTTCCAGTTGTTTTTTTCTACAAAATATTTAAAAGGAATACCCGTATCATCTTCTACCACATCATCGCTTTTAGCTAAAATAAATTTGCGCATATTGCTCATAAAATCGTTATGCAACAAATACGAAGCACTTTTTACATAAGTAGCCACAGGGGCTTGAAGCTTATTAAGATATTTTACAAATAAAGTAGTATCGGTAAACTTGCCATTACTAACATCATATCTAAAATAGTAAACATCTTTTGATTTGCCATTACTTACAATGCTAATATGCACGCCAAAAGGCAGGTTTTTTTTATCCTTATAATCGTAAGGCACCTCCACAATACTGTCTTTATTTAGTTTGACTACGTATTTAATATCAGCTATTTCGTTACCGGTACGTTTAATAAAAAAACTAAGTATAGGCAACGTACCGTTTACTTTTTGGTTTTGCAGATCGCGCCCCATATATTGGGTAATGAAATAACTTTTATTAAAAATATCAGCCAATGAAATTTTAAAATTCTTTACATATTGTTCGGCATCTTTACCTTTCATTTTATTAATTTCAGGTAATCTTCCCATAGGCTCAAGACCAATCATTACATATTTTTCTACATCCGGAAAAAACGTGTAAGCCGTTAAAAAATCAGGACCCGAAAAAGGATAAAACAATGTTTTGTCATTTTTATTGATAACGCTTAGTTCTTTATCACGCCAGTTACGCATCTTAGCTAATCTTGTTTTTTCTAATCGTTTCCAGCTACTATCAATAGCCAAAGCATTTTCTTTCCATGCGCTAGAATCCAAATAGTTTGACAGATTGCCTGCTGTATTTTTCATTCCCGCTAAAACAGAAGCAGTGGCATTAAAATCATTCATTAAAACAGATGTATTCAATTCATTTGTTTCCACTTTTTTAAGCGGTTTAACAGACGTGTTTTTTTTGATAACAGGTTGTTGTTTTTTGACTTCCGTTTTTTTAGAACTTTCATTCTGGCAAAAACTTAATAATAACACGATCGAAATGGATAAAACTATTACTTTCTTCATAGGTAAAATATGGCGCAAAAGTAACCAAATAATTTAATTGCTCAGGGCTAATATGGTCAATAAGCAATTATGTCGAAACCTACTTAAGATTTAATCTAATTGAATTTGCACAAATGGCAATTTTTACTATTTTTGTAATACAAGTGAAAATCCTACACAGCGTTAAAACCGACTGAAAACCACTTGCGTGAGAGTTTAGTATATACTTTATTAAAATTACGCATGAAAAAAACACTACTTGCCCTTTTTATCGGTATTTGCAGCATGGGTTTTGCACAGCAAAATAAACAAGCCATTCGCACACATTTTTATTACACTATTTTAAATGTGGAAGATGAACAGGCGCTGCAACAAGCAGTTGATGAAATAAGTACTTATAAAGGCGTAAGTGGTTGCAAATCTCGTATTAAACCCGAGAGCAAAATGGCTGAAATTATTTTTACTTTTGAGGAAAGGCCGCTTAAAGCTGAAGGTGATAAAGGCGACCCATTTCCCAATGCAAAAAAGATTATTATAGAAAAAGGCCTTAATTACAACGGCTTTACTTCGGAAATTGAAAAACTTACTAATTAATATTTTACCATGAAAAAATTACTACTCCTATTTTTTGGATCATTATGCCTGCAAACATTTTCGCAAAGCGATAATTGCAGCAGCGCAACGGTTATTATACCTAACGCAACTTGTATTAATACAAGCGGAACCTCATCCGGTGCCACGCAAAGTATACCAGGTTGTGTAGGTACGGCCGATGATGACGTTTGGTACCAGTTTACAGCTACGCAAACATCGCATCAAATTACGGTAAGCCCGTCTGCCAGTTACGATCCGGTTGTTCAACTATTTTCCGGGGCATGCGCTTCTTTAAATAGTCTTTATTGTCAGGATCTTACAAACGCCGGTCAACCGGAAGTTATTAATGCAATTGGTTTGACTATTGGAAACGTATACACGTTTAGGATTTACCATTACTTTGCGGGTTCAGCCTCATCAACCTTTAGCGTTTGTGTAAGTAACCCTCCTGCCGCACCGGCTAATGATGCTTGTGGTTCTGCCATAAATCTTGCGGTCAATTCAATTTGCTCTTCAACAGCAGGCACTTCTTATGGTGCCACGCAATCTTACACAAGCGTTTGTAACGGTAGTCCGGATGATGATGTTTGGTATAAATTTACAGCTAACAACACACAGCAAATCATCACGGTTACGCCATCTGCTGGTATGGATCCTGTCATTGAAATATTTTCAGGTACTTGCGGCGCATTTAATTCTTTAGATTGTGTAGATAATAATGCCACCGCTGGATCAGAAACAGGCACAGAAATTGGTTTAACACCTGGTACGGTTTATTACGTTCGTGTATTTGATTATTGGTCGGGCAATGGTGGTTTTCCTTTTAGTATTTGTGTAACAGGGCAATCTATCACTGGTGATGACCCATGTAACGCCATTAATTTAGGTACCGTTTCGGCAGATTGTAATTACAATACATTTAATAATACATCGGCTACGGCAACCTCATCCTCTCTAGCACCCACACCAAGTGGTTGTGTTGGAGGAAGCGGTGCCATGATAGGTGGTTATTCTGCTTCATCTCATGATATGTGGTTTAAAGTTATCGTACCGGCTTCAGGAAACATATTTATTACATCTGAACCTAATGTAGCTCCAAGCAGAATTTCTGACGGTGTAATGGCTTTATATTCAGGAGCTTGTGGTTCTTTAACACAAATTGCGTGTAGTGATGATCATAATTATCCTGGTATGGCTAATGATAATCTACCATATATAACTACAACTGGTTTAACACCCGGAACTACTGTTTATATACGATATTGGGGTTTCGGCACAAGCACGGGCAACTTTGGCTTATGTGTTTCATCTCCTACAAATGATGCCTGCGCAAATGCACTTTATATTTGCGATCTAAATGGTTACAGCGCCAACACGAATGCTTATACTGTAGATAGACCGTGTAATATGCGCGGTGACGCCGAAGCCGGACCTACTTACACTTGGACTCCCGGTTCAGTATCTCAAGGCGCAACCACATTTGGTATGGGTGGTGCTTGGGGCGTTGGACAACCTTATCCGGTACCTCCAAACACATATAGTTTTGATGTAACTATTGATAATAACTCCTGGATCAGATTTACAGCAGCAGCAGCCAGCGCTACTTTTAGTGTTACGGTTGGTAATTGTTTCTCTAACGGAGGCATACAAATGCAAATTTTTTCGGGCACAGGATGTTGTAATTATATACCAGTTTCAGATTTCCAACAAAGCGCTAGCAGTTTTGCTTTAACAGCAAATAGCTTAACCGTTGGACAAGATTATTATTTAATGGTTGATGGTTGGGGAGGCGATATTTGTAATTATACTGTAACAGCTAATTCTGGGGTTCAATTTGCAGCAATTACCGCAGTCCCTTCTACTATATGTTATTCAGATAGCACTAAGTTAACAGGACCTGCTGGTGCAAGTTCCTACCTTTGGTCGCCGGGCGGGCAAACAACGCAGGTTATAACCGTTGCGCCACCCACCAGTATGACCTATTCCTGTATTGTAAGTGGTGTTTGCGGCAACAAACAAACATTAAGTAAAGCTATTACGGTTAATCCGCTTCCTATAGTAAAAATAAACAGCGCCACTTCTCAAACTTTAAATATTTGTGCTAATACAACAACAACCTTAACTGCCACAGGTGCTTCCACTTATACTTGGAATCCCGCCACAGGTTTGAGTGCTTCCACAGGAAATGTAGTAACTATAACGCCCAGTGCTACTACTAATACAACTTATACAGTAACGGGTACAAGCGCAAGTGGTTGTAAAAGTACGGCAAGCATAACTATTAAAGGATTAACCTTACCAAGTTTTTCGATAACAAACGTACATCCTAATACCTGTTCTAATCAAAAAGACACCTTAACTGCTGTGCCTTCTTCCGCAGGCACTTATACTTATAGCTGGAGTAATGGGGCAATTACGGCAAGTATCACTCCTACCATTACAAGTAACACGGTGCTTACAGTTGTAGTTACCAATACCAATAACTGTACAAGTTCTGTTTCAACTACGGTAACTGTATTAGCATTGCCAACAGTAAGTTCTAACACAGCCTCTACCTGTAACGGACAAAGTGCTTTGTTAACAGGCACAGGTGCTAATACGTATACTTGGAGTCCGGCTGCTACATTAAGTTCTGCCACTGGAACAACGGTTACAGCTACTCCGGCTGTACCAACAAATTACACCATAACAGGAACTGCTTTAAACGGATGTGTTAATACAGGTACAACCTCGGTTAATGTGAGTCCTACACCAACCGTGCAAATAAACGGCAGCACCTCTCAAACCATAAATATTTGCGCAGGCACTACCACAACTTTAACTGCCAGCGGTGCAGCTTCATATAGTTGGAGTACAGGGGCCAATACAACAAGCATTGCGGTTACACCAACTGCGGGCTCTTCTATTACCTATGTTGTTACCGGTACTAATGTGGCCGGATGTAAAAATACCGCAACCATAACTGTAAACGGGCAAGCCCTTCCATCAGTAGCATTAAACACAACCGCTCAATCTGTTTGTAACGGACAAACCTATACATTAACCGCATCTTCAAGTAGCAGTTTATCCTATACATGGAGTACGGGCGCAACCGGCACAGGTACTTCCTTAAGCATTACACCAACTGTTACCAATACTAATGTTTATACGGTAACTGCTTTAGATGCTGGTACGGGGTGTAAAATTACGGCTACCAGCACACTTACTATGTTGCCTTTACCAAGCATAAGCTCTAACACAGCTACTATTTGTAACGGACAAAGCGCTACATTAACCGGCAACGGCGGCGTTTCTTATACATGGACACCTGCTGCAACTTTAAGCAGTGGTGGCGTAAGCACAACTAGTGTTTTTGCAACACCAACTATTACAACTAATTATACCATTATAGGAGTAGCTGCTAACACTTGTACCAATGTAAACACAACTACCGTAGTTGTAAATTCTTTACCGCCTGTTGCTGTTAATTCTGCCACGGTTTGTGCAGGAGTTACAAGTACCTTAAACGCTATCGGTGCCACTACTTATAGCTGGAGCACTTCGCAAAGCGGACCATCTATTAGTGTTACACCGGGCAGTACAACTTCTTATACTGTTACGGGAACCAGCGGATTAGGTTGTAAAAATACCGCCGTATCCACCGTAAGCGTTAATCCTGTTCCTACTTTAAATACAGCACCAACCATATCGCCAAGTAATTGCGGCGCAGCTACCGGTGCTATTACAGGCCTTGGGGTTACGGGGATAGGTACTTTATCTTATACATGGACGAACAGTTCTAACACAGTGGTAGGAAATTCTCCAAACATTAACAATCAACCGGCGGGTAATTATAATGTTTTTGTAACAGATGCTAATTGCAGCGCCACTTTTGGTCCTTTTTATATTTCAAATCCCGGCGCACCACCTGTACCAACTATAACATCAAACACAACAACGGCATGCGCTGGTCAATCAATAACAGTAAGTGCTTCTAGTGGGGCAAGTAGTCCTACTTTTAATTGGAGCGGGCCTAATAGTTTTACCACTACAAGCGCTTCGTTCACGCTAAACCCTGTAACAGCTAACGAATCAGGGGTTTATGCTATTACTGTTACTTCTGCCGGATGTACCAATACTAATACAGTATCATTAACTATCCACGCGCTTCCTTTAGTAGATGCCACCAGTATTTCCAATGCATATTGCTCAGGTACTACGGTTATTTTGAATGGATCGAGTGCTTCTACCTATACGTGGAGTGGCCCCGGAAGTTATTCATCTAACGTGCAAAATCCGCAAATAATAAATAGCACTACCTTAACTACTGGAATTTATACCTTAACGGCAACAGACCTAAACGGTTGCAAAAATACAGATACAGCAAAAGTTACGGTTAATTTAACCCCTTTATTAAGTGGTGTTTCAGCAGGCGCATATACATTGTGCGAAGGCCAAACGCTGCAATTAAATGCTACCATAACCCCATCAACGGCAGGTATAAACTGGAGCGGACCTAATGGGTTTTCATCTTCTCTTGCAAATCCTGGTATACCGAGTATAATTCCTGCGCAAAGCGGAACGTATACTGTTACGGCTACTATAGGCAATTGTTCTAGTGCAACTAACACACTTAATATTGTGGTAAATCCTACACCTGTTGCAACGGCCAGCATTAGCAGTAATGTGGCTTGTACGGGCAGCAATGTAACTTTATCTGCTTCCGGCGGAGGAACTTACACTTGGAGCGGTCCAAATAGTTATACATCAGCCCTTCAAAATAATGTATTAAACAATGTAGTTATTTCTACAACTGGTATTTACACGTTAACTGCAACAAACAGCTTCGGTTGCTTTGATACGGCAACTGTAAATTTAACGGTAGCTCCATCTCCAAGTATTACTTCTTATTCTACTAACGCGATTAATAATACAATTTGCCAAGGACAAAGCATCCAGTTAACCGAAACGCATACACCAACAGCAGCCAGCATTACGTGGGCAGGACCTAACGGATATAATTCTCCTCCAATGAGTACAATTTTTTCACCTACCGTAACAGGCACTTATACGGTAATAGCCACCGTGGGTAGTTGCCAAAGTCCGGGTTTAGATACGGTAAGAATTACAGTTAATCCTACCCCTATTGCCATAGCAAGTGTTGTGGGAAGTAGTACAGTTTGTTCGGGCATTACAGTTGTTATTTCAGGTGGATCTTCGGGAAATACGTATAATTGGAGTGGACCTGCGGGAAATAATTTATCAAGCCAGCAAAATTATACCCTCACCAATGTGGCTACTACTGCTACCGGAATATACACTTTAACGGTAACAAACAGTTATAGTTGTTCTTCGAGTGATACCGCGTACCTAACTGTAAATCAAACACCTATAATTAGTTCAATTTTAACCAATGCAAATAATAATACTTTTTGTGCCGGACAAACCATTCAGTTAAGCGCCACAGCTAATCCTGCAAGCGCGCCAATAGCTTGGACAGGCCCTGCGGGATTTGCATCTCCACCGCAAAGTACCACTATAAGTAATGCGACTATTTTGCAAAGCGGAACTTACACAGCTACCACAACGGTTGGAACCTGTACAAGTGCCGCAAGCATTATTACAATTACAGTTAACCCCACACCTACAGCAAGTGCTACCGCAAGTAACAGCGTTATATGTTCTGGCAATACATTAACCTTAAACGGCAGTGGGGGCGGAAATTATTACTGGTATGGCCCAGATGGAACTTCTACCTTAGCAACCTTTACAACTACAGCAAACACAAGCGGCATTTATACGTTGGTTGTAACAAATAGCTTTAATTGTAAAGATTCTGTTACAACATCGGTTATGGTAAATATAACTCCGGGTGCAGCAACTACAACAGGCGCAAAAACCTGTACTGGCGGTACGCTAACTTTATCTGCCACCGGCAACGGAACTATTAATTGGTATAGCGATGTAAGTTTAACAAATCTTGTAAATACAGGTACAACTTACAATCCAACAGTTATAAGCGGCACAACAACCATTTATTATGTAACTGTAACATCTAATAATAATTGTGTAAGCGCCAGTTCTGCCACGGTTAGTGCGGGCAATTTTAACATACAAACTGTGGCAACAGCCAATATTTATAGTGGAAACGCGCCTTTACCGGTTAATTTTTCGGGCGTGGTAACAGGTTGCAGTTTTCCAACTTACTCTTGGACTTTAGGAGATAATACCATCAGTAATAATCAAAACCCATCTCATACCTATAATGCAGCCGGAGATTATTCAGTTACTCTTATCGGCAAAGATCCTATTAGTTTATGTGCAGCCACGGCTACCCTTACAATACACGTTTTAGATGAAACAATTATAATTATTCCCAATATTTTTACGCCTAACGGAGATGGCATAAATGATGGCTTTTTTGTTACTACCAAGGGTGTAAAAAGCATTGAAGGATTTATTATGAACCGTTGGGGACAAATGATGTTTACCTGGAACGGACTTAATGATGTTTGGGATGGTAAAGCGCCTAACGGAAACCTGGAAACTGATGGTGTTTATTTTTATGTATTTACCATAACCACCAACAAAGGAGAAAGCAAAGAATATAAAGGGCCTTTAACTTTAGTAAGATAAAAAACAATAAACCATATGAAATCAATTTTTGATAAAGAGGCTTACCAGCAAATTATAGGTAGGTTAAACAAAATAAAAGAAGAAAGCCAAGCTCAATGGGGAAAGATGAACGCTCCTCAAATGTTGGCTCATTGCTGCGAAGGTTTAAAAGTTGCCACGGGCGAAATAAAACGGCCGCGTATTTTTATTGGAAGACTTTTAGGCCCTATCTTTAAAAAATCTTTTTTAAACGATAATCCGCTAAGAAAAAATATTGCGACAGACCCCACTTTTGTTGTTAATGACCAACGTAATTTTAATGTTGAAAAAGAAAGACTAACTGCCGCAATAGCTAAATTTCATCAAGGTGGAGAGAAAAACGCAACTACGCACCCTCATTTTTTCTTTGGAAACCTAACTCAAAAAGAATACGGCATATTGACTTATAAACATTTAGATCATCACTTACAGCAGTTTGGTGTTTAGATAAAAATAGCCGTAAAAAAACAAACCCATTAAATGAATTTTCACTTAATGGGTTTTTAAATTTATTAAAATAATGAGAGTAGATTAGTGTCTTCCGCCATGAAAACCGCCTCCGCCGCCTCCACCGTGAAAGCCTCCACCACCACTATGTGAGCCTCCGCCACCGTTAAAACCACCGCCACCACCATTAAAACCACCTCCACTTACACGTCCACCGGCTCTTGGGCCATGGTATGTGCCACCTCCATTATGAATACCGCCGCCGTTGTGAATACCGCCTCCATTATTCCCATTATGAAATGCGCCATGATAGCCACCTAAGTGTGCGCCGCTGGAATGACCTCTCCAACCGTAACCACCACCGTAATAACCGCCACTCCAACCATACCCACCGTATCCGTATCCGTACCCGCCCCACGGACGATAGTAATTATTAGCCCAATATGGCCTGTAATACGAACAATAATATGGCCAACCACCCCAAGGACCTGCATAATAAGGAATGCCCCAGAATAAAGATGGCATGCCAAACATAAAATTCATGCTTACGCCCGAGTTATACCCTAACGAATAATAACTATTGGTGGTAGTTACCGGTTGCTGTCCTTGGTTATAAACATCATCATTATAATAACTACCATCCTTATTGTAAGTATTGCTATTATTATTTGGAGGTTGATTTGCCAGAGATTGATTGTTTCCAAAAATATCTTTAGTTCCATTTTTATATTCAATTAACGAAACATTTGTTTTATCAATTGTATAAATTGGCCCCTCTAAATTAGTTGATTTTTGGTAGCGAACTTCGTTTTGTGTTACCTCATATACCTTTGCCGGAATGGTTGTACCGGTTTTAGTATAAATGGTATCCTGAGCCTGAAGTATATTAATTGTTGCTGCAACAAGTAATATAGTTTTTAAATTTTTCATGACCTTTTATTGTTTATTAAAGGTAAAGCATTTTGCGTGCCAAAGTCAATAAAAATATGTTAATATTTATAAAGTTCTTATTCTACGTACAAAACTAAGCCTTTCAGATATTCTCCTTCTGCAAAATTTGGAGAAATTGGATGGTCTGCGGGTTGAGAAAGATAGTGTAATATTTTAACTTTTCGTCCGCTTTCGTATACAGCTGCGTTAATAGTATTAAAGAAAAGATTTTTATCTATCACACCCGAACAAGAAAAGGTAAATATCAAGCCATTGCTTTTTATTAAACGAAGCGCCATTTCATTCAATCGTTTGTAGCCAATAACTGCGTTGTGTTTTACATCTCGGCTCTTTGCAAAGGCAGGCGGATCAAGGATAATAACATCATACACATTTTTTTTATCTTTCAAAAAATCAAAGGTATCGGCACAAAAACTAGTATGATTGCTAAGATAATTTAATTCAATATTTTTATCGGTAATTTCCATAGCCGGTTTTGAAACATCAACCGAGTGAACTTCTTTAGCGCCCGCAGCGCAAGCATAAACAGAAAAACCACCAGTGTAACAAAATGTATTTAGTACCGTTTTATTTTTTACATATTTTGCAAGTAAATCTCTATTTTCACGTTGATCAACAAAAAAACCTGTCTTCTGCCCTCTTTCCCAATCAATATAAAACTGATGCTTATTCTCGGATACAATGGTATTGCCTAAATTTCCAAACACAAAAGAGTTGTTTAGGTTTTGTGCAAAATTTTTCGGAAGCGTTTCTTTACTCTTATCGTAAATAGTTTTTAATTTATCGCCATATACTTTTTTAATCGCTGCACCAATCATTTCAATATTACGATGCATACCAACCGTATGACATTGTATAACCACATGTCCATTGTAGTAATCAATAATTAAACCGGGTAAACCATCGGCTTCGCCAAAAAATAAGCGATAAACATTTGTATCTTTATTATCTGAAAGCCCAATAATGGTGCGATACGTAAAAGCATCGTTAATTTTATTGAACCAAAAAGTTTCATCAACTTCTACTTCTTCAAAAGAAATTACCCTTACCGTAATGCTGTTTTGTACCTGGTAATGCCCGATTCCTAAGAATTTTTTATCAGCCGAATAAACGCTAACGGTGTCGCCGTCTTTAGCATCGCCTTCCGTAATTTTTATTGCTCCCGAAAACACCCAAGGATGGCGGCGCAATAATGGAGTTTCTTTACCTTTGTGTAGAAAAATTTTTGTCATAATCATTGCAAAGGTAAGCGAAAGTTAATAGCGAATAAAAAATAGGGAATAGATTTGAGTATTAAGTACTAGATGCTACAATTTATAATTCTTAATTCTCCATTCTTAATTTTAAAGCGTATTTTTGACAAATTTTTCGCTTATGAACGCTCCCTACGCCCACAAATTTGTTTCAGAAGGTTTAACGTATGATGATGTGCTGCTTGTGCCGGCCTATTCAGAAATATTACCGCGACAGGTTGAAACAAGATCTCAATTTAGTAAAGAAATTACACTGAACGCGCCTATTGTTTCTGCGGCGATGGATACTGTTACCGAACACCGCATGGCCATTGCTATGGCGCAAGAAGGTGGCATTGGTGTGTTACATAAAAACATGAGTATTGAATTGCAGGCGCAAGAAGTACGCCGTGTAAAACGTTCTGAAAGCGGAATGATTATGGATCCGGTTACACTTTCTGAAAATGCGACCATTGCGGATGCATTGTTGCTTATGCACGAAAATAAAATTGGTGGTATACCTGTTGTAACTTCTAATGGAGCATTGGCTGGTATTGTTACTAATCGCGATCTTCGTTTCGAGAAAAACCATAAACGCCCTATTAGAGAAATAATGACTCCACGCGAAAAAATAATTGTTGCGCAACATGGTATCAATCTCAAAAAAGCAGAAGGTATTTTACAGCAACATAAAATAGAAAAATTGCCCATAGTTGATAAAAACAATAAACTGGTGGGCTTAATTACTTATAAAGATATTATTAAAATAAAAGTCCACCCCGATGCTTGTAAAGATGAGATGGGTCGTTTACGCGTAGCGGCCGCTTTAGGCGTTACCGCCGATACCATGCAACGTGCGGAAGCCCTTGTAAAAGCCGGTGTTGATGCCATGATTATTGATACTGCGCACGGACACTCGAAAGGTGTGATTGATATGGTAAAGCTGGTTAAAAAACAATTTAAACACACACAAATTATTGCCGGAAACATTGCTACCGGAGAAGCCGCTTTAGCCTTAGTTAAAGCAGGTGCCGATGGCGTAAAAGTGGGTATTGGTCCGGGTTCTATATGTACCACACGTGTTATTGCAGGTGTGGGTGTTCCACAATTATCGGCGGTGTTAGAAGTAGCTCATGCTTTAAAAGGAAAAAATGTTCCGCTTATTGCCGATGGAGGAATTCGTTTTAGTGGAGATATTGTAAAAGCCCTTGCGGCTGGCGCAGGCTCTGTTATGCTTGGTTCTTTATTTGCCGGAATGGATGAATCTCCGGGAGAAACAATTATTTACGAAGGCAGGAAATTCAAATCTTATCGCGGAATGGGATCTATTGAAGCTATGCAAATGGGCTCAAAAGACCGTTATTTTCAAGATGTAGAAGATGATATTAAAAAACTGGTGCCTGAAGGAATTTCCGGTCGGGTTGCTTACAAAGGCAATGTATCTGAAGTTATTTACCAACTAATTGGCGGCTTACGTGCCGGCATGGGTTATTGCGGCGCTAAAGATATTAAAGCTTTACAACAAGCTATTTTTACGCGCATTTCACAATCGGGTATAACAGAAAGTCATCCGCACGATGTATTTATTACCCGCGAGGCGCCTAATTATAGTAGGAAATAAGCTAATTTGCTGTTCAATTATTATACGTATATTTGTATAAAACACACGTATAATGACGACTAAGTTAACTTTAACGGTAGAAAAGTCTATCATAGAAAAGGCTAAATTTTACGCAAGCCATACAGGCAGGAGTTTATCTGAACTCATTGAAAATTACTTGGAAACAATTACGTTGGAAAGCAATACGCAAACAGCATCTCCTAAACTGAAAAAAATTATTGGTTCGGTTAAACTCCCCAAAAATTTTGACGAAGAAAAAGAACTTCGCTCGTATATGGAAAAGAAACATTTATAATTTTCTATGAAAAAAATATTTGTTGATACCAACATACTAGTTGATCTGATCGCCGACCGAAAACCTTTTAGCAAATTTGCTATTGAGATTTTTGAGAAAGCTGAAAGCAAAAAAATAAAACTTTTTACATCTTCTCATTCTTTTGCTACCACGCATTATCTACTAAACAAATACATTGACGAAAAACAACTGCGGGAAATTGTTTACAACCTGCTTGAATATGTGCAAATAATCTCTATTGATGAAGATGTAATTAAAAAAGGTTTACGTTCTAAACATAAAAATTTTGAAGATGCCATACAAATGATAAGCGCTTATACCATTGAAAAATTAGATTATATTGTTACAAGAAATATCAAGGATTTTCGTGGATCAGAAATTCCGGTTTTAGCACCCGATGAATTAATAACAAAAATCTAAACAAAGATGCCTCACGATCATCATCACATAACCAAGCTTACCAATATAAGCAAGCCTTTTATTATTGGCATTGTTCTTAATGCGGCATTTGTTATCATCGAATTTATAACCGGTTTTTACACCAACTCACTTGCCTTACTTGCTGATGCCGGGCATAATTTAAGCGATGTAGCTACCTTGGTTTTGTCATTGCTGGCCTTTAAAATTGCCAAACGTAAAGCCACTGAAAGATATACCTATGGCTTTCATAAAGGAACTATCCTTGCTTCGCTTGTAAACGCTGTTATATTATTAATTGCCGTAGGAAGCATTGGCTGGGAAGCTATTCAGCGCTTTATTCATCCGGTAGAAACGCAAGGAAAAATAATTAGTATTGTTGCTGGCATAGGTATTTTAGTTAACGCTGTATCTGCTTTTTTCTTTTTTAAAGATAAAGATAAAGACCTTAATGTAAAAGGCGCTTACCTGCATTTAGCTATGGATGCAATTGTTTCGGTGGGTGTTGTTATTGCCGGCATTATTATTTTTTATACGGGTATAAAATGGATAGACCCACTTATAAGTATCATTATTATGCTGGTGGTTTTATACAGCACTTGGGGCTTACTAACCGAAAGTTTACGCCTAACTTTAGATGCCGTGCCGGAAGCTATTGAAGTAGAAAATATAAAAACAGAAATGTTGCAAGTACAGGGCGTAAAAGAAATTCATCACATCCACATTTGGGCTATGGGCACTACAAAAAATGCGTTGACGGCTCATCTTATCTTAGAGGAAAATTTAACTGAAAAGCATATAGCCGAATTAAAACATATCATTAAACACAAGCTTGAACATCTTAATATTCATCATGCTACCTTAGAAACAGAAGGTTTTGATTGTCGTGAAAAAGATTGTTAAAAACTAAAACAGTTTTTTAACCAGCTTACTTGTTGTTAACCCCTGTACTATTATAGAAAATAATACTATTAAATAGGTAACAGAAACCATCAGTTCTTTATAAGCAAAATCGGGCAAAGAAAGAATAAGAGCAATTGCCAAACCACCACGTAAGCCCCCCCAAGTCATTATTAACAAGGTTTTTCCGTTGTATATATTTTTATTCTTTAAAAATAAAATGGGTATGGCCAGCGATATAGAACGACAGATAAGCAATACTGCAATGGCTATAATTCCAATAGCAAAATGCCCTTTCATAAATGGAAATATTACCACTTGTAAACCAATTAATACAAAAAGAATGGTGTTTAAAAAATCGTCAACCAATTCCCAAAATTTAAAATAATAATCTCGACTGGTTTCTGACAGGTTTATTTTACTGCCAAGCAATAATCCAACAATTATAACGGCTAACGGGCCGCTTACATGTAAAAATTGTGAAATGGTTCCGCATAACATAACAACTGCAATAGAAATTAAAACTTCTGTTTGGTAATGATTAATTTTCTTTACAAGATACAGCGTTAAATATCCGCCTAATAAACCAAAGGCAATTCCTCCAAATACTTCCTGCGAAAAAAGAATAAACACTTTGCTTACGGAAACACTTTCAATGCCATTTTCTATTAAACGGCCAATAGTTACAAAAAATACTACGCCTACTCCATCATTAAATAAAGATTCTCCGTTTATAACCGCCTCAATAGATTTTGGCATATTAGATTTTTTAAGTATGCCCATAACCGCGATAGGATCTGTTGGAGAAACTACTGAACCTAACCATAAACAATAAATAAAATTAACCGGGTACTGAAACAACTCAAACACCCACCAGATAACACTTCCAAATAAGAAAACAGAAATAACAAGGCTTATAGTTGAAAAAGCCATAACGGCTACTCGTTGCTTCTTAAGCTCGGCAAGATCTATATGTAAAGCTCCAGCAAAAAGCAAAAATCCTAACATAATATTTAGTAATATTTTCGAAAGATCTATTTTTATCAATAATGCTTTGATGAGGTTGTATAGATCGTCGTTAACTTTTCCCAAAACAATTATTAGTACAGAAAAAAGCAATGAAATGATCATTAAGCCTATAACCTGCGGCAATTTAAAAAACCGGACGTTAATAAAAGAGAAGGTGGCACAAAGCGCAAGTAAGATCGATATAAAAACAAGAATATTCAATTTTTAAAACTACACAATTTAATTTAAAAAAAACCTAACGCATAATCTCTGCCTTGTACTCACTAACTACAATGGGGCGTTGCAACAAAACCGGATTTTCAATCAATATCTGTATCCACTCATCATCGGTAAAGTTTTTGCCTTTAAAATTCTTCTTAAAAACATCTTCATTTACACGTATAATATCTATTGGTTTCATATTGAGTTTCATCAATAAATTTTTTAGTATTTTTTTGGTAAGCGGTGTTTTTAAATATTCTATAACTTCAACTTCTTCTCCCTTTTCAGTAAGTGTTTCAAGAGCACAGCGACTTTTTGAGCAACGTGGATTATGGTAAATGGTTAGTTTTTTCATTGCGCAAATATAACCAACTATTAGCTTTCTACTATTGACTAAAATTGCTACATTAGTAAAAATTTTATATTATGAGCAGCGACGCTTTGAAAGCCACTAAAGGCTTGAGTTTTGAAGAATTTAAAAAAACAGTTTTAAACGATTTTCGTGTTGTTTGTGAAAGTCGCCAAACCAGTTTATTAGGTAGAAAAGAAGTGCTGACGGGCAAAGCCAAGTTTGGTATTTTTGGAGATGGAAAAGAAGTAGCGCAAATTGCTATGGCTAAGGTTTTTAAAGATGGCGATTTTAGAAGTGGCTATTACCGCGATCAAACATTTATGATGGCCATTGGCGCTCTTTCATTAGAGAATTATTTTGCCGGTTTATACGGTAATCCTGATATTAACCACGACCCCATGAGTGCCGGAAGGCAGATGGGTGGCCACTTTGCGACTCCTTTTTTAGACGAGCAGGGCAACTTTTTAGATCTGGTTAATCGTAAAAACTCTTCGGCCGATATTTCTCCAACAGCAGGGCAAATGCCTCGTTTGTTAGGCTTGGCGTATGCATCTCATTTTTTCAGAATAAATAAAGATTTACAAACAAAAGAGTTTTCTCATCTCTCCAATAAAGGAAACGAAGTAGCTTTTGGAACTATTGGCGATGCATCAACCTCTGAAGGTCCGTTTTGGGAAGCGATGAATGCCGCAGCCGTATTGCAAGTACCATTGCTAATGAGCGTTTGGGATGATGGGCATGGAATTTCAGTTCCTAAAAAATACCAAACAACTAAAGAAAGTATCAGCGAAGCCTTATCAGGTTTTCAGCGTACAAAAGATAAACCGGGCTTCGAAATTTTATTAACCAAAGGTTGGGATTATTCGCATTTATGCGAGACTTACGAAAAAGCTATAAAAATTTGTAGAGAAGAACACGTACCTGTTTTAGTGCATGTTGAAGAAGTAACACAACCGCAAGGACACTCAACATCAGGCTCTCACGAAAGATATAAAAGCAAAGAACGTTTACAATGGGAAATAGATTTTGATTGCGTAAAACAAATGCGCGATTGGATCATTCAAAATGCATTAGCTACCGAAGCCGAATTAAATAAAATTGATGAAGCAGCTAAAACGGCTGTCAGCACAGCTAAAACGGCTGCATGGAAAGCATTCTTAGAACCTCTAAAAAAAGAAGTTACCGAAGTTGCTGCTTTGTTTACCGAGTTAGAATCAAGTAACAAAGGCGCGTTTATCACTGCTATTAAAAACGAAATGCTGGCTATTAAAGAGCCTATTCGTAAAGATATTCATACAGCAGCTAAACGTGTTTTGCGTTTAACAAAAGATGAACATTCTAATACACGCCATAAATTATCAGATTGGTTAGGACTTGCCCGTATTGAAAACGACGAGCGTTATTCATCAACAGTTTATTCTAACACAGCGCTTCATGTTTCTCCAACAAAAGCAGCCTACGGAAGCGAACAAAAATTAATGGATGGCAGAGAAATTTTACGCGATAACTTTGATGCCATACTTGCTAAATACCCGCAAACAATGGTGTTTGGAGAAGATGCCGGAAAAATTGGCGGCGTTAATCAAGGCTTAGAAGGCTTGCAAACTAAATACGGCGAACATCGTGTGTTTGATACCGGAATACGTGAGTGTACCATTATGGGGCAAGCTATTGGTATGGCTATGCGTGGTTTGCGCCCTATTGCCGAAATACAATATTTAGATTATTTGCTGTACGCACTTCAAATTATGAGCGATGATTTAGCTACGTTGCAATGGCGAACAAAAGGACAACAAAAAGCGCCGGTTATTATTCGCACCCGCGGACACAGGTTAGAAGGTGTTTGGCATAGTGGTTCTCCAATGGCTATGATTTTGGGCGCATGTAGAGGAATACATATTTGCGTGCCTCGTAACATGATTAAAGCTGCTGGTTTTTATAATACCTTGTTAGAAGCCGATGAACCTGCTTTGGTTATTGAACCATTGAATGGATATCGTTTAAAAGAAAATCAGCCAACTAATTTTGGTGAATTTAAAACTCCCTTAGGTATTCCTGAAATTGTAAACGAAGGAAACGATGTAACCATTGTTACTTATGGTGCTTGCATTCGCATTGCACAAGATGCTATTAAGTTGTTGCAAGAGCATAACATTTCGGTTGAGTTAATTGATGTGCAAACCTTATTACCTTTCGATATCAATCATCAAATTGTAGAATCGGTTAAAAAAACAAACCGCGTTTTATTTTTAGATGAAGATGTACCGGGTGGAGCTTCGGCGTATTTAATGCAACAGGTTTTAGAAGTGCAAGGCGCTTATCAATTCTTAGATGCAGAACCTATAACGCTGGCAGCAAAAGAACATCGCCCGGCTTATGGAACGGATGGAGATTATTTTAGCAAACCAAATGCAGATGATATATTTGACGCAGTGTATAATTTAATGCACGAGGCGAAACCGAAAGAATATCCGGATATTTATTAATTTGAAAATTATATCATTAAAAAACTACTTATTGTTTAATTACCTTTATTTGCCTAAATACAGAAGCACAGACTAATGTGTATCATCCATTACCAGAAATTAATTCATACTGGAATGGGTGTTTATACGTTAAACTTAACAAATAATCAAAGCACTATAAATAAGAAATTAGTTATTATTAGATATATCTAAAATCCTTAATTTAATAAGTATTATACGAAGCCTATATTTACAGTAACAAAGTAAACAGCAAATTTAATCTCGGGGTGGAGAAATAATACCCGTATTAACCGTTCCGTTTGAATTAGCATTTGGCGAGTTGTTATCTCCCGAAGGGTATTGTGTATTATTAGCCGGTTGCGTTTGCATGCCTGGCGATGTGGTTTGTACATTAGGCGCAATGGGTTGTGTAATAGGGGCTGTTTGGGTATAAGGTGTGGTTTCAAAAGCAGGTGCTGTGGTTTTTGTGCCACCCGATGTTGGCTGTTGAATTCCTTCCGGCACTCCATTAGTACTAATATTACTAGTTGTTTGTGCCGTTAAAGCGCTAAAGCCTAAAGCTATACAAAATGTTAAAACTATCCTTTTCATAACGTTTATTATTTAATCTCATTACAAGTAAGTAAATATTGTGCCGTTAATTAGGAGTATTTTCTGTAATAATTGAGGAGTTTTTTTACCAGATATTTAATAATTAACAATAAAATTATGTGTTTGGTTGGCATTTAATTTGAGGAAATTATATAAACTAATTTTTTTTACCATGGTACAAATAGCTAAAGGCACACTCATTCCCATTGGTGGAAACGAATGTAGAAAAGACAGCCAAGAAATTTTAAGCAGAATTATTAAAGAATCCGGTAAATCAAATCCTAAAATTTGTCTTTTTACCTTGGCGGCAGATAAACCTTTGCAATTAGAAGATTCCTATATAAACGCGTTTAAAGAACTTAAAGTAAATAACTTACAGATAATTAATTTTTCTTCGCATACGGATGCAGACACTGAAGAAAATCTTTTAAAAGTTAAAGAAGCTGATATTATATTATTCAGCAATGGCAGTCAGTTAAAACTTACCAGTCTGTTAGGCGGCACTCATTTAATGGCTCGAATTAAGAAAAGATATTACAACGAAGATAATTTTGTAGTAGCCGGCATTAGCGCAGGCGCTTCAGCTATGTCAAACACCATGATAGGTTCTTGTAGAAGCGATAATGCCATGTTAAAAGGCGAGCTAGAATTAATTAACGGCTTAGATCTAATACACAGCGTTTTTATTGATACACATTATGCCGAACAAGGCAGGTTTGGTTGCCTTATACAAACGGTAACTTTTAACCCGGCTGTTTTAGGCATAGGCTTAGGCGAAAAAACAGCTGTAGTAATTAAAAACAACCAAATAGAAGTTATTGGTAAAGGGTTGATACTTATTGTGGATGGCACTTCTATCGAATATACAGATCTTACAGAAATTACTCATGGAGAAGCAATAACAGTAGAAGGCATTAAAATGCACTTTTTAAGCGTGGGTAAAAAATATAATATTTCTAAAAAGAAGATACAAAAAGAGAGCTCTCCAGATTTTATTTTAGAAAAAAGAGCTTAATTTTATTATGGGAATAATTTCCCCACTTATTTAGATATGGCATCCATTCTAAATGGCTACAAATTTGATTAACATAAAATAAGAGTATCAATCAAACTCTAAATGTTAAATTTTATGAAAATATTCGGTACAACTACATTAGCATGCTTATTAAGCATTTGCACCCTTACTGCACAAACAAAAGATCCTGATTTTGAAAAGAAATTCAGTATAGCAGAAGAACCATTCTCAAAGGTTTATCAAGATGGTAAAAGTGAATCAACCACTTACGCAAAAGGTGGCTATGCCGATGCAATACCTGCTTTACAAAGCCTTTATAAGGAAGATCCTACAAATTGCAACTTAGCTTTTAAACTAGGTGTTTGTTATCGTAACTCGCGTCAGTTAAGAAAACAAGCTATTCCCTACTTTACCGCAGCCGTTGTATCGGTTTCAGATGAGTATAAAGGAAGTTCTTACAAGGAAAGAAAAGCACCTTTAATTGCCTATCAATACCTTGGCGATGCCTATCACTTAGATTATAAATTTGATAAAGCTATTATTGCGTACGAAAAATTTATTAACGTAATGGCCGAAAATAAAAGTACCGATAAAGTTTTAGTAGCAGAAACAAACCGTAAAATAGAAATGTGTAAAACCGGCCAACGCTTAATGGCCACGCCCGATAAGGTAAAAATTGAAAACCTGGGTGCTACTATTAACTCTCCTTATGCAGATTATTCGCCGGTTCTTACAGCCGATCAAAAGATCCTTATGTTTACTTCCAGAAGAAAAGAAACAACCGGCGGACAAAAAGATGATCTGGGTAATTATTTTGAAGATATTTATATGTCAAACAAAACATCAACCGGTTGGAGTAAAGCAGAAGGCATAGGTGCGCCCATCAATACAGAATTTAATGAAGCAACGGTTGGCATCTCGCCCGACGGGCAAACAATTTTAATTTATAAAGATGATAACGGAGATGGCAATATTTACAGCACATCTTTAAACGGAGATGTTTGGTCTACACCCAAAAAATTAAACGATAATATTAATTCTAAAGATTGGGAGCCAAGCGCATTTATTTCTGCAGATGGAAGCACGCTTTATTTTATCAGTAATCGTTCTGGTGGTTATGGCGGCAGAGATATGTATGTAAGCAAATTAGTGGATGGAGATTGGGGCAAAGCCGTTAATATGGGGCCAACCATTAACACACCGTTTGATGAAGATTGCCCTTTTATACATGCAGATGGAGTTACTTTATCTTTCAGTTCTAACGGACACAATACAATGGGAGGGTTTGATATTTTTACCAGTATTATGGCCGAGGATGGAAATTGGTCGGTGCCAGCTAACGCAGGTTATCCTATAAACACTACTGATGATGATGTGTTTTATGTGGTTACTCCAAATAGCAAAAAAGCTTACTTTACTTCGTTTCGCGAAGGTGGATTAGGTGAAAAAGATATTTTTATAGTTACTTATCTTGATAAGAAAGAAACCGCACTAACTTTGGTACAAGGTACTGTTTTATATAACGATACTAAACCTGCAAAAGATGTTGTAATTACAGTTACCGATAATGCAAACGGTAAACTAATTGGCACTTTTTACCCAAACAGTAAAACAGGTAAATTTTTATATATTTTAACGCCAGGAAGAAATTATAATATAACCTATGAAACACCGGGGCATTTATATTATTCTGATAATATAAACATTCCAAAAAATTCTAAATATTTTGAAACCTATAAATCAATTTCGTTAATGCCTCTTGTTGTAGGTAACAAAATAACATTAAATAATATTTTCTTTGATTTTGATAAAGCAACACTTCGCCAAGAATCTACAGTAGAAATAAATAATTTACTAAGGCTTATGAAAAATAATCCAACCATGAAAGTAGAAATTTCCGGTTATACCGATGATAAAGGTACAGATGCCTATAATCAAAAACTATCTGAAGAACGTGCACAGGCAGTTGTAGATAAATTAATTCAAAACGGCGTTAATATTTCAAGATTAAAAGCAAAAGGTTATGGTAAAACAATGCCCGCTGCAAAAAACGAAAAATCTAATGGAGAAGATGATCCGGATGGCAGGCAATTAAACCGTCGTGTAGAATTAAAAATAATAGCACTTTAATAACTATCTTAATAGCTCCCGTAATTAGTAAAAGGAAAGATGAAAAAGTATTTTCTTATTTTATCTTTCCTTTTTATTTCAAAAACCCAATTTGGGCAAGATACCACTATAAAATATAGTTGGCAGGTTAAATCTATTTGGGAAATACCGCATAAAAGTCCTTGGGAAAAATTTATGTGGATACACAGGGCAGTTGTGTATGAAATTACCAAAGATCGTCCGCCAAAATTTGATACAGCTTACATAAAATCTTATTCAAAAAAATTAGTGGTTTCACTTCCTGTAAATACGCGTTTTTTAAAATTTACGTTAATTGATGCTACGGGTAAAAAACTTATTTATTCTCCTAATATTCAATATTATTTAGGTGTAAGCGTTAGCTCGCGTTGGGCAAGTTTTATTATCAACTCCATTAAATTATCGGATAATAATTTAGATAAAAAAGGCCAAACAACTTATAAAGATGTGCAGCTTAATTTATATGGAAGAAAACTTACTACCGATTTTTTTTACCAATCCTATCAAGGTTTTTATATAAAAAACTCTCAATCATACAGCGGTTATACAAGTGCAAAACCTTATGCTGTACGGCCGGATGTAAATGCTTTAAATATAGAGGTTAATACGTACTATATCGTAAGCAATAAAAAATTCTCCTATAGAAATTCATTTGGTTTTGTAGAACAACAAAAGAAAAGTGCAGGTTCTGTTTTGCTAGGTGTTTATTATGCTTATTTTTCGGCTAATGGTACTCCTTCCTTGGTATCAGATCCTTTTAGAAGCAGCATAGATTCACGCTCTTTCATTAATAACGGCCATACCCAAAACGCTGGTATAAACCTGGGTTACATTTATACGTTAGTATTTTTAAAAAAATGCTATGCAACTGCGTCTTTAGTACAAGGCATTGGCGGAGAGCAGGTTGCTTACAGAAGAGATGATAACACAAGCGCTCATCATTTAATTGCCGGCGCCGGTAAATTAAATGTGCGTGTTGGCTTAGGTTACGACCATGGAAAATATTTTATTGGCGCATTAGGCATATTCGATTACTTTTTATTTAATGGAAATCTTAATTCAACTTTTAATTATAGTTCGGGTAAATTTATGGCTTATGTAGGTTACCGTTTCTCTACTGCTAATAAAGAAAATAAACTTCTTAAAAAGTTAAAGCTTATCGATTATAAATAATTTAGATCTTTTAAAGATTAAAAAAATTATTTCATACTTTTATAAGATGAACAAATATGCAATAGCCATACACGGGGGGGCTGGTACAATACTTAAAACTACTATGACGCCGCAAAAAGAACAAGCCTATAAAAGCGGATTACAAGATGCTATCCATGCAGGCGAAGCAATTTTAAGAGCAGGAGGTTCCTCACTTGATGCGGTAGAAAAGGCTATTAATTCTATGGAGAATAACCTTTTGTTTAATGCCGGTAAAGGCGCTGTGTTTACCAACAGTGGTAAAAACGAAATGGATGCTTCTATTATGAACGGAAAAGACCTAATGGCGGGAGCTGTGGCAGGTGTAACAAACATTAAAAATCCTATTAGCCTGGCAAGGGCTGTGATGGAAAAATCTGAGCATGTTTTTTTAGCAGGATCGGGTGCTTTAGAATTTGCAAAAAAAATACATGCACAATTTGAAAATGATGATTACTTTTTTGTACAAGCAAGGTATGATCAGCTGCAAACAGCTAAACAAAGTGATACCATGGTATTAGATCATACCGGAGATACAATAGAAAACGGCGAGAAAAAATTTGGCACCGTTGGCGCCGTAGCCCTTGATATACATGGTAATTTAGCAGGCGGTACCAGCACAGGCGGCATGACTAATAAAAAATACGGCCGAGTTGGAGATAGTGCTATTATTGGCGCAGGCACTTATGCCAATAACCATACCTGCGCTATAAGTTGTACCGGGCATGGCGAGCTTTTTATACGATCTGTGGTGGCCTATGATATTTCTTGTTTAATGGAATATAAAGGGTTAACCTTACAAGAAGCCTGCCATTTAGTAGTAATGGATAAACTGGTAAAAATTGGTGGCGAAGGCGGATTAATTGCTTTAGACAGTAAAGGAAATATTGAATTACCTTTTAATTCGGAAGGAATGTACCGCGCTAAAAAAACCAGTGATTCTGATATTTTTATTGGAATATATAAATAGTAACGTAACGGTAGGGATGCAGGCAGAAAGCCTGTTGTGTAATGGCAAAAGCTTTACGCTAAGCAGCCCTACGGTTGAAATGCTTTTTCAGCATTCATAAATTCCATTAAAAACACTAAAACAAATTTTTAAATAAACCGCAACGTCCAAATACTATTGAATAAATAAAGTAGTTTGAAGGTTTGTTTGATTACTTTTTTTATCGCTAAGCTGTATGTTTACTATTACGTTTCCCTTAGGGATTTTTTCATCTACATAAAAAAATATGGTATTATTTTTATGCTCGTATTCGGCCAAATGCCATTTGCCGTTTACATATGCCTTAAACAAGCCTATGCTGCTAAAATTATCTGCCACAGAAAATGAAATGATATCGTTTATCTTATAACTTATTTTTTTACTTAGTAATTTAATTTTTGGCGCAACGGTATCTACATCAACTTTATAATTTCCAAATATTTTGAGGTTAGCATTTACCAGGTTATTTTTAAAATTACCATCCACATAACTTTTAGTGGCGCCCGATAAATTGGCTATGCAAAGTTTATGACCATATTTTAGTAAAGCCTCAGGTACTTTTAAACTTATGGCGCAATTATTTTGAAAAGGAATATCACAATCCGGCGAGCTAAATGACAGAACATTATTTTTATAAGAGGTTTGTAATTCTGCATCGTTATATAAACTTTTGGCCGGAAGCGAAATAGTATAATCTGTTGTTGTTTTATTAAAAGAAGTTAAACAATCTTGTTGACGACGATCGAGAATTGCAAATGCAGCTGCAATGGTAGTTTTTACATAAAAGGAAACTTCGTCTTTTTGTCCGTAAAAATCATATACAGTTATTTGTACTAAATGAAAAGCATTATCTGTAAAAGAAATAAATCCTCTGCCATGTATAGTTTCATAAATGGGAAGGTAGTTATTCTTGTCTTTAAATAATTTTTGAACAGTAATACGCTTTTGTTTTTTAGTATCGTAATCAGCATAGGTATTTACATAGCGCCCCATATCGAACGGAATGCTATCTAAAATATGCCGGTAAAATAATTTAGCATCCACATAAATCTCGGCTTTATAAATATTATTCTTGCTGCCTTGGGTTTGCTCATGATCGAAGCATTCTACACCAAAGCCTACGGCGTAGTTTGTTTTAAGCGTATCTATTTTTTTTGTAGGAAGAAGTATATTTTCTAAATGAGATTGATCGTATAACGCAATGTGCTGTATTTTAGGAGCGATAACATCTTCTATCTTTAAATAACGCAAAGGATTTAAAGGTACTTCAGTTTTTTCTGTACGGATTTCAAAATGCAGATGAGGGCCTTCGCTACTACCTGTGTTGCCTGTGTAGCCAATTACTTGGCCTTGTTTAACAGGTAATTCATTTTCCTTCGGAAATAGTTCGATCTCAAAAACTTCAGCAATTTCCTGAGCGTTTTCTGTATAATTTTTTATTTTATCGGCAAAAGCAAATTCATGTCCATATACACTAACTAAGCCGTTTGCATGCGTAACATACAACACTTTACCATAACCGCTTGAAGAAATTTTAATGCGAGAAACATATCCATCTGCTACAGCGTGTATGGGCAAATGATTACTGTAATGTGTTTTAAAATCTATGCCGGCATGAAAATGATTTGGGCGCACTTCACCATAATTTCCATTTAGCAAAGGTTTTTCTTTTAAAGGAAAAATAAAATTAGTTTGTGCGTTACTTACAACAAAAAGAAAATTAAAAAAGAATAAAAATATGTTTTTCATATATATAACAGCGAAAATAAGTAAAACCATAAACAATTGGTTTTAAGGAATGTTATTTTGCAGGCATATTTTTTTATGAATAAAGGGATGAAACAACAAAATTACAGTAATTATAAAAGATATTACCCACCACATCATTTTATATTTCTGCCATTTACGGGCGCATTGACCATCTTTTGCTTTATTAAAGCCTATAACGAGCAAGATTTACGTTGCCAGTGGATATTATTGGGAGTTTTATCTTTTTGCATATTATATTTAGCTATTATGGTAAGACAGCATTATGCCTTGGGAAATCAAAACCGCATTGTGAGGCTTGAATTTAGGCTGCGTTATTTTGAATTTTTTGCCAAATCTTCTAAAAAGGCAGAAAAACAACTGACTTTCGGGCAGATTGCAGCTTTGCGTTTTACAGACGATAGTGAGTTTGAAGCCTTATTGAACAGGGCCATACAGGAAAATTTAAGTCCGGATGACATTAAAAAAAGTATTAAAAACTGGCAGGGAGATTACATGCGCCGCTAATTAAAATGAAAAAGCCCTGCTTCATTATTGAAACAGGGCTTTCCATTTAAAACATTCTTTATTGTACAATTACTTTTTTAGAGATATGCTGTCCGTCAATATTTATATTTACTAAATAAATACCGGGTTGATACGAATTATCATTACCTATTACATAATTAGATTCTCCTTGCTGGTAAAGTTTGGCTTCTACGTTTTCTACCAAACGTCCTATCATATCCGTTACTTGTATAGCTATACTATGTTTTTCGGTTAAGTTAAAAGCAATATTGGTTTTACCGGTTGATGGGTTTGGATATAAATTTAAACTCACTTTGGTTTCCAAATTTTGAATGGCTGTAACACTTGGTGCATCTACGATATTAATATCATCCATATACAAATTGTTTCCGGCGCCGTTAGCATCTGCTACAAATTCCCAACGGAAAAGAACACTTGTATTTGCCGCAACCGCGTTTATATTAACGGTGTAAGTTGTAAACTCAGCAGGCGTTGGCACAAATGCGCCTGTAGATGTACCCGAAAGAGTTGCTAACGTGCTGCTCCAACGTGACCATCTAGATTGCCAGCTGTTTCCGCAATCGGTTGATGTAAATACCTGCAATTTATCATTATTAGTTGATGCTTTCTTTTGGTAGGCAACTTTAAAAGATAAAGTTGGATTTGTAAATGAAGACAAGTTGTAAGAAGATATAGTTTGCAAAAAGCTTCCATTACCAGCCAAATTTGCACTGTTATCTATAAAACAAGAGTTAGAACCTGTTGCAGCGCCATTAGCTGTAACAGCCCAGCCTGCACCGTTTTGGGTTGTATGAGAGGTTGACCAATTTGCATTAGGAACCACATTGTTTTCAAAACTTTCTACAATGGGTAAAACACCCGGTAACGTAACATTAAAAGTTACTGTAGATTGGTTGTTTGCCATATTTGCATCAGTAGAAGTATTTGGATTGCTACTATAACAAGTTAATGTATGCGAACCGGTAGTGGCTATAAAAGCAGGAAGACTGATAATTGCACTTTGGCCTGTTACCAAAGAACCCGACCAGTTTTGTGTTTGTAAAGAGCCGTTATCTATTTTATAATAAATATCGCAGGTAGTTAAGGTAGTAGAACCATAATTCTTTAATTTAATTACCGGGCTAAAATTGGTGCTGCAATAAAAACCATCAGGCGCATTTATTTGAGAAACACCTGCGTCAAGCGCTACTGAAGCGATAGGTACAATACCAATAATAGCCTGATGACCAACCGATGGATTAAACGTGCCATTGGTAGTTTGTAAATTATTTATAAAAAAATAACCATTATTAGAACCTCCCCAACCCCAGTTCATGTGTAAAAAATCATTCTGGTCGTAGCCATCGCAAACCCAGGTATGCCCGCCTTCAGCCGGGTCATCACCTACGTATTGTATAGGCCTTCCAATATTAATATCATGTTTTAAAAGATTCATCCAGGTAGTATCATTAAAATCAGAGCGATTTAATCCCTGTATAGTTGTTGGATCATATTTAAAATAATTTACGTACGAGTTCTGTGCGCAGATAGGATCATCCGATGCAATAACCCAAGCACCGCTTCCGGCAGGGTCATAATCCATATCAACACTTACGCCACAATGATAATTTAAAATAGCTACATCGTTATTATGACCTGTAAGTGCCAATGGCATGTTAGCCCAATTGTAAGTAGTGGCGCCGTAATTGGCCGATAAAGTGCCGTAATTATTTGAAAAATTTTGTGCAGAGCAATCGCAATAAGAGCTTGCACCGTTGCCTGTGGCCGGATAATTCCAAAAACGCATTATTTGCGCCATTGCCGTTGCCACACAACCTGTAACAGAACCACCCGGACACATGGCATTATAGTTAGGAGATTGATTCCATGTTGATTGAACCAAAGGCGCAACCGCCGCAGTCATGGTACTGTTTATACCATTTGTACGTCTTTGTAAAATGGCCGGATTGTTGGTTTGATATTTAACCCAGCTTAAAGCAACTTGGGCAGATGGAAGTAAATTCAAATGTTGAATATTTTCTACTTCTTTTGCACGAATGGCCAACCAATGTCCAATAGTTGTAGAAGGATCTGGTGTAACAAAATTATTTTGAGTAGCATATCCAATAATAGGACTTGCAACATCATCTGCCGATACAATAACAAAACCATCCTTTGTGTTAACATTAAATGCAAAGTAAGCTACTGTGCCAGAAGCAGTTAAGCCTGTGTACGCAAGGTTTACAGAAGTAATATCTATTTTATTATTTAGAGAATAAAAATTTTGAGCTACTTGTTTAGCAACAGTTAATTTTACAGGTTTTGCCTGTATAACATGTGCCGATAAAACTAAAGCTGATACTAAAATATTTACTTTTTTCATGTGGATAAATTAGGGTTCTTCAAATTTATGTAAAAAACAATAACTTCAAAATATATTTATAAAAATGAGACGAACAGGCAAAATAACCCGTTGATTAAATTTTTATTAAATTGAATTTTAGAGAAACCGCTTTTTTTCGTATCTTTATACAAATAATGCTTATCGTTTTTAAAAGATCAGGCATAAAATTTATATATTCTAGCTATGAGGCAACTAAAAATAACCAAATCCATAACCAACAGAGAAAGTGCATCACTTGATAAATACTTATCTGAAATTGGGAAACATGAATTAATTTCTGCGGAAGAAGAAACTATTTTAGCTCAAAAAATACGCGCCGGAGATGAAGCTGCCTTAGAACGTTTAACCGTTGCCAACTTGCGTTTTGTTGTATCGGTTGCTAAACAATATCAAAATAACGGACTTACTTTACCGGATCTTATTAACGAAGGCAACTTAGGTTTAATTAAAGCCGCCAAACGTTTTGATGAAACACGTGGTTTTAAATTTATATCCTACGCGGTTTGGTGGATTCGTCAATCAATTATGCAGGCGGTTGCCGAGCAATCTAGAATTATACGTTTGCCTTTAAATAAAATTGGCTCGCTTAATAAAATTAAAAAAGCCTTGGTAATTTTAGAACAGAAACTTGAAAGAGAAGCCAGTTTAGAAGAAATGGCTGAAGCGCTTGATATGAGCGAACAAGAAATAAGTACCACCTTAAGTGTTTCTAACCGACACGTTTCTGCGGATGCAAATTTTGCCAGCAATGAAGATATGAGTTTAATGGATGTTTTATTTGATCCATCCAATCCTCAGCCAGATAATGAATTATTGACTACTTCTTTAAATATTGAAATTAAAAGAGCACTTGCTACGCTGACAGAGCGTGAAAGTGATGTGGTTACTTTATTTTACGGTATTGGTTTTAAAGATGGTTTGACGTTAGAAGAAATTGGCGAAAAATATAACCTTACCCGCGAACGAGTAAGACAAATTAAAGAAAAAGCTATCAGAAGATTAAGAAACACATCTAAAAATAAGATCCTAAAAACTTATTTAGGTTAATATTTTTCTGAAAGTTTATTTTTAAGGTCAAGCATTTTAATGGCAGTAATCGCTGCCTCATCTCCTTTATTTCCGTGTTTACCTCCTGCCCTGTCAATTGCCTGCTGCTGATCATTAGTAGTAAGCACTCCAAAAATAACCGGCTTATTATATTTAATATTTAATTGAGTAATACCCTGTGCAACGGCGTCGCATATAAAATCAAAGTGGCGCGTTTCGCCTTGTATAACGCAGCCTAAACAAATAATAGCATCCGCTTTTGTTTTTTCTGCTACGTATTGTGCGCCCAATGTCAATTCAAAACTGCCCGGCACAAGATGCACAGATATATTTTTTTTATCAGCACCATTTTTAAGTAAAGTTTTAATTGCTCCATCACGCAAAGCATCGGTTATTTTACTGTTCCATTCGGCGTAGACCACAGCAAATTTCATTTTTTTTGCTGAAGGAATCTTCCCTTCGGTTTTTGATAAATTTTTTAGATTAGTAGCCATACAATTTTATTGTTTTACAAAGAAAAGATTTTTTTTTAATGAAGATTTTAAAATACATTAAGCTGTTCGTATAATGTATGCGTAGGCAAACCCATTACGTTAAAGTAACTGCCTTCAATTTTATCTATCGCAATTAATCCCAACCAATCCTGCGCACCATAACTGCCGGCTTTATCAAAGGGTTGGTAATTTTTTATATAGTAAGAGATTTCCTGTTCGGTTACTATTTTAAAAAAGACTTTTGTCTCATCAAAAAAAGAAATTTGTTTTTTATTGGATGTAATACAAACGCCTGTAAATACCTGGTGCATTTTACCAGATAAAAATTGCAGCATTTGCGTGGCTTCAAAATCATTAGCAGGTTTATTCAATACAATATTATCAACCCAAACAATAGTGTCTGCCGTAATTAAAATTTCATTGTCTTTTAATATTTCGGGATAAACACTTGCTTTCTTCTCAGCAAGATAAACAGGTATTTGTTCTGCTTTTAAATCATTTGAAAAACTTTCGTCTGCATTAATGGAAACCGTTGTAAAAGTAAAGCCCGCATCTTTTAAAAGTTGTTGCCGGCGTGGCGATGCAGATCCTAATATGATGTTATATTTAAATGTATCCATTGCAAGTAAGATAAATTAGTGCCGTTGATAATACACCTGAAAGCATAATGTATTTAACCCATTTGCTAAGACGATGATACGCTTCTTTTTGCTGTGCATTATATAATTTCAAAATTAAAAATAGTAGTGGAATAAATACACACGCAAATAAATAAACAAGAAGGATAGAAAAATGTTGTTTATATAATTTATAGAAAATAAAAATAAGCAATAAAGCGGTGTTGCTAATTAAACCAGCTGTAATGGCTTTAGCCGCTTTTATACCCCACATAACAGGCATTGTTTTACATCCGGTTTCAAAATCGCCTTTATAATCTTCTATATCTTTTATAATTTCTCTAACAAAAGAAAGCAAAAAAGCGAATAAAGAAAACGAAAAAACAGCTAAATACATGAAAGAAAAACTTTGTATGCTTTGCAAGAATTCTTGTTGAAGCAAAGGCATTTCGAAAAGTAAAATTTGCAAAGGCACAAGCGCAGATAATATGGATACAAGAATGTTACCGCTTAAAACTTGTCGTTTTAAATGCGTAGAGTAAAACCAAAGTGCTGTGATAGAAATAAATTGAATGGCACATAAATAAACGGCGTGTACCTTGTAACTAACATAAACGGCAAATAAAAAACCAAGCACATTAAAAATGGTATGTATAAAAATAGCCACCCTTCGTTTTACTCCGTTGTCTATATATAATTTTTTTGGTCTGTTTATGCGGTCGGCCTTAACATCAAAATAATCATTAATAATATATCCGGCAGCCGCTATCAAAACTGTACTTAGTATTAAAAGAAAAAAATCAAAGTCGGTTAATGATAACATTGTATCAGGATATTGTAATGAAAGGATAGGTTGCATTAACCAATAACGCGTGGCCAGCATAGTTAATGCAATAACAAGTAAGTTATCGAAGCGTATTAAGTTTATGAAAGCTTTTACATTCATTAGTTGTTCCAGTCGCCGCGTACGCGCATTACCTGTTCAACCACATCACGCACGCAACCTTCGCCACCTTTTTTATCAGAAATATAAATTGAAATATTTTTAATTTCAACGGCGGCATCAGCAGGACACGCTGCCACAGAAACACGTTTCATCACTTCATAATCCGGCAGATCATCGCCCATGTATAAAACATTTTCATCATCCAAATCATGTTCCGCAATAAAATATTTATAGCAAGCTAATTTATCGCGCTGTTTTAAAAAGATATACTCAACACCTAAGTAGTTTAAAAATTCTTTAACAGATTTGCAATTTCCACCTGAAATAACTACGACCTTATATCCTTTTTTTACAGCCGATTGCAAAGCGAACGTATCCTTGTTGTGCAAGCTTCTAATATGTTGGCCGTCTTCCATTAAAAAAAAATTGCCATTATTAAACACCCCGTCAATATCAAAAATTAATGTATTTATATTCTTTAATCTAGTTTTAAAATTCTCTGTCATTATATTTTTTTTCTATGAGTGTAGTAAATAATTCATAAACCTTTTTTTGTTCGGGATACATTTTTAATAAGTCTATATGTTTTTTTATAGTTTTTTTATCTCCGCGTTTGGCAGGGCCTGTCTGCAAATCACTTGGTTTTTCGTGTTTAATTTTTTTAGTTGATTGTTTTATTAAAGGCATTACTAATTTAAAAAGATCTACATTTTCTTTTGAGAGAAACTCATACGACAGCGTATATAAATGATTGGTAAAATTATTTACCATAGTAGCGGCCAGATGCAGTTTTAAACGATCTTTTGAGTTAACCTCGGAAACATGTTTGCTTAAAAATTGAGCCAATAATTTTAATTCATTTAAAGATGTTGCGTTGTTGGCCTCTATTAATAAAGGCACAGAAGCAAAAGTAACTTTTACTTGCTTGGAAAAACTTTGTAACGGATATAGAACACCCGTGTTTGAAGAAATTTTTTTCAAAACATTCATATCAACACTACCGGAAGTATGTAGTATAAGTTTTTTAGGAAGTTTTAGTTTTTTGGCAATATTTTCTATAGCATCATCAGGCGTACATAATATATATATGTCTGCCTGCTTATTAATTTTTTTAATATTAGTTGTATAAGTAGAGTGTGTGTTTAAAGAAAGTTCTTTAGCGTTCTTTTCACTTCGCGATAAAATTTGTAAAATTTCGTATCCTTTTTTTTGAAGGCGTTTCGCTAAATGAGTAGCTACATTACCGGCACCAATAATTACTATTTTAAATTTTTTGATATCAGTTTTCATTTACTTATTAGGTACTTTTAAAATAGCGTGCATAACGGCAATGCAAGAATCCATTATCATTGTTAAGCCGCCTTTTTTTGCTATAATAGCGGTTTCTTCATTTATAATACCTAATTGCAACCACATTGATTTAGCTGCAATCTTTACTGCTTCATGTGCTATGGGCACAGTGGTTTCCGCCTTGCGAAAAACATTTACCATGTCTATCTTCTCAGGAATTTCTGATAAAGTTGCGTAACATTTTTCTCCTAAAATTTCTTTCTCATTTGGGTTAACCGGTATCACTCTATATCCTGCGGATTGTAATCGTTTCATGATGTTATGCGAAGTTCGGTCAGCATTAGAGGAAGCGCCAACAATTGCTATTGTTTTTGTAACAACTAAAAGTTGGTAAAGTTCTTTATCTGTTGGATTTGTGTAATTCATTGCCATAAAATTTAATTCTTAAAATTACACATTATCTTTTTCGTTTTTTCGTCATTATCCATTTTTCTATTTTAAAAGATAAAAAAGAACAGGCCGAACCAATTATTGCGCCGGCAATTACATCGCTTGGATAATGAACACCCAAATACATACGCGAATATCCCACACCGCAGGCATACAAATAACTTGGTACAATAACATACCATTTTGGGTAAGCCAAGCTGAGCGAAGTAGCGGTAGAAAAAGCGGATGATGTATGCCCTGAGGGAAAAGAATATATACCGGTATGCGTTTTTGCATGAAATAATAAAGGATATTCGTTATACGGGCGCGTTCTGTTTATACCATACTTTAAGCCTGTTGTAACCAACGTAGTTAATAATATAGCGCCGGTTGTTTTAATTCCATTGTGAATTTGAACAGAATCTTTTTTTATCAACCCAACAATAAGCATGGTTGCCGGAGAAATTATAGAAACAGGAACTACTGAAAAAGAAAGTAATTTAGCGCCTTTATCTTTTGCGGATGAACTATCGTTATAAATAGAAGAAAGTATTTTTACATCCGTGTTTTGCGCATGAATGCGTAGGCTAAAAAATAAAATTATAAAAAAGAAGAGTTGTTTCATCCTATAAATCTTTTTTTAATATCTGCCGAAGGCATGTAACAGAATGGAGTTTTAATTAATATCTTTCGGTTTTTGGCAACATACTTATAAATAGAATCTCTTATAAATTTTGGAAAAATTTTCAATATGAAAAGCCAATTATAAGGAATTTTCAAGTATTTACTCAGGTTTAAAGCCGCATCCGATCTGTAAAATATTTTATCATCAACCCATAAAACCAGCGTACTTAATTCTGTAAAGTTATAATTATATTTGGAGAGAATTTGTTTTGCATAAGCTGATTGCAGTGAACAAAACAATAAAGGCGTGGTAGTTTTTATTTCGTGATCAATCACAAATTGTACAGATATGTTACACAAAGCGCAATCTCCATCATAAAATAAAATAGCCGTTTTATACATTATAAAGTAAACGTATAAACTATTTGCTTAAAGTTATGTTATAATTAACGCTCGATTTTGTGTGAGGTATATTTACCTGTACACTACCCGTAACTTTTTGAAAACCGTAATGCGGGTCATTATATTCTCCAATAGCATATAAAAAGTAATCGCCGGGGTATAATGATGCAAATGTAAAATTACCTAAAGCATCGGTAGTATGCTGACTATCATATTGTGTAGGATCAGTACCTGCCGAGGAGGTAGCGCCGTATTTAATATATATAACCGTATTAGAAATTTTTACCCCATTATATATCACATAACCTGAAACCTGCGCTTTTCCGCCCATACCATTTTTTTTACAACTTAAAAAAATTAGGCAAACAAATAAAACAGTTAAAACTTTATATTTAAACATGATGTTTGTATTGAATTAATTATTTGTCAAAATTAAACAATAAGCTAAATAAAACTATTAGTTTTTTGCAGCAATGGGCAAGCCATCTAACTTTAACTTGGCATTCATCTCTAACATGGCAGCAAGTGTTAATTGAGAATAATTTTGAGAGGCAGTTTTAAATGCTTTTGCTTGCGTATGCCACAAGGTTTGTATTAAAGCAAAATCTCCGCGTGTGGGTTTCATAGCTTCTAAAGCAGCTTTAACATTACCTGCCCCCGCGTGATACACATGCATAACCAAAAGCCTAAACCAAAGATCGGTTTCGTTGTAAGAAATACCAAGCGTGTCTAACATTTCTTTTGCTTTAGGAATACATATTTTTTTAAGAAGGCTTGATGAAGCATAAGCAGATCGGTCAAAATCTGCACGTTCATCAATTTGTTTATTTACTTTTAAACCAAACAATTTTGCAACCCCTTTCATAAGTTGGAACGGACCGTATGCACCCACATTAGATTTTTGCAAACGATTTGGACTTTCAATTAATAAGATGGCTTGTGCGTACCAAGGGTCCACATCATTTACCATAAAATCATCAATTCCTCTGTGTAAATTAGGGTATGCTTTATCAAAATCATAAAAAAAACTTTTTCCTTCTACTAATAAAATACGTGCACTATCTGTTAAACCATTAAGGGTACGTAAACTATCTCGGTAGCAAAGTTTTTGTGCATCACTTAACGTATTCCATTGTTTTAAATGTAAACGCTGAATAACACAACGCTGGTTTGAATGACAAAGTAAAGCAGAGTCTTTTGTAAGATGCATAATAGATCTCCAAAATATTACCTGCGGTAAGGTATCGCAACCTAATTCATAAAGTTCTTTATCATATATATAGCTTTCCTGTTGTTGCGCATCTGCATTATAAACAGTAATTACATCATCTTTGTAATCATTAATGTTCACATTTTTTTTTGCTGCGTTAATTTTTGTTTTAGCTACAACAGCTTTCTTTTTATCCGGTACAACACCCGATAAAAGCAAGGTTGAAAAAGCAGCGGCGATATATAGTTTGTACTTTTGCATTTGTACAATGTTATTTATTATTAACTAAGTTACGAATAAAAATTGAATTAGTTATACACATCACTTTTTTAATTATACCAATTATTAAAATTAACACTTTAAGACCAACATATTTAATGAGAAGATTATATTTGAACAAAATTTAATCAACTATTAAATGAAAAAATTATTAATAAGCGTTGTAACCTGCATCCTGCTAGCTTCATGCGGCAATAACAACCAATCAACCAATAATAAAACAACAACCATGCCAAATCAAGATTCTATTTTTGATGCATATAAACAAACTTTTATAGAAAATCTTTGGAAACAATATCCAGGTTGGGCATCCAGCCAGGGCTATCATAAATATGATAGTGTATTGATTGTTCCAAACGAAGAAAGTCGTAAAAAAGAATTAGAGTTTTGTAAGAATAATTTAAAAGCGTTAGAGACATTTACTTTAACGAATTTATCAGATAATAATAAGACAGATCATTACATGATAGGGAATCAGTTGAGATCAAACGAATGGTCTATCAATAGTTTAAAAGCAAATGAATGGGATCCTTCACAGTTTAATATTTGTGGAGCTTTTGCCGAAATGTTGAATAATAACTACGATTCAATAGATGTTCGTTTGCATAATTTTTATCTTAAAATGAAAAATATTCCGGCATATTACGAAGCGGCTAAACAACAAATTAAAAACCCTACGGTAGAACATACTCAATTAGCAATAGATCAAAACTTAGGCGGGGCCTCGGTTTTTGAAACTGACTTGAACGATGCCTTAAAAAAATCGCATTTAAATGGTAAAGAAAAAGATCAAATTACATCCCGCGCTAAAGAAGTAATACTGGCTATTAAAGATTATACGGATTGGTTAAAAAAATTAAAAAATGATAATCCGCGCAGTTTTCGTTTAGGAAAAGAATTGTATGCCAAAAAGTTTGAGTTTGATATTCAATCGGGCTACACCGCCGATGAAATTTATCAAAAAGCAATTATCCATAAAGAAGAATTGCACCAAAAAATGTTTGATATAACTAAGCAGCTATGGAGTAAATATTTAGCGGATAAAAAAATGCCTAAGAATAAATTGGAAGCTATTAAAATGATGATAGATAAATTATCCATGCACCATGTTGCGCCAGATTCTTTTCAAACGGCTATTGAACATCAAATTCCATTACTGATTGAATTTATTAAAAAGAAAGCTCTAATATATATAGATCCATCTAAACCTTTAGTTGTGCGTAAAGAACCTGCATATATGGCGGGCGTGGCCGGTGCTTCTATAAGTGCCCCAGGCCCATATGATAAAAACGGCAACACGTACTATAACGTAGGCAGTTTAAGCGGTTGGCCTAAAGAAAAAGCCGAGAGTTATTTGCGAGAATATAATGATTATATCCTGCAAATATTAAACATACATGAGGCTATTCCGGGGCATTATACGCAATTGGTTTATGCCAATCAATCTCCCAGCATTATAAAATCAATTTTTGGAAACGGCGCCATGATTGAAGGCTGGGCTGTTTACACCGAGCGTATGATGTTAGAAAATGGTTACGGAAATAACGAACCAGAAATGTGGTTGATGTATTATAAATGGAATTTGCGTACAACCTGCAACACTATTTTAGATTATGGTGTGCATGTAAATAATCTACCTAAAGATAGCGCGCTTAATCTTTTAATAAATGAAGCCTTTCAACAAAAAGCAGAAGCCGAAGGTAAATGGAAACGTGTATCTGTAACGCAGGTGCAACTTTGTTCTTACTTTACAGGTTATACCGAGATCTATGATTTTAAGGAAGATCTTAAAAAAATTGATGGTGATAAATTCAGCTTAAAACAATTTCACGAAAATTTTTTAAGTTATGGCAGCGCGCCCGTTAGATATATTAAATCTTTAATGCTTAAAGATATTGAATTAGGAAAAAAATGATTTTTACAAAATACCCGTTAAAACAGAAGCTGTAAAAATAACAGCTGCGGATATAGTGATGGCCAGTATCCAATAAACCGGCCTTCCACTGCGGTGTGGGTCTATTCGTCTTATCATAACATCGTTATGCGCATAGTAGATAGAATAACCGGTATATATCATCGTGTTTGTATCCGCTACGGCAATGGCTTTTTTTATTTCATTTTCATTTGCCATTTTAATATTGGCCGGGTTTAGCTTTGTTTTTTTAACGATCGACCTTATAAAACGAGCTTGCTGAATTTCTACCTCTTTACGGTTTTCGGGCAGGTCTATCATATAGTTTTCCAATTCATTTTTTGAAACTAGTAACGTTTTATTTGCATAAGGTTTTAGTGTATGTTTAAAGTTGACCTTTAAAAGTTTTTTACGGCTGCTTGTTTCAAAATAAGTTTCCTCATTTTTCATTAATAATACTTCGTGGTTAAAGTGCTTTATCATCAACACAAATAAATAATTTACAGATAATTCTACAGGCTCGCGGTTAACTGTTTTTAAAGGAAGTTTAAATTCTATAAATGGTTCTTCATGCTCCTCAACCCAATGACTTTGTTTTGAAATATAGTATTTTGTGTAAGCCCAATCTTTTTTGCGTGGTTTTAATCTTTCATAGGTTTCTTTAATAAGATAGAAAAATTTAGACGAAACTTCCGGGTGTTTGCTTTGCATTTCATCAAAGGCTTTTCTGTTCATTATTTTATAAGGACAAACAGTCCAGTATTTTTTTACCGCATCTATCAGTGCTTTTTCTTCGGCATCTTTAGCATCCGTAACAGGTATAATAAGTGTTGCATGCAATATTTCCTGATAAAATTGGTTTACCTGATCGAAATGCAAGCTAAGCTTAGACGATTGGGCAAATCCAATAGAACAATTTAGGAGAACAAGAATAAAAATCAGAAATGTTTTCAACCCACAATTATTTAGCAGTTAATGCAGCTTCTATCTTTTCTTCAAGGTCTTTACCTCTTAAGCCTTTATCAATTATATTACCTTCTTTATCCAATAACAAGGTAAACGGTATGGCATCTACACCATATAATTTAGCCGCTTTATTATCCCAGCTGTGTAAGTCGCTTACATGATTCCAATTCAAGGCATCTGCTTTAATAGCGTTTAGCCATTTATCTTTATCCTCATCTAAAGATACACTTAAAATTTCAAAACCTTTATTATGAAATTTTTTATAAATAGCCACCACATTTGGGTTTTCTTTACGACAAGGACCGCACCAGCTTGCCCAAAAATCTACCAATACTACTTTCCCTTTAAATGAAGATAAGCTAAGTGGTTTACCATCGGGTGTTGGCAGCGTAAAATCAGGCGCGGCAGTACCCGGTGCCAAATGAGTTGATTTTGTAACTTGTGCTTCATAAGCTGTTATATCTTTTTTAAGATTTGCCAGGTATTTACTGCTTGGGTATTTTGCAGTTAAAGCAACATCAACTTGTTTATATAAATCTAAATATTTGTTTGAATTTAATTGTTGAATGCCGGCCAATACAGCCAAAGATGATTTATTTTTTATTACCATCGCAGAGAAACGACCTTGATAGGCATCAATTATTTTATCGTACACCTCTCCAAATACCTTGTTTAATGAATCCATGCGCACAGAATCCATTTTGGTAACACCTACCAAAGATTGAAAAGTTTGCAGCATACTATCAGTACGTTGTTGAATTTCTCTTCCAAGATCATTAAATTTTAAAAATATTTTTGTGTCTTCAGAGCCTTCCACTTTATAGGAATTTCCAAGGTTTTTATAATCTCCTGTTAAGGTTACTTTCTGCCCTGAATCTAAAACAAGCATAGCAAAATTTTGTTCGTTTGCTTTTACACGATAGAAACCCGCGGCTGGAGATGCGTTGCTAAAAGAAAAATTTCCTTTATCATCCAACGTGGTAGAATCTACAACAACCTTTGCGCCCGGTGCAAGTTCTTCCAGATAGATAACATCGCCGGCAGTAGCATTGGTAAGCGTACCCTCTAATTTAAAATTTGTATTCTTTTTAGAATTTCCTCCGCAAGCAATTAGCAAGGCAGAAACAGATATAGCGCAAATTATTTTTTTCATTTATTTATATTAAGATGGGCAAAAGTACAATTTTGTTAAGAACAAGCAGTAAATTAACAATACTGTAATAAAAAATAAGTAAATTAGCATCAAGTGAAAAAGAACTTTTACTTTTTATTTTTTTGTCTTGCGTTGATAAAATTATCTGCGCAGGATATACATTTGTCGCAATTTTGGGCAAACCCTTTATATTTAAACCCCGCGCAAACAGGTATGTTTGATGGCGATTACCGAGTGGCTGCGGCTTATCGTAACCAATGGAGAACGGTGCCTGTGCCCTACTCTACCGTATCTTTTTGCGGAGATACAAAGATCAAAAATGTATTTTCGCAACACAGCACAGTAGGTGTTGGCCTCGTTTTTAATAACGATGTATCAGGCGATAGCCGTTATAGTATTAACCAGTTTTACATTCCTTTATCGTATATACAAACTTTTAAAAGAGATACCAATTTAAGCATTTCCTTAGGTATTTCGCCGGGAGTAAGCAATTTGGCCTTTAATACCCGCAAATTATCATACGATAACCAGTTTGATGGAGATGCTTATAATCCATCTTTGCCAACAGGCGAAAATTATCCTACGCAATCTAAAACTTATTTTGATATAGGAACAGGCTTAACCGCTCAATATAAATTAAAACATGCCTGTTATATTTCTATAGGTACCAGTTTATCTCACCTTACAAGGCCAAATATTTCGTTCTTTAAAAGTGAAGGAGTAAATCTTTATACTAAAACAAATACGTATGCAAGCATAAAATACCCGCTTAAAGCATTTTTATTTTTACATATAGATGCTATGTATGAGAAGCAAGGCCCTTTTCATGAAACTGTTTTAGCCGGGCGCGTTGGGTATGTTGTTAATAAAGAATACAATGTATCTGTAAATGCCGGAATATCTACCCGAATAGGCGATGCCGCTATTTTTTTGCTGGGAATGGATTATAAAAATTTACGTGTTGGGATGGCTTATGATATTAATACATCTAAGTTTAACGCGGCCACCAACAAACGAGGCGCTATAGAAGTTTGCCTGCTTTATATCATAAAAAAACCACCCATGTTTGTTCCTAAAAAACGCAGTTGCCCTGTTTATATGTAATATGCAAAAGAAATTATCATACATATTTGCCTCCATTTTTTTTAGCTTCTTTTTACAGCAACAAGGTTTTTCGCAAAGTGTTAAAAAACTTTTGAAGCAGGGCTCAATCGCTATGGCCGACAAAGATTATTTTTCTGCGGCGCAATTATACAACCAAATCATCCTTTCAGATTCTGAAACCATTAAAAACCAATATTTATATGCCACTGCCAGTCGGTTAAATTATGATTATGATATTGCCCTGCATTGGTACCAAAAAGTTTTTAAGATAGATAACGGACGGGTATATCCTGAAACGATCTTCTGGCTGGGCGAACTTTTAAAAAGTAAAGCCAAATATAAACCCGCAAAAAAATTCTTTATTAAATTCTATTCCTTGTATAAGAAAAGTAAAGATGAGCATTTCAAAAAAATGGCCGATAAATCTAAATTGGAAAGTGAATCATGCGACCTTTCTCAATTGCTGATAAAATTTCCTTTGCCTATAACGATAGAACATTTAGACAGTAATGTAAATTCTAAAGTATCAGAATATGCGCCGGTAGAGGCCGACAGCCTTTTATATTTTTCATCGCTCAGAAATAAAAAAGATAAGGATGCTAAGAATGAACTTGCTTTCAACAAAATATTTATCGCTAAAAAAGAAGATCAAAAATGGAAACGCGCTGCCGAAATGGATACTATCATTAATAAGCAAGGCGTGCATACAGCAAACACTTGCTTTAACAAAGATTTTACAGAAATAATTTTCTCGCAATGCCAGCAAAAGAACGCGTCTACTTTTATTTGTAAATTATATCAAGCAAAATATGTTGGTGGAAAATGGACGAGTCCTTCCATCATGCAATCGCCTATAAACATAGAAGGCTCCAACACAACACAACCTTCTTTAAGCGAAATAAATAACGAAACGTATTTATTTTTTTCATCAGATAGAACAGGCGGACAAGGAGCAATGGATATTTGGTACAGCAAAAAAACTTTGGATGAAAGCTTTTCACAACCTGTAAATGCAGGCAAACTAATTAACAGCTACGAAGATGAAATTACACCTTATTTCGAAAATGTAACGCAAACTTTATATTTCAGTTCTAACCATCATAAAGGTTTGGGTGGCTTTGATGTTTTTAAAAGCGAGAATAAAAATGATGCTTTTAAAGCTCCCGAAAATGCAGGCTACCCGTTAAACAGTCCGCTAAATGATATTTATTACAGCGTTAACAGCAAGAAGGATAAAGTTTACCTTTCTTCTAACCGTTTAGGTTCTTATTTTGAAGAGAAAGAAAGTTGCTGTAATGATATTTACGCCTTTGCTATTCCTCCTTTAATACATGATGCGCCTGTGGTTGCTATAGATACTGCTTTGCAGGTGATAAGCCAGATGAAATTATTAGTGCCGCTTACTTTATATTTTCATAACGATGAACCGGATGCTAAAACAAAAGCCATTACTACCAAAAAAAATTACAAAAAAACCTGCGAAGTTTATTTAGCCATGAAGCCGCTTTACTTTAAAGAATTTTCTAAAGACCTAAAAGAAACCGATAAACAAACGGCTGAAAATAAAGTGGAGAATTTTTTTGAAGACAGTGTGCAAACCGGTTTAAACGACTTGGAAAAATTTGCGCTTTTATTAGAAGATGTGTTACAGCGTGGCGAAACGGTAAAAATAACCATGAAAGGTTTTTGCTCTCCCCTAGCTTCTACAGATTATAATGTAAATTTAGCTAAGCGAAGGATCAGCAGCCTGCAAAATTATTTTAACCAATATAAAGGGGGCATATTTATACCTTATGCACAAAGCAGCAAATTAATTTATTATGAAGAAAATGTGGGCGAGTTGCCTGCCAGTGAACAAAGCGATGATTATTACGACACCCGAAACAGCATCTATAATCCAAATGCCGCTGCTGAACGTAAGATACAGATCATTGCCATATCTGAGATTCGCTAATTACTTTTCCAGCTTGTACCTTAAATTTTCTAGGCTTTTTGAAATATCCTTACCTAACATTTTTTCAAAAAAGAATTTGAATAAACTGAATGGAAATTTTGTCGGACCTCTAAATATCCAGCTGACCTCTGTTTTATTATCGCTTATTTCTTTCAGCAAAAATTCTGATTGCGCTATATTTTTCATGGGCTTTTCAAACCTTACTTCGTAAGAGATACGGTTTTGGTTTATACTTATAATTTCCTGGCTGCCCGCACCTACACTTTTATCCTTACTCTCCCAAGAATATATAAAACCAACTATTCCATCAGTTCCTTTATAAATTGTTTTTTTGTTTGGGTCTTTCATGTTCCATGTGCTGAATTCATCTTGATTCTTTGTCAATTTTAAATAATTAAATACTTCGCTTTTAGCTTTATTAATTTGCAACGAGCGTTCAATGATCATTTCTTTTGCCATGATTGTTTATTTAATTGTTGTTATTTATTTTCTTTAACTCGGTATAAAAGCCGTAGTGCATTAAAGACAGCCTGGTGGGTTATGGTGGCATGATTTTCCTCAGGTAAATAATCAAAATAAACAACCAGGTTTTTGTTAGCCGAATTTTTAAGTTTATCCGCCAGCAGGTTGGCTTCTACTTCCATTACATGCGGTGTGGAAGTTGGAGCAAGACCTTCCTTCCCTACTCCAATATAAACACCCATTTTTTGTGAAAATGTTTTGTCAGTTACTTTCGTTTTAAAATTCAATAAAGAGCCATTATCCCACCAAATGCTTGGGCTTATTATAATATAGTCATTAAAAAGTGTAGGATGTTTTAATAAAATTTCTGTCGCTAATAAACCACCTAAAGACTGGCCTATAATTGTTTTAAATGAATTAGCCTTATACATACGTTCAATATAGGGTTGGAGTTCTTTTTCTATGAAGGTTATAAATTTATCAGATCTACCGGTAGTAGGATATTTATTAACATCTTCTGCTACATTCGTAGCGAACGTAAAATCTCTTTTGCGATCAATGTTTGCAATGCCCACAATAATAGATTTAGGAACTCTTTCAATCCAAGAAAAACTATTGAATTGATACAAGCCCACAATATGTATAAAATCTTCATCAGCAGATCCATCAAGCAAATAAACTACCGGATATTTGGTAGTATCATTCTCTTTATATCCTTCGGGAAGGTAAATATTTAGTGTTCTTTTTTCGCCAAGTTCTATAGACGGCAATTCATCAATTACACCCAGTATAAAAGGCTTTTTAATTTCTTTTTTAATAAAAATTTTATTTTGACTATAAACAACTGTTATCCAAAAAGTAAGCACTAAAACTATATATGGTTTCATTTTTTAGGAAATTTATTTTATTTGCTAAAATATTCATTATAAAGAAAAATGCAGAAATTAGATTAAAAAAATATACTTTTTTAATCGGTATTAAATCTCTAATTTTCAATTCTTAATTAGAAAATAAAATAATGAATAAGTTACAGAATTACGCATACGGGCAATGGATTAATGGTGCCAACGAAGGACAAACTTTATATAACGCAATTACAGGAGATAGCATTGCAACAGCTTCATCAACAGGCTTAGATTTTGCTAAAATGTGCGAATATGCACGCAACGTTGGCGGACCAAAACTGCGTAAAATGACATTTCAAGAACGTGGCATGATGCTTAAAGCATTGGCTATACACTTGCAATCTAAAAAAGAAGATTTTTATAAAATAAGCTGGGCTACAGGAGCTACCCGCGTTGATAGCTGGGTAGATATTGAAGGTGGTATAGGAAATTTGTTTACGTATGCTTCTCTTCGTCGCCAATTCCCTAACGAAACATATTGTTATGATGGCGATGTGGCTAAACTTTCAAAAAACAACACCTTTATTGGTCACCATATTTGTGTGCCTAAAGAAGGCGTGGCTATACACATTAACGCATTTAACTTCCCTGTTTGGGGTATGTTAGAAAAAGTGGCCGTTAACTGGCTTGCCGGTATGCCTGCTATTGTTAAGCCAGCCACCGTTACGTCTTTTTTAACGGAAGCTGTTGTTAAAGAAATTATTGCCAGCAAAATTTTACCCGAAGGAGCTCTGCAATTAATTTGCGGAAGTGCTAATGGTATTTTAGATCATGTTATGAGTCAGGATGTGATAACTTTTACAGGCTCTGCATCAACCGGCAAAATGCTAAAAGCACATCCGCGTTTGTTAGAAGAATCGGTTAGCTTTAATATGGAAGCCGATTCACTTAACTGTTGTGTTTTAGGAAGTGATGTAACTACTTCTATGCCCGAGTTTGATATCTTTATTAAAGAAGTCGCACGTGAGATTACCACCAAAGCCGGACAAAAATGTACTGCCGTGCGCCGTATCATCGTACCCGAAAAAATGGTAGAAGATGTGCATATTGCTTTAGGCAAACGTTTAGCCTCTAATATCATTGGCGATCCAAATGTGGAAGGCGTACGTATGGGAAGTTTGGCAGGTATGGCGCAACTTAAAGAAGTAAAAGAAAAAATTGAGTTACTTTCTAAATCTCAAAAAATAATTATCGGTAATTTTGAAAACTTTGAAGTTAAAGGTGCCGATAAAAACAAAGGAGCCTTTATGCCTCCAATCATTTTCTTAAATGATAGTCCGTTTATAAATACAGATTGCCACAGCGTAGAAGCATTTGGACCGGTAAGTACGCTTATGCCTTATAAAGATATGGACGAAGCTATTCAGCTTTCTAAAATGGGTAAAGGCTCGTTGGTTAGCTCCATCATTACTGCCAACGATAAAATTGCGCGTATGTATGTAATTGGAGCAGCTTGTATGCACGGGCGTATTTTGGTTTTGAATGCCGAATGCGCTAAAGAAAGTACAGGTCATGGTTCTCCAATGCCACTGTTAGTGCATGGTGGCCCGGGGCGTGCCGGTGGCGGAGAAGAAATGGGCGGCAAACGTGGTGTGTTTCATTACTTACAACGCACTGCCATACAAGGCTCTCCAACAACCATAACCGCTATTTTAAATAGCTATCAACAAGGCGGTAAACAAATTATAAAAGATATACACCCATTCCGTCAATACTTTGAAGATTTAGAAGTAAGCGAAACATTAATTACGCATACCCATACCGTAAAAGAAGAAGATCTTACCAACTTTGCTGAACTTAGCGGCGATAAATTTTATGCCCATCTTCAACCAGAAGCCTTAGACGGGACTATTTTTAAACGTACCGTTGCACACGGATATTTTATATTATCGCGTGCAGCCGGTTTGTTTGTAGATCCACCAAAAGGACCGGTTTTACTAAATTATGGTATTGATGAGTGCCGTTTTACCAAGCCAATTTATCCGGGCATGACGATTGGCGTTAAGTTTACTTGCAAAGAAAAATTGGAGAATGATAAACCACTTACTGCAACCAATGGTACCGAAGTAAAAGTAGGTATTGTAAAATGGTTGGTAGATATTTATGATGCCAGCGAACAAAAAGTGCGAGATGGTTTGGGTGTAGAAGGCCAAACTGGAGATACCGTTGGAATTGCAACCATTTTAACCATGGTACAAAAACGTAAGCAGGATTAAATTTTCAAGTGGGCTATTATATGAAGCAATTTTTCATTAGATATATTATTCTAAGTATAAAACGGAAGCTGGCTTTATTTGCAGTGTTGTTACTTAATGCAAATTTTTCTTTCGCTCAAAATATAAAAATAGATTCTCTTAATAAAGTTTTATCGGTTTCAAAAAACGATACCGAAAAAGTAAATATTTATAACCAGCTTAGCAATCAGTACGATCGTTTATCAGATTATAAATCTGCTACCCATACGGCAAAACATGCCTTAAGTTTATCTAAAACTATTTCTTTTTTAAAAGGCGAAGCTAATGCTTGCGCTTACTTAGGTAATGTTTTAATGCAAGTTTCTGTTTATGACAGTAGTATCTTATTTTATAAGCGGGCTTTAGCTATCAGGTTAAAACTTAACGATAAAAAAACTATTGCCACCACGTATAATAATTTAGGTGGTGTTTATTTAAACCTTAGTAAGTTTAACGAAGCGCTTGATTATTATAAAAAATCATTGGCGATAAGAGAACAGATAAACGATAAATATGGCATAGCGGTTTGTTATAGCAATCTTGGTAATATTTGCGGTGGGCAAAGTAATTACCCTGAAGCATTGCAATATCATTTTAAAGCGTTGAAAATGAAAGAAGATCTAATGGCTGAAGGAAATAAAGAGGTTGATAGTTTATCGCTGGCAAAATCTTATGTAAATATTGGCTTGGTTTATCAATTAGAAGAGAAATATAATGAAGCTATAAATTATCATACAAAAGCTTTACGCATTAGGTTAGCTAATGGCGATAAAAATGCCATTTCAGAATCTTATAACATAACAGGTAATATATATTACAATAAAAATGATTTTAAAACCGCACTTTTTTACTTTGAAAAATGCCTTGTTATTAAAACAGAAATTGGCGACCAATCAGGCAAAGCCGCTGTTTTAAATAATATGGCCGTTATTTATAAAGAACAAAAACAGTTTGATAAAGCCTTGATCTATTTAAAAGAAGCACAGGCAATACATAAAGAAATTGGTGAAGAAGAAGGCCTACTTAACTGCGATATTAATTTTGGAGGTATTTATTACGCCTTAAAAAATTATACGTTGGCAGAAGATTATTTTAAAAAAGCTTATGAAGTTTCTCAAAAATTTGAAATTGTAGACGACCTGAAAGAATGCACTAAAGGGTTAGCAGATGTATATAAGGCACAAGGAAAATTTGAACTATCATTAGACTATTATAAAAAATACATACATTTTAGAGACAGCATCAGTAATGAAGAATCTTCCAACAAAATTGTGCGTGCCGAAATGAATTACGAGTTCGATAAAAAACAAACCATAGAAAAATCAGTTCATGAAAAAGAAACAGCGGTTGCTTTAGCAGAAAGTAAAAAACATAAAATAATTATATGGAGTGTATGCGGGATCTTAATACTTGTTTTTGGCTTTGCAGTTTATGCATATAGAAGTAATTTGCAAAAACAGCGTATAAATAAGGAACTCGATATTAAAAATAAAAGAATTGAAACCGCGCACGCAATCATTGAGGAACGAAATAAAGAAGTTACCGATAGCATACATTACGCTAAACGAATACAGCGCGCTATGATAACCTCGGATAGTTATATAGCTAATTACGTTAAAGAATTTTTTATTTTTTATCAGCCAAAAGATATTGTAAGCGGCGATTTTTATTGGGCTGTAAATCATAATAACAAATTTTACCTAGCTGTTGCAGATTGCACAGGACATGGTGTACCGGGCGCTTTTATGAGTCTGCTTAACATCTCTTTTTTAAATGAGAATGTAATAGAAAAAAATGTAATAAGACCGGACGATATATTGAATGAACAACGTTATCACATCATTAAAGCATTAAACCCTATTGGAAACGAGGATAGTAAAGATGGAATGGATTGTGTTTTAGCCGCTTTTGATTTTAAAGAACTTACTTTGGAATATGCTGCTGCTAATAATTCATTCTATATTATACGTAATGGCGAATTATTAGTTTGCAAAGCCGATAAAATGCCTGTAAGTAAATCCCCTAACGATACTCAACCATTTACGTACAATAAAATTCAGCTTCAAAAAAATGATTCCCTCTATATTTTTACCGATGGTTATGCAGATCAATTTGGCGGTGCAAAAGGAAAGAAATTTAAGTACAAACAATTAGAAGAAATACTGCTGGCAAACTATAACTTATCTATAGAAAAACAAAAAGAAATTATAAACGATTCTTTTACAAATTGGAAAGGCAATTTAGAACAGGTGGACGATGTATTAATTATTGGTATAAAAATATAACATAGTTATTAATTTTATACGGTTATATTTTTAAATATTATGAGTAGATGGGGTAATTTGTATTTTTTATGTTTATTAACCGCTTGTTGTTTTTGTCAAAATAAAAATACAGTTGATTCTATTTTAACCGAGGTTCAAAATCATAAAATAAATGGATCTATTGTTCAAAGATCACTTGATATACCTTACGATAAAATTGTAAATGATCTTAATAAATGTCAGTTTATTTTTAACATCCTAAATATTACTAATCTATTAGAAAACAACCCAACTAAAAAGGCTGAAATAAAAGAAAAATTATCTCTGGTAATGTATCTAAAAGGCAATTATACTAAATCGTTAGAGCTACACTTACAATCTATAAAACTATTTGACAAAGCAGGTGATTTAAGAAGAAAAGCAAATGCTATGGCTGCAATGGCTTATGAAGGAAAAAAACGAAATTTAACCTCCTCTATAGAACAAATGGGAGAATCTATTGAAATTCTTAGAAAACTAAATGTTCCACCTGATTTAGCCACTGCTATTGATAATTACGGCGTTCTATTTGAACTAAAAGGAGAGTTAGATACAGCAACCAAATATTACAAAGAAGCACTTTATATTAAAGAAACCCTGCAAGATAGTATTGGAATACCTTATAGCTTAAACAATATTGCAGGCGTTTTATTTATGAAAAACTATTTAAATGAAGGTTTAAAATACATCAATAGATCTACCGAAATAAGAAATAAACTAGGTGATTATATCGGAATGGCTTGGAATGAATACACATTAGGAGAGATGTTTGTTTTAAATAAAAATAACATATCCGCAAAATATCATTTCCAAAAGGCCTACGATTTTGCTAAAAATTCTGAATATCCAGACCTTCAAGAAAGAACCTTTAAATACATGTCTATACTTTTTGCAAAAGAAAAAAGATACGATTCGGCTTACATATATTTTAGTCGATTTTTTGATATCCATAATAGTCTTTACAATCAGCAAAATCAGAAACAAATAGTAGAAATGGCCACTCTTTATGAAACTGAAAAAAAATCATTAGAGATAAAATCGCTCAACAGCGATAATAAATTAAAACAAAAAGAATTAGAAGAAAAAAGAACCATGCAATTATTTTTATTTGCAATAATTGGTTTAGCATTAATTGCCGGAATTATTATTTTTAAAGCTTATCGTCAAAAAAACGAAGCCAATAAAATTATTTCATCTCAAAAAATTGAAGTAGAATATCAAAAAAATTTAATAGAAGAAAAACAAAAAGAAACCGTCGATAGCATTAATTACGCCAAACGTATTCAATATACCTTGCTGGCAAATGAAAAATTACTACAAAACAATTTACCCAATCACTTTGTTTTATTTAAACCAAAAGATATTGTAAGCGGCGATTTTTACTGGGCTACCAGAAAGAATAATTTTTTTTATTTAGCTGCTTGTGACAGTACCGGACATGGTGTACCGGGCGCGTTTATGAGTTTACTTAATATCAATTTTTTAAATGAAGCAATTAACGAAAAAAATATTTCTGCCCCACACGAAATATTAAACTATATTCGCAAACAATTAATCGAGAAAATGTATGGTAGAAACGATGGTATGGATGCTATACTTTTAAAAATAGAAAATACTACCAGTAAAATAAAAATACAATATGCCGCCGCTAATAATGAGCCTGTTTTAATTAGAAATAACAAAGTAATACCTTTGCTTAAAGATAAAATGCCTGTTGGTAAAGGAGAAAAAACAGAATCATTTACCCTTCAAAATATTGATGTTATAAAAGGAGATTTATTTTTCTTATTTACCGATGGTTATGCCGACCAATTTGGCGGGCCAAAAGGAAAAAAATTTAAATATAAACCGCTGGAAGATTTATTAGTAGCTAATAATGAAAAACCACTGCTAGAACAAAAAGAATTATTGGAAAAATCATTTAATGATTGGAAAGGAAATTTGGAACAAGTGGATGATGTACTTCTAATTGGCATTAAAATATAAGTATCTTTATAAAATGAGTGAAATAAAAAATACTGTGCAAATCTTAAATCCTGAAAAATGGATCGACAGTTATACGGATTATTTATACTCTTTTGCGTATAATCGTGTTAATGACAGAGAAACAGCAAAAGACCTGGTGCAGGAAACATTTCTTTCGGCACTTGAAGGAAAAGATGGCTTTAAAGGTCAAGCATCCGAAAAAACCTGGTTGGTATCTATTTTAAAAAGAAAAATTATTGATTTATATAGAAAGAATGCTGCTCACCCACAGCAATCGTTTGAAGAAAGCGAGCAATACAAAGTAGCTTATAGTCATTATTTTACAGAAATCGGTTTTATTAAAGGAGAGTGGAACAAAGCTAACGCACCAAAACCGTGGAATGTTTCGGATAAAAATACTATTGAACAAAAAGAATTTAAACAAATATTAGCGGCTTGCTTGGGTAAATTACCTAAAATGTGGTTGGCGGCATTTTCATTAAAATATTTAGAGGAAGAAGAAAGCGAAACTATTTGTAAGGAATTAGAAATTACTTCGTCAAACTATTGGGTAATCATTCATCGAGCTAAATTGCAAATGCGTGAATGCCTTGAAAAGAATTGGATAAAAGCATGATTTTGGAAGATAAAAATATAGGATATTTTTCTACCGGCATGGGTTGGAATCTTTGCTGTAAACAAGCTACCTATCTTTTATTAAAAAAAGAAGAGCTTCACAAACTTTCTTTAAAAGATGAATATAGCTTGAAGTTTCACATGAGTATGTGTAAATTGTGTAGAGCATTTAAAATGCAATCTGCCATAATGAATGAAACTATAAAACAAAGTTTGCAAAAGATAGTTTTAATGCCTCAGATTGAAAAAGACAATTTAAAAACGTTGATAAACAACTATTTAAACAAAATTTAACTTTATTTTAATTTTAAATGTAAGGAAATCAAAACTCATTCGTCTATATTTGCGTAAGTATTTTAAATCAAAAACAAACCCTAAAAAAACAAATAAAATGAAAAACAAAAAAACAATTATCGCTGGTTCTATGTTAGCCGGTGCCATGTTAAGCGTATCTGCTTTAACTGCAAATACAAATTTATTTAACTACAACGCTTTAGGAAATGGTTCTGAGGTTCGTTCGGCTATTGAATTAAATTGCGGAGAAAAAAAATCAGAAACTAAAAAATCAGAAACTACTACCACTACAACTAAAGATGGTAAAACTACAACTACTTCTACCACTTCTGACAAAAAATCAAAAGATGGTAAATGTGGCGAAAAGAAAGCTAAAGACGGCAAATGCGGAGAAGGCAAATGCGGAGAAAAGAAAAATCCTAAATAATTTTGTTTTGTAGATTATAAAAAAATCCCGTCTTCAATTGCGGGCGGGATTTTTTAATTATAGTAATATCTTTCATCCGTCATGCTGAATTTGCTTCCGCATTTCATGAGATTTCGAAACGAGTTCGGAATGACGAAAGAGTTGAATTTGCGTTAGGGATTGAAGCAAGAAAGCCTTTTTGTAATCGAAAAGCTTTACTGCGAAAAGCCTGCCGGCTGAAATGCTTTTTCAGCATTCATTAATTACTTTTTAAAACAATAAAAACGAATTAATAAATCAGCCGAACGCCCAAATTAATTGCAATAAAATAAAATGAAATCTATACAAGGTAAAACAGGCATAGGGTTTAGAAAAGATTTTGCTGAAGAGTTTTTAAATGAAAACATCCTTCAACCAAATTTTATTGAAGTAGCGCCCGAAAACTGGATTGATATGGGTGGTTATTGGAAAAAGATATTTGATAAAGTTACCGAGCAATATCCGCTAACTTGCCATGGATTATCGCTTTCTATTGGTAGTCCGGATGAATTGGATTGGGATTTTTTAAAGAAGCTAAAAGTATTTTTAAAGCAATACAAGGTTCAGATATATTCTGAACATTTAAGTTACGCCAAGTGCGATAACGCGCATTTATATGATTTACTGCCCATTCCGTTTAGAGAAGATGCCGTTAAACATATTGTGGAGCGCATAAAAACCGTGCAAGATTATTTAGAACAAAAAATTGCCATTGAGAATGTGAGCTACTACACCGCTGTAGCTGCTGAGATGGATGAGCCAACTTTTATTTTGAATATTGTAAATGAAAGTGATTGCCATTTATTGTTGGATGTAAATAATGTTTATGTTAACGCATTCAATCATAAATATGATGCGAAAGAATTTATAAAAAAATTACCGCTTGATAAAGTCGCTTATATACACATGGCGGGGCACTTGCAAGTGGAAGAAGATTTAATTATTGATACACATGGCGAAAATATTATAGACCCAGTATTTGATTTGTTTGATTACACTACTTGTTTAATAAAACCGGTGCCTGTTTTGTTAGAAAGAGATTTTAATTTCCCTGAATTTAATGAATTACAAGGCGAGTTAAATCGCTTACAAAACATATGTAATAACGTTTGGATACCACAACATGCTGCTACAAACTAATACAAAAAACATACAAAGTAAGCTGGCCGATTATTGCCGAACGGGCGAACTGACGCTGACTACGGAGGTTAACCAAAAACATGTGCATCATTATCGCCGGTTAGTTTACAACATTATTGATGATATGCTGCAAAGTGCGTTTCCTATTTTTTATGAGTTTGCCGATACTGAAATGTGGGACGAGATTGTAAATACTTTTTTCAGCACACATGCTTGTCAAACGCCACATGTTTGGAAAGTACCAGGCGAGTTTTACCAATATGCCTGTGATAAAAACTTAAAAGAAAAGTACAACCTCCCGTTTTTAGAAGATTTGCTTTTATTTGAGTGGATTGAATTGGATATTCATACCATGAAAGATGAAGAGTTTCCAAAGTTTAAAACATATGGAAATTGGAATGATGATGTGCTTGTTATTAATCCTGAATACAGAATTCTATCTGTAAAATATCCGGTGCATACCACCGCGCCCATAAATATTAAAAAAGAAAACGAAGGTCAATACTTTATTTTAATGTACCGAGAGCCTAAAAAAGGAAGCGTACAGTTTTTAGATATTTCTATTTTATATGCCCTAACTATTGAAAAGATGGAAGAAGAAAAATCAATTGCAGAAATTACAGAGGAACTGCAAGCTATATTCTCTTTTGAAGACAAAGCCTTTGCGCAAGAACACATAATTAATTTTTGTAAAGATTTGCAACAAAAAGATTTTATATTGGGCTTTAAAAAATAAAAATTGTTTAACATTAATAAAATAAACCCCTTCGTCATTCCGAACTTGTTTCGGAATCTGTTAGAGATGCTGAAACGAGTTCAGCATGACGTACTGTTTTTGAGAATAATTTAAAAACGACTGCAAAACCTGTAAAAATTTATGAGCATAAAAACTATATATCTAAGCTATGCTAACAAAGTTAAAAAAGTAAAAGATATCATCCCCCCCCTACTATTTAGATTAATTTTGGCTTATGGCTTTTATGGACCGGCTATGATGAAATTAAACGATGTACACAGTATTGGCGATTGGTTTGCGGGCATGGGTATACCGGCACCTTACTTTCAAGCTTATTTAGCAACGGGTACAGAATGCTTAGGCATTATATTATTAACTTTAGGTTTAGGTGTGCGTGTTATTTCTATTCCGCTAATAATTATGATGCTTGTTGCTATAAAAACTGTTCATTGGGGTAATGGGTTTGAAGCGGGCGAAAATGGTTTTGAAATACCTTTGTATTATATTTTAATGCTGATATCATTGATATGTACCGGTGCAGGCAAAATAAGTTTAGACTACCTGATAAGTAAAAAGAATTTGCGTTAGGGATTGATAATAAAAGCCTTTTTGAAATGCTTTTTCCAAATTTTAGCTAAACCAATATAAAAACTAAAACAATTAGCTAACCCATAACTCTTTGCTTATAAAGCCCGACGGTGTGCTTAGACATACTATGCCTGACGCCCGCCGAAACGCCCAACGCTCCGTCCTAGTCCATACCCCCCGAGAGAAGATTAATTTTACTCTGATGCTATAACAGGATGATGATAGATGGTTAGTTTTTTATTTTTAAGATCGTAATGATCTCCTAAGGCCATAACATGCACAATTAAATTTTCGATAGAAACAGGAGCGCCCATTTCTACATCGGTAATGCTGGTATCGCGCATTTGGGTGCCATCAACTAACATAACAAGTCCGGAGCCTATGGCTTCCATACTGTTACCGTTTATAATTAATAAGCCTGTATCTTCTCCTAAACCAATACCTAAATTAATGGGATTGCTGGCACAAGCATAAAGTAAACGGCCAATGCGGCCACGTTGCACAAAATGTGTATCTATTATTACGTTGTTTATAAAACCTAGGCCGCCGGTAATTTTAACCTCTCCTTTTAATAAAGCTTCTTGGCTGCTGCCTTGGTATATCATGTTATTAGAACTGGCTGCCGCACCTGCCGATGTACCTGAAATTATAAAATCTTCATCGCGGTATTTATCTAATAAAAGATGGTGGAAGGATGTGCCGCCAAAAATAGAAGTTAGGCGCAACTGGTCGCCGCCGGTAAACATAACAACATCGGCGCTCTTTAATCTTTCAAGGTTCTCGTTAGAGTTGGCTTCTTCGCGGGTTTTAATATTTAATACTCCAACATTTAAAACGTCTAACTGGGCAAATGCTTTAATATACTCCTCTCCTACTTCTTCGGGTATGTTAGAAGCGGTTGTAATGATCTCAATTTTAGATAAATTGTTTTTGGCAGATTCGGTGGTAATTCTTTTTAAAATTCCTTTTTCAAAAAACTTTAGGTTTTTAGGCAGATCATCTGGTGTGACAGAGTAACTACCTCTATCAACCGAACCGCCAATAATAATTAACTTTCCTTTTTGATTTATCATTATTTCAAATATAATTCTGCACAAATTTAACTTTATACCGCGCAGAGACTATTTAATTCTTAAATTATTTTAAACAGCATTTTGTTTATATAAAAAGACTTATATTGATGAAAATTTTAAAAGCTAAAGCGATAACAGAAAATCTATATGAAAATAATTGAAATTAAAATACTGAGAGGTCCTAATTACTGGTCTAACTACCGTAAGAAATTAATTGTAATGAAACTTGACCTGGAAGATTTAGAACAATCTCCTACCAATGAAATTGAAGGTTTTAGAGATCGGTTAGAGAAAATGATACCATCTATGCAAAAGCATCGTTGCTCTAAAAACCATGAAGGCGGTTTTTTTGAACGTGTTAAAGAAGGCACCTGGATGGGTCATGTGATAGAACATATAGCCTTGGAGATACAATCTTTAGCGGGAATGGAATGTGGGTCCGGTCGCACAAGAGGCACAGGAACCGATGGTGTTTATAACGTAGTGTTTTCTTATATGGAAGAAAAAGTTGGCGTGTATGCAGCGAAAGCTTCGGTTAGAATTGCAGAAGCTATGGTGGCGGGTGATGATTACGACCTTCAAAATGATGTAACCACTATGCGCCAAATGCGCAACCAAGAACGTTTTGGCCCAAGCACCGGTAGCATTGTAGATGAAGCGGTGGCAAGAAACATTCCTTTTATACGATTGAACAATCAATCATTAATACAGCTGGGTTACGGAAAAAACCAGGTACGTTTTAGGGCAACTATGACAGATCGTACAAGTTCTATAGCTGTAGATCTTGCAAGCAATAAAGATGAAACTAAGCGTTTACTACATGATGCGGCTATACCGGTCGCTAACGGTTTATGCATATCAGAAGAACATGAAATTGATGAGGCTATTTCCAAAATTGGTTTTCCGCTGGTGTTTAAACCTTTGGATGGTAATCATGGTAAAGGAGCTTCCATTAATGTAAAAAACATTATAGAAGCTAAAGCCGCTTTTGAGCACGCTAAAAAATACTCTCGTAAAATTATAGTAGAAAGTTTTATCAGTGGTTATGATTTTAGAATACTTGTTATTGATAATAAGTTTACCGCAGCCGCTTTGCGCGAACCGGCACACGTTAAAGGCGATGGTGTTTCTACCATTGAAAAATTGATCGAAACCGAAAACAAAGATCCTCGCAGAGGTTACGGACATGAAAATGTTTTAACCGAAATTACCATTGATAAAGAAACTAAAGACCAACTTGCCAAACAAAATTATCATTTAGAAACTATTTTACAGAAAGATGAGGTCTGCTATGTAAAAGGTACAGCTAACCTTAGCACCGGCGGCACTTCTACAGATGTTACAGATACCGTACACCCGCATAATATTTTTATTTGCGAACGTATATCGCGTGTTATTGGTTTAGATATTTGTGGTATAGACATCATGGCTTCTAACCTTAGCGAACCGCTTCAAGTAACAGGTGGTGTGGTGTTAGAGGTTAATGCTGCTCCCGGTTTTCGTATGCACTTAGCACCGGCTAAAGGGTTACCACGTAACGTTGCTGCGCCTGTTTTAGATATGTTATATCCAACAGGTAAATCTTGCAGAATACCCATCATTGCCATTACAGGTACTAACGGAAAAACAACTACTACACGTTTAATTGCACATATTGTAAAGAATAATGGCTTTAGGGTAGGCTATACTACATCTGATGGAATTTATGTGCAAAATTCTATGCTTACCAAAGGAGATACTACCGGGCCGGTAAGTGCTGAATTTATTTTAAAAGACCCAACCGTTGAGTTTGCCGTATTAGAAACAGCACGCGGAGGTATTTTACGTTCAGGGCTTGGTTTTGGAAAATGTGATGTGGCCGTTGTTACAAACATACAAGAAGATCACATGGGTTTATCTGATATACATACCCTTAAAGATATGGCCAATGTAAAGGGTGTGGTGGCTCGTTCTGTAAAGAGAAGTGGCTATGCTGTTCTAAACGCTGATAATGAGCATTGTGTTTCTATTGCTAAAACAACCGATTGTAAAATTGCTTATTTCAGCCTTGATGAAAATAACCCGGTTATTGTAGAGCATTGCAAACACGGTGGCATTGCCGCTATTTTTGAAGAGGGTTACATTACCATTAAAAAAGGCGAATGGAAATTCAGGGTGCAAAAAGCTTCTATGATACCATTAACCTTTGGCGGTAAAGTAACGTTTATGATCTATAATGTATTAGCGGCCACACTTGCTTCTTACGTGTATGGATTTACCATCGAAGATATTAAAACTAACCTGGAAACATTTATTCCATCTGCAGCGCAAACTCCCGGCCGCATGAATGTTTTTAATTTTAGAGAATATAAAGTGTTGATAGATTTTGCACATAACCCGGATGGTTTTAACGGCATAAAAGAATATCTATCCAACGTAGATTCTCCTTATAAAATTGGTATCATTACCGGTACGGGCGACAGGCGTGACAGTGATATAAAAGAAATGGGAAAAATATCGGCAGAGATGTTTGACCATATCATCATCAGGCAGGATAAATTTTTAAGAGGCCGCACAGCAGAAAACATTGTTAACCTGTTGGTAGAAGGTATTAAAGAAGCTAATCCAAACGCGTCGTATGAATATATACCGAAAGAGGTAGAAGCTTTGAAACACGCATTTACCATGGCAAAACCCGGTACTTTTATTACCGCTTTAAGTGATGTGATAGATAACGCTATTGAAGTAGTTAATTCATACCTGGAAAAAGAAAAAGGACTTTAAAACTAAATAAGGGTAATTACTTTACATGCAATTTTTGTTGTGTTGAATAGTTACCTGAATTAACTCTGATAATATAAATGCCTTTGGCAAGGTTGCTTATACTAAGTTGTAAGCTGTTTACATTATCTATATGTTGAGAAATTATTTCTCTGCCCAAACAATCTGATAAACTTATACCTGCATTAGAAATGTTTTGGGAGAAAAGTATAGTTACTTTATCCGTACCGGGATTTGGAAAAACAGAAAGTTGCAACTGAGGTTCTTTAACCACATTTATATCGGTTAAGGTGCAAGTGAAAATAGAATCTGCATATTCCGGGTAATCTATAAAAGGATTGCGGTTATGTTGAATTTTATAAATAGCATTGTTACGGTTTATCTCTTTTGTACTAACTACATCCTGATGGTGCCATTTTAAAAGCAAACAAACTGCCCATGGTTGTATGGTAGATTTATTAACCGCGTCGCTAAAACTCCAAGCACTATCTTCGCCCATATAACGGGTGGTCATGTAAAAATAACCTCTGGCCAAATCTCCTTTATATTCATTGATGGGCTCAAAAACGGTTAGGGCATAACCTGTACTTGTATTAGGGCCTAATTTACCACCGTTTAAAGAGGTGTATATTGGTGCCAAAACTTCTCCATAAGGATAATCCCCACGTTTGTTATTTACCCAGCCATCGGTAGGATATATATGAAACATATCTGTATAAGGGCCTGCTACGCCATTAAACCAACTTTGCGGCCAAGAGTGTTCTCGGTTATAACAATCGCCTTCGCTATTATAATTACCGCATTGATTAGTTTGATAGGTATAGGTGTAGGGGGGGGGGCCGTTAGGTATGTCAGAATACATATCCCAAATCTGCCCGTTTGGTTTTATATCTGTAGAATCGAAAGAAGTCCAGAGTTGCGCATAGGTAATAGAAGTATGTCCTTTTATAATGTTATGAAGTGCATTTTTTAAAGTAGCCCCTGTTAAGCCTGTTGCCGCGTTATAATACCCTGTAGGGATTTGCGCAAAACTTATTGAAATGAATATACTAAAAATGAATATGTATTTATTTTTCATGTAAAGAAATTGTTTGTTACATGTAAATATACTGATTATAAAATAAAAAAGCCGGTTCAATTTTGAAGCGAGGTTTTTTTTGCTTTTTATTATTGAAATGTTTTTTCTTTTTTTTCTTGATGAAAAATAAAGAAAAAATAAATAAAGTTCCAATCTGCAACTCACAGGCCAAACTGCTCCGCAGACTTTATTATTTCAAAGTTGATTTTTTTTTTAATTTGTAAGATTAGCCTACATGATTAGTAATAGGTGCAAAAAAAGCCGCCCTCCATTATAGAGAACGGCTTTCATTTATTTGTAAATTAAATTACTCTGCGCTTGGCGTTTCTGCCGAAGTTTCGGTAGTTGCATCTTTTGCAGGGGCATCTGTCCCATCTATGGGTGTTACAGGTGTTTCGCCTTCAACTAATTCTTCAACTTCATCTTCATGGTCAACTTTGGTTACAGCTGCAATAGCATCGGTATCGTCTATATTAATTAAACGAACACCTTGCGTTGCCCTGCCCATAACACGTAGTTTATTAACCGCCATACGTATGGTTATACCCTCTTTGGTAATAATCATTAAATCGTTAGCATCGGTAACGGTTTTTATGGCAATTAAGTTTCCGGTTTTATCAGTCACGTTAATTGTTTTTACGCCTTTACCGCCGCGGTTTGTAATACGGTATTCATCAATATCACTACGTTTGCCATAGCCTTTTTCTGAAACCACAAGTACGTTAGCACTCATATCATTGATACAAATCATTCCAATAACTTCGTTATTACCGCCTTCTTCATCGTTTAAATCAATACCTCTAACACCCGAAGCATTTCTGCCCATTGGGCGTACTTTAGATTCGTTAAAGCGACAAACTTTGCCAAGCTTGGTGGCTATCATAATTTCGTTTGTGCCGTTGGTTAAGGCAGCTTCTAACAATTGATCGCCTTCTCTGATAGTAATGGCGTTAATACCATTAGAACGCGGGTTTGAGTAAGCATCTACTTTTGTCTTTTTAATGATACCGTTTTTGGTACAAAGTATAATGTAGTTGTTATTAATAAACTCCTCATCGTCTAACGATTTTACGTTGATGTACGCTTTTACTTTATCATCGGTAGGGATGCTGATTACGTTTTGAATAGCACGTCCTTTTGATGTTTTATTTCCTTCCGGAATTTCGTACACTTTTAACCAGAAGCAACGACCTTGCTCGGTAAACAACAATAAATAATTGTGTGTAGAAGCAATAAACATGTGTTCAATAAAATCTTCATCGCGGGTTGATGAGCCACGAGAGCCACGTCCACCACGGTTTTGAGATTTGTACTCAACTAACGAAGTACGTTTAATATAACCTAAATGAGAAATGGTAATTACCACGTTTTCATCAGCAATCATATCTTCCATACGAATATCGTCTCCGCTGTAAACAATTTCTGTTTTACGTGCGTCGCCGTATTTTTCTCTGATTTCGATTAACTCGTCTTTCACAATTTTCATACGAAGAACTTCGTCTGATAAAATATTTTTTAAGTAATTAATATGCTTCATTAACTCCGCATATTCATCACGTAATTTACCAATTTCTAAACCGGTAAGGGCGCGCAAACGCATATCTAAAATGGCACGCGATTGAATTTCTGATAAACCAAATTTGGCAATCAATTCTTCACGGGCAGCATCCGGATTTTCACTTTCGCGAATAATTTTAATAACCGCATCAATGTTATTGATAGCGATGATTAATCCTTCTAAAATATGAGCACGTTTTTCGGCTTGTGCTAAATCGTATTTAGTACGACGAACAACTACTTCGTGTCTAAATTCTACAAAGTGATGAACCTGATCTCTCAAATTCAACATCATTGGGCGACCATTAACTAAAGCAATATTATTAACCGAGAACGAGGTTTGTAGCGATGAGTATTTATACAAATTGTTTAACACAACGTTTGATAACGCATCACGTTTTAAATCGTAAACAATACGCATACCATCTCTATCACTTTCATCGCGAATAGCAGAGATACCTTCAATTTTCTTTTCTTCGCACAGTTCCCACTGGCGCTTAATCATTTCAGCTTTATTTAACTGAAACGGTATTTCGTTTACAACAATGCGCTCTCTGTCTTTGTGATTTTCTATAACCGCTTTAGCACGTAAAATAATACGTCCACGGCCGGTTTCTAAAGCATCGGCAACACCGCCATATCCGTAAATAATACCTCCTGTAGGGAAATCGGGAGCTTTTACAAATTGCATTAAGCCTTTTACATCAATATTTTTATCATCAATATAAGCGCAACACGCATCAATAATTTCGGTTAAGTTATGTGGCGCCATATTGGTAGCCATACCCACCGCAATACCCGATGCACCGTTTACTAATAAGTTAGGAATACGAGAAGGAAGTACAGTTGGTTCGGTTAATGAATCATCAAAATTCGGGCGAAAATCAACGGTATCTTTTTCAATATCGTTTAGCATTTCTTCAGCAATCTTTTTTAAACGAGCCTCGGTGTAACGCATAGCCGCAGGTGGATCACCATCTATGGAACCATAGTTACCTTGCCCGTCAACCAAAGGGTAACGCAAACTCCAATCTTGAGCCATGCGCACCATAGCATCGTAAACAGAAGTATCTCCGTGTGGGTGATATTTACCCAAAACCTCTCCAACGATACGAGCGGATTTTTTATGCGCACGATTGTGTAACACACCAAGTTCTAACATACCGTATAATACACGACGATGCACGGGCTTTAAACCATCTCTTACATCAGGTAAGGCACGCGATACAATAACCGACATCGAATAATCGATGTAAGCCGTTTTCATTTCGTCTTCAATGTTAATTGGAATGATTTTTTCTCCTTCGTTTGCCATAATTCAATTTAATTTTTTATTTGTCGAATTGTAGATTTAGTCAGTTTTTAGACAATTTTGTCAGGTCTGTAATGAATCTAAAAATCAATCGTTATTTAACTCAATTAGTATTATTAATAGAGGTGTGAAACTACCGAAAATAGAGGGAAAATCACCACATACTTATTAACATTTTTCGTGTTGAAAAATACCTTTAAAACAACGGATTTAACACGTTTTGAAGATTACTTTTGAGAATGGCACAAAATCTGTAACTTAGTATCAACTAACAAATAAATTTATGGAAGCAAAATTTTCGCCCCGTGTAAAAGAAGTGATCAATCACAGTAGAGAAGAAGCACTACGTTTGGGGCACGATTATATTGGACTTGAGCATTTAATGCTTGGCATGATAAGAGATGGAGAAGGCTTGGGTTTAAAGCTGTTGAAAAACATGAACGTTAACACAGCTGAGTTGCGTAAGAGCATTGAGCAATCTATATCGGTACCTACACGCAAAGTAAATAACTTAGCCAACATACCATTACTTAAACAAGCCGAACGTGCTTTAAAGTTAACCTATTTAGAAGCTAAAATTTTTAATGCGACTGAAATTGGTACAGAGCATTTATTGCTTTGCATTTTAAAAGATAACGATAACGTGGCAACAAAATCGTTGATGCGTTTTGGTGTTGATTATGATGCTTGCAAAGCAGAGCTGGATGAATATTTAAAAAATCCAACTAAAATGGAAGGCCCAACACCATCTGACGATGATGACGATGCGGCCGATGCAGGATTTGGTGCAGCAGGCGGCGCGGCTGCCGGAGCGCAAAAGAAGGGTGATAGCAAAAGCAAAACACCTGTGTTGGATAACTTTGGAAGAGATTTAACTAAGATGGCTGAAGACGGCAAGTTGGATCCTATTGTTGGCAGAGAAAAAGAAATTGAACGTGTATCGCAAATATTATCTCGTCGTAAAAAGAACAACCCAATATTAATTGGTGAACCTGGTGTGGGTAAATCTGCCATTGCAGAAGGTTTAGCGCTGCGCATTGTACAACGCAAAGTATCTCGTGTGTTATTTGGCAAACGAGTTGTTACGTTGGATTTAGCTTCTTTAGTGGCAGGTACAAAATACCGCGGTCAGTTTGAAGAGCGTATGAAAGCGGTAATGAACGAGCTTGAAAAATCGCAAGACGTTATTTTATTTATCGATGAAATACATACTATAATAGGTGCAGGTGGTGCAAGCGGAAGTTTAGACGCCAGCAACATGTTTAAACCGGCTTTAGCACGTGGCGAAATACAATGTATTGGTGCAACAACTTTAGATGAATACCGTCAGTACATCGAAAAAGATGGTGCGTTAGAACGTCGTTTCCAAAAAGTATTGATCGAGCCGGCTACTGTTGAAGAAAGTATCCAAATACTTCAAAACATTAAATCTAAATACGAAGAGCATCATAATGTTGTTTACACAGAGGAAGCGATTAAAGCCTGTGTAACTTTAACACAACGTTATATCACCGATCGTCATTTACCCGATAAAGCTATTGATGCGCTTGATGAAGCAGGTTCTCGTGTTCACATTACTAATATAAATGTTCCTAAAAACGTGTTAGAAATTGAACAGAAAATTGAAGATATTAAAGAGCAGAAAAACCAAGTTGTTCGTAATCAAAAATACGAAGAAGCAGCAAAATTACGTGATGTGGAGAAACAACTTTTAGCGCAATTAGATGCCGCTAAAAAAGCATGGGAAGATGAAACTAAAAATAACCGCATAACTGTAACCGAAGATAATGTTGCCGAAGTGGTAGCGATGATGACCGGTGTGCCTGTTCAGCGTATTTCGCAAAACGAAACCGCTAAATTGGTTAACATGGGCTTAGAATTAAAAGGTAAAGTTATTGGTCAGGATGAAGCGGTTGCTAAAGTGGTTAAAGCCATTCAACGTAACCGTGCCGGTTTAAAAGACCCTAACAAACCAATTGGATCCTTTATATTCTTAGGTCCTACAGGTGTTGGTAAAACGCAATTAGCAAAAGTTCTTTCTAAATATTTATTCGAAAATGATGATGCATTAATCCGTATCGACATGAGTGAATACATGGAGAAATTTGCGGTAACCCGGTTAATTGGTGCCCCTCCGGGATACGTAGGTTATGAAGAAGGTGGGCAATTAACCGAAAAAGTTCGTCGTCGTCCTTACGCAGTTGTGTTGTTAGATGAGATTGAAAAAGCACATCCTGATGTGTTTAATATGTTATTGCAAGTATTGGATGATGGTATCTTAACGGATAGTTTAGGTCGTAAGATCGACTTTAAAAACACCATCATTATTATGACTTCTAACATTGGTGCTCGTCAGTTAAAAGATTTTGGACAAGGCGTTGGTTTTGGTACACAAGCTAAAACAGAAAACGTGGTTGGGCATACACAAGGTGTTATTGAAAGTGCTTTGAAAAAAGCTTTTGCACCAGAATTTTTAAATCGTATTGATGATGTGGTTATGTTTAACGCTTTAGATAAAGACGGTATTCATAAAATTATTGATATTGAATTAAAAAGTCTTTACGGACGAATTAATAACCTTGGTTACCAAGTTAAATTAACTGATGCCGCTAAAGATTATATCGAAGAAAAAGGCTACGATCCTCAATATGGTGCTCGTCCGTTAAAACGTGCGATACAAAAATATGTGGAAGATCCTTTGGCTGAAGAAATGATTAAAAACCCAATTGCAGAAGGCGATCTCATAGAAATTGACTTTGATAAAGCCAAAAAAGAAATGGTGGTTAACATTAGCAAACCAAAAGAGGTTAAACCAAAAAAGAAAAAAGACGAACCTAAAGATGAGCAGTAAATAATAAAGGGGACGCAAGTCCCCTTTTTAAATTAAAGCCCCAGATAACGCAGATTGCACTGATTTTTTATCTGAGTAATTAATGAAATCAGTGACTAAATTTATTAAGAGATATGCAAACAAAAAAATTAAAACTAGTAGAATGCCCGCGTGATGCCATGCAAGGTATTAAAGAATTTATACCAACCGCAACAAAAACAGCTTATATAAACAGCTTATTGCAAGTTGGTTTTGATACTATAGATTTTGGCAGTTTTGTATCGCCAAAGGCCATTCCGCAATTACAGGATACAGCCGAAGTTTTAAAAGGATTGGATCTTTCTAAAACAAAATCTAAACTACTTTCTATTATTGCCAATACGCGTGGCGCACAAGATGCTTGTAGCTTTGAAGAAATAAGCTATTTAGGCTTTCCTTTTTCTATTTCAGAAACGTTTCAGCAACGCAATACCAACTCAAGTATAGATCAATCCTTAAAAACGGTTGATGAGATACAAAACCTTTGTTCTAAAAATAACAAGCAATTGGTTGTGTATCTTTCTATGGCATTTGGTAACCCTTATGGCGATGTTTGGAACAGCGATATTTGTATTACTTGGGCTAAAAAATTGCACGATATGGGCATAAAAATTATTGCTCCAAGCGATACCATTGGAAGTTCAACTCCTGAAACGATAAACTATTTGTTTTCTAACTTAATACCTGAGTTTAGCGATGTAGAATTTGGAGCGCATTTACACTCAACACCCGAAAAAGTGGTAGAGAAAGTGGAAGCAGCTTATAACAGTGGTTGCCGCCGTTTTGATAGTGCTGTACTTGGTTTTGGCGGTTGCCCAATGGCGGCCAACGATTTAACCGGTAACATTGCCACTGAAAAAATGGTTACCTATTTTGTATCCAAAAATATTGAAACCGGTTTAAATTTAGATTTGTTAAACGGAGATGTTTTAAAACAAAGTACATTGTTGTTTAATCAGTATCATTAAACTTACTTATTCGTCATGCTGAATTTATTTCAGCATCTCATGAGATTCCGAAACGAGTTCGGAATGACGGATTATTTGTATTTGCGTTAGGGATGCGGCAAGAAAGCCTTTTGTGAAATGCTTTTTCAGCATTTTGCGAAGCAATTAAAAAAACTAAACCGATGAGCTAAACCACAAAAGCTTTACTGCAGGCAGCCCGACGGCAGTAGAAATGCTATTAAAAAACAATAAAAACGAATTTATAAACCTGCCGGAACGCCCAACCGTACGAAAAGTTAAGAGTGACACTCTTGAGATTGCTTAGTTGCTGGTAATGCTGATGTATTAATATCCCAATTTTTCTCTAACACGTTTCAACACCGGATTGGCAATAGCAGCCGCTTTTATGGCGCCATTTTTAAGTTCTATTTCAATCTCGTTTGGGTTTGCCATTAAATGATTGTAGGTTTCTCTCGCTTTAGAAAATTTATCTAACAATACTTCTAACAAAGCTGTCTTTGCTCGTCCGTAACCAAAACCGCCTGCCAAATATTTAGCACGTAAATCTTCAATATGGATTGCGTTTGCGACTAATTTATATAAATTAAAAACATTACAGGTATCAGGTTTCATAGGTTCTTCTAAAGGAATAGAATCGGTAACAATACCCATAATAACCTTCTTTAATTCTTTTTCGGAAAGGAAAATATTGATAAAGTTGTTGTATGATTTGCTCATTTTTTGTCCGTCGGTACCAGGAACGATCATTACGTTCTCTTCAATTTTAGCCTCAGGCACCACAAAAGTTTCTCCGTATTGATGGTTGAAACTGCTTGCAATATCGCGTGTAATTTCAAGGTGTTGGAGTTGGTCTTTTCCAACCGGAACAATGTTGGCATTATACATTAAAATATCAGCAGCCATTAAAACCGGATAGGTAAACAAACCCACATTTACATCGCTTAAACGATCCGCTTTGTCTTTAAAAGAGTGCGCGTTTGCCATCATTGGATAGGGTGCATAGCAACTTAAATACCAAGTTAATTCGGTTACCTGAGGCACATCGCTTTGTCGGTATAAGATATTTTTTTGCGTATCGAAGCCTAAAGCTATCCAAGCGGCAGCAGTTGCTAAGGTGCTATTTTTTCTAAACGCCGCATCTTTTACTGTTGTTAGCGAATGAAAATCAGCTATAAAAAAAAGCGACTGATTATCACTTTTATTGCTCATTTCAATAGCAGGAAGCATGGCTCCTAAAATATTACCTAAATGAGGTATGTTGGTGCTTTGTACACCGGTTAATATACGTGCCATTTTTAATTATTTTGGAAAGATTGAATCTCCACCAATATTAGTTTTATTAATAAAGCCATTACTTATTTCTACTCTAACAGTTTTTGTAAGTGGCTTATACAAAGTGTTTAACCTGAAATCGATTGGTTGAAAATCGAAGAAAAAACCTATTCGTAATGGATATACGTTATTTCCCACTGCAAACTCATCATCGTTATTAAAACTATAAATTTCGCAGGTGTAATTAATTTCCTTGGTAATGCCACTAATAGTTAAAAAAGCGATACCACTGTAATCCTGTGAGTTTTCATTATCTGCATCCACAAAACTTAAATTTTTAACCGGAAAATTTCCTTTCAAAAAAATAAACTCTTTTTCCATTTGCCCTAAAGCGGAATCTAACTTTACAACATCTGTAGTAATGGTTTGTATGCCCATTTTGAAAGCAATTTCGCCACCTTCGCTAACCTGCACAATGCCCGCGCTGCTACCTGCGTACCAGGTACTATCGGCTATTTTAGTTTCCAACTTAACCCTTGATGGGTATAGATTTTGGGCCTTATTTTGTAAGTAAAATCCACATAAAATTATAAAGAATAAAGTAATTTTTATTTTCATATTTATAGTATTACACCCGCTTTAGCAGCCGGATAAGCGTTAAAAGTACCCATGGCTTTGGCTATTGTTTTATCTCTGTTTACTGATCTTATAGTGCCGCTTACAATAATTATGCGATTGCCTTTTTGTTCAATGACAGATTCGCCGCCTAATTCATCGCCAAGCAAGCAAGGGTTTAAGTAATTTATTTTAAATTCTACCGTTGATACAATTTTTAGTTCTTCGCACACCAATGATAAAGCAGCTACGCCAAGTACAGCATCCATCATGGCTGCAATAACACCGCCATGAGCCGTATGTGGCGTTGTCAGGTGCTTTTGGGTAATAGTTAAGAAATGATTAACCACACCCGGTTTTTCAATCGTAAAGTGTAAGCCCAGATCTTTACCGAATTTATTAAATTCTATATATTTTTCTATAATTGGATGCATGATATTATTTTACAAATATACTTTACTTATCTTTGTGGAAACAAATTTTATGCGTACCGGAACAGTAAAATTTTTTAATCAAAAAACAAAGTTTGGTTTTATTACGGATGATGAAACCAAAAAAGAATATTATGCGCACTTAAAAAACATAGATGGCGAAGTAATTGCCAACGACTGCGTAACTTTTGATCTGAAACCCGCTGCCAGGGGCGAAGAATGCGTTAATGTAAAAAAAATAACCAACTAAATAAGGTATGGATACCACCAAACGTAATGCCAGGGTGGTTTTATTGCTGGTTATTATTACTTTAATTACGTCGGTATTTTTTAGTAGGAAATTAAATTTTAGTTACGATTTTGAATCTTTTTTCCCGGATAACGACGCTGCCCTACCTTTTTTTAAACAATACCGACAAGCATTTGGGCATGATAATGAGTTTGTACTTATTGCTTTAGAAAACGATAAAGGTATTTTTAAAAAAGATTTTCTTACTAAATCAGATTCACTTAGCCGGCAATTAAAAAGATTACCTAATGTAGAAGAGGTTGTTTCACCCGGTAATTTAAAACGGACATCTTTGCAAGGCTTTGCCAGCAGGCAAACTCCCCTACTCCATTGCAAAAACGAAGATTTATATCAGGAAGATTCTGCTTACATTTATAGATCATCGCAATGGAAAAATAATTTTTTTTCAGAAGACGCTAAATCGATATGTATTTATGTAAAGACAAAAGACGGCTTATCTAAAAAGAAATGCGATTCGCTTGCTGCGGGAATTACAAGAACTATAACCGAGTTGCATTTTAATCAATATCACTTGGCAGGAAGGATATTTGCGCAAGCTGTTTTCTTAGATAAATTGCAGAAACAATTTTTCCTTTTCATCCTAATTTCATTAGTGTTTGTAACGCTTTTACTTTGGTTTACGTTTAAAAATATACACGCAGTCATACTTCCCTTATCGCTAATAATTATTAGCACTATTATTACGTTTGGCATAATGGGCGCACTAAACAAGCCCATTGATATTATGACTGCCATGATACCTACTATGATATTTGTAGCCGGAATGAGTGATGTAATACATTTTTACACCAAATACAGTGATGAAATTAGTGCAGGTAATAATCAAAAAGATACGCTTAAACTTATTTTTAAAGAAGTGGCGCAACCCACCTTTTTAACGCTTATATCAACCGTAGTTGGCTTTTTAACGTTATGTTATTCGGGTATAAAACCCGTAAGAGATTTTGGTATTTATACTTCGGTTGGCATTGTAGTTGCGTTTATTTTGACTTACTCGTATTTGCCAGCTATGCTTAATTTATGGAAAGTTACAGCAAAACCAAAAAACAATAAGCCATCGAAGTTAGATGAAAAATCTCATAAATTATTTTTTTGGGTGATCAGGCATGGCAAGCAAATTTCTTTTGTAACTTCTTTAATTATGTTGGTTTCTATTTTGGGAATGAGTAGAATTATTCCTAACCAAAAACTGTTGGATGATCTGTCTGACAAAGAAATTGTTAAGAAAGATTTTCTGTTTTTTGAAGAAAATTTTGGCGGTGTTCGTCCGCTTGAAATTGATATTACTGTAAAAGATAAAAACAAAACATTATGGAGTTATGATGTGATGAAACAACTTAATTCGGTTGATAGTTTTATAAGACAAACCTATAAACCCGGCTTTTTAATTTCGCCTGCTGGAATAGTAAAATCAATTAATGAGGGTTATGAAGATGTTTATAAAGTACCAAGCGATACGGCAGATTATAACCGAGATGTGAAATTTATTCTTCAAAATAAAAACCGAAAAGAATTTAAACGTTTGATTTCAAAAGATGGAAAACACAGTCATATTAGTGGAAAAATAAAAGATTACGGCAGTTTACAAGTGGATAATTTTAATGAACAACTTGCACAATTTATAAAAACAAAAACAGATACTAATAACATAATATTTACCATAACCGGCACAACTAATTTAATAGACCTGAATAATAAATATTTAGTGCAAAATACCATACAGGGTTTATTGACCGGCATTTTGGCTTTAGCCCTACTTACCTTTATTATTCATCGGTCATTAAAAATGGTATTGGTGTTTTTAATTCCAAACGTAGTTCCTTTATTAATAATGGCAGGCATTATGGGCATTTTTGGTATTCCATTAAAAGCAAGTACAGCCATATTTTTTTCTATTGCGTTTGGTATTGCTACAGATGATACCATACATTTCATTTCTCGCTTTAAATTAGAGTTAAAGAAAAGCACTTCTCCCCTACGTGCTTTTAAACATACATACGCGGAAACGGGTAAACCCGTTTTTTTAACCACGCTTATTTTATTGGGTGGTTTTATCAGTTTAATTTTATCAGATTTTGAAAGTATACGTTTGTTTGGTTTACTAACCTGTTTAACCTTATTGGTAGCTCTCCTTGCCGAGGTAGTTCTCTTACCGGTTTTATTGATGGTTTTGTTTAGAAAGAAGAAGTAATTCTTTATAAGGAATATAGGTTGCGTTAGGGATTGAAACGTAAATCCTTTGCTGTAATCGGCAAAGATTGAAGTGAAAGCCCGACGGCGTAAGAGATTGCTTCACTTTGTACGAAATGACGAAGAGCCGGAACGCCCAAAAGAAACTACTTAGCCGTCCACATAGTTAAACCTTGCTGTGTAAATTTAAATGGTTGCACCCTGCCACCAAAAGTTTCTATGGCACGCGCCACTTTAATTTTAGTAATACCCGGGCAAAAGAAAAACATAAACCCACCACCACCGGCACCCGATATTTTACCACCGCTGGCGCCGTGTTGCAAGGCAGCATCATAAATATCGTCAATTAATTTATTAGAAATAGATGCCGCCATTTGTTTTTTATTTTGCCAGCCAAAATGCAGTATCTCGCCAATTTTATTGAGTTCGCCTCGCAGCAGACTATCTTTCATTTGGTGTGCCTGCTGTTTTAAGTTATGCATGGCATCTACCGATTTTTCGTTTTTATCTTTTACGTTTTGTACCTGCTCGTTGATTATGGTAGCTGATAAACGCTGCGTGGCCGTAAAATATAAAAGCAGGTTAAATTCTAATTCGTATAAAATTTCATTCTTTAATTGTAAGGGGTTTACAATTACGCGGTCGTTTGATAAAAACTCTATATAATTAATACCACCAAAAGTTGCTGCGTATTGATCTTGCTTCCCACCGCTCATGTTCAAATCAATTCGTTCAATTTCATACGCTAAATGTGCTATATCATACTGGCCTAACGGAAGTTTTAACCACTCTACAAAAGCACCTAAAAGAGAAACTACGATAGTTGAAGATGTTCCTAATCCACTGCCTTGCGGAGCTTCAACATAAGATGTTAATCGGAAAGATTGCGCAGGTAAATTAAACTGCTTGATAACGCGGTTATATACCCCGATAAATAATTCAAAACCGTCAATTAATGCTAACTCTTTAGCTGAATCTAAAATAATGCATTTATCAGTTCCATCAATACAAAATTCTATTTTGTTATTGGTTAAAGGTTCTAAAGATGCGTAGGCATACAGATCTATAGTGGCATTTAAAATAGCGCCCCCGTAAATATCTGAATAGGGTGATACATCAGTACCTCCGCCGGCAAGGCCTATTCGTAATGGTGCTTTACTTCGTATGATCATTTTATAATTTGTTGATACAAATCTACAATATGGTTAGAAAAAATACTCCAGTCGTATTTCTTTTTTTCTTCGTGCATGGCGGCTGTCATAGCGGCTTCGCGATGGTTGTCAAAATAATCTACCATGGCATCTGCAATGGCTTTAGCATTTGAATCAACCACATAGCCACAAACTTTATCGGGGATAATTTCTGATAAGCCACCAACGTTGGTTACAATGGTTGGTTTTTCAAAATGAAAGGCTACTTGTGTAACACCACTTTGTGTAGCATGCTTGTAAGGTAGCGCTAACAGATCGGCAGCAGAAAAATACGTTTTTATTTCTTCGTTAGCGATAAAAGCATCGTATAAAATTATGTTATCTTGTAACTTATGTTTTTCAATAATATCGAGATACGATTTTTTGTCTTCATAAAATTCTCCGGCAACAAGCAATTTAATGTTCATAGCTTTAATGCGCTTATCTGCCATAGCTTCCAGCAATAAATCTAAACCTTTATACTGGCGAATTAGTCCAAAAAATAATACTGTTTTATCGGTAAGAGAAATATGGAGTTTTTGCCGCGCTACTTGTTTATCTAATTTCTCTCCAAAAGAAGTGTAAAGGGGATGCAGCAAAAATTTTTTGTGTGGAAATTTTGTAAACGTATCCAAATCGGCCATCACAGCTTTGCTCATGGTTACAAAACCCTGACAGGCATTTATAAAATATTTTGTAAAAGGTGTATCCCCTACTCGTTTTTCGTGCGGAATAACATTATCCGTTATGGCAATTACTTTGGTGTGTTTTTTATTGATTAATCGGCAAATAGTTCCTAAGGCCGGGCCCATAAAGGGAATCCAAAAACGAACGACTAAAAAATCGGGCTTTTCTTTTTTAATAAAACGCGCTGTTTTTATCCAGTTAAAAGGATTTACTGAATTTATAAGTGTGTGAATTTTTAATCCGTTTGGTGCAATGCCGCTTGTATCAAACTGGGTAGAACCCGGAAATAAGAAATTTGGATATTGTAAGGAGTAAGAAATTATTTGTGCATCGTGTCCTTCATCACAAAGCGATTTACAAAATAATTCATCAAAAGTTGCCAAACCGCCGCGTAAGGGGTATGCCGGACCGATTATAAATATTTTGTACTTTTTATTCACGCCCTGCGAAGATAATTAATTAGTTAAATAGTAAATGGCGAATAGTTGATTAGAAACTATTATTTGTAACTTTGAATTTAAAATTACCTTATGTTATATAAATATATTATTCGTCTATTATTTGTTTTACTGATCACTGCGAATTTTTTACCGGGTACTGTAAAAGCTCAAACCATAGAAAATAGTAGTCATAGTACATCAGGCTACATAAATGCTAACGGCACTATTGAAAATAGCAGCCACAGCACGGCAGGTTATATTCAAAACAATGGGACCATAGAAAATTCGTCACACTCCACCATTGGTTATATACAAAATAACGGCACTATTGAAAACAGCAGTCATAGTACGGTGGGCTATGTACAAAAAAATGGCACTATAGAAAATTCATCGCACTCAACCATTGGTTATGTACAAGATAATGGAACAGTTGAAAATAGCAGTCATAGTACAATTGGCTATGCAAAAGGCGTAAAAAAAGAATGGGCGGCGGTAGTTTATTTTTTCTTTAAGTTTAATTAACGATAGAAAATTTTCTTCGTTTATAAATCATTTATCTTTACTAAAAAATTTTTTATGGAATATCGTCGTTTAGGCAAGAGTGGTTTGCAGGTAAGTGCCCTTTCTTTTGGAAGCTGGGTAACTTTTGGCGCGCAGGTTAATAATGTAATGGCAGAGCAATGCATGAAAATTGCTTACGATAACGGGGTTAATTTTTTTGATAATGCAGAGGCTTACGCAAGCGGACAATCTGAAATTGTAATGGGTGCCATTCTTAAAAAAATGGCTTGGGACAGGAGTTCTTTTATTGTATCGAGTAAAGTTTTTTGGGGCGGTAAATTACCTAATCAAATCGGCCTTAGTCGTAAACATATTATAGAGGCCTGTAATGCCGCGCTGACACGTTTGCAGGTAGAATATTTAGACCTTTATTTTTGCCATAGGCCGGATAAAAATACACCGGTAGAAGAAACTGTTCGGGCTATGCATGATCTTATTCAACAAGGCAAAATACTTTATTGGGGCACCAGCGAGTGGAGTGCGTTAGAAATTATGGAAGCTTATGCCGTGGCACGGCAGTATAATTTAATACCACCTACTATGGAGCAGCCACAGTATAACCTATTACACCGCGATAAATTTGAAATTGAATACAGCAAACTTTACAAAGAAATAGGGTTAGGAACCACCATCTGGTCTCCATTGGCATCAGGGCTTTTAAGCGGAAAATATATTGATAAGACCCCGGAAGACACCCGTATCAATCGCCCGGGAATGGAATGGCTGAAAGAAAATATTACAGGTACTGAGGCACAGTGGAAGCACGAAAAAATAAAACAACTAAAAGTGGTGGCCGATGATCTGGGTACAACTTTAAATCGTTTATCTATTGCATGGGTATTAAAAAATCCTAACGTAAGCACCGCTATTTTGGGTGCTTCTAAAACCGAGCAATTAACCGATAATTTAAAATCTTTAGAGGTTATGCCTTTACTTACTAACGAAGTTATGGATAGAATAGACAACATAATAGGTAACAAGCCCGCGGCGCCTGCTTTTTAATTGATCATTTCAATTTATAATTCTTAATTTTCCATCTTTAATTTGAGGTGTAAATGCTTTGGTATTTTATAAGAAATAAACTTTACTTTTTTTTCAGGATATTCTTTAAGCGTTTAAAAGTAAAGAACGCCGATAGAATTCGTGTGGCAAGCCCTATGTTGGTTACCCTAAATCACCCTAATTCCTTTATGGATACCATTGCACTTTCCGCTGCTTTATTTTATCCCCGTACCTATTACATGGCGCGCGGCGATGCGTTTAAAAAAGGCTTTGTTACAACCTTGCTAAAAGCCATTGGTATTGTACCCATTTATCGATTAAGAGATGGTGGCGGTCATGCTAGTGTAAAAAAGAATTTAGATTCTTTTAAAGTTGTTTTTGACTTGTTAAATAAACGGCAGAAAATAATTGTATTGGCAGAAGGTATTAGCTTGCAAGAACGCAGGCTGCAACCCATACAAAAAGGCACTGCTAAAATGGCCTTTAGCTATTTAGAACAAGGTGGTTATGATGATCTTAAAATTCTGCCAATAGGCGTAACCTACTCCAAGCCTTCTAAATTTAGAGGCGATATTTATTACCAAATAGGCGATGCCATTTTAGTGAAAGATTTGTATGAAGAATATAAACTTCAGCCGGCGCAGGCTATTATAAAACTAACCCACCTCATTGAAGCGGGAATGAAGCCGCTTGTGCCAACCCTATTTCACAAAGAAAACGATGTATTGGTAGAAGAACTACAACCAATCTTAAAAAGGCAATACCTAAAAACACATCATCTATTTTATAATAATTTAGATCACCAGCAGCAATACTGGGTATTTATCATTTCAAAATTAAATCATCTTACACATGATCATCCAACAGAAATAACTAAAATAAGAACTGAGGTAGATAATTATACCAAACAATTATCAAAATTAAAAATAAAAGACCATTTAGTTTATAACGCTACCAATAATAAAAACATGAGTAGTGTTTTAAATTTTATTTTATTGGTTATTGGATTTCCTGTTTATATAATAGGAAAAATATTAAACTTTATTCCATATTATTACGGAAAAAAAATTGCTGATAAAACTTGTAAGGATATTGAGTTTCACGCAGCTGTAAATTTTGGTGCAGGCTCTTTTATATGGATGATTTCTTTTCTAATAGAATTATTGCTTATCTGGTTCATAACTAAAAGTCTATCTTTTTTATTTACCTACATCCTGCTTAAAATAATTTGTGGCAGAATTGGTCTGTCCTACTCTACCTTTAAGAAGAAAATGCTGGGTAATATCCGATTACAGAAAATAAAAATGTCTGATAAGCTTTTATATAACCGTCTTCTTAAACAGAGAAACACCATTGTAAATTATTTTTTGTAAATTTATCTTTCTCAATTAAACTTTCTTAAAAAAAATGCATCCAAATTAAAAACAATATAAAAATGAATAAAAAAATAATTATTACCTCATTTGTAGCAGCCATCCTTTCGGTTGGATTAATTTTTTCATCTTGTAAGAAAAAAGAAAAAGATGATAACGATACTGTTGCGGCAGAAGATCATTCAAATATTGAGGCCCATTCTAACGATATTGTAAACATTGGCGAACAGGCTTCTTACGGCAGCATGTCAACCTACAAACTTGGCCAACAGCCCGAAAATATTTATTCGGCCTGCGCAGTTATTACAACAAATGCGATAAATAACTTAGATAATGATACCCTTACCGTTAATTTTGGAACTTCTTGCACAGGTGCTGATGGGCGCACACGCAGCGGTATTCTTCAATACATTTATACGGCAGGTTTGCATTACCGCGATTCGGGTAACGTAATTTCTATTACCTCAAATAATTATGTAGTTGACGGAAATCAAATAAATATTACCAGCAAAACCATTAAAAATCTAGGCCATGCAACAGGCGGCAAACTTACCTGGAGTGTAGACGCAAATATTAAAGTGGTTAAAGCTAACGGCAAAACCATACAATGGACCACTAGCAAAACAAAAGTTTTATTGGCCGGAGAGCAGCCTAACAACATGCCTATTGATTGGGCGCACGCGCAAATTGCCGTTTATGGTACAGGCAGCGGCACATCGGCTAACGGCGAAACATTTACCGCTACCGTAGCACAGGCTACCTGGTTAGTGCGTAACTTTAATTGCAGTAGCTACCGTAAATGTTTTGTATCGGGCGAGTTAGATTTTACACCGGGCAGCAAGCCTACTCGCTACATTAATTATGGTACTGGCGCTTGCGATAACTTAGCTACCGTAACCATTAACGGAAATGTTTATAACATTACTTTAAAGTAACCAAAAACTACTTTTAGTAAGAAGTTGCATAGTTTTGCGGCTTTTTTTGCTTAATTACATAAAAAATTGATTCGGTAAAGAAATAGAAGCTATTTTTACATTCCTCAGAAACGGAAACTTGTCAGAGTGGTTGAATGAGCAACCCTGGAAAGGTTGTATACGGGTAACTGTATCGAGAGTTCGAATCTCTCAGTTTCCGCATAGTTTATTTCAATGAAATAAACGCTGTATGATGATCTTCATGCAGCGTTTTGTTTTAAAGGAATTTTTTATCCTGGTATTGTTGTATAGATTCTATAACACAATCAAAAATTGTATTTACACCCGGTCCTAATTTTGGGGAGGTTACAGAAGTAATGGCCATAAGCGATGAAGTGATGGAAAAAATTACAGCCTTCGCTAAAAGAAAAAATATAACTACACTTTTTTTAAACTGCAAAAACCATCTGCTGAAATTAAAATTTATGCTATACCGGTTACTTATTTAATAAACATAAAAGGAGAGGTTGTTTACGCCAAAGTAGGGGCTATAAACTGGAAAGATAATTCGGTTATTAATTTTACAAAAGAAAGTTTGAAGTAACTATTTTGTTGCTTTTTTATTTTTGGAAGAATTGCTATTAATATGATTTCCATCTTTATCAAACCAAATAACAGTTGATTTACGGTTAATGTAATACAATTTTTTGCCTTCTTTATCATTACTCATCACCACTTTATAATTTTCGGCCGGGTATGTTTTTGCGTAATAATCTCCAATTGGTTTAGGGTATGATAAATCATTTACTTCGTTATCTGAGCGCACAATATTGCCATCTTTATCATAAACCATACAACGTTCCATTTTTGTACCCTCATCGTGGTAATGAGCGGCATACAAATCTCCATCTCTTTGCCAATTAACGTTTATATTGGGGAAATTAGTATTAAATTTATTAATGACTACGGTGGGCGGACTAATAGTTTGCCCCTTATTATCAATATTACTTTGTTCTGACGATACCTGTTCAGCAAAATTATTAATATCATTTTGAGCCATTAGTATATTAAATCCTACTAAATAAACAGCCGATATAAATAATTTTTTCATAAGATTAATTAAGGAATACTATTTTATTTTTAATTGATTGCCACAAGCCAAACATGGGAGAATAATAAGAGGTTTGTTTTTTTAAATAAGATTTTACATCTTCTACATTTGTGCTTCCCGTATATAAGATCGCATCATACAATTCTCTAGTGCTTATACCAAGTTTGTTTTTCCAGTAAATAACACTATCGGTATTTTCCGGGTGTATTTCTTTATTGTCACGGGTATTCATGTTGTAATTATTCTATTTGGTTAATTTTGTTCTATCATTTTTACCAACTCAGAAATTTTTGGAGATAAAATTATTTCTGTCCTGCGGTTGATGGCGCGTCCATTTTCAGTAATATTAGTTGCCACCGGAAAGTTATCTCCTCTACCTGCGGCAGTTAATTGTTTTGCATTTACACCATATTCATCAGAAAGAATTCTTTCTATAGAAGTAGCACGCATTACACTTAAATCTAAATTATCTTTTAAATATTCTCCTTTTTTTAAAGGAATACTATCTGTGTGTCCTTCAATTGTAATATCAATATCCGGTTGATTAACTAACACATAAGCTAATTTATTTAATGCTTCTTTACCTTTAGGATCTACCTTATAACTGCCAGATTTAAACAAAAGTTTTTCTGATAAGGAAACGTACACTTTGCCGTCTTTTCTTAATTCAGCCGTTAACTCGTTAGAGCTAAAACCAACTAAAGCATTTTTTACTTTATTTAAAAGATCTTGCTGGGCTTGTTTTTGTTTTTGAATGCCTGCCTGAAGTTCTGCTACTCTTTGGTTGCTTGATTCTAAAGCAGATACCTTTGTTTTTAACTGATTGTATAATTGTTGCAACTCTGCCTGACTTAATTGTTTATCTTCAGAATTCTTTTCAAATAAGCTGTTATATTTTTTATTCATAACCGCGTTGCTAGAATCTAAAGAGTTGTACTGTTTGGTAAGCATGTTATATTTTTTCTTTGAAACACAAGAAAATGTGGTTACTAAACATACACCTACTATTGATAATTTTACTAAAGGAAATTTTTTCATAAATGATACTTAAATATTTTAAACTTACTTGGTAAATGATATGCCAACTTATAATTGTATTTTATTCCGGTAAATGTGTGGTCTTTTTTAAAAGTGTAGAAGAATATACGCAGCAAAATTTTTGGCAAAAAAAATAAGACAGATATTAAAATTTTACAAAGTCAATTGAAAACCATTAATATTTGCCTTAATTTGAATAGTATAAGATTATTTTAGTTCATGCTTAAAGAACTCCAAGCGTTTTTTAAATCAACGCCTTGTAGGTTAGCAACCATCTTTCTTATAAAATGTTTTTTAGTTTTAAATTTATTACTTGTAATTTCTATTTTACTATTGCTTTTATTGGTAGGTTGCACATTTATAAATTGCTCTGTTGATACTGTTTTTGCCGTTTTTTCCATTTTAACAGTTTGTGCATTTGTAATTAAAAAACCAATGCCGAAAATACATGTAAAGAATAATGTTTTCATACTAAGTTTATTAATGTTATGTAGTTAATGCAAGCAGTATGCCAGCCCACTAAGTTTAAAAAACCCTTAAAACCTATTAATGCTGAATCAATTTCCCAGAATGGGGATTTTTTATTAGAAATATAACCCATACATTACCCTAAAATTTATAAAATATAATTTAATATAGCCTATTATCCTTATTAACAAAGGGTTTTAAGTACTTTAAAAAAAATTATACATATTTTATAGCAAGATATATTTAACTAGTTTAAATTGGCACATTATTATAAAATGGAAATATAATTAACAAATCTTAAAAAAACAATGCAACACAAAAAACTATATAATTTTTTACTGGTATTATTTCTCCTACCTGTTTTAGCCATTTCTATTTGGTTTGGGATTAAAATTTATTCGTATTCGGCAGAACGCGCCCACATAAAAAAAGATTATAGTGAAGTTAATAGCATAAAATATGGGCTTCTATCTATGGATTCTTGGCGAGATAATATCCTGGACATTGTAAATACACAAATACAAGATTTTAACCTAAGCGACCCACAGCGTGATAGTTTAACAATAGAGTTAAATAAAGTTCTTAACTCATTAGTTACACAGGCCATGGCAATGGTTAATGAAAAGCAAACCAGTTTTGGCGGTAAACTTAAAAAGTTTGCCATTAATACCTTTGTAAATGTTGATAAAGTACGCGGTCGTATACCCGAGTTTACAAAAACCATCATTAATGAAATTGAAAAGCCCGGTAGTAAAGAACGCTTACGTTTTATAGCGCAGGATAAGTTAAAAGAGCTTGGATCGCAAACGCACGATAACATGAATGATAAGCAAAGCTTGGATAGAATTTTAAAAAAATACCATGCCGCAGATCTTGCATCTTTTGATACCATTGCCCCGCAAAGAATTTACGCCTTACAACAATCAACCTATAATTATGCTTTTGCTTTAGTATGCTCCTTAGTTTTATTTATAGCGTTATGGTTAATTTTTAGAAATAAAAAGCATTTATATACTTCTTTATTTGTTATGTCTATTCTTATTGCGTTGGTGGTTTTAATTGTGGGTCTAACATCTCCTATGATTGAAATTGATGCAAGAATTAAACAACTTAATTTTTCTTTATTAGGTAAACACATCATATTTAATGATCAGGTAATTTTCTATCAAAGTAAAAGTATTTTAGATGTGGTGCATATTCTAATCTCAACCGGTAAATATGACTCTATTTTTGTAGGGGTATTAATTCTTATTTTCAGTATAATTTTCCCAATTACAAAATTAATTAGCGCTAAAATATATCTGTTAGGTAATGAAAAATTTAGAAATAACGGTTTTATTAAGTTTTTCGCTTTTAAATCAGGCAAATGGTCTATGGCAGATGTAATGGTGGTTGCCATATTTATGTCGTACATAGGTTTTAAAGGTATATTAGATAGTCAAATGGGCACATTAAATACCCATAGTAATTCTTTATCCAGCATAGCAACCAATCAAACTTCCTTACAACCCGGTTTTATTTTATTTGTATCTTATGTGTTGTTTGGCTTAGTGTTGGCTGTTATTTTAAAGAGAATTACCTACAACAAACCAATTGGATATCGCCTAAAATATTTTGTAAGTAAATTAAAAAAGAAAAAAGTTTCAGCTATCGAGATCAATCCTAATCAACAAAATTATAATGATCAAAAAAGCAATTAATTTGTGTTACGTGTAACGTTATGTGGCGTTTGACGGTTGGGCTTTATTGCACTAACCGTTGTTATCGAAAAACTAAAGTTAAAGATACAAATTTTTGTTTACCACAATTGATAGCCTGCCTACAAGCCTCTGTTAGTGGGTCGTTATTCTTTTCTTAAATTCCTTTAGTTATCCTTCATATTGATGGAATTCTGTAATTGTAAGATAATAACTGTCTAAGTCCCTTAACGAAAATTCTTTTCTTAATGAGTTTTGATTAAACCGTTGCCAGGTTTTATGCTTTGATCTATCAATGAAGGATGTCGGTATTCTCCCCATTTATGAAGACAAAGAATAATTTCATCATCTTCGGATTTTAAAGTAGCAAAATCCTTTCCACCATGCGCATTCTTAAATCCAAATATTTGTTCATACCATTTGGCACTGGCTTTAATATCATTTACTGCAATTATTGGGTCAAGTCGTGTCATGATTTTTAGTTTTGAGAGGTTCATTCTTTTACAATGACCGCTAACTTTTGTACTACGCGGTTAATCGCACTTAAATACAAATTTATTTTTCTCCATAAAAGGCGCATGGTCCAGCCAATTTATAGAAACAATTTTAGCCAGTATTATTTTTATTTCAGAAAAAGTATTGGGCTTGATTACATATAAATTAGCGCCCAGTTTATACGTTTCTTCAATATCTTTTTCGGCACACGAAGTTGAATAAATAATAATCGGTAATTCTTTCAACTTTACATTCGCCCGTATTTTTACCAGGCATTCTTTACCGCCCATTTTAGGCATGTTAAGATCTAAAAAAATAAAGTGCGGCAAATTTTCTATTTCTATTAATTTTTGGTAGAGTGCCATACCATTATCTACATCTTCAATTAAGGTGTTTTCGATATCAGGAATAGCTTCTCGTATCAAATCTTTATCATCCTCATCGTCGTCTGCAATTAGTATATACATTTTAGTATCATTTGTAAGGAGCTAATATACTAATTAAGCTTGTTTTATAAAATAGGATATTAAAAAATTTATGAAACTATCCTTATTTCGCTAGTTGGATGAGTAAAATTTGCATCAAGCTAAAGCTACATCTAAGAGTACACTAAATATTAAAATTGTTGAAAGCTTATTTTCTTTACCCGAATTATTAATCAACTTTTTTTACCGCTTCTTTTTTATCAGCTACCAATTGCTGCTCTTCGGTTGCTTTAATAATTTCTGAATCTTTTGTTGGCTCTATTTTTCCACCGGTTTGGATAGTATATTGTTTAGTAAACTCTGCGCCAAAAAACACAATCATGCAGGAATAAGAAACCCAAAGCATAACTAAAATAATAGAACCCGCCGCCCCATAAGCTGAACCAGGGTGCGCTTTACCAAAATAAATACCCAAAGCAAATTTACCTATTACAAACAGTAAGCCCGTAGCCATGGCTCCTATCCAAACATTTTTCCATTTAATGTACGCATCTGGAAGTATTTTATACATTAAAGCAAATAAAACAGTTATCATACCAAAAGAAAATAATATATCCACTACATGAAACAATACAAGAAACACGTTGGGTAAGTGGATTTTTATCCAATCACTAAATGTTGATAGCACGGTTGTTAGCACTAACGATATCAATAATAAAAAGCCGATAGATATGATTAAACCAAAAGAAAAAACTCTATCTTTTAGCGCTTTAAGCCACTTTTTTTTTGCGGTAACTTTTACTTCCCAAATTTGATTTAAAGATATTTGTAACTGCTGAAAAACACCTGTACACCCTAATATTAATGTAACTATACCTATTATAGTTGCCCAAATGTTATCTTTATGAGTAGATGTTTTTGCCAGCATAGCTTGTATTTGATCGGCCGTATCTTTACCCAGGGCACCACTTATTTGCCCCGAAATTTGACCTTGTACAGCTTCTTTACCGAAGAAAAAACCGGCACAAGCTATAATTATAACTAATAATGCGGGCATAGAAAATATAGCATAATAAGCTATTACAGCACTTTGCCGAAATGGATCTCCCTTTTGCCAAGCAGCGGTAGTTTTTTTGGTAATATCCCAAAGACTTTTAAAAAATATTTTAATTTTAGACATACAGCATTAAGTTTTACAGTTTTTATTTCTTAAAATTCTAAAAATGTGCCAATACATATTATATATATACAAACTGTTTAAAAGCTTTAAAAAAGAATATATCTACAAAAATGTGTATTTTTTACCCCACAAAATAAAGAGTGAAATATTTTTTAGTGGTATATCTTTTGATATTATCAATTAACGAACAATAGCTAATTAATATTAATAATTTAAAACCTAAAGTTATGCAAACACAAAATGAAAATGGCACTAACGCTACAGGTAGCAAAGGCCAATCAAACCAAAAAAATCAACAAGATCAAACTCATAAGCACGAAAGTAAAACGCCTAAGGCCGAGGAATCTAAACCGGGTGAGCATGATATTCAAAAAGAGCCAAAAGCTGATCAAACAAAAAATCAAAACGAAGGCAAAACTGAGCAGAAACGTTAATCATCAATAAAAAAGTGAGGAGTAATATGAAAGTACTCCTCACTTAGAATTAATAAATAAACAATAAAAAAACAATTAAAAAAAAACAAACATTATGGGAAATTTACTTTATTTAGTAGCAGTTATTTTGATTATTGCATGGGCTATAGGCTTTTTTGCTTACAGCGCAGGCGGTATCATACACATCCTTTTAATAATAGCGGTTATAGCTATTATATTAAGAGTAATACAAGGAAACAAAGTAGTATAAACAATTAAAAAATAAAAATTATGAAAACTAACAAAGTATTATTAGGAATATTAGCAGGAGCAGCTGTAGGGGCATTATTAGGAGTATTATTTGCACCAGATAAAGGTTCTAAAACTAGAAGCAAAATTATGGATAAAGGCACCGGCTACGCAGATTTATTAAAAGAAAAATATGATGAATTAGTAGAAGCTATTACCAATAAAACCGAAGAGGTTAAAGGTGAAGCCGATCATTTAGCTGCTATAGGTAAAGCAAAATATAACGAAGCAAAAAAAGAAATAAAACACGCAACTAGCTAATTTAATTTTAAATAAATTCAATTGAATTAATTATGGAAACCAACAAATCTCCGATAGCCTCCCTTATAGAAAAAGTGGAGGACTACGGAAAAACTAGCATAGAGTTAACCAAGTTAACTGCAATAGATAAAACATCAGATGTTATTTCTGCTGTAATATCTAAGGCTGTTATTTTTGTAATATTTGCATTATTTGCATTTGTTGCAAATATTGGTTTATCTTTATGGATAGGTGAAATGTTAGGCAAAAATTACTATGGCTTTTTTGTTGTGGCAGCTTTTTACGCACTATTAGCATTGCTTATTCATGCATCAAGAAAATCATTGATAATTAGCCCGGTAAAAAATTCTTTAATTGCAGAGATGCTTAAAACAAAAACAGCATGAACAAATTATCTCCAACGGAAGATCTAAATCAAAGAATTAGCTCTTTACAAAACAAAAAAGTAGAAGATCTACGGATTATGAAGGAAGAATTTCATACTGTTTACGAAAGCATGAAACCAATGAATTTAATTAAAAACGCTATTCATGAAATTTCTACCGCTCCCGATCTTAAAAATAATTTAGTGGATGGAGCCATAGGTTTGGGTACAGGTTTTTTAACTAAAAAACTTTTAATAGGTAATTCTATTAACCCAATTAAAAATATAATTGGTAATGTATTAGAATTTGCAATTGCTAATGTTGTTTCCAAACATACAGATAGTATAAAATCTACCGGAATAAATTTAATACAAAAGTTTTTAAATAGAAAAAAAAATAAAACTGAAGTAACACCTGATTAATTAAATAAACTAATTTACGTTATAAAACGTATTTAAAAGACTACCTGCTGGCGAAAGCTAAATTTGTGTAGTCTTTTTTTTTATGAATACACCTGCCAAACATATTATAATAATAGGAGCCGGTATTGGAGGGCTAATTGCTAATGCGAAAAATAAACAAACAACCACTTAAACCACAAAACGTATGAGTAAATTAAAGAAAACTTTATTGATAATAACCGGCACTATAGTAGCCATTGTTGTTGCTATTATTATATTTATTTCTCCTATAGCTAAATATGTTATACAAAAGTATGATGTAAAATTTTTAGGCAGAGAAATTACTTTAAATTGGATCTATATAAATCCATTTACAGGTTATGTACACATAGATGATATGAAGGTTTTTGAAAACAAAACCGATAGCGTTTTCTTTTCTACCAGCGGTATAAGTGTAAATTTTGAAATGTTTAAATTACTTTCTAAAAAATATATAATTAGTGATTTTACATTAACAGCGCCTCATGCAAAAATTTTGCAAGATAAAGCAAGTTTTAATTTTGATGATATCATTAAAAGATTTGCTCCAAAAGATAGCCTCCCTAAACCAAAATCAAAAGAACCTACTAAGTTTAGTTTAATGAACGTTAATATAACTGATGGGCTTTTTTATTACCGCGAAAAACAAACACCCGTAAATTATTACATTAAAAAAGTAAATATAGAAAGTACAGGTTTACAATGGGATGTGGATACAATAGCTACGAAGTTCTCCTTACAATCTGGCGTTGGTACCGGAAATATAAAAGGAAATATTACCCTTAACACAAAAACAAATGATTACAAATTAGCGGTAACCGTAAGAAAATTTGAACTCGATATATTTGGCCAATATTTAAAAGATTTAATTAACTACGGCAGCTTTAGAGCTAACCTTGATGCCGATGTAAAATCTTCAGGCAATTTAAAAGATCAAAAAAAAATGACTACCAGCGGTTTAATTGTAGTGAATGATTTTCACTTTGGAAAAAGCCCTAAAGAAGATTATTTAGCATTTAATAAACTGGCCATTAATATTATAAAGGTAAGCCCTAAAAATCATATATATAAATACGATTCACTCTCTATTATGCAACCCTATTTTAAGTTTGAACGTTATGATAGCTTAGATAATATACAGCGTATGTTTGGTAAAAAAGGTGCTAATGTAAAAGCAGCTAACGCAGACCCCGCCAAATTTAACCTTGTTATAGAATTGGCAAAAACTATTAAAGTAATATCACGAAACTTTTTTTCTAGTAAATATCAAATTGGTAAGATAGCTATTTACGGGGCTAATTTAAAATATGATGATTATTCGTTGAGTGAAAAATTTTCTGCTTCACTTAATCCTTTTACTTTCTATGCAGATTCTATTAATAAAGAACAAAAAAGGGTTGATTGTGTAATAAAATCAGGTATTAAACCTTATGGTCATTTAGGTGTAACGGTAAGTATTAATCCAAAAGACAGCACAGATTTTAATATTAAATGCGGCATTTCAAATATACCTTTATCTATGTTTAATCCATTTGTTATAAAATACACTTCTTTTCCGTTAGATAGAGGTACGTTAGAGTTTAATGCCAATTGGAGAGTAGTAAATGGCATGGTTAACAGTAGTAATCATTTGGTAATAGTTGACCCTCGAACTACTAAACGCTTAAAAAATAAAGATACAAAGTGGATACCGGTACCGTTAATTATGGCATTTGTAAGAGAACGCGGCAACGTAATTGATTATGAAATACCGGTTACCGGAAATATTAAAAACCCAGAGTTTCATTTTAAAGACGCTATATTCGATCTAATAGATAATATTTTTGTTAAACCTGCTACCATACCTTATAGAATGGAAGTAAAAAGTACTGAAAATGAAATTGAAAAATCTTTATCCTTAAAGTGGCAAACACGTAATGATATTTTAGAATCTAAGCAAGAAAAATTTATTGACAGGATGGTTGATTTTTTAAAAGATAATCCTAACGCAATTGTAGATGTTTATCCGCAACATTATATTACAAAAGAAAAAGAATACATTTTATTATTTGAAGCGAAGAAAAAATATTTTTTCCATGCTAACCATAGAAGTCCATTAACTTTTACAGAATCAGACTCTGAAGAGGTAGCAAAAATGTCTATTAAAGATAACTCCTTTATAAAGTATTTAAATACCCATTTAAATGGGGCAAAAAATATATTTACCGTTCAAGAGAAATGTACCCACCTTATAGATGCCAATATCGTAAATGCTAAATATGCAGCCTTAAACGAACAAAGAATGCATGTATTTTTAGCAGAATTTAAAGATAAAAAAGTAGATAACCGGGTTAAATTTATGCCTTCTGAAGATTTGATACCTTATAATGGTTTCTCTTTTTATAAAATAAAATATAAAGGTGAATTTCCTGAATCGTTAGTGGAAGCTTATGAAAAGATGAGTGAATACAACGATGAATCTCCAAGGAAAAAATTTAAAAAAGAACATAAAAGTTCTCTTAAAAAATTATAAATATTTTTGTTTTAAATTTTAAAAATCCCCTTTCGGGGATTTTTTTTTGTAAATTGTTTGGCACGTAATTTCAAATAATGAAATCATTAATAACCTTTTAAATAAAAAATATCATGAACAAAGAAAAAACTATAGACGTGTTAAATTCATTAATTGAAATTAACAACGATCGTATTGAAGGATACGAAACGGCTTCTAAAGAAGCAGAAGAAGCAGATCTTAAAACATTATTTGCACAGTTTTCTCAAACCAGTCAAAAATGTAAATTAGAGCTGGTAAAAGAAGTTGTAAAATTAGGCGGCAAGCCCGCTGAAGGAACCAAAACAACCGGCAAACTTTACCGTGCGTGGATGGATGTAAAATCTGCCTTAACAGGTAAAGACCGTAAAACAATTCTTAACTCTTGCGAATTTGGAGAAGATGTTGCCGTTGATACTTATAATAAAGCATTAAAAGAAAATTCTGCAGATTTAAGCGCAGAGCAAAACTCTTTAATTGGCGCACAACATGCCGCTATTAAGGCAGATCATAATAAGGTAAAAAGCCTACGCGACGCTATAGTAGGCGAACGTAAATAAAATTATAAACTTTATAAAACGGGAAGAACTATCATTCCCGTTTTTACTTTAAAAACTATTGGGGAATTTCATCCTCGCTAAAATTTTTAAAGACATAAAAACATGTTTTTAATATATTGATAACTAAAACTTTATCATAATAATAAACAGGCTTTAAAGTTGATTAGTAAATAGGATAAACAATAATTAAATATAACTTAAAAAACAAAAAAATGAAACAAATCTTTACAAACTTAAAAAAAATGAGCTTAGGCCTTTGTGCCTCTGTTTTATTTGCAGGCACTATAAGTGCAACAAATTACACGGCTACCACATCAGGTAACTGGTCAAATAGTGCTACTTGGGGTGGATCGGGTGTGCCTACTACTCTTGGTTTAACAGATATGGTAACTATTGGAACTGGAGTTAATGTTACGTTAGATGTTGATGTAACAGTAGGATTTGGTGCTACATTAGCAGTTAGTGGCACAGGTTCATTAACATCAACCGCTACTAATTCATTAACCATTACACAGGGTACATTATCTGGTAACGGAACAATTATTTTACATTATATTGAGTTTACTAACGTTTTAGGGTCTACTACATTTTCTGGTAATATGACAACTGATATGTTTGTTAACTCGGGTGCAACGCTTACAATAGGAAATCCTTTATTTGTTAATGATACATTAATATTAAATAGTGGAAGTGTTGCATTTAATTCAAGCTCTTCATTAACATTATATTATAATGCAGTTATCAAAGTAGATGCAGGTACCATGACTGGAAGTTTAAATTTATTATCTGCATTAACCTATTATGATGTATTGTATGTAGGTAACTCTAAAACAACTGGTATTGAAACGCAAATTAGTTCTAATGTTTTTGGTCCACATAACATTGTATTAAACATGAGTGATAGCTCTCAAGTCGTTACACTTGGTACTGATATTATGCTTACTGGTTATTTACATAACAATATGGGTAAACTTGCCATTGGTACACATACTTTAAAATTAATGGGTAATTACGCCGGAAATGCTAATTCATCAATTACAGGTATAGCAACCTCTAGGTTTATTGCTAACTTTAGTGCAGCAATTGCTTCTACTGTAAGATTTACCAACGGTTCTCAATTTCAATATATGGAAATGAATAACGCTTCTACCGTGTTAATGCTTATCAATGGTAATTTTTCAGTTGATACTATGAATTTAATAAATGGTACTACTACTATTGCTAGCAATTCTGATCTTAGCATGTCTACCAACGGTGTTTTCATTTGGGAAGGTGGAAATTTTAATTTAGGTACAGGTAATTTTATTGGTATTAATCCTTATAGTGTTATTTATCGTGGTAACACAAAAACAGGTTCATTTGAAACATCAGGATCTGGTTTACGCAATTTAATGGTTGATATGAATACCAACAACAGTTCTGTAACATTAAATAATACAAGTCGTATTGGTGGTTTATTAAACCTAAATAAAGGTGGTTTAGATTTAAACGCGCATGATCTTTATATTAATGGCACGTACAATAGCACTGCTAACGGTGGTTTTATTGGTAATGCTAACTCATCAGTAAGAATCAATAATACAACAGCTGCTTTTGGAGATACTTTAAACTTTATGGCATCTGGTGCTACTTTAGATAGTATGTATATAAATACAATGGCTAACACGTGGGTAATATTAGGTTCTGGTTTATCAGTTAATACGTTATCATTATCTAGCGGAAGTATGATGTTAACTAGTGGAGATTTAACTATCAACGCGGTTGGTTCTATTATGGGTTATGATTCTACTAAATATATCAGTACAAATGGCGTTGGTACTTTAAATATGAATGTAATTAGCGGAACTACTTATGTTAAATTCCCTATAGGAAGTAATTTAAATTATTCTCCGGCTTACATTCAAATGAACTCTGGTACATCAGGTATGTTTCATGTAAATGTTAGAAATGGTTTTTTAGCTAATGGTACAAGCGGTGCTGATTTATCTCTTTCTCAAAGTGTAGTAGATCGTACTTGGTTTATACAAGAGCCTGCTCAAAGCGGCACATTAAGTGCTAACTTAAAAGTTGAATGGAAAAAATCTGAAGAAAAAAATGGTTTTGACAGAGTTCATTCTTACATTAGTCACTATACTAATTCTGCTTGGGATACTTATGCACCGGCAAATGCAAGTACAGGTTTTGGTACGTATGAGCAAATGACTCGTACTAACATAACTTCTTTCAGTCCTTTTGCAGTAGCAGATCAAAATGCCGTTACAGGTATTGATAAAATTACTTCACAAAATGTTTCTATTGGTTTATACCCTAATCCCACTGCTAACTTTGTAACTATTGATTTTAAAAATGCTGACGCTAAAACAGTTGAAGTATTTGACGAAATTGGTAACAAAGTTTATTCTAATATTGTAAACAATACTTCTAACTTACATAAAATTGATTTTACTAACTTACCCGCTGGTGTGTATTATGTAAAAGTAGGAACTGCTACAGAGCCTATCTTTAAAAAATTCATTAAAGCATAATCAATTACAATTTTTTAAATGATAAACCCCGTAGAGAAATCTGCGGGGTTTTTTATTTAATAATAATTATAAGCAAAAAAAATAACTATAAAAAGATTTAATAAATAAATTAATTAATTAATAAATGATGGATAAATTAATGTGTAATTAGATCTACAGCTGTTTCTACCGAATTGGCATTTTTATGATAACGCTTTTTAAGTTTGTATAATTTATAATCTATAATTACTTCCCTAAAATCTACCACCAAACCAACCGAATAATAAAAGCCATCAAAAGGTATGTTTTGTATTTGGTTAATAATTGTTTTTCTATAACCAACTGCGCCTTTAATGCCTAACCACCTAATAGGTTTGTAAGTACCCGAAAGACCAAAATAGGTTAGAAGTAATAAGCCTGATTGTTTAGGAGTTTCTGTATTATCAATACTTGATTTATAATATAAGCTATTACTTCCCATCCCTAATTCAATTGGTAGTCCTAAGGCATAATTTTTACCCTTTTTATAGGCAAATTCTACATTTATAGCACCGTAATTTAATTTATATTTTCCGGCATAATCTACACTATTTATACTTTTTTTAATGTAGGTAAGCTTATCAGATATGGTATAAAACCCAACTGTTAAGCGCAAACGTTCTCTAATTAAAACACCGGCATCTATACCGGTAACACTTAAGCGCTGAAAATTAAAAATGGTTACCCTATTATCGAGTTTAAGTTGGGGTCTAATAAATGTAGGTTTAATAATTTTAAGCGAATCAGCGATAAACTGATGCTTGGTCATTTTTTTTTGAGAGAATGCTGTTAGTGAACAACAAATTAAAGATCCATAAATTAGATTTTTCATAGCATGATGTTAATTAAATTAACACGCAGAGAAATTTGTGAGCTGTTTAGATAAAATAAGATCGGTAATTTTATTAATATCTAAGGGTTTTATAAAATGATAAGCATTCTTTAAATTAGTATCAATTATCGAATCTGGATTTGCACTTATATATATAATATTTATTTCAGGATTTAAAGCTACAAAGTTAGCAGAATGTTGCCATCCCAACCCATCGGGCAAATTATTATCTAATATAAGCCAATTAGGGTGCATTTTTTCAAACAAAGGCAAGCCATCTTTTAAAGTGTGAGAACATTCTACCTTATCAAACTTTTTACTTAACCTAAGTTTCAACAAAAAGCATAAATCCTCTTCATCATCAATAATCTCTATTTTGGTTATAGTTTTCATTTTTTTGAGTATAAATATCTACAAGGTAAAAATATTATTACCTATATATATACTTATAACAACTTTTGTGCTTGGCATTAAATTTTAAAATAAAAAGTAATAAATTAAAATTAACCCTTAAAATAACGATTATGAACAGCAATGCAAAAACAATTTTAGGAATTATGGCGGCAGGTGCCGTTGGTGTAGCAATTGGTATGCTTTTAGCGCCACAAAAAGGTAGCGATATCAGATTATCTATGAAAGATAAGATGGATGATATTCAAGATACCCTATACGATCTGGTAGATTCTGGTAAAGAATTTGTAAAATCTAGCGCTGATAAGTTTAACGATGTTAAAGATGAAATTACTTCTAAAGCATCTGATCTAAAAAACGAAGCAAAAGGTGAAGCAAACAAATACAAATCATCCATGTCTTAGTAATTTAGAACTTATCAGTTCTTTCTATTTAAATCTGTTATATTAATTTGTAACAGATTTTTTTATTTAAATTATATGATGGGATAAATAAGCCTCAAAATCCCATAAAACAACTGGCATTAAAGTTTAAGTATAGTAGTAACAATAAATTAAAAACTAAAATTAAAAAACATGAAAAAGTTAACTATAGCTGCGGCTTTATTATTATCAATGAGTTTTGTTGCTTGCAAAAAGAATTATGTATGCGAATGTTCTAAAACCAGAACAAGCGGTGGTACCTCATTAACTACGGTTGATGCAGATTATACCTTTAACGATACAAAAACAGGTGCTATATCTAAATGTAATGCTAAAGAAACTTCCGGTAGCGATGCTTATGGAGCGTACACGCTTAACTGTGATATAAAATAATTTTTATATCCATTATAAAAAGCTTCTTTCAGTAATGAAAGGAGCTTTTTTTATGTGTTTTTTTTACGCCGAAGGAATATAAATATCAAAGGTTGCGCCTTTATTTAATTCTCCGGTTGCAGTTATAAAGCCATTATGGTTATCAATGATTTTTTTTACTATAGCCAAGCCAATGCCTGTTCCTTTATATTCTGCTTTACCGTGCAAGCGCTGAAAAACTTCAAATATTCTGTCTTTATATTGCAGTTCAAAACCAATTCCATTATCAGCAACCGATATATGGCAATATCTTAAAGCTTGATTAGAAGTATCCAAATTTAATTTTTTTGCTTCAATTATTTCGCTTTTTATACTAATATGACAGGGTATATCTGCCTTTGCAAATTTTAAGGAATTACCAATAAGATTTTGAATAATTTGCCTAAACTGAAAGGGTATAACCACTGCATCCTCCATTTTACCTATCTCAATAGTGGCATTCTTTTCAATAAACACTTCTTTTAAGTCGTTTTTTACTTCTTCTATTATCACTCCTAAATCTGTATTCTTAAATATGTTTTCGGCACTATTTGTACGAGAATACGCCAACAAATCTTCAATAAGTGTTTGCATTTTATTGGCAGATTCTTGCATACGGTTAAAATAATTTTTGCCGTTGTCTGTTAAATTATTGTATTCTTTCTCTAAAATTCTGTTTGCAAAGGTTTGTATTTTACGCAGCGGTTCTTGCAAATCATGACTAGAAACATACGCAAATGACTCAAGCTCTTCGTTTAAACTTTTTAATTCTTTAGTACGCAGTTTAACTTGTTTTTCCAACTCGACCGCAAATAATTTTTGATCTTGTATGTTTGTACTTGTACCTATCCACATTTCTATTTTGCCGGCTTCATTTTTTTGAGGTATAGCACGGCTTAATTGCCATTGATAAATACCTTCTTTATTTTTAAAACGATGTTCAAATATAAAATCCTCTCCGGTTTTAATGCTATTTTGCCATTGTTTTAAGCTTCGATCTTCATCATCGGGATGAACAATTTGCAGCCATCCGTTTTTATCCAATAAAGTTTGGTTTAGGCCTGAATAGGTATAAAAAGATTGATTAAAATAATTAATATTTCCTTCCACATCGGCCGTCCAAATAAACTGCGGCATAAAATTTGCTAATAACCTAAACTTTTGTTCGCGGGCTTCTAAATTTTGCTGGTTATTTTTTTCATCTGTTATATCTCTAAGCGTACCAATTAATTTAACCGGGTTATTTTTTTGGTCGTAAAAAACTTTCCCCTGCGTTCGTATCCACGTAATTGATTTATTTGGCTTAAATATACGCGCTTCGTATTTATAAACACCTAAAGTTTTAGAAGCTTCAAAAGCTTTATCTACAATATCACGCCTATCATCCGGATGTATTTGTTCGCGCATGGATTGATGAGTGATATTTTTAGCGCTTGGATGTCCAAAAATTTCGGCAAGACGAGGAGAATGTATTATCTCACTTGTTTTTAAATCAAGATCCCATGTTGATAAGCCTTCCGCTTCGGTAGCTAAGCGCAATCGCTCAGAATCTTCTTTTAGTTTTTGTTCATATACAATTTTTTCATGTATATCCATACAAGCCCCTATGTAACCTTCAAAAGTTCCATCTAAATTAAAACGTGGTACACCATTATCAGATATCCACCTGTATTCTCCATCGTTTCTTTTTAGGCGATATTCCATATAAAATTCTTCCCGCTTATCAAAAGAAGTTACATAAATATCCAAGCATCTTTTAAAATCATCCGGATGCACACCTTCTGCCCAGCCGTTGCCTGCCTCCTGCTCTATGGTGCGGCCAACAAAATTTAGCCAGGCTTTATTAAAAAAATTGCAGAGTTTATCTGTTCCAGCCATCCAAATTAAAACGGGGGCACTATCAGCCACATTTTTAAATCGTTTTTCGCTTTCTTCTACTTTTTTATAGAATAAATTTTGTTGCGAAATATCTTGCAAGATACCGCTAAACCTATAAGGTAAATTTTCTTTATTAAACAGGGCTTTACCTTTTGCAACTACCAGGCGCTCTACGTTTGTTTTTGGGTTAAGCACCGTATATTCAACATTATAAGCCCCGCCCGATGCGGGTTGTAAGGCTGTTTGAATTTCATCAATTACGCGCTGCCTGTCTTTATCAATAATTCTGCTTAAAATATCATTTAAATCTATCTCATCTTTAATAGAAAAACCAAGCCATTCTTTTAATCGATCATTTCCTAAAAATTTATTAGTTATTAGGTTTAAATCCCAGGTGGCTAATTCGGCAGCCTCTATAGTAAAATTTAATTGATCTTCTCTTTCTTTAGCGGCTTTTATAGCGTTTACTTTTTCGGTGGTTTCTGCACAAGTTATTAATATGCCCGCTACTTTATTTTCATCATAAAGCGGTCCATAACTAAACGTCCAATAAACATCTTCTATTCTTCCATTTCTATAAATAGGTATTAATTTATCTTCGCTCCAAACGGGTTCTCCACTTAATACTTTTTTTATTAGAGGTTCAATTATTTCCCAAATCTCTGGCCAGGCTTGTTTTGCAGGAAGGCCTAAAATTGTGGGATGCTTGCCATTTTCTCCTAAACTTGGGCGATAAGCATCGTTATAAAAACAAATTAACTCGGTACCCCACCATAAAAACATAGGAAAGTTTGAATTTAAAATAACGCCCAACGTAGTGCGTAAACTTTGGGGCCATTTTTGCGGATCGCCAAGTGGGTTATCATGCCAGTTTTTTTGACGAATAAGCGTACCCATCTCGCCACCGTCTATAATAAAATCTATATTATTAGTAGTTAACATATAAAAATATTTACGTTGAAAATGTATTTAAAAAAATACGCTTAAATATATATACAAAATTAGATATTAAAGATTTTAAATGCAACAATTGGGTAAACTATTACACATTATACGCTCTTAATTTGTAAAATATAGATATAATAGAATTAATAAAATAATTTGTGTAGAATTGTAACTTATAAACGGGAATTAATATCCCTTATTTACTGGTATAAAACTTTCTAAAAAAACAAAACAACGGTTATGGAAACAACAGAAGCATTTGAAAGAAAAGAAATGAAAACCTTAATTGAATGTATTGAGGTTATTACAAAACGGGGTTATAAAACCAGTTTTTTAGGAATTGATAATACTAAAATTAAAGGAGAGAGAGAAAAGCATTATACGCCAGAGGAAGTTAAAATTAATACATTTTATCGTTTTGAAGGCGACAGCGACCCGGGAGATAGCTCTATTTTATATGCTATTGAAACAACTGGGGGTGAAAAAGGTTATTTAACTAATGCATACGGACCATATTCTGATACAAAAATTTCTAAATTTATAGATAGCGTAGAAGAAATTCAAAAACATACGGCTAACCGTAAACCCTCTTTTTGGAAAAAAGTTCAAAATTTATTCAGCTAAAAGTTTACCCTTTATAAAATAAAAAAACCTCTTTTACAGAGGTTTTTTTATGTGAATTAGATTCTAGTAAATTATATTACTTCATTAATTGCAAAGTAATTAATACTACTGCGGCCATGGTTAAAAAGATCATAATGAAGATAGACACGAATTTTGTTACCTTAAATTCATTCATTAAAAAACTTATAGGGTAACTTACAATATTATAAAGCGTTAAATGTATTTTGCTCCAAGAACCGTGTTTGTTTGGTATAATAATTTCATTGTTTGCTCCTATGTTCATTGTTCTTATTTTCTCTTCTACGCCGGCTTCAGAGCTTAAAACAATAACTTCGGTTTTATCGCTCATTACTTTTATCTTATTAACAAGCTCGCTAATGTTAGCACCTGTATTGGTAACCGCATCGTATAAATAATCATCTAATACAACTAAGTCAACATTCTTATCCAGTTTAGTAAATAAAGATTGACTGTTAGAAAATAAAGAAATAGTTATTTTCTCGCCGAAACGCCTTTCTAAATAACCTTTTAGTTTATCTGCAATAGTTGTGTTATCGTTTAAAACAAAAACATTTAAAGCGGGCGTTTTCATACTATAAAATTTAAAGGTTAATACTAATAGTACTCGTAAATTTTATGCCAGTAAAAAAAGTAGATATATTTTCGAATAACCACTTTAAAGGGCATTTTAATCTATATTACCTATCAAGCAGCAACTTCTACCGATGCTTTTCTAAAGTTTTTATTTGGTATTTTTAATTCATCACGGTATTTAGCGATAGTTCTTCTTGAAATAATATAATTTTTTTGACCCATTAATTTAACGATCTCTTCATCGCTTAATGGTTTAGATTTATCTTCGGCTTCTATAAAATTAACCAATACTTGTTTTATTTCGTTGGTACTAACAATTTCACCATTAGAATCTGCCATACCTTGTACAAACAAATCTTTTATTAAAATATTACCCATAGAAGTAGCAATATATTTGCTGTTTGCAATTCTAGAAACGGTAGAAATTTCTGAACCAATTTCTTCTGCAATATTTTTTAATATCAACGCTTTTAAATCGTTTTTATTACCAGTAATAAAATATTGCTTTTGATGTTTTACTATAGCTTTAGCAACTAAAACCATCATACTTTCTCTTTGTTGAAGTGCTTCAATAAACCATTTAGCGTTTTCTACTTTATCTTTAATAAAGGCAGATGCGTCTTTTAAACTTTTATCTTTAGATTTAGAATAATCATTCAGCATCTCTGTATATTCTTCACTAATTTTTAAGGCAGGCTGTTTTGCCTGATTTAAATATAATTCTACATTATTACCATCCACCTGTACCGAAAAATCCGGAATGATGGTTACGGCTTTATTAGAATTTTCATGCGCGATGCCTGCCGGTTTTGGGTTTAAAGATTTAATTTCATCTAAAGCATCCGTAAATTCTTCTTCAGCAATTTTTAAAGAGCTGCGGATAAGATCAAACTTTTTAGCAGAAAGCTCTTGCATAAAATTTTGCAAAATACTAATAGCGTTAAAGGTATCTTTTGTCTGTAATTTTTGTGCTTTTAATTGTATAAGCAAACATTCTTGTAAATCTTTTGCGCCAATACCAAGTGGATCGAATTGTTTAATTTTATTTAAAACAGCGGTTAACTCAACTTCATCAATAATTAAATTATACTGAAAAGAAAATTCATCAGCAAGCTCACTTATTTCTCTGCGCAAATATCCATCATCATCTAAAGATTCGATTAAGTACATACCTAATTGTTTTTCTTTTTCAGAGATTGAAAGCATGTTTAGCTGAAATATTAATCCTTTTGTAAAATGATTGCTCTCTAAAATAATTTGCTCTCTTTTATCCTCTTCGCTTCCGTTATTATTTACTTCGTATTTATAATCATCTAAAGAATCTTTATCCATGTAATCGGTATAATCATAATCTTCGCCCAATTTGCCTTCGCTAACAAAATCATCCTCTTTAACGGTAGAAGTTTCATTTTCTATCTGAGGTTTTTCTTCAGAATTTTGTTGATCTTGATCAAATTCTAACGCAGGGTTTGCTGCCATTTCGTTGGCAATATACTGTTCTAACTCTGCTGTGTGTAAAGCAACTATATTAAACAATTGTATTTGCTTAAACGTTAGCTTTTGTGTTTGTTTCTGAGATTGTGTTTGTATAATTGCCATAATTTCTATTTTTAATGATTAGTCTTTCATTTTTTTCATAACGGTTCCACCTAATATTAAAGCAATAAAAAATAATATTATAAAAATAAAAAATAAAATCTTTGCAATACCCGCCGCGCTGGCTGCTATACCGGTAAAACCAAATAAAGCTGCCACTAAAGCAACTACCAAAAATATAAATGACCAACGTAACATAATTTTATTTTTTTAAATGAATATTATTTAATTATACGTGGGGGTATAATAATAATAGTGCCAAAATTTTTTTACTTGTAAGTAATTGAAAATGAGCTACTTTAAAATGAATAAATTTTGCATGTATTTTATAGTTGGGTATTTATTTACTCGAAAACATTCAATTGGGGAAAATTTTAAAGAAAATTCCCCATAAAACAAAATAATTTGGGTAGCGCAAATTAATCTAATTTCTAAATATTATCACTATAAACTTTAAGCCTATGAAATAGTATAGGCATATAGTTTGCTTAGGAGATTTAACTAATGCTAAAATATATTAAATATTAAACTTATTATATAAATTTAAGCAAATTTTCTTTAATTACATACTTTAAGAACCAACACAAACTTTAACTATGGCCAATATATTAATTATTGATGACGACAAAGATATTTGTATGCTTTTAAGCAGGTTTTTAATAAAAAACGGTTTTGAAGTTAACATTACCAATACCGGTAAAGCAGCTATAGAATATGTAAGTAATAACAAACCCGATATAGTTCTATGCGATTTTAGGCTAGAAGATATGACCGGTAAAGATATTCTTATAAAAATAAAAGAATTACATGCCCAGGTTCCTGTAATTATAATGACAGGCTATAGCGATGTTAGAATGGCGGTAACCATTATGAAATTAGGTGCTTACGATTATGTAACCAAGCCACTATTGCCCGAAGAAATTTTACTAACCCTAAAAAGAGCTTTAGAAACAGATAAAAAAGAAGATAAAGAGGCTGCTGTTATGCAGACAAATAAACCTGAAAGTAAAGGCGATGCTAAAACATCTAAAAAAAACAGAGGTAAGTATATTTTTGGAAACAGCGCCGCCTTTAAAGTTATTTTAGACCAGATAAATTTAGTGGCGCCAACCAATTACAGCATAATAATTTATGGAGAAAGCGGGAGTGGTAAAGAATCTATTGCTAGCGAAATACACAACCACAGTAAACGCCATAACCAAACCTTTATAGCTATAGATTGCGGCGCCATGTCTAAAGAGTTAGCTGCCAGCGAATTATTCGGGCACGAAAAAGGCTCGTTTACCGGTGCTTTAAACCAAAAAATTGGCAGTTTTGAAAGAGCAAACGGTGGCACCATTTTTTTAGATGAAATAGCCAACTTACCGTACGATATACAGGTAATGTTATTGCGCGTTGTACAAGAAAGAAAAATGCGCCGCGTGGGCGGTACAAAAGATATTGACCTAGATGTACGTATTATAGTAGCCAGTAATGAGCGTTTATCAGAAGCGGCTAAAAAAGGCCAGTTTAGAGAAGATCTTTACCATCGTTTTAATGAATTTAGTATTGATCTTCCTCCATTAAAAAATCGTACAGAAGACATTAAATTATTTGCCGAATTCTTTTTAAATAAAACAAATAACGAATTAAATAAAACTGTAGAAGGATTTAGCACTGAAGTGTTGAACGCCTTTTATCATTACAATTGGCCAGGAAATTTAAGAGAATTAAATAACGTGGTTAAACGAGCTACTCTTTTAACAGCCGGTACCCATGTTGAATTAAGTTCTCTACCTTTTGAAATTACTCATTTTGAAAAATTAAATTTTGGGGAAGCCACATCTGATGTTTCTATAAATGCAGCTCCAATTCCTGTTCAGCAATATGCAGCCCCTGTAAAAAAACCTATTGAGATAAGCGAGTTCGGCATGAAATATGCAAGTATAGATGCAGAGTTTGAATTAATTGTAGAAGCGCTAAAAAAATGCAATTACAATAAAAGTAAAGCGGCTTTACTTTTAAACATTGATAGAAAAACTTTATATAATAAAATGAAACAGTACAAAGAATTTAACGGTAACATGTAATTTTATATCTAAAAAATTTAAAACTATACTTATTTTCCATAAATCCAGATATGATGCAGTCTAATATAAATGTTTTAATTATTGATGATGATGAAGATGATTATTTTATTACATCGCAATATCTAGAAGAAATTACCGAATTTAATGTTACTTGTACTTGGTGTTATAAAGATTCTGAAGCTTTAGTAAAGCTTACCGAAAATAGTTACGACGCCTATTTTATTGATTATCGCTTAGGCGCAAAAACCGGACTCGAAATTTTAAAAGAAGCTATTGAAAAAGGATCTATAAAACCTGTTATTTTATTAACCGGTAAAGGAAATGCGCAAATAGACAGGTTGGCTGTAGAAAATGGTGCGTACGATTATTTAATTAAAGGAGATCTAACCTCCGAAATACTTGAAAGGAGTTTGCGTTATGCTTTAGAGCGTTTTAAAAGTTTTAAATTAATTAATGATAACGAAAAAAAATACCGCTTACTTTTTGAAAATGCTATTAGTTTTATTTTTACCTGCGATGAAGACCTTAAATTTACCGAATGTAACCCCGCCAGTCTTTTTTTATTAGGCCAAACACCCGAGGAATTAAAACATAAATCCTTATTAGATTACATCGCTGAAAAAGATAGAGAAGTAATAAAAAATCTTATCAAAGAGAAAAAAAATATTAAAAATTTAGCGGTAGAATTAATTACCAATGCCGAAGAAAGTGTGTTAGCAGATATTTCAATTACTTATTTTGACCTACCTAACCAACAATCATACTGGCAAGGCATTATTTTAGATGAAACTATACGCACGCAGGCAGAACAGGCCAAATTGCAAAAAGAAAAATTAGATGCCACTTATCGCCTGGTTAGAACGTTGGCGCACGAAATTAGAAACCCCCTTACAAACATAGGTCTTTCTATAGAAGGCATTGAAGAGAAAAAAATTGAAGGACAAAAACTTTTTATTGATATTATTAAAAGAAGTTCTTCAAGGATAAATAACATTATTAGTGAGTTATTACAGTCTTCTAAAACCATTGAGTTACGGTTAGAATTAATTGATATTGTTGAAGTAGTTAAAGATGCTATTGAAATTGCCGACGACCGTATACAATTAAAAAACATTACTGTTGATACTGTGTTTCCTGATTACCCCATCGTTAAAAAAGTTGATATTGAAAAAATTACTATTTCATTAATAAATTTAATAGTTAACGCTGTAGAAGCCATGGAAGCCAATACCGGAAAGTTAGCGATAAGTATTCTTCATACTATAGAAGAAACTAAGATCATTATTAAAGATACCGGATCAGGCATAAGCGAAGCAAATCTTAAAAATTTATTTGAGCCCTATTTTACAACTAAAAAAACCGGCATGGGGCTGGGCCTTGTATCAACTTTAAACATCATAAAATCTCATAACGCAGCTATAAAAGTAGAATCAAAAGAAAATATAGGTACTACGTTTACAATAGTTTTTCCTAATACATAATTGGGCATTTAATTCCTCACAATTCTATTTTATAATACCGTACTTGTTTAATTTATTGTGGCATAATATTATAAATAGTTAAATTGTAATAATCTAAAATGAAAAAAACTAAAAGTAATTCTTCTTCAAAAAAAACAAAGGATGAAGATGTGAATCCGGTTTCGACCACAAAAGATCCCACTAAACCAGATACAGAAATTACATATCAAAAATCACATCGAATAGGAGATCCAATAAAAAAAAATATAAACAACAATTAAAAAGTAACTTATGGGAAATTTACTTTACGCAATAGCCGTAATTCTAATTATTATTTGGGCAATAGGTTTTATAGGTTATAGTGCCGGTGGTATTATACACATTTTATTAGTGATAGCTATTATCGCTATCATACTTAGAATTATTCAGGGAAGAAGACCCATTTAAAAAAAAAATTATTATGGTAACTTGTAAAAAGTTATTTTAAATTTATGAATACAGAATTCAAAATACCTTTTTATGCAAAGGTTGCGCTTATATCAATTTGCGTATTTGCATTAGTTACTTCTATGATTTTTGGAAGAGAAATTATTCTTCCGTTAATTTATGCCTTTATTTTAGCTATACTTTTAAATCCAATAGTTAATTTTTTTATGCGTATTGGTCTTAATAAAATTATATCTATTTCTATAACAGTAGTATTATCTATTGTGGTGGTAGCTTTTATTTTTTATATACTCTCTTCACAAATGTCAATGTTTAGTGAAACCTTACCACAATTAAAATTAAAATTTGCTAGTGCCAGCAAAGATGCCATTCATTGGATCTCTACTAAATTTAAAATAGATGAACAAAAAATAAACGCTAAATACCAGGAAGCACGCGGTGAAGCGATGAGCAATTTTGCCCAGGGAAAACTTAACCAAGTTGGCAGAGTAATAATAGTGTGTACTTTATTACCGGTTTATTTATTTATGATATTATATTATAAAACATTACTTCTTGAATTTATAAGAAAATTATTTAGAGCAGAGCATTATGCCAGTGTATCTGAAGTTCTAACAAGTACTAAAACTATTATTCATAGTTACTTGGTGGGTTTGTTTTTTGAAATGCTAATTATGTCGGTATTAAATTCTGCTAGCTTATTAATAATAGGTATAGATTACGCTATCCTACTAGGGGTATTAGGGGCTATTTTAAACGTTATACCTTTTATAGGCGGCGTATTATCTATTTCTTTACCTTTAATAATTGCGTTTGTTACTAAAGATTCTTACAGCTATTCTGTAATGGTAATCGTAGCTTACATTGTTATACAATTTATAGATAATCATTACCTGGTTCCTAATATTGTAGCTTCAAGAGTAAAAATAAATGCTCTCATTTCTATCATAGTAGTTTTAATTGGCGGCGCCATTTGGGGCGTTCCGGGTATGTTCTTATCTATACCCTTAACGGCTATTATTAAAGTTATATTTGATCATATAGACTCCTTAAAGCCTTGGGGATTTTTATTAGGAAACGTTGTGCCCACTTCTACCAAACTAAGTTTTGTTATTAATAAAAAGCCTGTTTAATTAAATAGGAATAAGAATTGTTTCTCTCTAGTAAACTAATATTATGAGTTCGGCATTTGTAAAAGAAGCAGATGATATGTGGTTGCATGAAATATTACCCACTATAGAAGTCTTAAAAAATTATCTTACTAAAGAAAATAGCGGACTTAACATTTTTGAGAAAGAAGAATATTTTGATGATAATTTAAAAAGTATAGTCCATAAAATGAGTGATGGTTTTTCTTAAACCATTAAAGATAATAAATGGGTATTTTTAGATAAACTTTATTTTGAATGATGATCTAATTGTTTAATTTTTTAATGAAAGAGTAAAACATTTCATATGAAAATTTATTTTACTATTTTTGCCACCTTTGTAATAAATGCCGCAATAGCGCAAAGCAGCTTGGATAAAGCTTCAGGCGGTTACTTTAATCAATGATGTTACACCTCAGCCCGCAGGCACACGCACTGTTTCAATAGATTCTGCCACAGCGGCAAATCAATCTAAAAGTAAACGAAAAAATAAATCGTCAAAAAATAATTCTACCAATAAAAATTCTTCTAAAAATACGGCTCCTACAAATGGTGTTAGCAGCGTACCTAAAGAGTATTAAATATTTTTTTTATTGAAATGCTTGGCATATAAATTGAATAAAATAAATATAAAAGCTGGCAGTTTATTAAAATTAAGAAATGCAAGTATACGCTTACTTACCATTCGTTTTAATTAACTGTCGCTTTTTAAATTAAAAATAAACGTATGATAACATTAAAAAAACTATCGGTAGCAAGTCTTTTTATTTTAGGAATTGCTTTTACATCTTGCACAGAAAATCCGCACGATGAAAACCCAACGAATACAATTACGCCCGGCAATCATGCCGATTCTCAGGGCGAAACTACCCATACAGATTCTACCACTTCGGTTAACAATACAAGCACCGTTATTACACCAACCGCTGATGCTATTAGTATCGGTGCAGATAAAAATAATCCGGATATTACTAAGTAATTAATTTACTTATTGTTTATCGTATCAATTAAAGAACTTAACTCTTCAATTTTATCGGTATGCCCTAATTTTTCGTAAGAGAAAATAAGGTTTCTTAGTACACGTATAATTATATCTTTATGGCTGCATGGCTCATAAAACATAGGGATAGATTCTAATTTTAATTGTTTTAAAAAGGCATCAATATCACTGTGTTGAAAAACAATTCCTTTACGATATGGATTTACGTAACATAAAATATGATCCTTTTCCGCACTATCTCCTGAAAGATTAACCAGGTTTTTATCCTCATTTAAATAAGCGCAAATAAAATGTTCGGGCAGGTTAACGCCATAAATAGGTATCTTTAATTCTTGTGCTATAATAATATACAGGCAACTAAGCATTACCGGGTTACCCTTTTTAGTTTCTAACAGGCAGTTAAAAAAAGAGTTTTGAGGAGAGTAATAATTATTAATGCTGCTACCTGAGAAATTATGTACCTCAAACAAAATATGATTAAGCACTTGTATTTTTTCAAGCGCGGTAAGGTCTTCATTCAGGTCAAGCCAAACATCTTGTGTTATTTGTTTTATCTGTTTGCGTAGTTTTTCTTCGTTAAGATCGGGATATTGATAATGCGCAATAAGAAATAAACCTTTCAACAAATCTTCACTTTCCTTGCTGCTCCACTTAGCTAATTCTGATTGTAATTTTTGAAATTGAATATCATGTATTATCTGCTCAATACGTTTCTGCATGATAATATCGTAGGTGTTTTCCCAGGCTGACTCTAAATGCGGAATGGCCGGTGGGCCAAGAGAAACAAATTTGTTTTTTATCTCCGAATAAATAATCTCATCCGGATCATCCAACAAATGTATCAGTGCGTTAAGCTCTTTTTTATTGATGCGTTGTTTACTCACATCACAAAACTACAACACGAAAGAGTGGTTAATTTATGCTAAAAAAATACATATTAACAATTAGCCTGTTAATCTCTCTAAACTATTGGTTATGAGGTGCTCAACACTCTTTTTATAATCAGAAGTAAATTGTTTTATCACTCTATTGGCTATAATTACGCACACAGTTAGGCATTTATGGTTTAATAATTTGCCCAACCCATACAAAGCAGAGGTTTCCATTTCAAAATTGGTAATGCAAGTGCCGTTAGCGTTAAACTCGGTCAATAATTCGTTAAGATTTGGCTTGGCTGCTTTTAAACGAAGTTGCCTTCCCTGCGGACCATAAAAACCCGGTGCTGTGGCTGTTATACCTGTTGGATTACCTTGGGCAAATTTTTTAAATAAGGTATCATCGGCCTTTACGCAATATGGGTAAGGAAGATTATCCGTCCAATTGGTGTGTTTCATAAAAGAATCGCTAATAAAATCTTCGTTAATAGATTTATAATCGGCATAATAATTTAGCAAACCATCTAAACCTAAACCATATTGAGAAACTACCAATGAGTTTACCGGAATATCTGCCTGTAAAGCGCCCGAAGTACCCAAACGAATAATATTAAGACTGCGCATTTTATCTTTAAGTGTGCGCGTTTTTAAATCGATGTTTACTGCCGCATCCAGCTCGTTTAACACAATATCTATATTATCCGTGCCAATACCGGTAGAAATTACGGTTATGCGCTTGCCGTTAAACGTGCCTGTATGGGTAACAAACTCGCGGTGCTGTATTTTACATTCTACGTTAGAGAACATGTTAGATATTTGTTCTACCCTGCCTTGGTCTCCTACCAAAATAACATCATCGGCAATATGTTCTTCGTTAATATCTAAATGATAAACGTTGTTTTTATCGGTTATAATAAGCTCTGTTTCGGGGAATTGCATATTTTTTATTTGCAGGCTAAAGTATAAATTAAAAAACAATTACCTACTTAACCACAATTAGTTTTTTTGTACTGCTTGCGTTGCCGCCTGTTTGCAGTTGGTAATAATACGTACCTGCTTCAATATCTGCGGTGGTAATTTGCAAGTTGCTAAATGTATTATCTACCTTAAAGCGTTTTACCTCTGCGCCCTTTTGGTTATAAAAAACCACCTCGCCATTATTTAGGCCTTGCGGTAAGGTATAGGCAACTGTAGTGCTACCCGTTGTTGGGTTTGGGTAGGCATTATCCATGCTGCCTGCAAAGCTATGGCTTGTTTTATTTATGGCTGTAGTTAGCGTGCCTGCTAAACCAAATACTTTTGCTTGCCCATTTGTGTAACTTAATATCATTTTAGTACCATTTGGTGTGTTATAAATAGGGTATTGTTGTACCGGAGTATTTGGTTTTATGGCTGGAATGGCAGTATCAGAAAAAAGTACTGTACCATCTTCATTATATATAGCTGTGTAATATGGCATACCATTAAAACAATTAGTACAAGAACCAATAAATTCTATCTTACTATCTGCATTAAATAAATGTTGAGATAAATAAAGTACATCTCCTGTGCAATTAGATCCCGTAGGAATATTTGCCATGGAAATAGTTTTTTGCAAAGTATGGCTCATATCATATATACTAATATACTTTCCATGCCTGTTTATATTTACATATTGATAGCCCGATACCTCAAAATTTACTATCATTAATTGATCTTGCTGAGGTAATCCACCAATAAGACCAATAGTAGAGCCGCTATCTGGGGTAAATATGTATGTAATTTGTGCTTGTATATTACTTATTAGTAACATACTTAATAAAGTAAATATTTTTTTCATTTTTCTTTAAATTAGATAAGAAAAGATAAATTTTTATTTAAAAAGAAAAACCCTGCCATTATGCCTCGATAAACGTAGCATAATGGCAAGGCTTTAAAAATTAATTAGTCTTAATCATTTTTTTTGTATAAACAGCTTTCCCATTTATTTGTAAAGAGTATGAGTAAGATCCTGGTGCTAAGTTACCTGACTGCGTGCGAGCCACCCGGCTGAGTGTTTGAGATAACACGCTTAAGGCTTAAGATAACGCGTTTAGTGTTTGAGAAACCTGCTACCCAATACCTGTTACCTGCTACTTTATACCCGTTAAATGCAAAGGGGGGGGGTAATACCCTACAAACAGGGGCTTGTAGCCCATTATACCATAGGTTTAGTATTTTAAGGTATATGTTGTATGGGTAGTTTAACACGTTTAAAAGCAATTTATTGTATACTAATTATAACAAACATACAACCAAAAAAAACAATTATCAAGCAAAAATTTTAAATTTAACAGTTTGGTAGTAATTAATAGGTTATAAATAAATAGTAATAGAAACCATCTATTATAGGCTTTCTTTTACATGTATAGTTAACCTTTAGTTAATTATTTTAAAGGAAACTAAAAAACAAATAAAAGTTTCGGTAGTTTTGTCGCGCTAAAAAATTAGCACATTTTATCATGAAGAAATTTACTGTACTGCTTAGTTTTTACTTTTTGTTTTTTGTAGGGGTAAAGGCGCAAAATCATTCTATTAGCGGCTATATAAAAGATGCCAAAAACGGCGAGGTTTTAATTGGTGTTAGTGTGTACGAAAAGGGCACCACGCACGGTGTAAGTACCAACGCATATGGGTATTACTCGTTATTGCTTACAGCAGATACGCACAACATTGCAGTATCTTATATTGGATATGCGGTGCAGAGCAAAAAAGTAAATCTTACAAACGCAAACCTTACTCAAAATTTTGAACTGAGCGATGCCGCTAATGCTTTAGCAGAAGTGGTTGTTTCTTCTGAACGTGAGGATCAAAACGTAAAATCTACCGAAATGAGCGTGGCTAAGCTTGATATAAAACAAATAAGCCGCATACCCGCTTTATTAGGCGAGGTAGATATTATACGTGCCATACAACTATTGCCGGGCGTTACTACCATGGGCGAAGGGGCATCAGGTATAAATGTACGTGGCGGAAATATTGATCAAAATTTAATTTTATTGGATGAAGCGCCTGTTTACAACGCATCACACTTATTTGGTTTCTTTTCTATTTTTAACCCCGATGCGGTAAAAGATGTAAAGCTTATTAAAGGAGGCATACCCGCACAATATGGCGGTAGGTTATCTTCTATTTTAGATATTCGTATGAAGGAAGGTAACAGTAAAAACCTTCAAATAAACGGTGGTATTGGTACAATTTTTAGCCGTCTTTCTGTTGAAGGCCCCTTAATTAAAGATAAAATGTCTTTTATAGTAGCGGCTCGTCGTAGTTATATAGATGTGTTGGCTAAACCTATTTTAAAGAAAACAAATCCTGACCTTGGAGACCTTAAATTTTATTTTTATGACCTTACGGCTAAAATTAATTATCGCGTAAATCAAAAAAATAATTTATTCTTAAGTGGCTATTTTGGCCAAGATGTATTTGGCGCCGGTTTTAGTTTTAAATACGGCAATGCTACTACCAGCCTTAGATGGAACCACTTATTTAACGAAAAATTATTTTTAAACACCACCGCATTTTATAGCAATTATAACTATGGTTTAGGCTTTAAAAATGAAGGCAGTAACCAAAGCTTTACATGGACATCTAACATAGTTAATTACAGCATTAAGCCAGATTTTACCTACTACCTTAACAATAAAAACACCATGCACTTTGGCGGGCAAAGTCTCATGCTTCAATTTGAACCAGGTAAAGCCATTGTAAGCACCGATAATGGTTCTAATAACATTAGTCTTCCTAATAAATATGGCATGGAAAACGCTTTGTATATTGATGATGAAGTAAAGATAAACTCGCGTATAAGTGTGCAGGCCGGTGTACGTTATTCTATGTTTAATTTTATGGGTCAGGGTTATCGGTATGATTATTATGATACCATTCCCAACAACTCTAAACGCTTAAAAGACAGTGTACATTATGGTATGTTTAAAACCATTGCACATTATGGTAATTGGGAGCCACGTGCCTCTTTTAAAGTAGAGGTAACCGATAACAGTTCTATAAAAGCAAGTTATAACCGTACGGCTCAATACCTGCAATTAGTATCAAACACAGCAGCCGCCACGCCTTTAGATATTTGGACACCTGCTACCAACAACATTAAACCACAATTGGCAGATCAGGTGGCCGTAGGTTATTTTAGAAATTTTAAAGAGAATATGTTTGAAGCCTCGGTAGAAGTGTATTATAAATACCTGCAAAACCAATTAGATTATGTAGATAATGCCAACTTACTTTTAAATAAAACATATGAAGGCGATTTGCTGCAAGGCAAAGGCCACGCCTATGGTTCTGAATTTTATTTTAAAAAGAATAAAGGCAAATTTACCGGCTGGGTTAGTTATACCTTATCTAGAACGTTGCGCCAAATAGAAGGTTTAAGCAATAACAAATGGTTTCCCAGCAGGTACGATAGGCCGCATAATTTAGCCATTGTTTTAAATTATGACTTTAACAAACGATGGAATATATCGGCCAATTTTGTTTACATAAGCGGTACACCAAATACCTTTCCCGATTCTCGCTTTGAAATACAAGGGTATGTGCAAGGTTATAATACCACCAATTTAAGAAACAATTACCGTAACCCGGCTTATAACCGACTAGATTTTTCGGCCACGTATAATTTTAAAAAGAATGATAAAAGACGTTGGCAAAGCAGCATAGTATTTAGTGTTTATAACGCGTATGCTAAAAAAAATACATTCGCCGTTTATTTTCAGGCCGATCCAAAAAATCCGGTACAAACACAGGCCTTACGCTATACCGTAGTTGGCACTGTTATACCTGCCATAACTTATAATTTTAAATTTTAATACCATGAAAAAACTAACATTCATTCTTAGTATATCAGTTGTTACCTTTAGTTTACTATGGCTTACATCTTGCACAAAAGTTATACAGGTAGATGTGCCCGGCAGCAAAAATAAATTAGTTGTGGTGGATGCTTTTATTAATAACGCACCCGATACACAAAAAGTAAGGTTAACCACCACGGCAGATTATTTTAGCAACGCCCCTACGCCTGCTTTACTGGGCGCAACGGTAACTTTAAACGATCTAACAGTTGCAAAAACATTTATTTTTACGCCAGATGGAAAAGGAAATTATTATTATGTGCCGTTAACAGCAACCGATACTATGGCGTATGTAAACCACAAATATCAGTTAAATGTATCCATAAATGGTAACAGCTATACTGCTTACTCTATCCTTAACAGAACTACTATAGTTAATTCTATTGTATTTAGTAGCTCTGGTTTTGTGCCAAAAGATACGTTACCTAATAGCGATACTACCAGCCCCCGCAAATATTACCCCTACATACACGCTACAGATAGTATGGGTGCTGCAGATTATTATTGGGTTAAGACCTATAAAAATGGTATATTGTATAACCAGCCAAACCAGATGGATTTTTTTCAGGATGGTGGTTATGATGGAACTGATGGATATCCTTTTTTACCGCCGGTAGCATTTTTTAATTTAACCAACAACGATAATGCGCTCTTTAAAGACGATTTATGTACCATTGAAATTTTATCGATCAATAAAGATACCTATAGCTATTTAACCCAGCTAAATCAGCAACTTACCAATGCACAAAGTGGTTTGTTTGCTATAACCCCTGCTAATGTAAAAACAAACATCCAGCAAACAGCAGGTACACAAAAAGCTATTGGTTGGTTTAATATGGGTGCTACTAGCAAAAAGAGCCGGGCAGCTCAATAAAATTAAAAATCTATATTTTTATTGCGTGTGCTTTTTATTTTGCCGATGTGCTTTTTTGTATCTATTCGTTTTTGTTTAGAGGCTTTACTTACTTTGGTAGCCACGCGTTTTTTAGGTTTAACCAAAGAAGCTTTCATTAATTTAAAAGCTTTTTTAACCAGCTGTTCTTTATTGGCGTATTGAGAACGGTCTCCACTTTCATTCATGTGCAAAAAACCCTGGTTATCAATTTTATTTTTTAGTTTAATTATAATAAGATGCTTTTGCTCGTCGGTTAAAAATTTAGAAGAGGCAATATCAAAGGCAAACTCAACCTTACTTTCGGTTTTGTTTACATGTTGGCCCCCTTTACCTCCGCTGCGGGAGGTTTTAAAAATAAATTCTGAAACAATATTTGAATCTAAAACATTCATACGCAAAAGTAGTAATTTACCTTGTTAGGAATGTTTTAGCACGCATTAATTTCATTTTAAAAAATAAAAGCAAATGAATAAATTCATCAAAACCTAAAATTTTTTTTAAACATAAAAAAACCGTAGCAAATTAACTGCGGTTTTTGTTTTACTTATTTTTTATGGTCACGGATTGCAAATCCGCGACAACTGGGAATATTTTAAAGACTCTATAATTGTTGTTTTGTGATTCAGTCTTGTAAATATATCCACCCATCCAACAGTAGTTATGGTTATGAAGTGCGCCCTGTCATTTTCTCTTGCCTTATACTTTGTCGACATTACAGCAAAGATAATGTTTTCGTTTTATTATGGCACGGATTACAAATCCGCGCCAACGGGTGGTTGAATATGAGAATAATCATGAGTGGTTTCCTAATGATTTTTACGGACTGTCGCCAATGGAAGTTTTTAATGGAGAATCAATAGTTAAAAATAGATTTCAAAAGCAAATTAGAGAATCTGCAAAAAATAGACACAATGTAAACAGAGCTGGTAAGTTTTGTGGGATGTGCTCGTAACCAATAAACAATATAAAAAATGCCAAGTAAAAACTATTTTTTTTGTATCATCATTTGCTTTTTGGTAAGCATGGCAAAAGTAGTATTATAATGGCAATGGATTTGGCATGCCTAAACATAAGCTGTGAACCAAAAAAACGAATATTCGTGCGGTTTTATTACACTTTTCCGTGGAATTTTATCTCCAGTTAGCCTTTTCCTCTTTCCGTTCAATACCATCGAATTACTCCTTTAGCACCGAGAGGCGGTTTAGTGCCTCCGCTTGCACAGCGACACTGGTAGACCTACTATCATCTTTTATACAACATTGTTTTAAACTATCGCAACACTCATAGTTTAATTCTTTCACGGCACACAAAGCAGCGGAGCGGGGTTAGCGGCTCGGCTCGTTGCTAAGCCCGTTAAATCGGTTTACAAGAGGTATAGAACTAAAACGCCAAGCTGTAAGCCTGGCGTTCTTAGTTTAAGGATTTTTACTATTTATATTCTTCTTCTTTTACTTTACCTTTTTTATCATAATAATACCACTTACCTACTTTGTTATTATAATCAAATTTTCCTTTGCTTCTTACTTGGCCATTTGGATAATATGAGGTATAAAAACCGTTAAAACCCTCTCCAAACCAAACACACATTTCCATCAAATTATTATTGCAATTATATATTTTACAATAAGGCTTTTTATTTAAAATGTCCCAAGCTCTATCAGTTGCTTTATCGGAATCTTTTTTTAATACTATTATGGTATCGCCTTTTAAATCCATTGATAAGACTTTGTTTCGATCTGTTAAATAGTCGTATTTATAATTTATTACTATAACCGTATCTAATTTTTGTGAAGATACTTTAAGACTAAATAATAATATAAATGATACAATAATATAATTTTTCATGGCCTTTTACTTAATTCTAGGTACAGGTATTTTTATTCGCATTCCCCTATACATCTCATACTTTATTGAATAATCTGTATTGGTAGCGTTAGGGGTACAATCTGTACATGGATTTACTCGATTAGATTCAACTATAACTCTAATATCTCCAGCACCAACATTATTTAAAACTAAATTCTTGCCGTTTGGTGGTAAAACCGCGCTATAATTACTACCGCCCAACACCGTAGGTGCTAATATTTGCCCACCTGTAGTCTGATTATTGACTGTAAATTCATCCGGTATGGTTGCTGCATTTAAAGTAATGTCAAAGCCAGGCACACGACGCTTTAAATCAAATTCTTCAGTAACTGTTTCTGTTTTTCCCTTTTTAAATGCCTCATGACCTTTAAGTAATTCAGGCGAATGCCTATCACTTCCTATTGTTTTACTTTCAAATTCTACGCTTGCAAAGCCACCATATTTTACAGTTTTGTCTATATCACTATTTGCAGTTACTTCACCACCGCTTATTAAATTCGGCTGTCGGCAGTTTTTTGAAGATGATATACTATACTTGTGCCATCTTCTGTTTTAGCATCGCGCCAACCCCTATAAGATTCACGATAGGATTTACTAAATACACGTGAGAAAAACGAATTGATCTTATTTCTAACTTTACCCTCCCCTTTTTTGCCGTAATCTACTTCATCTCCATATACATCAGTAAACCAAATCGGATTATTAGCAAAAGCAGCATAATCACTAATACTTATTTGAGGTTTTGGATCTAAGTTCCACCTTCTCCCTAACCTACTGTCATACTCCCAATACATGGCTGAATAAATTCCCTGCGCTATTTCATCATCCTTCTCTTGCCCGTTCATCCCGTAGCTATACTGTGTTGTGCGGTTAGAAAACAAACTAGGGTTGGATGCTTGAGTACTGTTATACAAAACATTGATATTACTATAAGAAGTATTATTTTGTAAACTATATCTCATCTAAAACAAAGATAATAAAAAAAGAGAAATCGTTAAATTTCTCTTTACTTTATATAAACCAACCATGAAAAAATTAATTGAAATTTAATAGGTCGAAATACATCAGCCGAGTTCTTTGTTCAGCATCAGATTCCATTAAAAACAAGAAATGATTCCTGCCATAATATTTTACTTGTTGGGGTTCATTAATAGCATCCAAAATAATTAAACGGCAAGCTGGATTCAAATTTTCGATTGAAAATTCTTTTATAAAATCCATTAACAAATAAGCAAAGCCAGTTCCTTGTAATCCTTCAGATACTCCGACTCTTCCAACCTTAACAGCAGGATATTGATTTATCCTTTTATTATTTGGTAACCTTCTATTAAATTTGTTACGTTCATTATTAGCAATATTTCTTACACTCAAAGAATCATTTAAAATACTAAAGTAACCTATGACAACTTGTTCTTTAGAATGTACTAAATAAGTTGTGGCTAGTTTTTGACTCTGATAATTTAAAGCATCATCTTTTAAAAAATCATCAATATCATCTCGACCACAAGTGAAATCTGTTAAATCAAAATCTTCATTAAGAACAGATACTAAAAGATTTTTATCGTATGGAAAAGGGATATTTGATTTAGGCACAAGAATTACGCTGTTTTGCTTTTCAAAAATTTACTTACAGCACTAGAAATTTTCCTTCTATCGCTTGCAGAAACAACTCTTCCTTTAGCAGTAGTTTTCTTAGAAGACTTAACTAATTGCTTATTAAAGAAAATAGCATCATTACCTTTTAATACAGGTGTTATTTTGATTGGTGTTGCCATTGTTTATTCTTACTTTAATTTATATACAAATATACTACTTTTTTCACTATTTATACGGGCATCTTTTTTACTAAGTTACAAAGGTCAACTTTTATTAACATTTTACCCTAGCGGAAACCATTTATTCATCAACTCCCTTTGTTCCTCTATTGAGGTTTGGCGATACTTAACGGTGGTAGAAATCCATTTTTGCCCCGACATCATTTGCACTTGCTCAAGGGGCAGTTTTTTTTCATTTAACCAATTAGCAATGACAGACTGGCGTATGGTTTTAGGGTTCAAATTCCTATCAGGATAAAGCGGTTTCAGAGTAGAAATGATATAATGCACATCTTCAGTAGTAATCGGTTTTCCTAGTTTTCCGATTAGTAAGAAATCTGTTTCGACCGAGAGTAGTTTTTTGCGCCCTTCGTTAATATAATTATCTAACAAACGGTATTGTTTAGAGTGAATTTCCAAA